>JAIXOU010000118.1 GCA_027486585.1 Verrucomicrobiaceae bacterium | reverse complement strand
TACCATGTCATGTCCCGCACTTGTGGCGGAGAAGTGTTCTTTGATGACGTTGAAAAAGAGGCGCTTAAACGGATTCTTTGGAGGTTGGCAGAATTCTCAGGCGTGAAGCTAGTCACCTATTGCATTATGGGGAACCATTTCCATGCGCTGGTGGAGGTGCCAAAACGAGAGATTTGGCTGGAACGATTCGCGGGTCCAGCAGGCGAGGAGCGATTGCTGGCGCATATGCGTGCGCTCTACAGCAAGGCTTATGTGGACTTTTTGCGCGCCGAACTCGCCGAGCTGCGCAAGATGGGGCTGGACGCGCTGGTGCAGACGAAGCTGGAAGGAATCAAGAGGCGCTTTTGTGATCTCGGCACATACATGAAAGAAGTGAAGGAGCGCTTCAGTCGCTGGTTCAACAAGCGCCGCGAGCGGAAAGGCACCTTGTGGATGGATCGCTATAAAAGTGTGATGGTTGAGGGCAAAGGCGAACCGCTACACTCGATGGCGGCTTACATTGATCTCAATCCCGTGCGCGCCGGCTTGGTCGATGATCCAAAGGATTATCGCTGGTGCGGGTATGCCGAGGCCGTAAGCGGGATACGGAAGGCGCAGCGTGGGCTGAGCAAGATCACAGGCACTCCCGTGGATGGCTGGGAAAACGGCGGGTCAGAGGCGTATCGCTGCCTGCTGTTTTCCACAGGCGTAGAGATCAAGGATGCCCAAAATGTGAACGTCGTGAGCCAAGGAGTGACGGCAGAGGAAGCGCGCCAGGTGCTCAAGCAAAAAGGCAAACTGAGCGCCATGGAGCTAGTCAGGCTGCGAGTGCGCTACTTCAGCGATGGGTTGGTGCTGGGCAGCCAGGAGTTTGTGGAAAGCATCTTCACCGAGAACCGAAGTCTTTTTGGACCCAAGCGAAAGACTGGCGCTAGGCGGCTCAAAGGCGGGAATGGCACTTTGTTTTCGATGCGAGACTTGCGAAAGAACGCGCTTGGTTAAAGCCCGGTGCGGGCAGGTTGAGATGCCAGGACAAGTGTGATGCCGTTCATGCTATGCCACTGGACCTAAAGCTGGGATGCTGAGAACGGAATCATCAGCCTGGAAGAAAAACAAGTACATGCCTGCCCCCAGGTCAGATGGTGCTGCAGCAGTTGGAGTTCCGCCATGATGCCAGAGGCCAGCGCATCGCCAAAAAAGCGCTTCATGCCGAGGGAACCGGAAACTTTGTCTTGAACCAGCGCTTGGCGTTTTACTCAGGGAACCTGATTTGATCAAGATCACGCGTAGAGTGGAGCACTCAAATGACTTCAATGCCGTCTTCAATGGGTCCAAAGTAATAACAGTATTTACCGAAGGGATAACTGCAGCAATTCAGAGTGAGTTCCGGTCGAGGTCGCCCATTAGGTTTCCAGTTGGCATGATGAAGTCATCATCAATGACACAAGGTTAACCAATGCTGCTAAACGTTCAGCTTTTTGACTTTCCTCAGCACCGCTTGAAAAACTTCCCAGATGCCTCGTTCTAGCGAACGAGACTACCACCAGAATGCGGGGTTGGCCTCGGGAGTAGGCGAACGTTTTGGCAGGTAACTCTTCTGCTTTCACAATTGCGTGATCCGACCCGGTCCTTGCGGTATGGCCCCCACTGAGTGCATGATAGACCTATGATTGTTCCCATCAAGCAAGAAGCCGAGCTGCTCCGAGAGATCCAGAGTGTTCCGGGTGAAGATTCACGGCTGCACGTCTGGTGGCTTGGGCAGAGTGGCTTTCTTTTGATGCATGAAGGATCGTGTCTGCTTCTAGATCCCTATTTATCTGATTCACTGACGCTGAAGTATGCCCAGACAGATAAACCTCATGTCAGGATGACTGAACGCTGTTTGAATCCAGACGTGCTCACTCATATCAGCGTCGTCACCGCCAGCCACCTGCACACAGATCACTTCGATGCAGCCACTTTGATCCCGCTTTCTAAGGTCAACTCAGGACTCAAGCTTGTGCTTCCGCACCCGATCATCTCCGAGGCAAGGCAACGATTGGGCGAGTCTGAGATCGAGCTTCTAGGCCTGGATGCGGGTGAACAGATCGAAGTCGATGGCTGGCAGATCACAGGTATGACGGCTGCTCATAATGTGATCCAGCGCGATGCGGCAGGGCATTGCCACTGCATTGGCTTTGTCATACGTCGTGGAAAATATATCATCTATCATAGTGGCGACACCCTCTGGCATGAGGGGCTGGTGGATAGCCTGCCGCGCGATTGTGACCTCATGCTACTGCCCATCAATGGCAATGAGCCTCAACGCCGCGTAGCCGGGAATCTCAATGGCAGCGAAGCCGCAGCTTTGGCCAAATCCTGCGCTGCCAAGCTAGTGGTGCCCTGCCATTACGACATGTTTGAATTTAACACGGTGACTCCCGACGAATTCAAAACGGCCTGTAGCCGACTGGGTCAAGCCTATGAAGTGATGTTGTGCGGAGGCCACTTGATCATCGACTAGCTTTTTGGCTTAGCCTTTCCTGTCTGAATCATCTCCTGCACCAGTTCATTGGTATGGGCTGCCCTAGAGGTGAGGCTTCCCTCCTTTGCAATCGCACGAAAGTAGCGGAGATGATGGCCGTTCAGAAAAGCCCTATCTCACATTTACCAAAGCGAACGATCATTGCATAAAGATCTATTGGAGAGATATCCGCCCTTGGCCGACAACGAAAATGTCAGGCAACCACTGACCATCAGCCCCATCAAAATCCTGCATCCAGGCAAGGAGCCGCCTCTGGTCGGTAATCTCGTCGGGAGATCCTTACCGATCATCGTCCTCCTGGGTGCAGGACCCTCAGAGGTGGATAAAATTCTGAAATCGAGGCTTTTCCATCATTTTACGGCTCCAAAACGCCTACATAAAACCTGATGGTTAGTCCATGAGGCAAAACGCCCGTTTGCCAAAGAGGGATAACCTGCTAGCCTCGGCGCTCCCTTCCCCCTACTTGTACTAATGACCCCTCCTTCAAAGATCCGGAATATCGCCATCATCGCTCACGTTGACCACGGCAAAACGACCCTCGTGGACTCCCTGCTGCGCGCCAGCGGTAACTTCCGCGAAAACCAAGCCATCGCCGAACGTGCGATGGACAGCATGGACTTGGAAAAGGAAAAGGGCATTACCATCAAAGCCAAGAACACTTCCGTCCACTGGGGCGAAAACATCATCAACATCGTGGACACGCCTGGACATGCCGACTTCGGCGGCGAAGTGGAGCGCGTGATGAAAATGGTGGATGGCGTAATGCTCGTCGTGGACGCCTATGATGGCCCCCAGGCACAGACCCGCTTCGTTTTGAAAAAGGCCATGCAGCAGGGCATTAAGCCAATCGTTTTCATCAACAAGATGGACCGTCCACACATCGAGCCAGCCAAGGTTCATGATAAAGTGCTGGAACTCCTCATGGAACTGGATGCAACGGAAGAGCAGTTCAATGCCCCATTCATCTACGGCAGCGCCCGTGCCCTTTGGGTCAGCGACAAGGCCGATGGCGAGCAGAAGGAAATGACTTACCTACTCGAACAGATCGTCAAGCACATCCCAGCGCCGAAAGCGGAGCTAGAAGGCAGCTTCGAAATGCTCGTTTCCAATATCGATTGGGACAACTTCGTCGGTCGTGTGGCCATCGGAAAAGTGACTCGTGGTACCGTGAAGCTGGGTGACCGCGTCTTCCTTCTTGGCAAGACCCCTGAAGAAAAACCCAAGCAAATCAAGGTCACCAAGGTCTTCCAATACACCACCCTCACCACCAGTGACTCCGTCGAAGGCGGTGCTGGTGACATTGTCGGCATCTCCGGCTTTGAAGACGTGGACATCGGCCAAACCGTGACCGGTGCTGCCGACGCCCCTGCCCTTCCGTTTGTCGCCATTGACCCACCGACCATCGTCATGCAGTTCGCTGTCAATGACGGCCCGCTCGCTGGTCGTGAAGGCGATCACGTGACCTCCCGTAAAATCCGCGACCGCTTAGAGCGTGAGCAAAAGATGAACGTCACACTCTCGTTTGCCGATACAGACACCGCTGGTATCTTTGACGTGAGTGCCCGTGGTGCCATGCAGATCGCTGTTCTCGTCGAGCAGATGCGCCGCGAAGGATTCGAAGTTCTCGTTTCCCGCCCCATGGTTATCACCAAGCGCATCAATGACGTGACTTGCGAGCCCTTTGAAACCCTCTATCTCGACGTTCCAGATGATTATCTCGGACCTGTCATGAAAAGCATCGCTGAGCGTAAAGGCCGTATCGAAGACATGAACGCCCATAACGGACGCAGCACCGTTCAGGCTTACATCCCGACTCGTGGTCTCATCGGCTTTGAGTTTGAACTCATGAACTTGACCAGTGGTCACGGTATCCATAGCCATCTCTTCCGTGAATACGCCCCACACGCTGGGCACATGCAGACACGTAACACCGGCACTCTGGTCAGCACCGAAGGCGGTGAAGCCACCTCCTACGCTCTGGATACCATCCAGGTCCGAGGCAAGCTCTTTGTCACTGCTGGAGATCTCGTCTATGACGGCATGATCATCGGCGAAAACCCACGCACAGACGACCTTCCGGTCAATCCTTGCCGTAGCAAGCAGCTGACGAACTTCCGTGCTGCTGGTGGTGATAAAGGCATCCAACTCACCCCTCCAGTGAAATTCAGCCTTGAGCGCGCCATCGAGTACATCGCTCCCGATGAACTCGTCGAATGCACGCCAAAAACACTCCGCCTCCGCAAGCGTACTCTCGACTCCGCTCAACGTCAGCGTGAGAAGAAGAAGACCATGGCTGAGATCGAAGCTGCTTAATTTCACCCCTCATGGGATTTACAGCCCATGATTCCTGATTCGATGCACTCCGGCTACGAACTCCTCGACAGTGGAGCGTTTCAAAAATTGGAGCGCTTCGGTCAAGTCACGCTTTCACGCCCCTGCGCCCAGGCCGTCTGGAAACAGACCCTACCACCGCAGGATTGGCAGCGCGCTACGGCCACCTTCTTCCGTGAAGGTGGCAACCAATGGCGCGGACGTGATCGTTTGCCTGAGACTTGGGAGATGGATGTCGATGGCACCCGCTTCCATCTCAGCTCCACCGACTTCGGCCACCTAGGCATCTTCCCTGAACAGCGCGACCAATGGAGACGCATTCGTGAGGTCTGTAGCGAATATGCGAAAACAATGGGACGCGCACCGCGAGTCCTCAATCTCTTTGCTTACTCAGGCGGGAGCACCCTTGCTGCGGCTCTAGGCGGTGCCGACGTCTGCCACGTGGATGCTTCCAAAGGCATGGTCGATTGGGCACGGAAAAACGCCACCCTCAATCAGCTCGACGACAAACCCATCCGTTGGATCGTCGATGACGTGACCAAGTTTTTGGAACGTGAACACCGCCGAGAGCGCCAGTATGATCTGATCATCCTTGATCCTCCGAGCTATGGACGCGGAGCCAAAGGTGAAATCTTCAAAATCGAAAACGATCTCCCACCCCTGCTGGCACTGATTGGTAAGTTAATGTCACCAGAGCCACTCGGTGTTCTGCTTTCCTGCCATACCCCGGAGCTGACGCCGCTTTCACTACACCACCTGCTTCTACAGCAGTTTGGTGGAAAGGGCAGTCTGGACCATGGTGAAATGCAACTCCGAGGCGCAGCCAATGTGCTGCCCGTTCCGAGCGGTAGCTATTGTTGGTGGCTGGCCTGAGAAATTTCTCATTCATGCAAAGTGGTTAGGTTTTCCTGACAAATTCCTTGCGACTTTGATCTTGCTGAAAAGACCTAACCCCAGCATCATTGCAAATCATCGGAACATTCGTTTCCGGAAACTGCATCAACCGCTCCCACCATGAAACCGGAAAGCACCTCAAACCTTCAGCGCGTTCTCTTTACAGCCTTGATCGCCAGCCTGATCAGCAGCTGTGCCATGCCAACCCAGCAGGCTTGGCGCATTGTCCAGAAAGACGGTTTGCTTAATTACTGGGCGGGCAATTACACCACTAGCAACTACGCCTCATCCGCACCTTTCCAGACTACAACGGTGCCCTACACAGCTCCGCGACCAATCAATCAGGTCCCCTACCGCACCACTTATCACTCAAACCGTTATCGCGTCGCTGATTACAACCGCGTCCCGTATCGCCCAAGGACAGTGACTTCGAATCATTCTTCCAGCCGTAAGTCCACCCCGACACGTCCGAAAGATTACAACAAACCACGTGCCCACAGCAGTCTCAGCGACGCCCCTTCCACCAAGTCGGAAGTGACCAAATCTGATCCGGTGAAATCCGCGCCATCCAGCAGCCCATCAACCTCGACAGCCTCATCAGCTCCGGCGGCGCCTAAACCCGTCGATTCCCTGCCCTACGGAGCCCCAGTAACCGGTCGTCCGGGTATGGTTACCAGTCCCTTTGCCCAAAAACAGCAACTCGTGGATGTAACAGGTTTGGCCCCAGGTGACACGGTCAAAGATCCTTACAGTGGCAAGCTTTTCAAAGTACCACCAACCACGCAGGCAGCGGCGGCTAGCAAACCATCGACAGAAGCTCCGACCAAGACAGCAACAACTGGGCCAAGCCCAAGCGCCCCAGCGCCAGCCGAGCCAAAAGCACCGGGCAATCCATAAGCCATTCTGCGATCATCAGGTAGATTCAAACAAAGGCCTTCTTCGGAAGGCCTTTTTGCTTCTTGATAGCGCCAATCATCCTGTTTTGTGATTTACCGCAGATTCAAGTAAGCCACAGGTAAAACTAAACTGCGACTTTCCTGAATCTGTGGCTAAAACCCGTTTTCACCGCCTGTTTTCAAAGTTTCTCATAGGCTGTGAGCGTCGTCTCCATAGCACGGAGCGCCGTGGCCCAGAAGTCGGGGGAGGTAAGATCAGCACCGAGAGTCTGGCGCGCGACCTGCTCACAGCTGGCGCTGCCAGTGGCGGCCAGGAAGGCCTCGTATTTTGGCAGAAAGGCGGGACCTTCCTCTTTGAAGCGGGCGAAGAGGGCCTGACTGAGCAAGTAACCGAATACGTATGGGAAGTTGTAGAACGACACCCCCGTAATGAAGAAATGCATCTTCGAGGCCCAGAACATGGGATCGGCTCCATCAGACAGCAGCGTATCGCCATACAACTTGACCTGCGCTTCACTCATGAGCTCACGCAGCCGAGTAACGGAAACTTCACCTGCGGCACGCTCCGTATAGAAGGCTTTTTCAAACTCGTATCTCATGGGGATATTGATGAGATAGGCATGGGCACGCAGCATTTCTTGATCCAGCAGATAGGCCTTCATCGGCGCAGATAGAGCAGGGTCACTCAGCAGACCGTCTAGCAGGATCATTTCACCGAAATTGGAGGCCGTTTCCGCCAAGGTCATCGGGTAATTCGAGGCCATCGAGCGCGCAGGACGCAGCACACAGGAGTGCCAGGCGTGGCCTGCCTCATGGGCCAAAGTCACCATGTCATGAACGGTGCCATGCCAGGTCATATAGACACGCTCTTCACGAAGCATGGGCGAGCCCGTGCAAAAGGCACCAGGCCTCTTCCCTGCCCTAGGTTGCGCTTCGATCCAGCGCTTGGCCAGCATCTCGCGGAAGTAACTGCCCAGCTTGGGGTAGGCAGCACTGAAGGCACGATCCACCGTGGCGCAGGCCTCGTCCCAGGACAGCGGTTTTTCATCCGGCGCAGGGATCTGCGGGGCCTCTAGATCAAAGAAGTGCAGCGCTGCGGTGCCCTGCAATTGAGCGGCTTTGCGGATGGCACGACGTGGCAGCTCGATATGTGTCTGAATGGCCGACATCATGGCATCCAAAGACGCGCGGCTCATGCCCCCATCAAAAAGCGGTGTATCCAGAAAATGTGAGACACCACGCCGGCTGTAAAGATTCAGACGCGTGCCAGCAATGCCATTCAGGCCTGCCGCCAAGGTGTCGGCATGATCCAGCCAAGGTTTCTGGCCTGCATGAAACGAGGCCTCACGGAGTCGGCGATCTGGATCAGACATGAGTGCCCGACGCCGCGCCATAGGCACAGACTCGCTGTGGCCATCTGGGAAAGTCATCTCAAAAACCATCTTCCCCGACAGCGTGTCATAAAGGCGACCCCAAGCATGAAGACCGTTCACGTTCAAATCTGCCGCCAGCGACTCCAACTCCGAAGTCATCTGCTGGCGCCCCTCCTCACGCATCCGCTGCACCGCATACTCCGCGCCCGCCAGTGGAGCTGCCACTAAAACTTCGGCAAAGTCAGCCTCGCTCAGCGCCACCAAGGCCGCCTGCAAACTGGCACGTAACTTGAGGACATCAGCCTCCAGCGTCGAGATCCAGGCCTCATCACTCTTCACCGCCTCATCATTGGCATCATCGGCAGAAAGGCAGCCCAAATAGGCCGACAGATGCCCGAACCGCTCAGCTAAAACCTCCAGATCCGCGACGAGCGCCACGATCTCCTGCACCCCACGCCCCAGTGCCTGTGCCCGGGCCAAAAGCGACTCCACATCACCCGCCAGCTTGGTTTTAAAAGCCATGTAATCAGGCGCGGCAAAGGCCGTGAACCAGGAATCGAGGGACCAACGGTCGTGAGTTTCAGGAGAGGAAGGCGTCATGGAAGGCTAGAAAGCTATCCCAATCCGATCACAGCGCCAACACTCAGGATGACAAATCTGAAAAGATGCTGAAGCCGCAGCGTGACAGAGTGCAGGACTGGCGTAATTTGCGCGCCCATGGCTCTGCTCCGCGTCGAAAATCTCCAAGTCCATTTCCCGATCCAATCTGGCTGGGGGAAGCGTGATGTCGTGAAGGCGGTGGATGATGTGAGTTTTGAGATTCCTGAAGGCAAGACGCTTGGGCTCGTGGGTGAAAGCGGTAGCGGTAAGTCCACGGTCTCACGCACTTTACTCAAGCTGCAACCGCCGACTGGCGGTCGGGCCTACTATCGGGATCAGGAGATCCTTGCCATGCCTGAGTCCGCTTTCCGACCCCTACGCCGCGAGATGCAGATGATCTTTCAAGATCCCATCGGCTCGCTGAATCCGCGCATGACCATTGAGTCCATTTTGGCGGAACCCCAAAGTATTCATTTCAAAGATCAATCACGTCGTCAGTGGCGGGACGTCTCTGCTGGATTGCTCAAGCGTGTCGGGCTGCCTGAAGACGCCCTGAATCGTTACCCGCATGAATTCAGCGGTGGCCAACGTCAGCGCATCGGCATTGCACGCGCATTGGCGGTTAGGCCCAAGTTTCTCATCTGCGACGAGCCGGTCAGCGCGCTGGATGTCAGCGTCCAGGCCAGTATCCTGAATTTACTCAAGGACCTGCAGGACGAATTTGGACTGACTTATCTTTTCATCGCCCATGACCTAGCGGTCGTCCGGCATATGAGTGATAGCATCATCGTCATGAATCGTGGTGTCGTCGTCGAAAGCGGCCCTGCGGACGACGTGTGTGAGCGCCCTCAGCATGAGTACACGAAAAAGCTGCTCGCCTCCATCCCCGTTCTTGGTTAGACGAAACTTGTCCCATGACACCCCTTTTCAAAAAATTTCTCGGCATCAACTGGATCCTCATCATCACGATGGCGGGCCTGCTCACGTTTGGCGTGTATGCCATTTTTAATGCGTCGTCTTTCCGAACGGACTCTCCGCTGGGTCTGGCGACGAAATGGAAAGATCAGATCACCTGGATCGGCATCGGCTTACCGTTCCTTCTGGGAGCAGCTTTGGTGGATTATAAATGGATCCGCTGGGCCTGCATTCCCGTGTATCTGGCTGGTCTGGGCGGCCTGATTTACCTCCAACTCTTCGGCATCGAAGTTAAAGGCAACAAAGCCTGGATCTACATCGCGGGTCAATCCGTGCAGCCGTCTCAGTTTGCCATCATGGCGGGCATCATCATGCTGGCGGTCGTCTTTGGTGAGTTGCCGCGTATCTGGCCTGTCTTTCGGCGCCCCTGGCTACGCATCATGGTAGGTGGTCTGTTAGCTGGCATCCCCGCTGGCATGGTCATTAAAGAAGACCTTGGTTCAGGCTTGGTCTGGGGCCCTGTCTTTTTATCCATGCTCATCGCAGGCAGCATCCCTTTCCGCTACATCATCACGATGATCCTGAGCGCCCTATGCGTCATTCCGATCCTGTACTTTTTCATTCTCAAGCCCTACCAACAAGCTCGTATCGACACGACTTGGTACCTGCTCACCAATCAGCTGGAAAAAGTCGATACCCGTGGTGATGGCTGGGTGCCTACGTACGTGCAGACCGCTGTTGCCTCAGCGGGCTTTGAGGGCAAGGGACCGCTTTCGGAGAAAGTAACCGATCAGAGAACCATTCACCGCATGTTCTTCCCAGAAACAGAGGCCCACAGCGACTTTATTTTTGGCGTTATTTGTGAGGAATTTGGGTTCCGTGGAGCCATCCTCTTGTTATCCGGCATAGCTTTACTGCTGCTTCAATGCATCTTTGTGGCCTTTTACTCCAGAGATCAGGTGGGAAGATTGCTGGTCGTGGGCATTACAGCCATGATCTTTGCCCATACCTTTCAGAATGCCGGCATGAATCTCAGCATGTTGCCCGTGATCGGGCTGCCCATGCCGTTTATCAGCTACGGGGGCACCTTCATGATCGTCACCCTGTTTCTCATGGGCATGATCCAGAGCGTCTGGGTTCACCGGAATACCTCTTCGGTTAAAAAGTCGACCTCCGGGGGACGCGAAAGCCGCTCAAACGACGACGAAGATTGAGATAGAACCGCCGATCGCCCTTCTTGTATAAAGAAATACCCTTTGACCCTACGGCCTAATGTGGCATTGTCGCGGCCCTCACGCTCCGGCGAAAGGACACTCTTGTCCCTCGCTGAACCAACGTGAACCCTTCTACACCCCATGAAAGATCAAGGCCACCCAACGGTTTACGAAACCACCATCACCTGCACTTGCGGCACAGTTTACGCCACGAAGTCCACGGTCCAAAATCTCCGCATCGGTATCTGCGCCGCTTGCCATCCTTTCTTCACCGGTGAACAGCGCTTCATCGATACCGCTGGTCGCGTGGACAAATTTGCCCAACGCTACGGCAGCGAGCGCGTCCGCCGCACAGCTCCAAAGCTCAGCGAAGTTTCCGCTTAATCCAGGAATCCTATCCTTTTCAACATCGCGGAAGCCTCAATGGTTTCCGCGATGTTTGTTTTTGCAAACTCGTCCAGCCCTGCCACTCTCCACGCTTACTCCTTTATGGCCGCATCCAATTTGCTCATCTATCTCGACGGTAAAATCGTCCCCGAATCCGAGGCTAAGATCTCTGTTTTTGACCATGGACTCCTGTACGGAGACGGCTGCTTTGAAGGCATCCGCATCTACAATGGCCGTGTCTTTCGTCTCACAGAGCATCTGGTGCGCCTGTATGAAAGCGCTCGCTCCATCTGCCTGACCATCCCGATCAGCCTTGAGGAGATGGAAAAAGCCACGGTGGAAACCGTTGCGGCCAATAACCTGCGTGACGGTTACATCCGTCTGCTCATCACTCGTGGAGTCGGCCCACTTGGACTGAATCCTTATCAATGCCCGAAAGCAGGCATCATCATCATCGCCAGTGGTATCAGCCTTTATTCGGCAGAGAAGTATGAGACGGGCCTCAATCTCATCACCTGCGCCACGCGCCGTCCAACACCTGCAGCGTTAAGCCCGCAAGTGAAGAGCCTGAATTACCTGAATAACATCATGGCCAAGATCGAGTGCATCCAGGCTGGTTGTGAAGAGGGTATCATGCTCAATGAGCAGGGCTACGTGGCCGAATGCACAGGCGACAATGTGTTTGTCATCAAAGGCGGACAGGTCTATACCCCGACCATCGCCAGCGGTGCCCTCAACGGCATCACCCGCATGGCTGTCATCGAAGTCATGCGTGAGATGGGCCTGCAAGTTCATGAGATCACCATGACTCGTCACGAGATCTACACGGCCGACGAGTGCTTCCTCACAGGCACAGCCGCTGAGGTGATCCCAGCCGTCCAATATGACCGCCGCCTCATTGGCGACGGCAAACCAGGCAAACTGACCGCTGATATCATCAAGCGCTTCAAGGTGCTCGCCAATAGCACAGGAACGCCGGTTCCGTATTCGGCGTGAGTTTGTTTAAAGTCAGAAGTGATGCATCCTGAATGCAGGAATAACCATCAAGGACACACGCCCTCCATTCAAACTCCCGCTTTCTGATGCAAGAATATCATCGCCTTCTCCAAAAAGTGCTCACTCACGGCAGTTACCGTGAGGACAGGACTGGCACGGGCGCGTACTCTGTTTTTGGCGAGCAGAGCCGCTATGATCTGAGCGCTGGGTTCCCCATCGTCACCACGAAAAAGCTGCATCTGCGCAGCATCATTCATGAGCTGCTGTGGTTCATCAGTGGCGACACAAACATCCGTTATCTTCAGGAAAACAAAGTCACCATATGGGACGAATGGGCCGATGAGAACGGAGAGCTGGGTCCTGTCTATGGTGCCCAATGGCGTCGCTGGCAGGGTGCGCCTGGGGCTGAGCCGGTCGATCAGATCGTCAAGCTGATCGATGGCATCCGCAATAATCCTTACAGCCGCCGACACATCGTCAGTGCCTGGAATGTGCCCTTCATTGACCAGATGGCGCTGCCGCCCTGCCACTGCCTGTTTCAATTTTTTGTCGCGGATGGCAAACTCAGTTGCCAGCTCTACCAGCGCAGCGCCGACCTCTTTCTGGGCGTGCCCTTTAACATCGCCAGCTACGCGCTTTTCACCCTCATGGTGGCACAAGTCTGCGGCCTACAGCCTGGCGACTTCGTCCACAGCTTTGGGGATTTGCACCTTTATAAAAATCATCTCGATCAGGCGAAACTGCAACTCACCCGTGAGCCACGCGCCCTGCCAGTGATGAGGCTGAATCCTGACGTGAAAGACCTTTTTGCTTTCAAGTATGAGGACTTCACGCTTGAAGGATACGATCCGCACCCAGCGATCAAAGCACCGATTGCGGTCTAGCCATAGTGCAGCCTGCAATCAGCAGATTTTCGCTAACTTTGGAAAAGAAAGAACCCGATTGGGTGTTTCTCTCCTAATCTTCGCATTATCATGAATCCCCCCAACATCACCCGCCGACATTTTTTCCAAGATTGTGGTATTGGAACGGGCAAAATTGCTCTGGCGTCATTGCTGGCTGACACAGCTTATGGATCGGGCAAAAGCCCCAATGCAGTGACCGCTCCGCATGTTGCTCCAAAAGCCAAGGCTGTGATCCATCTCTTCATGGCAGGCGCACCCTCGCAGTTGGAGTTGTTCGATCATAAGCCCATGCTGACCAAGTTTGAGGGTAAGCCGGTTCCACCTTCGATCATTGGCGGACAGCGCTATGCTTTTATTCGGCCAGATGCAGCTGTTTTAGGACCGCGCTTTCAGTTTGCCAAGCATGGACAGAGCGGTTTGGAGCTATCCGAAAAGCTGCCACACCTCGCCTCCGTGGTGGATGACATCGCCATCATCAAATCCTGCCGCACAACGCAGTTCAATCATGCACCGGCACAGATTTTCATGAACACGGGCTTCTCACAGCCGGGACGGCCTAGCATGGGTTCGTGGATCACTTATGGCCTCGGTTCAGAATCACGGGATCTGCCGAGTTTTGTCGTAATGAGCACTGGAGGCGGCATCAGTGGTGGGGCCGCCTGCTGGGGGAGTGGTTTCCTACCGAGCCTCTATTCAGGCACACGCTTCCGTAATACAGGCGATCCCATTCTGAATGTGAGCACGCCGCAGGGGATCGAAGCTGCAACACAGCGCGATACCATTGACCTCATCAATGCGATGAATCACCGTAGGCTTAAGCTGGATGGCGACAGCGAGACGGCGACACGCATCGCGAACTACGAGATGGCCTACCGCCTGCAAAGCTCCGCGCCCGAGCTCATGGACCTCAGCAGCGAGGATAAAGCGACACTGGAAATGTATGGCTGTGATCCCAAGGTGCCGTCTTTTGCCCGCGCCTGCCTGCTGGCTCGGCGCATGGTTGAGCGCGGCGTGCGCTTCATCAATATCTACAACGAAGGCTGGGATGCTCACAGTGATGTGGCAGGCAATGTCACCAAGAATTGCGGCATCACAGATCAAGCTAGCGCAGCCCTCATCAAGGATCTCAAACAGCGCGGTTTGCTGGATGAAACACTTGTCGTCTGGGGTGGCGAATTTGGGCGCACGCCGATGGTGGAGGCTAGTGTTTCTTTGGGCCGCAGCATGGGCCGCGATCATCATCCGCAGGCCTTTAGCATGTGGATGGCTGGTGGTGGCATCAAGGGTGGCGTCAGCGTCGGTGCTACCGATGACATGGGCTTCAACATCATCGAAGACGAAGTCCACGTCGCCGATTTACAAGCCACTATCCTGCACTGTTTGGGCATTGATCATGAGCATTTAACCTTCCGTAGTGCTGGGCTGGATTTCAAACTCACCGGAGTGGAACCCTGCAAAGTGGTGCAGAAGATTTTGGCGTAGCCTAGCCTTTCTAGGCTGGGTCTTCCCCACTCACTGAAACACAGGCTAGAAAGCCCATGCTACTATGATCCCCGCCACCATCGTCCAAGGTCACCGTGTTGCCTCAGGTCTCAATGGCAATCCACGCTTCCCTGGCGGCACGCTGCGGATGCAGGTGCCATTCTTTCGCAAACTTGGCCTCGACTTGAGCAGCTACCATCTCGGCACACTGAATGTCAGCATCGCACCGATGAGTTATCGTGCGATGAACCCGAAATGGACCTTTCGTGCTTTGAAATGGCATCCCACCGAGCCGGCGGAGGATTTTTCTTTCTTTGATGTGATCGTTCATCGTGAAGGCGAGCCCTCGATCAGTGGCTTGATCTACTTTCCGCACCCCGAGACAAAACCGGAACATTTTCAAAAGCCGGAAGTGCTGGAACTGCTGTTGCCGTGGATGCAAGGCCTGACTTATGGCCAAAAAATTTGGCTGGAAGTGCCAGTCGAGCAGATGAGGATCGAGTCATGAAAACGCTCCTCTTGATCCTCTTTCTGAGCACCTGCTGCGCCTTCGCCGAAACGAAAACGGACATCGAATATGCGCGTGTAGGCGATCAAGTGCTGAAACTGGATCTTTATCTGCCTAAGGTGAATAATCCACCGCTGCTCATCTACGTTCACGGTGGCGCTTGGCGGGCGGGATCAAAGACGGATGTCCCCATCCTCAAGCTGCTGAATCATGGCTTTGCCATTGCCAGCGTGGATTATCGACTCTCCACAGAGGCGGCGTTTCCAGCTCAGGTTCATGACATCAAGGCAGCGATTCGTTTCCTGCGGGCCAAAGCCGAGCTTTATCACCTCAATGCTGCAAGCGTCGGAATCGTTGGTTCGTCCGCAGGTGGACATCTGGCAGCGCTGGTGGGTGTGACGAATGGTCATCCAGCTCTCGAAGGCACTGTCGGCCAGCCTTTGAGCCAAAGCAGCAGCGTGCAGTGCATCGTCAGTCTTTACGGTGCTTCGAATCTTCAGACGATCCTCTCACAAAGCACGGACATTGGCCTGCAAATGCGCGTGCCAGCTTTGGAATTGCTGCTGGGAGGTCAGCCGGATCAAAAACCTGAACTCGCCCGACTTGCCAGCCCTGTGGCACAACTCGACAGCAAAGATCCGCCTCTACTGCTCATCCATGGCGATGCCGATCCTCAGATGCCCGCCGCACAGTCTCAGGAATTTGAGCAGGCATACAAGGCATTAAGTCTGCCCGTTGAGTACCTTGTGATGCCTGAAAGTAAGCACGGAGGCCCTGAATTCTTCGACAGCGAGAGGACGGGCCTCATGGCTCAGTTTCTGCAAATGAACTTGGTGAAAAAATGAGGCTATCGCCAAAGTAGAATCAGCCAACTCACCACTGAGCGTCGAGCTTCACCAAGGCTCTTCGTAGCCATCTTCACGCATTAGTGAACGTGTTAGGTCAAAAAGACCAGGATCCCACCAGACCGTGCTTTGACCATGAGGCAATTTAGCACGCTCAGGATTTCTGAGGGTGTAACGCATTGCTCTCAACCAATGCTCTTCATTTCGAATAATGCGTATCCAAGTATCGCCATGCCAAAATCCCCCTTTCAACTGCACATTTTGACCCATCGACTGCGAGATGGATCTCATCCATAAAAGCAAAAGCGTTTCGGGATTCTGTCCGTTCGAAGGCCTCACCACTAAATGAATATGATTGGGCATGATGACAAAGCTATGGCCCTGATAGAGATCACCTTGATACTGCAAAAGTGTGTCCGTCACGATCTGGCGCTGGATAGGATCTTTAAAAACACAGGAGCCATGTCCTGCATCAAGGATTGTTTCAAACGAGCGATAGGCCCTGAGCTGGAACGCTTCATATTCTTTTCCAGTCTCTTCAGCTAAAGCGCCCAACTGCTCACGCTCATAATGAATGCGGACACGCCAAGCTTCTTGCTCTCGTAGATATTGATCAATCGAGCGATAAGGGAGCGAATCATTCAAACGAAAGGTGATGAAATAACTAGCTCCTGACTGACTCCAATAGGGTAGATTCCGCTCATAGATCCTGAGCGCAGCACTGGGATCAAATCCGACAAAGTCTGCTGGAGGAACAAGCTGATCAACAGGGGGAATCATATATGAAGGAAAGCAATCTTGATTGACTTATCATCTAATCAAAGTGCGTCAACCCACACAAGAATGAGTGTTTTACGCTGACGGCACTAACTACTTTAGTAGATCAAATTAACACAAGTGCAGAAAGCACATTATCAAATCCCCAAACTCAAGGCAGGACCACACGGACCATGCCTGTGCCATGCTCAGTGTTAAAAGGCATAACCGTCTTCTTACCTGCGATTTCAACGCTGACCTCGTAAAGGCCGCGATGTCCGCGAACGCTGAATAGGCCGCTGTCATCGGTGTGACCACTGGCTTGAGTACGCCAGAGTTCACAGACGAGTTCACGCCAGACTTTGCCGTTCGGTTTTTCTGACCAATCCGTGCGCCACAGAGCAGTTTCAGGCTTCCAGCCTGCGCCTTCCCAGAAGACCCAAAGCATCATCGCACTGTAAGCTGGGTGGCTGTAGGCCATGATGAGCGTATCACGCAGCCAGTCGGCCTGGAGCTCTTCATCGCCATTGGTGATCACGTCAAACTCCGTGAGTTCGAGATTCGGCACGAGCGCAGCAAAGCGGTCGCTGATTCGTAGCATTTCAGGACCACCTGGCAGATGACTACTATGAAAGTGGGCTTGATTGCCAATGCCGTCAGGGCGCACACCTTGAGCGATCAGGCCTTTGATGCATTCATAGAATTCATCCTGCTGGCGACCTTCGCGAAAAACCTGATCCTCATTGATCCAGAGGGGCACGCCAGTGCGCGCACGCGCAGCCTTAAAGACGTCGGCATAGAGATCGGGGCCAATCACCTGATCCACTGTCCGGCGCGGACTTTCCCAACCGACAGGATGATTCACAGCATCCCATTCATCGACCAAACCTGCGGCTCCATGAATCACTGCATGGGTATGTGTCATGATCTTTTCCCGGATAGCTGCGGGTTGATCTTTGAGTTTCTCAGACCAATCGTCCCACGGTCCCCAGCAAAGGTAATGACCGCGCGTTTTCATGCCACGCTGCTTGGCCCAAGCCAGAGCACCAAGCGTCCACTCCTGACGGTAGTCTTTGCGGTCGTTTGAGGCTCCATTCGTCCAAGCAAAAGGCTTCAGATCATTTTCTAACACAATGGCGCTGAAGTTCTCCTCAACCAGCGCACGATACTTGGCAGAGGTTTCATCTTTACCCATGAGATACTTAGCCTTTACGGCCGTACCGAATCCAAAGCTATGCCGCTTTAAAAGGAGGCTGACCTTCGCTTGTGATTGCGGTTTACCAGCAGCATCGACCACCTCAACGGCGATATCTGTAGTGCGGATTTTTTCGATTCGGTGCAGCGCTTCCTTCCGCCATGGCGCATCGGCTTCACGACCTGGATAATGAACCGCTGGCCGCGGCAGCTTGGTCAGATCAAAGGCTGAACCGTAGTTTAGCAAACGTACCTTGGAGACCTCCAAAGTCTGCTTTTTCCCACCAAGCATGAGACTTGCATGGGTGATCCCAGGCTTGGAATCTTCACTGGCAGGAAAAGGCACATAAAGAGTCTGCCACTCAGACGCAATATCCACATCATCTTGTCCCAACTTCACGTAATCCGGCGGATTTTTCAGCTCAACCACGACCTTGACGCGTCCCTTGCCATCGACGGAAGAATCTTTCAAACAGCGCGCCTCAAAGACCATCAAAAGACGATCATTCTTCTTCACCTCACCGCTGAGAGTCGTGCTCAGTTGCACTTGATAAAGACTCGCTTTGTCATCGAAAACTTCGACTCGCCAACCTTTGCCTTGAGCACCAAAGTCCGCCTGCTCACTTCTGCAAACCAGCTTTTTATTAGGCGCTTTGGCCGACCCTTGCCAATCGGTGGGCAACAGGTCTTTTCCACCCTCTGGAAGACTGGCTGCATGAGCAGATAAAGAGAGGGCAACTAAAAAGAGACTGCGAAACATACACTGCAGAGTAAGTTGCGATTCAAGCTCGTAAAGTGAAGCTTTGATGTCGGGATCTTCTTTGAAGATCGCGGCCTTCAGAGGTGGCTACTTTTTACAACTACAGGTAGGATTTCACTGGATGATCGAAGCAGACCCATTTGACCAAACGCATCGCTTCACAGCGACCTTGTTTCAGACGAGTGGCAAAGGTGGTTGGACCTTTGCACCGATTCCACCAGAAGTTGCTCCACCTGTCACGGGTTCTTGGGTTATGACGCCAGTGATTGCGAGTGTGGATGGCAAGACATGGAAGACCACCGTTTGGAAAGATAAAT
Source organism: Verrucomicrobiaceae bacterium (assembly GCA_027486585.1). Classification (GTDB taxonomy): domain Bacteria; phylum Verrucomicrobiota; class Verrucomicrobiia; order Verrucomicrobiales; family Verrucomicrobiaceae; genus Prosthecobacter. Next base: position 83,970 of record JAIXOU010000118.1, on the reverse strand, counting down.
CTCAGCGCAGTCTGCTGCCTGTGCCGAAGAAGATCAGAGGCCGAAAGGGCGATGGCGACAGTGTCAGCATCACGCTGCAGATGGACCGTGAACGCTTATTGGGGCCGATCTATCCACTGGAGTGAACTACAGCACTCGCTGCCATTCTTTGGCGATGACGAGATACTGCTCTTTAGCAATTTTCAATACGGTCGGAGCCATGTAAATCCAACCAGGCAGAATGCCCCAGGCGAAAACGAAACAGATGAAACCATTGGTGAAAGCCCGTTTCCAAAGGATAAGAATGCCCAATAAGCTGATGATACAGGCCACTGCGATGACGGCGTGCCAGTGCCATTTTTCTAAACCCGTGGGCGCTGCAACAAAGACCATGGTAAGCACAACCAGCAAGGTCGCCCGCTTGTAGCAGCGGCGCACAAACTCGCGCTCTGCTTCCCAAGCTTGGCGCTCAGCCTCTCGCTCGCGATCCGTGGGGCGATTAGAAAAGAGGAAGCCAGGGTCATTAAAACTCATGCAGGTCTCCTTGAAGCAGGCTGCTCGTGATGACAAGCAAAGAGGCATGGGATTTGTCATCTCATGCCTCTGGTTGGTCGGAACAGAGAATCAATTAAAGTCCCTCGGGGCGCTTCGCGGGTGGTGGTCCCTCACGTGAAGCGTCTGGACGGCGATCACCTTCACGAGCAGGGCCCTGTTCGTCGCGCATGTGGGTGCGGATCTGATCCATCTCACGCAGTTTACTTGCAAAGGGTTCAGGCACGGCGGCACGCTCTTGATCGTTATTTACAGGCCAGCTTTTTTCCTCACCCTCTTTAGGCTTCACCGTGAAGACCTGTTTCCCATCATTCCGGCGTAAGCTGTAAATGCCGGTGTCATCACTGCGCGTGACATTGGCACTCTCATGAGATTCACGATATTCAAAACGGTGTTCACCGCCTCTCGGACCTTGATCCGGTGGACCTGAGCGGGAGGGACTGCCGTCACGCGGACCGCGATCACTGTCATGGCGTTCCCCATCTTGTCGGCCGGGTGCTTCGAACATTGGCGGCTGTGGCATGGTTCCAACTCTCCCATTCCGATTCCAGTCTTGGATGCGCTCCTGATAGTCGAGGGTGCGGCGCTGGAACTCTTCAGAAGAATCACGCCATTGATCCGTGTTTCCCCATTCCCCGCCTCGCATGCCAGGGAAGCTGGGCATGAAGCCATGCGGACGCTCTTGATTCACGGCCATCATTCGCTCGCCAATCTTGATGGTAATCTGCTTTGTCTGGCCGCCGGAGATGATGCTCAAAGGCACGGAGTCATCCTTCTTTTTGGAGCGCACAAGTGTTTGCAGCTGTTCCATATTGACCAGCTTTTGATCCTCAAAAGACACGAGAACATCATGCTCCTTTAGCCCTGCTTCTTTGGCAGGAGAGTCAGGCATGACCTCTTGGACGAGCAGGCCAAATCCTTCCATCAAACCAAACTGGGCGCGCAATTCGCGACTGACTTGCGTGGTTAAGACCCCGAGATAGGCCGTGGGCATTTCCTCTGGCGGACGCGGATTTCGTGGACGGTCAGGGGAGTCGATTGCCTCTGGACGCTTGACTTGTTCAGGCGAGTCGGGTGGCATGGGTTTCTCTTGGGCCGTGGCCGGTAGATTGAGCAGGGCTAGCAATCCGCTCAAAAGTAGGAGTGTGGTGGTTTGAATTTTCATGGTGGAAACGTTGAGGATTATTGAAAGGAAACGGGTAGCACCACGCTGTCCTCACGTGGCATTTCGACGGTGATTTGGGCGCCATCTCGCGGATCAATCCAGGCGTGGCGCTCCATGGAGACAAGCCGCACGTGCTGCTCTGGAAGACGGGAAACATCATTGTATTGAATGCCCTCGTCCTGCGCCGCCATGACCTCCCTGATCGTACTCATGGGCATCACCGAAGGGGCCTGTGATAATGATGAGCTGCCAGTCAGCACAGAATTGGCGGGAACGGCGCTCATCACTAGCACTGCGGCGGCAGCTCCCAGTGATGTCCACATGACTGGCGCAAACCAGCTCAAATTCGGAGCCCGCTTCGGCGTGCGTGCCCAGCTTAAATCTTGTTCAAGCTCGCGATCCACGCTTTTCGTCAGTGCGGCGCTAGGCTTGGCTGGAGAGAGGGATTGCAGTAAAGATTCGATGTCGTGGTCGTTCATGGCTAGGCCTCCTGGGCTGTGTTAAAGTTCAACAGATTGATGGGCGTGTGGTGAGTCTCTTGGATGAGTTCATTCTTCAGCGGAGCCAGTTGCTTTTGCAGCGCATTCAGAGCATAACGGTAGCGCCCAGAGACGGTGTTGATGGAGATACCCATGGCAGTGGCGATCTCTTGAAAGGTAAGGCCGCCCCAGAGCTTCAGCGTGACGACTTCCCGCTGTTCTTCAGGCAGCTTGGATAAAGCTTCCGTCACAATGGCGGCCGTCTCTTTGGTCTCTGGTGATGGGTCAAAAATGGGCGCATCTTCAGATTTCAGGGTGATTTCCGAAACCAGTTCACGCTTGGTGCGACGGGTGTCACTACGCCGAAGATCTAGAGCGATGGTGCGGACGGCGGCATAAAGCAGCGGCACATTTTCAGTGTCCCCGTCTGGGAAACGTCTCCACCAGCGCACAAAGGCCATCTGAACAACGTCGTCCGCATCCGCCGCGCTCGGAGTGAGCTGGCGGGCATAGAGAACCAGCTTCGGAGAGATCTGGTCAAAGCACTGTTTCCAATTGAAGGCGGCAGACATGGTGAAAGCGTTAGACAATGGCTTAACGCCATCTGGCTAAAAATTTGTGTGTCATCCTTCAGAAAATGTTCTTCATTGCTGCGTCATGAATTTTCCACTCTCATTTCGTTTTAAACTCCTCGCGCTTTCCCCCCAGATTTACATCCAGGATGCTAATGGCCAATCGGTCTGTTATGTGAAGCAGAAGCTCTTTCGCCTGAAAGAAAAGGTCGAGGTCTTTTCTGACGATACTCAGCAACATTTAATCAGCACGATCAGTGCCGACCGAATCATCGACTGGTCAGCACGTTACACTTTTCGTGATGCCGCAGGCAATGAGCTAGGTGCCGTCGGTCGCCGAGGAATGCGTAGCCTCTGGAGTGCGCACTATGACATCTTCAGCCCTGGCTCTACGACCCCCGCTTTTTCAATCCGCGAAGAGAACCCGATGGCCAAGCTCTTTGATACATTTCTCAGTGAAATCCCAATCGTCGGCATGTTGACAGGCTATTTCTTTCATCCGCGGTTCCTCACCTCCCGCGCTGATGGCACCCCCATCATGCGTCTCACCAAGCAATCAGCCTTTTTCGAAGGCAAATTCCAGTTGGACCAAATCACGCCCGTGTCTCAGGGCGAAGAAACCGCCGTCATCCTAGCCTATCTCATGATGAATCTGCTAGAGAGGAGCCGTGGTTAATCATCCGATGAAAATCGTTCTACTCGACGCCCATACCGCTAATCCAGGAGACGTCTCCTGGGCACCATTAGAAGCCATTGCTGCCTGTGAGATCTACCCGCGCACGCCGCTGGCTGAAACCGTGGCCCGCTGTGCCGATGCGGAGATCGTCATCACCAATAAAGCGGTGATGAATCGAGAGATCATCTCTGCGCTACCAAAGCTCAAATACATCGGAGTTACCGCCACTGGTTTTAACATTGTCGATGTGGCTGCCGCAAAAGAGCAGGGCATCACCGTCACCAATGTCCCCGGTTACAGCTCGCCAGCCGTAGCGCAGCTTGTTTTTGCCCTGCTGCTAGAGCTAACCAATCATGTCGGGCATCATGCTCAAACGGTGAGTTCGGGTCGCTGGGAAAGCTGCCCTGATTTTTGTTACTGGGACCACCCCATCATCGAGCTCAGTGGTAGGACTCTTGGCATCATCGGCTACGGAGACATCGGCAGTGCTGTGGCCCGCATTGCCATTGCCTTTGGCATGAACGTGCTGGCCAGCAAGCGCGAATGGAAGTCCGCACCCCCAGAGGGCGTGACTGCCGCCAGTATTGAGGAAATCTTTGCTCAAAGTGACGCCATCTCGCTGCACTGCCCGTTGACAGACGCTACCAAGCATCTCGTCTGTGATCGAACTCTCGCACTGATGAAACCCAGTGCCTTTCTCATCAACACAGGTCGCGGCCCGCTCATCGACGAATCAGCCCTCGCTCGCGCTCTGAATGAAGGCCGCATCGCCGGAGCTGGATTGGATGTGCTCAGCATGGAGCCGCCAAAGGATGGCAATCCACTCATCGGCGCCAAAAACTGCCTCATCACACCCCACATCGGCTGGGCCAGTCATGAGGCACGTCTGCGCCTCATCGACCTGACTGCGGCTAATCTGACTGCCTTTCTGGCCGGAAAACCAGTAAACGTGGTGAGTTAGTGTCCGAGCAGATCAAGAATTTGACGATGCTTTACGCTTGTTGGGATTCAGAACAACAACGGTAAACAACCGTCAACGGTGCGCAGCACCCTTCAGCAATCGTCAACCAATCCGAACCGTCACCCCAGCGCCGCCGTAGCTTCCTTACCATCAATGACCTTTTGGCTAGGCTCGCGGATCTCATGGACGATGCCCACGAGCTTCAGTAAGCGCAGGACATAATAAGTTGGGTCGATTTCCCACCAGAAGAAGCCTTGGCGGGCGCAGTGCGGATAGTAGTGATGATTGTTGTGCCAGCCCTCTCCGAGAGTCAGGATGGCTAAAATGAAACTGTTTTTGCTGGATTCACCTGTTTCATAGCGAGTGCTACCTAGAAGATGACAGAAACTATTGATGGCAAAAGTCGTGTGATACAGAATCACCGTGCTCAGGCAGAATCCCCAGAGAAACCCTGGCAGACCCGCGATCAAATAACAGGCCAGACCCGTCACTGCTGGTGGAATAAAGTGGTAACGGTCAATGAAGACCAACTCAGGGAACTTGGTCAGATCCTTCACCTTCTTCTCATCATAAGCATAATAGTCTGGAGAGAGAATCCAGCCGATGTGCGCCCAATAAAAACCCTGCTGTTTTACCGAATGAACATCATCCTCCTGATCGGAATGCTGATGATGATGGCGATGATGTGCGGCCCACCAAAGAGCCCCTTTTTGAGCCGACATGCCACCCAGAAAAGCCAGAACGAACTGGAACCAGCGGGAAGTCTTAAAAGAACGATGTGAAAAATAACGATGGTAGCCTCCCGTAATGCCAAATTTACGGACCACGAACAACCCCGCACAAAGCAGAATACAGGTCAAATCAGGTTTGACGAAGAAGGCAGCGACAGCCGCCGCATGAATAGCAAAGAAAAGGGTCGAACCGACGGATGGTTTAAAAGCTGGATGAGTCACGGTAAATGGAAAAAGCGCCTGTAGATGCCAGTGATACGAAGAAAATCAACCCTTGGATTCAGACGAACAATCCGCCAGTCAATCCATCTGACAATGTCGTTGCAAAATACGACAGTGGATTCGTCCAATCTCAAAGTTGACAATCATTATTGATTATTTTATTATATTAAAGATCAGCATTTTGAATTTATCATGAAATCTTTAATAAACCGCCTTCGAATCGTCTTCTGCATAGTGCTTTTGTGCTTAAGTTTAAAAAATCAGGCGGAAGCGGCTGTCACAGCAACTGGCCTAGCGATCATTGGATATGATGATTTTGCAGATTCGTTTTCCACCTTGGCTCTTGAAGATATCCAGGCTGGCGAGGTCATCTATTTCACAAATAATGGCTGGAATTCGACAGAGAGTAAATTCAATGGGGCTGATATCAATCAACCCGCTGGAAATGAGTCATTAATCAAACTGACCGTATCTCAAACCATCAGCCGAGGAACCATCCTAAGCTCTACGAGCAACGGAACAGCTTGGCAGTGGACGAACATGGGCTTGATACCCAGCACAGGGAGCTTCTCAGCCAACTTCAGCGATCTAGCTTTGGAAAACGAATCAGATCAGATTTACGCCTTTCAAGCCTCTGTCGAGGATCCCTTGATGACACCGTCAAATTTCATCTACGCCCTGCATTTTGGCAGCGCTAGCAACCTTTTATTTTCAGATGCCGAAGACTCGTTGACGGGCAATATTCCTCCTGGTCTTTCCTTGTTAGCCAAAAATGCCTTTGCGCATACAAACCCAGATTTTCACGGTGACTCAGATGGCAACCATTCAGCTTGGGGCCTCAATATCAACGATTCAGATGTCCAAAACCTCGTCAATAATGGAGGAACCTCCAGCCAGTGGCTTAATGTCATCGCCAACAGCGAAAACTGGGGAGCCATTCAACCAACCAGCGGCGCACTGTTTGCTGCGCCGGAGCCAAATCGAGCCATTTTGTCACTGTTAGGCATTGGTAGCTTACTCTTTAGAAGAAAACGACCCTTGGTTTAATTTATTGAAATTGTAATAATTGTAATATTTTGTTGCGACTCTTCAGGGTTGCCGATACTTTGGGGAGCTTGTGAATCCCCCCCATTTCATCGCTTTTTGCTGCATCCTCCTGCTGACCAGTCAGCTGGGGGCCTCAAGCATCATGGTCAATGAATATTACAATGGCAGTGCAGCCGTGGGCACAGGCACCAAGATGGCACGGGATGAATATATCGAATTCGTCATCGTGGAAAAAACCTCGTCGGCAAGCCTAGCTGCACTGACTTTCGGTGATACCAATGATGCGACCTCCCTGCTTCAGGGCGTCTTTAAATTTGATCAGGCCACACTCGATCTAGCCCTTTCAAATGCAGGAATTCAGCAGTTTTTACCTGGGACTATTCTTGTGGTCAAAGGTGCCGATCTAGGCAGTCAGCAACTAGGCTATTCCCCCGGAACAGGAAGTTGGAGTATTGAACTTACCGCAGGCCAGGGTGCTGTGGATCACTCTGAAAGATTGATCAACGGCAATATCACCATCGGTAACAATGGCGATGTCGTCTGGATTTCTAGCAGTAATCCACCGAGTAGAAACAGTGACACTAGCGGCCTCATTCATGCCATCGGTCATGACAGTGCCCCAGGCCTAGTCGCGACTACGGTCTCTACAGCTTTTGGGACGGAAAACATTCTCAACTCAACCATTACCTCGGGTAGATCCGTCTCAAATGTCGGAAACAGCACCGAATCACTGCAGTTAACTGTCGGGGGAACTAGGGGTGTTGCCAATGGTGGTGGCAACAGCACTTGGATTAACGGGCTGCGGGGCGGCAGCCTCAGTGCAGTGCCGGAGCCTAGCCGCGGGCTGCTGATTCTTACAGGCATCTTGGTTATAACCTGCCAGCGCAGAAGAATAGGAGGTCAGCATGTCTAACCTATCGCTTTCAGCTCGACCTAAACGCAGTCGCTGCACCTCCACGCTGCGCGCTGAACTCACGGGTAGAAACCGCTGGTGGTTAGAAAATCAGACCCCAAAACTCAAGACAAAAAGCCGCCAAAAGCGCCTGCATTTCAGAAGTGGCGACCCTTTTGACCGCTTCGTTGTGATCCGTTACCTCCTGGTCGTTTTATCGTTAGTGGTTCCCGCGGTCATCCTTACGCGGGCCAAGATCATCCACGAAGACCGCACGGCAGCCAATGAACTGAGGGCATCTCTTTCTAGCTCTCACAACCAAAGGGATCTCCAGCGCCTCACCGTATTCAGCAAACTCCAGGCTCAACTGGCCCGCGAGCCAAATAATGCCCAAACCCTGCGTACGTTTGCTATAGCTGCAGCGGATTTCTCACCTGCCGAAGCCCGACGTGCCTATCATCGTCTCAATGCGATGGGGCAGACCACCGATGCCGATAGCGTCGGCCACGCAGCTTTGCTGGCCAACTTGCATGATTTCACAGGTGCTAAAGCCATCCTTTCAAATATCTCCAAAGAGGCTCAAGAGCTACCCTTAGCTCAGTTCGCCTGGCTAGCTATCTGGCGTGAAGCGGGTGACTTTACCGCCGCTGCCAGCACCTTGGAAAAGTTGACTGCGCAGACACCTTGCGATCTGGAAATCGTTTTGGAGCTTGTCCGCAAAGCCTCTGTCGCCAGCGCCAAACCTGAAATCCTTGAACGCCTCGAAAGCTGCCTGCTTCTAAGCCTTCGGCATTGGATGAGCACAGGCCGCGCCCAGGACGTTCTGGCCCTCGCTGGTAAAATTGCCACCTCCCCGATCTCTAACACTCAGCACCGCACGCAGGTGGCTCAGATCTTGAGAAACCTGCCAGGCACACCTGTTGAACATCGCTTAGCCGCCGTCCGGTTTGCCTATCCTGACAAATTGGAAACTGCCGACCAACAGCAATTGCGCAGTGATTATCAAAACGAAATCGCCTGGAGCGGCGGCATGGGGGCAGATGACAAGCACCGTGTCGCTGCCTACCTCCAATCTCAAGGTGAATACGCTATCGTAACCAGCCTGATCAGCGAGCGCGAGGCCCTCACAGAACCACCGCTTTTTGCCCGCCGCTTTGACTCCCTGCTTGAACAAGGACTCTGGCGTGAAGCCGGCAGCATGACCGCCTCAGAGCAGGCACCTCTTTTGCCCCACTCACGCAGCCTTGCCCAGACACTGGCCACGCTGCAAAACAAAACGATTCGCAGCTTCACCGTTCAAATCCTTCTGGGAGAAACACTCGCTGCCTCACGGATGGAAAACCGAGAACTCGACTGCTATGCTACGGGTTGCGCAGCCTTGGATCATGCCATGCCAGACCTTGCCGCCAGCGCCTTTGCCTGTGCGCTCGACCTTTCTAAAAATCGCCCAAACACCATGCAATCCATCTTGAGAAGCGCTCGTCAGAGCCAGCTTCCATTAGCGACCTTCATGAAGGCGCTGATCGGCAGCCCAGCCATGGAGGACGAAAGCATCCAGGATTCCCTTATCTACATCAGCCTGCTGGCGGGAGAAAAAGTGGACGCCATGCTGGCGATCATCCGCAATCGCCGCCAGCACGCCCCAGAACAGGTCTATCTCCGCTTTCTCGAAGCCCTGGCACTGTATCAGCAAGGTAAACATGGCGACGCCTCATCTCTGCTCGTTCCCCTGCCCCGTCACCGCTGGCATCAGGGAGAGGCCGCCGTGCTAGCGAGCATCATATCTGCCACCGGCGAAATCGAGCGCTCAAGCCCCCTGATTCAGCAGATTGATCCCAGCTTGCTCTTTGTCGAAGAGCGCCAGCTATTCGATCCTTGGCAAAGCCGACTAACCCTCGGCACTAGCCTAGCCAGTCGAACGGGCACGGAGTGAGAACCGTCTAGGATGGATTGCAAGGATGCAGTGAACCTTCACTCATGCATCACCGAGAACCCGAGAGAATCGGAAACCTGCTGAAGAACATCGTCTTGATGAAAGAGGGATAAACAAGCAAACACTACAGCTTACTTTTTCTTCACCTTCTCAGGCAGGCCTTGACCGGGCTTGAGATCTAGGTTGGCCACCATATCCGCCTCAGTCACTGTGGACTCGACTCCGGCAGCAGGTACATCCACATGGGCGGTCCAAAGGATAGCATTTAGCACCAATTTACGCTGATCATTGTTGGACCAGCCTTTGTGATAATGACCGCCGGTAAAACCAAAACCACGACCACCACCTGCACGCTCTGCCGCCCATGCCACATGCTGTTTCTCTTTGTTTTTGACGGACTCACGCACCGCAGGATTGCCACTGTGATGCCCATCTGGGCGGCTCATCGTCGAATCAGGAGCCACATCACTCAGGATCGGCGTCACACCCTGCATCCCCTGACGGAAGCGCATGTAAAAATACCATTCATCATTCGTTGAGAAGGGCTTCACGCCACTGCTAATCGGATGCACAGGGAACTCCTTAAAATTGGCATCCCAGTGCGGGTTCACACTCCAATTGATCTCAAAGGCACCGCCCATCCAATCGATGAATTCTTTATTCCCTTTTTCAATCGTCGGCTCTACCGCATAATGCAGAGTCAGGAAACCGCAGCCACGCTTCATTTCTTTGTCCAGCTGTACCAGTCGCTCACCTTGCAAAGCCGGATGCCCGCCACCGCCATCTGAGTAGATCACTAAGCTATCCGCCTTTGTGAGCTCTTCTTGGCTAGGCCACTCGCCGTTCAGGTGATGCAGGACTTGAACCTGCTCCGCAGCACCCTGCTCTAAGCATTTCTTGAGCAGCAGAATCCCGGCATTGTGTTCATGCTGCCCAGGCCCATGAGAGGGTTTCCCCGCAATCATCACGACTAGCTTTTTATCAGCCGCAGTAAGCGTGGTGAAGGCAGAAAGCGAAAGGACAGCGAGGGCAAAAAGAATAGGTTTCATAAAAGTGCAGGAACAATCAAACGTGGATCAAAGGAGAGCCTTATCAGCAAAGAAAAGGGGCACTCCTGTTTGAAGGATTAACAGACTCCTCGAAAATCATTCAAATCAGTGACCTTCACCGGCCTGCTTTTTCAATCATTGATTTAAGCGCCACCAACGTGCCTTCGTCATCTCCAGTGTGAAAGCCGACCAAGACCGGACTCGGAAACGACGGCAGCGTTAAATTACCGCACAGGAAGCAAACGACAGACTCACAAACCAGCTTTTGCTGATATCGAAACTGCAAAACATGATGGGGCTCGAAGCAACCGGATCCTCCGTGTCCGAAACTTAATTTTCTCCATAGAGAAGCTATCTGTTGTGCCTCTTCATTCGCCAGCACCGCGCTAGATTTGATGAATAGCTTTTGAGAAGTATACGGTGCTTTAAATTCCTCATAACTCCCAGTCTCATTCGTCTCCACAAGAACGAGAAGCCGAACTTCATCAATTTCTGAAAGGCTGTTGCCATAGGCGGCCATGGCCGAATCCTTTTGGTCTTTTTTGAACGACTGTTCGTATTCAGTTAGTATAGCCGAGACACCCTCATGATAGACGAGAACCGTAGCCAGAACCGCAATGCTGATCGCCAATCCCAGCAAAAACAGGATACGATGGATACCTTTCAAAACCTTGTTTTTCATAATGGGAACAGTGAGTGAATCAAATGCAAGTCCCTAAGTCAAGATTACAAACAATCTGATTGCGGAAGCGGAGCCAAAACCATTAAATCTAACTGCCGCCTCACTTTCCTCCTCATGCCATACAGTCTCCGACCAGCCAGCAATGATGATCGAGGAGCTGTGGAAAATCTTGTCTTTGGTGTGTTGGCCGAATATGGCCTAACGCCCGACCCATCGGGAACGGACTCAGACCTTCATGATATTCAAAGCACCTACCATGACGCTGGCGGTGCTTTCGACGTTTTGGTGACTAGCTCGGATGAGATCATCGGCACGGTGGGGCTATTCCGAGTATCAGCTTCGATCTGCGAACTTCGTAAAATGTATCTCGCCCCATCCGCGCGAGGGCAGGGCCTGGGTCGCCGTCTCCTAGAGCATGCCTTGGAACGTGCCGTAGCTCTTGGCTTTTCAAGTGTGGTCTTGGAAACAGCTTCCGTTCTACGAGAGGCAGTTTCGCTTTACGAGCGCTACGGTTTTCGTCCGTACGTTTCTGAGCATTTAGCCGCTCGATGCGATGCCGCGTACATCCTGACGCTCAGTCCGATGAAATAGTCTCTGCCCTTATAACCAGGGCATGCAGAGTTGAGGCGCACTACTGTTTTAAAAAATCAGAGACCATTAAAGAAAACTCAGATTACGACAAAGTACGTCGATGCTCCATCAATCGCCAACCGAGCAAGCTACAGAGCCCAAAACCGAAGACATTCAGCGAGCCGTGGAGCGTCCACATTTGGGGCATGCTCAGCGCAGCCCAAGGCCAGAGGTGGCGGAGGCCGAAGCCAAGCGCCAGGGTCATGGAACAAATGAGGGCTAGGCCAGAGATGGCATGTAGAAAACGATGGGACCAGTGCAGCCCAACTTGAATAGACAACCTCAATTGAGAACAGGCCACACCCAGTGCGCCCAATACGAGAATGGTCACGCCAAAAGGCTCGACAAAAGCCAGGATGCCGAAGTGCGTGCAGGTGATCCCCATCGCGACGATAGGAACGCCAATCAGGATGGCCAAGCATGAAAAGCGTGTCCAACAACTCGGGCACTTTTGAGCATGCATCCCAGCGATCAAGGGCAGCGTGAAGCCAGCATGATGAAAGTGAGCACCTGTCAGTAAAACAATCAAAGGATCAAAACCAAAGGGTGTCCAGTTAGCCCGATTGGCGACCAACCAAAGAGCACCGATGGCAGGAAAACATCGGGCCGCGAGCAGGCTGATCTGGGCTATTTCCAATTCAGGGCGAGCTTTACTCAACGCCTGCCAGGCAAAGAGAAGTCGAATGATTAGCCAGGGTAAAGCCAAAACAGCGGTGCTGGGTGCTGGCATCCAGCAAAAGGAAAGACCGAGCAGAATAGCCGCCGCCATCGAAGATCTCTCCAGACGCCGTGCGTCGATGGGCGACTCGACCAGTCGGCGGGATAGCGGGATCAAAAATAGTGGCGAAAACATCAGCAACAAAACGATCCATGATTCGCTCTCCATATCCAATTGAAGGCAGGCCACTAGAACTAGCCATAGCGCGGCGCCGAGGATTTTGAGTGAGAGTTCGAGGTTCAAGATGAAAGGTTGGACTAATGACCTCCGGTTCTTTTCACCATAACCGCCTGTGAGTCACGCACAAAACGACATTGCCACCAGCGCGCCAGAGGAAAGGCCAGCCAAGCCAGCCAATGACGAGGCCTGGAAAAGGCTCGGATCACATACCAAACGGAATCATCGGGCTCATGCCGGATGAGAAACTGCTCCTCACCACATTCCGCATGCTCAGGCAGCGTGCCATAGACAAAGCCATACGTCCTGGCTGAATCACAGCGACGCAAAACTCGGCAGGGATTCACCCACCAGAGGCCGCAAATCTGAACCACCATGGCGACGATTTGTCCGACCACCTGTTCCTTAGGCTGTAAGCGAGCGACTGAACTCCATGAGGGAAACATCTCCCACTGATCCAGAGCCATGCAGGCTCGCTGGTAAACTTCGACTCCTTCGCCAAGCCTGACACGATGAAGATCCGTGATAAATCCCGGATGATTCTCTGCCTCCAATGAGTGCCTCTGATAACTTAGCGGCTCCTCATGCCAAGCAATCAAACACGCTCTTAGCGCATCTAACTTTGGCTGCAAAAAGTACATCATCGTGCCAGCTCCACCGACCGTTTAATTCTGCCCTGAAGCAATCGGAGTGATGCCGATTTCCCGGGCGTCTGAAATGGAAATAAGTTGGATATCAGGGTCCTCTTCTGATTCAAAGGCCTCGCTATTCTCTTCAATGGCTTCATTACCCGTGGAGATGGCACTGATAAAAGTCTCATAAGAGGCTTTGAACTCTTTTTGTTTCAGCTCCTCGGGCATATCAGGCAGGTCTTTGACAGCCTTTAGATTGTTATTACCCAGCATCGTCGTTTCTAATCCAACGAGCTCAGCATCCTCTTCATTTCCCGTTTTAAAGGCTAGGAAGCAGTGCCCAGGAACCATGACCAAATAAGAATCGATGCCGATTTTACGTAACAGTGAGGCCATCAGCACTGAGCCATCCACACAGTTGGCCTGCGTGTTGGCGATACTTTGATCCAAAAAGCGCACTGTCTGACTTACCACAAATTTGCTCGGTGTGGTCGTGGATACGTCACTGTATTTAATACCACGGCGCTGCAGCACATTCCAGATAGCAAAAATCTGCATTACAGCCTCATCTGGATCACCCGATTGATAGCCTGAGAATGAAGAGACGAGACCGCTGCTGAGAGCTTCCTTGAGGATGCTGTCAACGAGAGGGTGATTCTCATTCACGTAAGCAGCGAAGAGCCAGGAAAAGTCTTCGAAATCCTCGCCTTCCTCATCCCAAAGGACATAGAAAGGGCAATCGTTCAAAGAGCGCATGATGCAGGTCTCAGTTTCCTCGGAGAGTTCTTCATCATCCACGGTGACTTTAAAGGTCGCGTTGACAGGTCTCTGTTGGCGCACTTTTAGCAGCGCCTCATAATCCCAGGCTGCTTTGGGGAAAACACGGGCCTCACCACGCAGGGTGCGCTCGATGACACCCTTCCATTTGGCGGTCTTGAGAAAGCCATCCACCGAGATTTCCACGATCACTTCAGACCCCTTGGTGATGCCGGATAGATCTACAGCAAGCCAGCCATTTTCATCCCCATAAATTGGCAGATCCTTTTTCTTTGGCTTTGGGTCATCCTCCGTTCTTTTATCTTCGGCCGTTTCTTCATCACCATTCCAGTCCACTGTGGCAGTAGCTATGATAGCACTCGGAAAAAGATCTTTTTCTGTGTAGGACCAAGGCACGAAACTGGGATCAGCGAGGGCGGAAGTCGCAAGAAACAAACAGAGTGAAGGAAGCAGTTTCATGAGGAATATTTTATGAGTGATGAGTACGAATGATGTGTGGCTTTACCCAAGCGCGACCATTGCCTGCACAAATAGTGAAACAAGGCGAAATTGTCCTCTGGGCTAAAAAAGAGAGCAGTCAGCCAACAATGCGACAAGCCTTTGGCTCAAAAGTCACAAAACATTCCATGCCCGCTTTCATAGGCAATTCTACTCCATCACGAAACCGCTGCACAAGCAAAGCTTGCAACCCAGATTTGAGGCGAATTTTCTCATACGAGCCAGCATAGATGACCTCATCTACCATGGCTGGAAAGGCAATCTTTAAACTTCCGTCATCAGGTCTTTCCTGAGAACACTGCAAATGCTCCGGCCGCAATAAAAGCGTAACTCGGTGCCCAAGCTCCAATTCAACAGAAGACTGAGCAAACACACCGCCCCAACCTGCGACCTCGACAAGAAAAAGATTCTCACCACATCGTTCACGAACGATGCCCAGCATGAGATTCGCATCTCCGATAAAACCAGCTACAAATTCATTCACCGGATCATTATAAAGCGCTCTTGGTGTATCGATCTGCTCCACACGCCCTTGATTCATCACTGCGATACGATCACTCAAACTCAGAGCTTCCTCCTGATCATGGGTGACATAGATAAAGGTTGTACCGACTTCCCGATGAATCGCACTCAACTCTGAAAGCATGTGTTGGCGCAGCTTAAGATCCAAGGCGGCCAAAGGCTCATCCAGGAGCAGCACCTGCGGTTGATTGATCAAAGCGCGAGCAATGGCCACACGCTGCTTCTGACCTCCGCTGAGCTGGGCTGGCAATGAGTGGGCGTAATCCATCATTTTGACCAAGGTAAGCATTCGCTCAATCTCATGAGCAATGAAAGCGCGGCTACGACCGGCCATTTGCAGACCAAAGGCGATGTTTTCCTGAACATTCAGATGAGGAAACAAGGCGTAGTTTTGAAACACCGTATTCACGGGCCTCTTCTCAGGCGGTAGATCCGTGATGTCTTTTCCATTGAGAAATAGACGACCCGAGTCAGGCCTGATGAAACCCGCCAGCATTCGCAGCAGCGTTGTTTTTCCACAGCCACTGGGACCGAGCAGAGAAAACACTTCCCCCTGACGAATGGTCATGGAAACAGAGTCCACAACAGGCGAGCTGTCGAAGGATTTGCTGACTTGGTCGATGACAAGGAAGTCGCTCACTAGAGCCTTCAGTCATAAACCAGCCCGCTCTACAGGCAAGGATCTGGTTTAATTTCTCGCAAGGAACAGCTCAACGGAAATGCTCCCAGCCGCCCTGCGTCAGGCCAGCTTCATTCATATCGGCAACGAGTTGACCGATGCAGCTCAATTTCAGATTTGGGAAAGCCTGCTTCCATGCCGAGATAAAGTTGGCGGGTGCCTCAGAGGCGAGAGCTAACAGTAACTCATAATCCTCTCCATCTCCCAAAGCCTGCTCTATCGTGCATCCACGAGTCTTTGGCACATCGGCGGCTGATATTTTGTAGCCTAGACCACAGCTTCCAGCCAATCGTGGCAGGTCTTTAGCCAGTCCATCACTGAGATCCATCATGGCAGTAACCGGTAGATTCTTTGCCAGCCAATGAGCCTCTGCCAGTCTGGGGTTAAAGCGCAGATGTTTGCCATGGATCGAGCCACCGAGCTGACCCGTCACCCAGAGTGTATCTCCAGCCTGCGCCTTACTCCGAGCCAGCCAGCGTTTGGCTGGTGCAGAGCCGGTCATGCTAACGGTGATGATGAGTTGATCTCCGCGTGAGGTTTCACCCCCGACAATGTTGACGCCATGCAACTCCGCCATGGCACGCAGTCCTGCATAGACTTCCACCACCCGTTTTACAGGCGTTGTCGGCGGTGCAATCAGCGTGATCAAAGCATGATGCGGTGTCGATGCCATCGCCGCAAAGTCACTGATGACTCTAGCCATGGCTTTCCGACCGATGAGTCTAGGCGGTGTCTCCGTCGTAAAGTGAACCCCCTCCACCACCGTGTCGGTTTTTAAAAGCAAGTGCTCACCGCGCGCAGGCGGCAGAACCACGGCACAATCATCTCCAGGTCCAGCGATGACACTGGCATCGAGTTTGAGTCCCGCCACCAAACGGCGAATTAGCGCATCTTCGCCAATATCAGCCAGAGTCTGCATCACTGAATTTCAGGAAAAAAGATCATCACCACTAAGCTTGTGGCATTAAATAAACCATGCATCACCATGGGCACCAACAGACTGCCGGTCAGCTCATAAACAGCGCAAAAAATCAGCGCAAGGATCGTCAGTGGCACCACCGTCCCCACATGAAGATGCACCACGGCAAAGAGCAGCGAAGTGCAGATGGCAGCGAAGTAACCGTCTGTGTATTTCTTTAGCACCCCATAGAAGAATCCACGAAAAACCGTCTCCTCGACCAATGGCGCAATGATGGCTGCAGAGACGACCATCAGCGCTTTAGCCAACGGATCTTTACAGGCCCGAAAGGCCTCGACGGTTTCCTGATTACTCATGTCTGGCCAGAACTCCTTCATCCAAGCCTGCACTGCATAAACAGAGCCCCCCACGCAAAGCAGCGTCGGCAACATCAAGGCGACACCAATGCCCAGCACCATCAGTGGCGAAATCTGACGCAGGCCAAAAAGATCCACCAGATTCAGGCCACGCATCACATTCAGATAAGCCAGTAGCAGCGAACACATGCCTAGCTGAACCACGATACCCATGAGGCCATTATTGACGGTAAGCTGCATGGCAGCATCCGCATCCTCCTTGTTTGGACTGGCTTGGTTCAGCCCGCCCAGCAGCAGCAAAGCAATGCTCCCCAAGACGAACGCATCTCCAATGGCAAAGCTTCGCACATCCACATGCCCGCCCCAATTCATCTCGGTCGCAGGACCAAGCATTCGATAAGCAACCACGCCAAAGATGGCCGCAAAACAGGCCAGCCAGGTCAAATCCAATAAAACGCCAAGTGTCGGTGCATCCATGAGAGTCGGTGACTTCAGCGCAAATAAGAGCCTGGCAAGTAATACATCATCCCCGGCTGCAACTTCGTGAGTGCACCGCCGGTCAAATCCAGCTCAATCTTTGCCGGTGACTTAGTGCTACGAGCGGACAGCCCGAGAGCATCCAGGAATGTGGGGGCCGAGTGATACTTCACCACCGCAGCTTCGGGTGCCTTACCCAGTTCCTTGGCTAAAGCATACGCATCCTCAATGTAACCGATCTGATCCACCAGCTTAGCGGCCAGAGCTTGTCGGCCGGTGACCACACGACCATCAGCCACGGTATTTCTCAGGACATCCTTTGGCACTTTTCGCGCCTCTGAGACGATCCCGAGAAATCGATCATACATCTCATTGACCAAGGCCTGGACATACACTTTTTCATCCTCGCGCATGGGCCGTGCACCACTGAGCGTGTCCTTAAAGGCACCACTGGTGAACGTTTGTGATCCCAGCCCTACCTTACCAAAAAGTTCATGGTAATTCATGGACTCCATGATCACACCAATACTGGCTGTAAGCGTCGTTTCACTAGCGATGACCTTGGTGGCCCCACAGGCCACATAGTAACCACCACTCGCAGCCACAGAGTCCATGTAAACCACCACAGGCTTCTTAGCGGCAGCCTTTTTCACAGCATTATAAATAATGTCGGATGCCGTCACCTCACCGCCTGGTGAATTCACCCGCAGCACAATGGCCTTTACCGCATCATCATCCACAGCCTGCTCTAGAGCGCGCTTCATGCCATCCAGACTTGGCAGCGCCTCCTCCAGAAAACCACCCGTGCTCATGGAGCTGATGATACCTTCCAAATCCAAGTGAACAATCTTACTCAGAGCTTCGACCTGGCCTTTGCTGACCAGCTTCTCGGTCAAAGGCTCCACTTCATCGGTCTGCCCCGATTCAGCACCGAGCAGAGCCGCCGTTTGAATCAGGTTAAAGCACACACTCAAACCCAGGGCCACAACCAACGCTGCGATCAAACATCCAATAGTCGTTTTATTCATGCCAGCGAACCTAGGCCGCGTTTGAAACACTGGCAAGCGGGCTCCTGATGGAACTTGCCAATAATTGAACCCCTTGCACTTCCGTGTTTCACGGCCGTCTTTTATCCTCCAACACGATGCGAAAACCGACACTGTTACTGCGATAGTTTTCGGGGTCATGAGTTCGGTGAGAACTTAACAACGTCTCAGGTCTTGCCGTCATCCAAGAACCTCCGCGTAAAACGCGCCAATCGTGACCTGGCCTGAATCGATCATCACACCACTCCCATAAATTCCCACTCATGTCATAGAGTCCAAAGCGATTCCGCTTTGAGACACGAAGGCCCACCTTATGGTGACGATAACGATCTTTAAATCCGGCAATATGATTCTCAGGGAAATCAAAGCGTGATTCCATGCCTGCTAGATTACCCACTCCACTGGGTGGTGGCCAAGTTTTTCCCCAAGGATAGAAGCGAAGGTTACCCTTCCCTTTGGCTTCTGGCGCAGTTTCTTTTGATTCAAGGTGCCCAATACCCACCGCGCAGCTCCACTCGTGATCGCTAGGCAAACGATAGCGCTGCTCACCTTTCAAGAGTCCACTGGCCCGTTCTTTCTGCGTTAACCATGCACAATAAGCGACTGCCTCAGTCCAACTAACATTGCAGGCGGCTTTAGATGCGTTTTCACCTGAGCTTCCATTGATTCCGAATACTGCATGAAACTCAGCCATCTGCGCTTCGGAAACCTCCTCAATTGAAAAGAGAAGCTGGAAAGCCTTTGCCTCATCAGGTGCCTCTAAACTCACCAAAGGTACCGGAGAAAAGGACATGCTCTGACTGTTCCGCCACAAAGAAGACACGGAGTGCTTTTGTTCATTTGTCGTGCAGCCAGAGCTGAAAACAAGCCAAGCCCCAGCCGCCATCTGGCATCTAAATTTCCAAAAACGAAAAGCATACTTCATCATCAAAAGCTTGCTACGAATGAAGACAAACTCAAAGCCTCATCTTAGCCAAGACAGTCACGAATAAAAAACATTCACAGAATCCTCAACTAGTTCAAAATCAGCAATCAAAAAACTACTCTTAAAAAACCTAACTCTAATTCCATAAAAATTTTCAATTTTCCCAGATTTAGGC
Organism: Verrucomicrobiaceae bacterium; assembly: GCA_027486585.1. GTDB lineage: Bacteria > Verrucomicrobiota > Verrucomicrobiia > Verrucomicrobiales > Verrucomicrobiaceae > Prosthecobacter. Next base: position 64,499 of record JAIXOU010000118.1, on the reverse strand, counting down.
GCAGACACTGCTTATACTCGAAACAGGTCTCTTTGTTTCCAATGCTTTAGTGTCTCAAAAGACTCATTTCACTAAGCCACCTCGGCGCACCTCAATCATGTTAGACATTCAGAGAGAAAAATTTGAAACACGCGACCGCCTCAAACAGGCTGGTCTAAGCGACTTGGAGATCAAGAAGCAACTGAACGAGGAACTGAAGCCTTTTAAGCCCGCTTTTATCGATGGCAAAAGGATCAAACAAGAGTTGCCTCCACTTGAACCAAAACCCCTAAAAAGATCAAAGCGCTCTCAGGTTGGATATTGAGTCTTGCGGAAATTAAGCGACAACCACGTCTCTCACCCGACTAAACGCGCAGACGTTTCGGCATCTAGGACTTCACAGAGCCGATATCCTTCCCCATGGCTGGGAAGCGACTCCAAAAAGGATGCCCGCTTTGCCGGAGTGCTGAAATCAAGACCGATCAAGGCACGACCGATGCGCTCACCGGATTGGCGATAGTTAAAATAACACATGCTGGCACAGCCGCGCAGTCGCTGATCTAGAAAGACATGAAGAGCCCCTGGGCGCTCGTAAAAATCCAGTCGTAAAAACAGCGGTTGCGACAACAAATCTCCACGCTGCGGAATGGCGCGGAAAGCGACATCAATTGCACCCGTGAGATCTTCCCAGCGGTAGCCATGGGCATCAAGTTTAGTGGGCAACGCTTCTAGAAGACTTGGTTCATCGGCACTGATCGTGAAAACTGGCCAAGCCTGATCACCATGCGTTTTCCCATACTGAAAATCGGCAATATTTAGACCCGCGAAGCAGGCATCCAATAGGCCTAGCATACTGCCCTCTCGCTCGGAAATTTGCACGCGAATCGTGCGACTCTTCAGACTGCTAGCGCCCTCTGATTGGGCGATGAGACCTAGCTGAAGGAAGTCGATGTTAGCTCCGCACAACACCACGAGGACACGCTTACCAATCAACTGTGCACGATGCTTCAGCACTGCCGCCAGCCCCATGGCTCCTGAAGGCTCGGAAATGCAGCGGAGCCCTTCCCAGAGGGTGCGGATAGCGTGACTGACCTCCGCATTGGTCACCGTCTCGATGCGATCCAGTGTCTCCTGACAGACTGCAAACGGCAGATCACCGGCCCGCTTCACCGCCGTGCCATCGCAAAAGAGATCCACATTTTCCAAGGTCACAGGCTGACCCGCAGAGAGTGCCGCCTTCATGGAGGCCTGACCCACGCCCTCGACGCCAATGCACACGATCTCTGGCCAATACGTCTTCAGCCAATGGGAAACACCCGCAGCCATGCCACCACCGCCTATTTGCAGATACACCGCATCAAAAGGCCCCTGCCCTGAGAGCACGACCTCATCAGCCAAAGTTCCCTGCCCTGCCATCACCTTAAGATCATCATAAGCATGCACATACACCGCACCGCTCGCCGCCTGATCTAGTTTAGCCGCAGCGACAGCCTCATCGTAGCTATCTCCAGCCAGCCTGATTTCCACAAACTCACCACCGTGGGTCATTACCGCCGTTTGCTTCACTCTCGGCGTGGAGCGTGGCATGTAGATTCTTGCGCGGATGCCCAGCGTCTTTGCTGCCACCGCCACGCCCTGCGCATGATTTCCGGCAGAGGCCGTCACGACTCCGCGAGCAGACTCAGCCGGCGTCAGCACCGCCATGCGATTGCAGGCCCCACGCCATTTGTAGGCCTTGATCGGAGACACATCCTCCCTTTTCACCCAAATCTCCGGCCCAGGCCCTGCTATCGGCAAAAGCTCCAATGGTGTTGGCTTACCGAATCGATAGACCCGCCCCCGCGCCAGTAAAGTTTCCTGCCGCAACCGGCCACTGAGTGATTCATCCTGAATTGCCATAGTGTCAGCGTTAGCCGCCAGACCTAACTTTGTAAATGAATCAGTCAGTGGAGCGCTAAAAGCCTTCAAACCCGTGCACCGTGCAAAGCTGACGCATCCTAACTTGATAGGCTGCGGAAAGCGGCGCGGTAGGCAGCAGTGGTCATGAGGAAATAGGCCACGAGAGATTTCAGGTCGAACATGATCCACAGGAAACCCTCGATCTGAACGACAGTAACAGTGCTGTTAGGCGTGGGTTTATCTTCTGAGTTCTCAGCCGACTCATATCCAGGAGCAGGCTGATGCATGGCTATCCTTGCAACTTCAAAGGCAGCCTTCGTGGCTTGCAATGCTGCTAGACGCCCATATTCCGCATAATTTGTCAGCATTCTTGGTTTCAACCTAGCCAGAGCCATCATAGTCCTCTGTTACTTTCTCTCTAGAATCAGTTTCGCTACTGTATTTCGACTCATTGACCTGCGTCATTTCTGTGGGTTCACTGATCTCTTCATGCATCTCAAAAAGGCCATTCACCGCCAGCAAGTTCACCAAAAAATAGCTGCCAGCGCTATGCCACCAGAGCAGCGACAAAGGCAACACCAAAAGCGTCGAACCTCCATTTCGATAGCTGTACTTTGGCAGAGTGGTAACCATAGCCGAACCATGATTCATCGCTAAACAAGAAAACTTGAGGAAAAAGTTTCTTATTGTCATACAACCAGCATCGACATGTCACCGATGGTCGATCTTATGAAAAAAACGGTTCTTCTATTTACCTTTGTTGCCGTAGCGACCACGGCCTACATTGCCTACGGTCAAGTGGCCGATCTGCGGGAGCGCTTTGACAACTTTGACAGCAACAAAGACGGCCAAATCTCTGGCGATGAATTGTCCGCTGCACCGATACTGAAAAAATTAGATCTCGATGGCAATGGCAGCCTAACCATGATCGAGGCGGCTAAAGCCCTCAAAAGCAAGTTTTCCTCCAAAAAGACTCCGGCTACATCAACATCAGCTGAATCCGGCTCTGAACGCAGCCTGTTTAATCAGCTGGACAAAAATAAGGACGGCAAACTAGACAGCGGTGAAGTGCCAAAAAAACAATGGTTCTCTAGGCTAGACCGAGATAGCGATGGCCAGGTCACCTTTGAAGAAGCCAGTGCAGTCGTTGCTGAAATGCGTGAGCGCGGTGAAAACCTGCCTCGGCTTCCAGCCAGTTCCTCCCCAGCGATGCCGGCTACACCTGTTGAAGTCGCAGAAACGACAGAGGCACCAATGATCCTCAAAGGTACCACGGTCGGTGTCAGTAAACTGGTCGCAGATCTCCCCTTGTGCGACCTCGCTGGAGCTTCTGAAACACTCAGCTCTAGACTCAAAGGCAGCCAAGGTGTGGTTCTCGCCTACTTCGGAGCCACCTGTCCAATAAGTGGAAAACTGGGCCCTGAATTGGCACGTTTAGAAAAAGAAGCCGCCGATAGTAACATCCGCTTTATCTTGATCAGCCCGATCAAAACCGAGTCCAAAGAAGACATCCAGAAATTCATCTCCACGCATTCGCTGAAATCACCCGTTGTTCATGATCAGGATGGCCATATCACCGCCGCACTAGCCGCCACGACCACGACAGAAGTTTTCCTCATCGATACAGCCCGCACACTGCTTTATCGCGGTGCCATCAATGATCAATACGGCCTTGGCTACAGCAAAGAAAAAGCCACCAAAACGTATCTTCGCGATGCCCTGACCGCACTGAAAAACAGTCGCCTACCAGACATTGCCGCAACCACGGCACCAGGTTGTGCATTGGACATTCCAAAACAAACCGTAGCGGTCAAAACCGACATCACTTACCACCAGCACATTTCACGCATCCTACAAACGCACTGCGTAGAATGTCATCACGACAAAGGCGTCGGCCCATTCAGCCTCACAAGCTACGAAGATGTCATCGAAAACGCCTCCATGATCCGCAAGCAAGTGGAACGTGGAGCTATGCCTCCGTGGTTTGCAGCCAATCAACCTAACGAGAATCATAGTCCATGGATCAATGATATATCGCTCACTCCAGAAGATAAAAGCACTCTCCTCACCTGGCTCAATAGCGACCGCCCTAGAGGCGATGCCAGCTTGGCCCCCAAACCTATCTCCTATCCTGACGATTGGGCACTCGGCACGCCCGACGCCATCATCCAACTACCCAATCCTGTTGGCATCAAGGCAGAAGGAACCATGCCCTATCAATTCATCACGGCCCAAACCAGCTTTACCGAAGACCGCTGGGTGCAGGGTTACGAGATTCAGCCCACCGATAAAAGTGTTGTCCATCACGTCATCGTGCAAGTTCATGCCAAAGGCAGCAAAACCAGAGATCGAGATGAAGGCAGCCAAGGTTACTGGGCTGCCTATGTGCCAGGAAATGCTCATCACCGGTGGCCAGAAAGCTTTGCAAAAAAGCTACCCGCAGGAGCTACGGTCAGCTTTCAGATCCACTACACACCCAATGGCAAAGCCACTCAGGATCAGCTGAAAATGGGCCTCATCTTTGCCAAAGAAACGCCCCGCTACATCGTCCACACCGCAGCCGTTTCCAATCCACGCCTCAAGATTCCTGCTGGAGAAGCCAACCACCTTGAAGTGAAAACTCAAAACGTGCCCATCGACATGCAGGTCATGGCCTATATGGCCCATATGCATGTTCGAGGCAAAGCCTTCAAATTTGAAGTCACACCACCTGGAGGCAAATCCGAGGTCCTACTCGACTTACCCCACTATGACTTCAATTGGCAGCTGCGCTATGACTATGCCAAAACCCGCCTCATTCCCCAAGGCAGCCAAATGAAAATTACTGCCATTTATGACAATAGCACCAATAATCCAGCCAACCCAGACCCTACAAAATCAGTCCGCTGGGGCCCACAAACATCTGACGAAATGATGATTGGTTATATCGAATACTTCACCCCAAACGCTGCCTGGGTCACCATGAAGTAAAAGATTGCGTCGCATCGCCCGCGAGCAACGCTTTCACAGACACAATCAAAACATCACCTTTCAAAATTCGCAGTAAGGTGGTGAAAGGCAGCCGCTACACTTTGAGTAATCGGTCCAGGAGCCACAAGGAGACGACCATTCAGCTCGGCAATAGGGTGCACGTCTCGAGTCGACGATGTCAAAAAGGCCTCCTCGCAATGATCCAAAGCGGACACTGGCAGAGATTCCTCAAAGCAATCGATGCCCGAGGATTGGCAGGCTTTGATGACAAGGTCGCGGGTGATTCCAGCTAGGCAGCCGGAAGCCAAGGGCGGTGTCACGAGGCGACCGTGAAGCACCAGAAACACATTGGACCCAGTGCCCTCACAAACCTCACCGCGAGTGTTAGCCATCAGCGCTTCTCCGCAGCCTTTGGACTTTGCCAAGGCCAAGGCACGCACATTACCACCGTAGGACACACTTTTGGCACCAGCCAGAGGACCATTTTCGTTCAGGGTCCAAGGAACTAGGCAGACCTTCTCCGTTGCAGGCCAGGGCTTCAGAGGGACGGCAGTGACCAGAGCGGTCGCGACACCATCTCCGCGATCTGATCCCAGAGGACCGTCTCCAGTCGTGAGGGTGACACGCAGTCGTGCATCCTTGAGTTGATTGGCTTTTAAAACAGCCTCTAACGCAGCTAGATACTGCTCCAAAGGCATGGGGGCCATGCCCATGATCTGACAAGAATTTACCAAACGCTGCCAATGTTCACGCGCAGCAAAAGGCTGACCTTGGCGTGCAACCAAGGTCTCGAAAACCCCATCTCCCACGAGCAGACCGTGGTCGAGGGGTGAAATTCGGGCCTCTGCCAGAGGGCAGATGGTCCCATTCAGCCAAATGAATGCAGACATTTAGCAAGCAACCGCAAATCAAGGGATCTTGCAAGCATTCAGCTGGTACTTGTGCCGAGCGTCATCCTCCGCTACAAGACAGGTCCATGTTTGTCGATCAGATCAAAGTTAATGCCCGCGCCGGTAAAGGTGGCGACGGCTCCGTCCATTTCCACCGAGGCAAGTTCCGTCCCAAAGGCGGTCCTGATGGAGGCGATGGCGGCAACGGCGGCAGCGTCGTCCTACTCGTAGATAACAGTACGAACAGCCTGCGCACCTTCTTTTACAATCCCAAGCTGCTCGCTAATGACGGCGAAAAAGGCCGTGGCAATCAATGCAGCGGCAGCAGTTCTCCAGATGTCGTCTATAAAGTCCCCTGCGGCACAGTCATCTCGAGAATCACCGAAGAAGAGGACCCGGAGACTGGCGAAATCACCGAGCGCTTCGAGCATGTCGCCGACCTCACAACCCTGCATCAGACCTTTGTGCTCTGCAAAGGTGGCAGAGGTGGCAAAGGCAACGTACATTTCAAAACCAGCACGCATCAAACGCCGCGTGAGTTCACTCCCGGCACCGATGGTGAGGAAGGTCGCTTCCATTTTGAGCTGCGCAGCATCGCGGACGCTGGCTTTGTCGGCTTTCCGAATGCTGGCAAATCAACGCTGCTAGCCAGCCTGAGCGCTGCCCGTCCAAAGATCGCCAACTATCCCTTCACGACGCTGCAACCCATGATCGGCATCGTGCACTTCGGCCCAAACCGTCGTGGCACACTTGCAGACATTCCTGGGCTCATTGAAGGCGCTCATGCCAATATCGGTCTTGGTCACGACTTCCTGCGTCACATCATGCGCTGCCGGGAGCTACTCTTTGTCGTTGACACCGGCGGCACTGAAGGTCGCGACCCCGTGGCAGATCTTGAGACAGTCAGAAAAGAAGTCTCTCTCTACTCCGCAGAGTTAGCCAAACGCCCCTGGTGCATCATCGCGAACAAAATGGATGTCGAAGGCGCTGCTGAGCACCTAGCCAATTTGAAGAGCCGGTTCAAGCGTGTGAAAATCCTGCCCATCTCAGCCCAAAGCGGTCTAGGCATGGACAAACTGCGCGCTCACTTAGACAAGCAGATCGGTCAGGACATGGAGCATGCCTTTGCTCCCGTGGAATGATTTGAGACACCCCGCCTTCAACCAGAAACATGCGCACGTTCTGGCTTTGCTTAGCAGTCATCACAACAGCCTATCTGTTGTTTTGGCTGCTTTTGCTAGGGGCTACAGCTGCCTACAGCCCACCAGAAGTCTGGCTGCAAACGGTGATGAAACCAGAAATCCGTTATGCCACGGCACTCAGTCTTCTGACCTGCACCGCAGCGGCAGCCATCGCCTTACTCTTTGCGGTGCCCATCGGTTATTTCATGGCGCGGTGTCAGTTCCGAGGCAAAACGCTGCTGGACGCTGCGCTGGACATCCCCATCGTGCTGCCTCCCATGGTGGTTGGCATTTGTCTGCTGATCTTTTTTCAGACATCGATTGGCCGAAGCATTGAACAGGTTATCTCATTCACCTACACGATTGCCGGAGTTGTTTTAGCCCAATTCGTCGTCGCTGCCGCCTTCGCCATACGCACCATGCGCGGCACCTTTGATCACCTATCTGCCCGACCCGAGGAAGTCGCCCTCACTCTCGGTGCCACACGTTTTCAATCCTTTTGGCACGTCGCTTTGCCCACTGCACGGCGCGGCATGCTGGCAGCCTTTTGCATCGCCTGGGCTCGCAGTTTGGGCGAGTTCGGGCCTATCCTCGTCTTTGCAGGAGCGACTCGTATGAGAACCGAAGTGCTACCCACCACTGTCTGGCTTGAGCTCAGTGTCGGCAATCTTGACTCAGCCGTCACGGTCAGTCTGGCCATGATCCTTATTGCGGTCATTGTCCTCGTCGCCGTGCGTGCCACAGGAGAAAAAGTTTAATCTCACAGTCCCAGTGATCTCACTCAAAAATATCTCATGGAAGGCCCCCGGCGCGGGCTTCAGCCTGCATGACGTATCCTTGACGATCCCAGACAATACCTACGCGGTGCTCATGGGCAGCACTGGGTGTGGCAAGACCTCACTGCTAGAGATTCTCTGTGGCCTGCGCCAACCAAGCCAAGGGCAAATCTTCCTGGATGACCGAGACGTAACTCTTTTGGAACCGCGAGAGCGCCGCATCGGTTATGTGCCCCAAGATCTTGCCCTTTTTCCAGGACGCCGAGTCAAAGCTCAGCTCAGTTTTGCCCTACAAATGCGTGGACTCAGTGATGAGACTCTCATCCAGCAACTTGCCGAAGATCTCCGCATCACGCACATCTTAGAGCGGCTGCCAGAGCAACTATCAGGCGGTGAAAAACAACGTGTTGCCCTGGCACGGGCCCTTGCCGCCCAGCCAAGAGTGTTGCTCTTGGACGAGCCTCTGTCTGCCCTAGACGAGTCAACGCGTGAGGATGCCATGACTCTGCTGCGCACCCTGCAAAGCAAACACGCTCTGACCGTCTTACACGTCACCCATTCCAGCAGCGAGGCAAACGCGCTTGGCCAGCTCCGACTGCGGCTCGATCACGGGCAAATCGTGTCGGCTTAGTAACTCATATACTCAGCAAAAGAACGCATAGAATGCCATTGTTCAAAGCATGCGCCGTCATAGGCGCAATAAGACTCTGACGCCACATTCGCAGGAGTGAAAAAGCCATCGCCAGCGCCATGATGGCGGGCACACCAGCCCAGCCCTGCGGATGAATCACGGCAAAAATAAACGCACCGCCTAGTGCCCCCAAAACCCAGCGCAGCCAAGCCGACAACCCTGGGAACAAAAGGCCACGAAACATCATCTCTTCAGAGATGGGTGCCCAGACGACAGCCAGAAGAACCGCGCTAATTTTGACTCCTACACTGCCGGAGAAGGCATCCGTGATTGGATGCTCTGGCGACACGCCTGTCAGCTTCACAATCCATGAGGCCGCAATCATGCCCAAGACAAGCAATGGCAGGCAAGCCAGCCATCCGAGAATGCCCGCAGTCATTTCACGCATTATCCCCTTCCCTGCATGCAGCCCCAAAGCTACGCACCACGACTCACGCTTCATCCCGCGCCAAAGCGGCCAAAGAAACCCCGCAATCAAAGCCAGGAATGCAATCAAGTAATGAAAGGTTCTGGGCATGTCTGCGAACACAAATCGCGACACATTAGGCAAGATTAAAAACAAGACCATGTAAACCGCAAAGCCCTCCAATAGAAGCCCACCTTCAGGGCGAGTGATCGCAGACAGCGTGAATTTCAGCCTTCCATCACGCCAACGCAGCAAGGCCAACACAAAAAGCACCAAACCACCCATCGCGGCCAAAAAACCGAATAGACCAAAAGCCAGCATGACCATCATCGTCCGCATCGCCTGCTGCATGACCACCTGCCGAGCCACATCATCCGCAGGCAGTGTCTGTGCCCTTGACAGTTCAGCCATCCAACCATGACGTTTCTTCAGTTTCAGCCAACGCTCATCCGTGATTGGCAGTTTTACTGATTTCATCTGACCTAAAGTCACCACATCTTCTTTCAATACCGTCTCTGACTCCGCGACAGCAGCCAAAGCAGATTCGGAAGGCCATTCGTTCGTCAACCATCCTTTTAAAATGAGCTGGCGCAGCACATCTTGTTTCTTGGGTGATACCTTGGCCAAATCCTGGAGGATCGGCTCTGTCAGTGCTGCATTCCAGGGCCCTGCCAGCTCCATGAAAGCCTTCAACCCCACGGCATAGCGTGCAGCCATCTCAAAGACCCGATTCGGCCTGACGGTCTGCTCTTGAAGATCCTCTGGCTCAGCCTGTGACCATAGCACAAACCCCACGCAGCCAACAATCGCAACGCAAGCTAGAGCCAACCCCAGCTTAGCATAGCGCACAAACAACGGCGCCTCTTGGCCATCGTGTTGCTCAGAAGATTCGGAGAAAGTCTCGATCATGTTGCCACCAAACAACAGCTTCCCAAAAATGACATCACGATTCCAGATTCCCAGATGAACATTCTCCACTCAGAAACCTGAGAATTCACCAAAAGCCTTCGCACGAAGACCTACAGCTCAACCTTCAGCCATTTGGGAATGTAAATGCGCAAGGTCTGAACGAGTGCTTCGGCAAACTTTTGGCGATTCTCGGGGGAATCACGGAGGCGGATGCGATTGGCTTCGATCTGAAGACCAGCGAAATTTGCCGACGCATTGACGTGACGATCCACAGTGTAACCGCCACGGAAATAGGGTTCAGTGGGCACAACCATGCGCGGACTTGGTGTAGCCTGAAAGCCACGCTGCTCAAGCATAGCGCCCAGACTTTCAGGTCCAAAAAGCAGATCAGCATAGGGGACAGTTGGATTGAGCTGGGAGAGGAGTTCAATGGAACCAGTCTTGATAAACTCGGCGCTGTTGATCTCAGCTATCGGTTTGGCCAGATCGGTGGCTCGATGCATGTAGCCAAGCTCGACGCGGATGTCTTTGTGATTCTGTCCATGCAGATCAATGAAGAAGACGCGCCCATGGCGAGCCCCAGATGTCTTCACCGCCTGTTCAATGTAGCTATGGTATTCTTGCCAGATCTTCTCAGCGGTTTTATCACCCTGCGCAGCCTCTTTAATCTCACGGTTTGGGTCTAGTTTACTGCGGTGCAGATGACTGATGACCAGATCCAGAGACTTACCTGTCTGCTTTTTCACTTCTGCGGCGATTCGCCTGGCCAGATCTTGCGTATTGGCATCTGAATCCACCACACCATAGGTACGATCGGCGACCGACTTTGGCTTCAGCAGGCCACCATGCGGTGCGGATAGCACCAACGGCAGTTCACCTGGAATGTATTCAACGTAACGCTGCGTGCCAAAGACTGGCTTTAAAGCGGGCTCATCGACAGCAAATGCAGCCGCGATGAAAGACAAGGAGACGAAGAGGCAAGGGCGGATCATGAGTTGGTTAGGCTATGGCAAAAGCCACGCTGCCTTTAAATACTCATAATCAGGCTGAGGTAAAAGAACATAATGTGGATAGGCCTTTGGATCTAACCAACGAAGCATGCGCTCCAAGTTCTCTACGGCCATGGTTGTGCAGCCTGCACTGGGCTTTGTAGGGCCACGGCGGACATGGAAAAAAATGGCACTGCCATAGCCTGGCGCGGCAGGTTTTTGATTGTGGCGGATCTCCAGCATCCATTTGTAGGCGTCATCTCCCAATCGCATCTTTTGTTTTTCAAACCATGGCGGAACATTGCGGGGATTAACACGTACATGCTGGTTGTAATAGGGATTGGTAGAATCATCCACATAAGCATCCCAAGGGCCGACCTGTAAATAAGGCCAGCGCGTTCCGCTGGGAGCTTTAGCCGCATTGCCAAAAAGCATTCCTAGCTGAAAGACGCCAGCGGGGGCACGCCAATCTTTTTCCACTTTGGCAGGAATACCGTTCTGTGGTGGATTGAACACACCACGTCCCCAAGCCAAGCCAGAGCGGCCCAGTAAAACTGGCACCGATTTGGCAAAGACAGGCTGCCATGGAGCACCGGCTGAGGCGCGCTGATAGCACTGCAAGATCGCTGTATTGGAGTTCCAAGTCGCGGCTTTGCTAACGATGAGCTGGCGCGCCGAACTCGGGACCTGGGCCTTTGCATGATCGCCCATCAAAGCCGTCATGAACAAGACCAACAGAACGCTCCATGAGGCCTGAAAAAAAGAGTTACGAGAGAGTGTCATCACCATGAGCGAACAAGAAAAAGTTTTTTGCCTTGAGCATCTGATTTCAGCATTGCTCGTGCCTACTGCTGGCGAATATAAGCATCAAATCAACCCTGTCGGATCAAAGATTGGCCTCAGGTTTTTGGGATTTTCTTCTTGAGCGCCAGTTTCCGACAGGGTTGTCTTATGTTTGACAGACTTGTCCCTTGCTTCACCAGCCTCAAGCGCTATGCCAGAATGCCCGCGTGTCTGAACTCTTTCCTTTCCCCCAGCTCTGGTCCCAAGTGCGTCGTAAGTCTTGGATGTGGCTTTTTCGCAGGCCACTCATTGAGCAGGCGGTGAAGCACCTCAAAGCACACACCCAAGTGGCCCGGGCCATCATCATCAATAAAAATGAGATGGAAATTTTAGGCGAAGTTGGACGCAGCAACCAGACTTATCAGGAAACAAGACTGCGACTAAAGTTAGCTGAAAATGGTGACCTCCATCTCACCACCGAGTGTACCTGTCACTCACGCCATCTGTGCGATCATGCGGCAGCACTCATGATGGTCTTTGAGCAGGAAAGTGAGCGCACTTTAATCGAAAAGATAGCGCGCCCAGGCCAGGGCAGCGTGGGAGAAGATGGTGTCAGCGGCACGGCCTCAGGCGAGGAAAAGGCAATCTCGGTGAGCAATGACAAACTGCATCCGATCTTACGTTTGCGCAGGCTTAGCATCGAGCGCCCCCATTTGAAAGCAGGGCGAAGTTCGCTACTCAATAGTAAGATGAGCATCGGCATCGCTGAGCCCTGCGTGAGCTATGAAGGCTGTGCCGAGACCTTTCAAATGCAGGGCCGTGGCACAGGCGCACGCTGGAAGGATGAAAACGGGCAAGTCATGACTTTAACTCGAAATTTGCGCATGGAGCGACTACTCATCGCTGACCTGTCCCAGGCTGGCATGATGCCGCTAACTCAGGCCATCCCAGACGCGCAGGCCGCTGAGTCCTTGCATGTGCTGATGTCCGTGCCCGAGACAAAACAAGCCGTCTTTTGGTCTGCCTTTTTGCGGGATCGTGTGCCCTTGCTGCGTGAAGATGGCTGGCAGGTAGAAGTCAGTGAGGACTTTGGCTTCATCATCCATGAAGCCACGGAAGATGCCTGGTTCACCGATCTGGAAAGTGATGCAGCTGGCCGCGACCATTTCTCTTTGGATCTCGGCATTGAATTGGAGGGTCAACGGATCTCTCTCGTGCCATTGCTGGTCGATTGCATTGATCAGGGGCTAACACCAGCGGTGCTAGAGCAAAATCTGGATCAGCAATTTCTGCTGTCTCTCCCTGGTGCGGGTAATCCGGTGCTCTCGGTGCCAGCGCGCCGGCTGCTGGTGCTACTGCGTTTTCTGGACGAGCTATTAACCACCCGACCCACGCGAAAAGATGGTAAATTGCAGGTGGATAAACTGCGCGCGGCCCAACTCAGCAGCAGTCTAGAGGGCTTACCCATCCGCGCGCCAGCGGAGTTAGCTGTACTGCAAAAGCGACTAGCGGGATTCAAAGAGATGCTACTCGTCGACCCACCCGCCGGATTAAAGGCAGATCTCCGGCCCTATCAGCGTGAAGGGCTCTCTTGGCTGCAATTCCTGCGAGAGTTTGGCCTGCACGGCATCCTGGCAGATGACATGGGCCTGGGTAAAACCATGCAAACGCTGGCACATTTGCTGATGGAAAAAAATGCAGGTCGGACCGAACTCCCAAGTCTGATTTTGGCCCCAACTTCGGTCATCCGCAATTGGGCTCGGGAGGCCGCTAAATTCACCCCAGAGCTCAATGTCCTGCTTCTGCATGGAGATGATCGCCAGTCAGATTTTAGACGCATTACCAAGCATGACCTCGTCGTCACCTCTTACCCGCTGATTGTTCGGGATGCAGAGATCTTGCGCGAGATCGACTGGCATGTCGTGGCTCTGGATGAGGCCCAGAACATTAAGAACCCCAAGAGTAAGGCCGCCCAAGTCTGCAGCAGTCTCAAGGCACGCCAGCGCCTCTGCATCACTGGCACCCCCATGGAAAATCATTTGGGCGAGCTCTGGAGCCTTTACCACTTTCTCATGCCTGGACTGCTCGGAGATGCTGAAAGCTTCCGCGATTACTACCGCACCCCCATCGAGCGGGATGCCGACACCGAGCGCCAAACTCAGCTCAGCGCCCGCCTTCAGCCACTCCTTTTACGCCGAACCAAAAGCGCTGTCGCCAAAGACCTACCGCCTAAGACGGAGATCATCCACCGGATTGAGCTGGATAAGGAGCAAACCGACCTCTATGAGACCATCCGAGCCGCCATGGATCAAAGGGTGCGTGAGGCCATCAGCAATCAGGGTCTGGAGCGCAGCCAGATCATTGTGCTCGATGCTTTGCTCAAACTCCGCCAAGTCTGCTGTCACCCACAGTTGCTAAAAATCGACGCAGCTAAGAAGATCGAGACCTCAGCCAAGACCGCCTTCCTCATGGAGGATCTGCTGCCTGAGTTGATCGACGAAGGCCACCGTGTGCTGATCTTTAGCCAGTTTACGGAGATGTTGGGCATCATCGAAGAGGAGCTTAACAAAGCTAACATACGCTACGTCAAACTCACCGGTCAGACCCAGGATCGTGAGACACCCATGAGACAGTTTCAAAATGGTGAAGTGCCGGTGTTTCTTATCAGCCTGAAAGCCGGTGGTTCAGGCCTAACCCTTACCGCTGCTGACACCGTGATCCATTATGATCCATGGTGGAACCCCGCCGCAGAAGCTCAGGCCAGCGATCGCGCTCACCGAATCGGCCAGACCAAGCCCGTTTTCATTCACAAGCTTATCTGCCAATCCACCATTGAGGAGCGCATTCTAGACATGCAAAAAACCAAGGCAGCCCTGATCGAAGGTCTTCTATCGGGTCGCAGTGATAAGCTGCAACTCACCCAGGAAGATATTCAGCGCTTGCTCATGGCTTCATAAGCGGCAGGCGTTTCGTCCAAGAGGGCATCTGTCGTTCAAAAGCATCTCCATAGGCTAAAAGCTGAGGTTCAGACCAAGCAGCACCGAAGAAACTCAGCCCAATCGGCAATCCATCCACCTGCCCCATAGGGACGGTCAAATGCGGATAACCTGCCACGGCAGCAGGGCTACTGGCAACGCGCACATGATCATCCCCACGATCCAAAGTGATGCGCTGAATCGGATCATTGGTCGGACAAATCAAGGCGTTTAAACGATGCTCACGGAGAGCTTGATCAATGCCTTCTGGACCTGCCAATCTGCGAGCGAGTGCTCTTAATTCAACAGCCTCAGCCAAGATCTCATCGGTGCATCGACTCTCGGCTTCCTCAAATAAATCCTGACCGAAGAAGGGCATCTCTGCCTCTCGATTCTCCTCATTGAAAGCAATGACATCAGCCAGTGAATTCAGCGCACCACCACGCATGATTAAATAAGCGTTGATGTCTGAGCGAAACTCTGTCAGCAAACACCTCCATGCCAAGCCACTGGCTTTGCGATGATTCCGCAGAGTGATCGGATCAACGATCACCGCGCCCGCTGCACGCAGCTGACTCAGAGCCTGATCAAACAAAGCCTGCACGCCAAAATGGTCCCCAGATAGATCGCGCACGACCCCAAGACGGACGCCACGCAACGCCTCTGTCCCCATGAAAGCCGTGTGATCAACGTACTCTGAAAGAGAGACCTCTGCCGATTGTGGATCACGCGCATCATACCCCGAAAGCACGTTCATCAGCAATGCTGCGTCTCTCACGGTTCGTGTCATCGGCCCAGCTGTATCCTGCCAATGGGAAATCGGGATGATGCCACTGCGACTGACTTTTCCCAACGTCGGCTTGAGTCCGACAATACCACAAGCACTAGCCGGGCTAATGATCGATCCATTCGTCTCCGTGCCAATGGCCGCTGCACAAAAACCCGCAGCAACAGCCACGGCTGAGCCGCTGCTAGAACCACTGGCACTATGGCTAAGCCGATGCGGGTTTCTCGTTAAGCCACCACGCGCACTCCAGCCACTGGATGAATCTCGACTGCGGATATTCGCCCATTCACTGAGATTCGTTTTGCCAAAAATCAGCGCACCAGCTGCTCGCAGACGCTTGATGATTTCAGCGTCGTGCTGGGGTCGTGCAGCTTCCACTAAAGCCAAAGATCCCGCCGTAGTCAACAGCTCGTCTGCGGTTTCGATGTTATCCTTGACCAGAATTGGCAGCCCATGCAGTGAACCGTTTGTCTTTTTAACATCAGCGCGCGCAGCCATCTTTAAGGCTTCAGGATGCAGCTCGATGACAGACCTCAGTTCTGGTCCTGTACGATCCAGCGCCTCTAGTCGCTGAAGATAATGTTGCATCAACTGGGCTGAACTCAGCTTTCCCTTCTGCAATTCATCCAGCGCATCTGACATCGAAAACTTCTGCAAATCAGGCATCGCAGAAGGCCGATCACAGCCCACTACAGCTGCTACCGAGCTACTCAAAATGAAGTGACGCCGCTTCATAACAGAGCGGACTAATCAGGGGTTCATCCAAGCGTCAAAAGCAGCATCCACACGTTGTAGCATTTCGGAGGTGCTATGCTTCGCATCGGTAAACTTCGTCCAGCGTGTGGGATCATGACTTTTCCCAGAACCTTCAAGCTCCACTATGAATTCCTCAACGAGTGCCAAATGCTGCACATACTTCTCACGCAGATGGGTTTTGCAGGTAGTGCCGGTCTGATTTAGCCGATTTTTTGTTCCGATGCTCATAGCAGCCATCATGGCGCAGTTTTCAACGAATGCCTGAGTTTATTCAAATCACTTCTTCGCAGCCCGCTTCTTCTCTTCGGCTAGTAGGGCTGCCTTTTCGGCGGCAAGTTGTGCGGATGCAGCCGCTTGGCGGGCGCGCATTTTGGCTTCGTGTTCAGCCACGACTTTTGCGTAGGCTTCGGCACGTTTAGCCTTGGCTTCTTCGGCGGCTTTAGCCTCCTTTTGACGCTCGGCCGCTTGGGCCGCTTTTTCTGCCGCAAGTTCAGCAGCCTGCCTTTCTTTTTCGAGCCGGATCGCTTCTTTTTCCGCCAACTGCTTGGCCTTCAGTTCAGCTGCAGCTGCTTTGATGGCTTCTTTCTCCGCCAAAGCTTGAGCTTTAGCAGCCGCCGAAGCTTCTTTGGCGGCGAGCTGTTCGGCGAGAGCTTGGGCTTTTGCCGCAGCTTTTTCGGCATCGGCTTGTTCTTTGGCGATTCGGGCAGCTTCTTTCTCGGCAAGAGCTAATGCTTTGGCTTCCTCAGCGGCTTTCTTGGCAGCTTCTTTTTCAGCTAGAGCTTGGGCCTTAGCTGCGGCTTTTTCGGCGTCAGCTTGTTCTTTGGCGAGGCGGGCAGCTTCTTTCTCAGCAAGGGCTTTGGCCTTAGCCTCAGCCGCAGCCTGCTTAGCAGCTTCTTTTTCGGCGATAGCCTGAGCAATTGCAGCAGCCTTTTCAGCGGCCGCTTGCTCCTTGGCCGCCATGATGGCAGCTTTTTCGGCCAGTTGCTTGGCTTTCAATTCAGCAGCGGCGGCTAAGAAAGCTTCCTTTTCTGCCAATGCTTGTGCTTTGGCGGCTTCCTTCGCAGCTAAAGCTTGGGCCTTGGCCTGTTCTGCGGCAACCTTTGCTGCTTCCTTCTCAGCAAGTGCCTGGGCTTTTGCAGCAGCCTTCTCTGCATCGGCCTGCTCCTTGGCAATTCGAGCAGCTTCCTTTTCTGCAAGCGCTTGGGCTTTTGCCTCTGCAGCTGCAATTCGCGCAGCCTCCTTCTCAGCCAGTGCCTGTGCTTTAGCAGCGGCTTTCTCGGCGTCGGCCTGCTCTTTGGCAATTCGAGCCGCTTCTTTTTCAGCGAGCTGTTTCGCCTTCAATTCTGCAGCTGCGATTCGCGCGGCTTCCTTCTCAGCGGCAGCCTGTGCAATAGCCGCGGCCTTGTCTGCTGCGGCTTGTTCTTTGGCAGCAAGGAGTGCAGCTTTTTCAGCTAGATCAAAGGTGACCTTCGCTTCCATGGCTGCATTCAACTGAGCACTGAAAGACATCAAGCGCTCACAGAGATCAAGACTGGCCGCTGATAAGTCGGATGCAGCATCCGCCAAAATCCGTGGCAGCACATCTAGGGATTGCAGTTTCTGAGCAGTATCGGTCAGGAGAGCGGTGAATTTTGGATCGAGCTTAGTAGTCATTGCAGTGTTGTCAGAAAAGGGCGTGATGATTTGGACAAAGATGGCCTCCTGTAAAGCATATCTGAACTGAATGCTCAGGAAGTTCTAGGACAAGATGAAAAAGAAAATGGCCCAGCAATTAAATGCTGGGCCATTTCAAGATTTTTAAAAATGCTCTATTCTCGGCGACGGCGGCGCAAGAGGATTCCCATGATGCCGATCAGATAAAGGAGAGCACGGCTTGGTTCTGGGACGGTAACGATGCTTAGGACACCAGTAATATTGTCAAATTCAGCACCAAGCATAGGTCCAAGACCAAGACCAGAATAGTCAACGTTAAAAGCACCAGTGATCGTGCCAGGTCCGGTGAGATCAAAGAGTTTCCACATATCCCCAGCTGCGAAGACGCCAGCACCCTGATAAGCCAGAAGCAAGGTGGAGCCTGGTGTCGTAGCGGCATCGAGTGAACCAAAGAGTCTGATTTGGTCCGCTGCGCTTGCAATGGCCGAGCTGTCGCCCAAACCAGCACCCGAAAAGAGGTCAAATTTCAGGACACTGGCTGAACCCAGAACTAGGCTGCCAGAGCCGCTGGTTTTGACATCGAGAGTGGAGGCGGTAGCGACACCCAGTGTGCTGTCACCGACTTGCAGCGTACCATTGATGTAGATGTAGTTGTTTGCAGCTGCCTCCACTTTACCAGTTCCTGCAAGCGTGCCGGAAGTGCCCACCGTCACTGTTCCTGATCCAGTAGCAGATCCAGTGGTGTTGGTGACATTCAGGGTACCATCACTAACGGTCGTGCCCCCCGTGTAAGTGTTAGCTCCGCTGAAGGTCTGCGTATTGGTCCCGTCCTTCACGATGCTGCCACCCGTGCCAATGATGGAGCCAGCAAAATTACTGGAACCCGAACCGGATGCACCAACGGTGAGCTGGTTGGCACCTACGAGGATTTGAGAAGTCGCTGCACCCGTCAAAGAAGCGACGCTTTGATTGGACCCAAGACCGAGAGTAGAGCTACCAGAGCCAGTATCGTCCATGGTGACGGCCGTGCGGGCGATGGATGTTGGAAGTGCGTTAGCGACATTAGCATTGATAGTGCCGCCGTTGCGGATGAACGTTGGGCCGTTGTAGGTGCTAGCGACGCCGAGATTAACGGTGGCAGCATCCACGACAAGGTCAGAATTAGCGCTAGAACCGCTGATGCCTGCGCTGGATATGTTATAGGTACCAGTTCCACCCAGAGTCAGAGTCGTGCCGTTTTTCACTAAACCACCTGTGAGGCTAAGCGTACCAGCTGCATTAATGGTCGCATTGGTAGCTGCAGTGATTGTTCCAGCAAAACTGCTTGTTCCAGTAGTGCGGAAGGCTCCGCCACTGCCAACGCCTGTCCCATTGATGGTCAAGGGTTCTGCATCGGTATAGAGAACGTTATTCAGCGCCAAGCTGGCACCAGGATCAATGACCGTTCCCGAGGATGTATCACCCAAGGACCCATTGCCACCGACGCTGATCGTCGAACCCGTTACAGCGGTCGTGGTGCCCGTGTAAGTGCTAGCACCTGTAAGGAGCAGCGTGCCAGCTCCTGTGCCTGTCAGGCTAAAGGCACCACTGATAGCACCACCGATGGTGAGCGTATTCGCTGTGACGGTGACGGTGCGATTCGCATCCAAGGTGACTGTACCTGTGCCCAGATTCAGACTATTCGTACCTGTGAAGGTGAAGTTTGAAGTGATATTCAGGGGATTATTGTTCGTCAGAGTAATGGCTGAACCGCTGGTGTTATCAATCGTGCCTCCATTGATGTTGAAGGCTCCGGTGCTGATGGCACTGGCATTGTTGATGTTGAGCGTTCCGGCATTCAGGTAGGTCGGGCCATTGTAAGTGTTGGCGTTGTCAAGGGTAACTGTGCCTCCAGCAATAATGAGGTCAGAGGCCGCTGGCGCGCCAACGATCAAACCACCGACATAGAGACCGGAGGAGCCGCCATTGAGGGTAAGCGTCGTGCCAGCCTTGGTGATGGTACCTGTCAAGGTGAGAAGACCGGAGCCGGCGTTCTCGATTGTGTCGTTGCCATTACCGAGCGCGTTGATGTTTTTGCTAAGAGTCGTGGCTGCACCAGTGTAACGCAGGCGCCCCGAAGAGGTAGCAGCCACACCCAAATCTAGATCGGCGTTGGTACCGAGAGGCTGGGCGTTGGAAGCTACGGCATCAATCGAAGCAATGGAGAGTGTGCCATTAGCAACGGTCGTTTTTCCAGAGAAAGTATTCGAACCTGCAAGAGTAGAAGTGCCTGCGCCAGTCTTAGTGATGCCAAGAGAACCCCCACCAGTGCCGTCTTGAATCAGACCACTGAAACTGGAAAAATCAGCAGAGGACAAAATGGCTCCTGTTGCATTGGCATTTTCGACAGTGCCTACACCCGCAAGGGAGGCAACCGAGTTGCTAAAACCGTTTAAACGAAGTGTGCCGGCGACAGTGGTTGCTGAGGCAGAGCTAAATCCAGTTGTTGAACCAGCGATCAAGGTGCTACCGCTTTGCACTGTCGTAGCAAGAGTGTACGTATTATTACCAGCCAAAGTGGTTGTCCCTGTGTTGCCAGAATCAAGTCCTACCGTGGACACCGTTGCATCGTTGGTGTTGGTAATATTTCCATTAAAAACGAAGTTACCGCCACCCACGAGATTGACGATTCGGTTAACATTTGTGCCAACACCACCGACATTGCCATTGAACGTGAGTGAAGCTCCCGTATCCGCACGGTAGGTGCTGGCACCGCCGCCACCCGTCATGTTGAGGGGGCCGGAAATAATGTTCGAGCCGCTGACGCTACGGATGACACCATTGGTCGTGCCGTCTGAGCCGACACCCGAGGTAGTGAAGCTGCTATTACCGAGAGTGATTCCCCCCGAGAGTTGAATCTGTCCCGTGGTGGCACCCGAAGTGAACACGGTTGTCACTGCTCCCGTGCCGAGTGCATTGTATGCCGTGGCGAGAATGACGCCCAAACTTGCTGCTGCTGCTGGACTAATCGTCGTTGCTCCGGTGTAAGTATTTACATTGGAGAGCTGAAGAACACCAGCACCTGCCTTGGTGATTCCACCCGCGCCGGAGATAACTGCCTGGACATCGAGATCAACCGCCGAACCTGTGCTATTGGCAATGGTGAACGTCCGAGTAGACGCTCCAAGGGAAAGATTTCCAGTGATAAGCGGCGTGTTGGTTGGATTTCCTGTGGCGCTCGTAGCGACATTGCCGCCGAGCGTGAGTGTGCCTACGCCGGTCTGAACAAGTGCGACACTCGTGGATGTCTGTCCTGTTCCACCGATCGTGAGGGCCGAGACCGTGGCATTAAAGCCATTAAGGTCGAGCGTTGCCGTTGCTCCTGTGGCATTTGGATTCACCGTGACTGCGCTGGTGCTGGACAAGCCGCCATTCGCCCCGACCTTTAGAATACCTGCATTGACATTTGTCGCTCCAGTATAGCTACTGCCTGTGCCCGAGAGAGTGAGTGTGCCCGTCCCGCTCTTGGTGAGCGCATTGGCAAAGGCCGTGTTATTCACGATCTGGCCGGTGATCTCCGTGTTGCCAGCCCCGTTGATCGTGAGCGTGCGGCCGGCGGTATTGCCGGTGGCACCGATGTTGATGGTGGTGCCACTCAGAACGAGGGTGCCAGCAGTGAGACTGTTGGTGAGCGTGCGATCCGCATTTCCGCCAGTACCGGTGAAGGTTCCGGAGAAGGTGAGATTGTTACTTCCAGCAACTGTCAGATTATTGCTCAGAGTCAAAGCATTCGGTGCTGGTCCGCTTCCACCCGCAGAAAGATCGACACCTGCCTGCAGGCTGCTCGCGCCCGTTATGGTTAAACTGCCGATGCTAAGGGCGTCCTTGTGTCCGAGAATGAGGGTGCCTTCATTGAGGGTGGTGTTGCCGGTGAACGTGCTGGCAGCGTTGATGGCTAGGCGGGTGCTGGTGGCGGCCCAAGCACCAGCCTCGTCGTTGATGGCGAGATTGCCGGTGCCGGAGATGCCAGTAGTGTTGATGGACACCAGCGAGTCCGCGTCTCCACCTTCCACGCTGATGCTGCTGTTGCCGTTGAGGACAACCCCTCCGTTAATGATCAAATTACTGGCCGCATCTGCTAGGTTGAACCGGGCCGTGGCTCCAGTGCCTCCCAAGCCGAGGGTGATCAGGCCGCTCTGCGTCACGGTGTAATTGGAGGCAAGCGTTGCTGCGAGATTGTCAACGCTGAACTCGCCCAGAGCCCCCGCAGCAAAGCTGATGGCGGCGGTGCGATTCAGGCTAGCACCGTCCACGTTGCGATAGATCACACGTCCGAACTGGTTGAATTTGATGTCCCCGTTAAAGCCAACGTACGGTGTTGCCGTCCCGCTTCCAGCCGCGTTGGTGAACACCACCGTGCCTCGGGTAAACGAAAGCGGTCCGTTCCAGGTGCTGCTGCCATTGTTGATTGTCAGCGTGCCTGTCTCAGCGTTGCCAGCAGTGGGGGTGTCAATGCTGTCCAAGGCAATACCACCCGTGCCGCTGATGTTGCCGCTGAGCGTGATGTTGCGCGAGGTTGTGCTAGTTGTAGCATTTGCCAGATCGCGGAGGTTAATGGAAGAGTTAGCGCTGACATTGACATTACCGCTGTAGAAGCGAGTTCCACCGCCAGCACCCAATGTGCCGCCATTCAACGTCATCGGATTCGGGAAGTTCAAAGCACCAGCGCCGGTGTCTGCCGTGAGATTATTGTAGTAGAACGTTCCTCCAGAATTGATGGCAATGGTGGCTCCGCTGTTGGCAGTCGCACCGACTCCGCTGAGGGCAGTTGCAAGTGTGACTTCTGCAATGCCGCCACTGACGCCGAAGGTACCAGTGTAGCCGGTGCTTGCTGCACTAAGAACGACTTTACCAAAGCCTGCTTTGGTCACGTTCCCCGTTCCGGAAAGACCACCCGAGATATTAAGCTGCTGGGCTGCATAGTAACTTTGCCCCGTCGCTGCGGTCGTTGCCGCAGAGAGCGTAAGGCCAGTCAAGCTGTCAACGGAAACAATGGTGGTCCCAGCGGCGATGCCATTGCCGGTGATCGTCATCCCAGCGCGAAGCCCCGTGGTGTCGGCGACAGTAATGGATGTAGTCGTGGTACTGGTGCCGCCAGTCAGGGCGACAGCATTCGCCGTTGTCCAAGTCTGCGCGAGAGCAGCAACAACAGGAGCAGAGATGCTTACTAACGGAGCACCACCAGTCTTCAAATTGATGCCATCGGCGGAAGAGGATGGCACGAGGGTAAGCGAGTTGGTGCTCGTGCTGCCGGGAGCGATGGTCACCGAAAGAGGTGTATTAGCCGGAGCAGTGCTGGGCTTGAACTCAAGAGCATTGACCTTAAACGGCTGTTCCAGCGTAGTGCTCAGAGCTGCGCCGCCAGTGAGGTTGTCCGCCTGGAAAATGACTTTCTGGCCTTTGCCAGGAAGCGTGGTGGCTTGGATCGTGCCGGCCAGATCGGTGGAGAAATTAGTGTTACCACCGCCATCAATGGTGTTCCAAGAAGTAGTAGCCGGGGAGGTGAAGCCGTTCCAGTAAACGTCACTGGTGATCAGGGTCCCGGCGGTGATCGAGACAAGATTGTCGGACTGAAAGAGGGTGGAACCCGAGTATCCGGCGAGGCTAAAGGTGTAATTCCCGGTAGATCCACCGCCGGTAAGAAGACCACCGCCAGGAGCAACCAGCAGGTTGTAGGTATTGCCACTGGTGATGTCAAAGTCCTTCACCAGTAGGTTGATGGTGTTGGCGGTTGTCGCCACATTCGGATTAAGCAAGGTCAGAGTATCTGTACCAAGGTCGCCCGCTTCGAGTTCGAGAGTGGCAGTGCCAGTTCCGAGACCTAGACTGAGCGTGGTGAGATTATTGAATGGCGTGCCAGCGCCATCCGCAAAGCTCAGGGCCCCCCCGCCCGCCACAGTAACAGAAGTTAGGTTTGCTGGGGTGGTAAGACCACCCTTGAGATTGAGTGTGCCACCAGTTCCCACATTGAGGCTCGTGGTGCCCGTTGGGCTGTTGTAATTCAGAACGCCACCGTTCACCGTAGTGGTTCCCGTATTGCCGAGAGTGCCTGTAAAGCTGGCAGAACCGGTGCCGATCTTCGTCAAATTGATGACTCCACCACCGGTCTGGGTGATTGAATTGGCACCTGCACCACCGCCAAAAGTGACGATTCCATTGTTCCCCCCCACGGTGAACGTCGAGGCAGTCGCGGAACTGTTATTGATCGTGACATTACCAGCGGGGTTCGCTGAGAGGCCATTGATGGTCTCGTTCTTGCCGTTGAGGTCCAAAGTTGCGCTGATGGTGGCAGCCGGACTGATCGTCACATCCGCCGCACCCGCACCGTCAGGAACGCGATCACTTGCACCAAGTTTTAGAGTGCCACTCGAGACAGTCAAAACTCCACCACCTGGATTGATCGTGCCACCCAAGGTAAGGCTGCCCGTGCCAGAATAAGTCAAACTGACGCCGAATGCCGTGCTAGTGGTGATGTTACCATTGAAGATCGTGTCTCCAGAACCGTTGAATGTCAGCGTGCGTGTTGAGGCGATGGAATTCCACTGCGAGTCCCCTCCCAAGGTAAGCGTCTTGCCTGATACGATACCATTGGTGATGGTCTGGTTTGCAGTGGTGTTGCTGTGCGTCCATGTTCCTGACAGATTCAGGCTGTAGTCTCCGATGAAGGCTGAGCCGATCGCAGTCGTGGTGGAGGTGTCCGCCAGGGGATTGGTGATGGTGCGATCTGCACCATAGGCAAACAGTGAACCATTGCGCACGCGCAAGCTGCCGGTTCCAAAGGCAGCGTCGTTCCCTGCGCCAAGAGCGCCGCCAGTGAGGTCCGTGTTCCCCGTGTAAGTGTTGGCTCCGGAGAGTATCCAAGTAGCGGCACTGTCCACGGTGATGCCTAACGTTCCAGTATTGTCAGCCAGTACGCTGGTGATTATGTTGCCCTGAGAGTTCGATCCGCGCAGGAAGAGTGTCTTATTGCCGGCTGCCATGTCGTTGAGCACGTTGGTCAAGACCAGTGGTCCGGCGCCATCGGCGTGGATCTGCGTGCTGCCCGTCGTGGTATTGATGCGGATCATGCGGTCGCTGGTTTCACCCGGGCCGACGTATTGCAGGATGCCAGCCGTGGTGCCGCCGTTGCCCAAGGTCAGCGCGTTGGTCGAAAGATTAGCGTTAGTGCTGGTGCCAAGGCTGGTGCCAACGCCCGGATTGGCACTGTTGCCCAAGGAGTTGACCACGAGCGTGCTGGCCGAGGTGACTGCCGTGACACCCGAGTAAGTGTTGGCTCCAAAGAGTTGCAGAGTCCCACCACTGGTTTTGGTAAGACCCGTCGTGCCGCCTGTGCCACTGATGACACCAGTAATGGTGGCGTAGTCCGCAAACGTATTGCCATTGTCATCAACCTGGATCGTGCGGTTGGCTCCGTTGAGATCAATCGCATTGCGGAACTCGATTTCAGAAAGTGCCGTGGTAGAACTCAAAACCAAGGCACCCGTTGATGTGCCAGTCACGCCCATGAACCCACCACTGCCCCAGGTCAGTGCCGTTGGAGATCCTATACCACCGATAGCCACGACAAGCTTGCTGTCGGAAGCTGCGAAACCGACTGCGCCAGATGTTAGCGTGGAGTTGAACGTGACAGTGCCCGCACCCGACGTTGGCGTTGCCGTAATATTACGCGTGAAATTGCCACTGCTTTGGAACACGCCACCACCAGTCGTGCCACCGAGCAAGAGCGGGCTGTTTGGAGAAAGCGCATTGCCTGCCGCTTGCAGCACGCCGCCGGCCGATGTGGTTGAGCCAATTTGGGTCGTGCCAGTGTAGTTATTGGAAGAGTTGCCAAGAATCCACAAGCCCGCACCGATCTTGGTCACACCGGTCGCAAGAGCACTATTATCCACAAGCTGCAGGTTGATCTGATTGTCCCCCGTGGAGCTGCCACCCAGAGTCAGAGTCTGGGCCACTGTGGCACCCGTGCCGAAGCTAAGTGCGTTGGTCTTGTTAAAGATCAGCGTGGAGTTGTTGGCCGAAGAGTTGGCGATCTGAGCCCCACCACCTGCCGTGCCGCTGTTCAAGGTGAAGAGACGGTCGATGCTCACCGAGGTCGTGCCGGTGTAGTTGATGCCCGTGGTGGCACTGCCACCGAACACTAGGCTGGCCGCGTTGGTGACGTCACTGGTGCTCGTGCCGCGGCCAATGCCGCTGGCGGTTCCAATGTTGGCCAATGAGGGAACCGACACGACGAACCCGGTCGAGATCGACGTACCAATGGTGGTGACCCCCGTATAGGTGTTCAGGCCGCTCCAGGTCGGTGCGCCGGTCGTACCGGTTTTGGTCACGTTCATCACGCCCGCGCCATCTTGAATAATGCCAGCGAAGGTTCCTGCACCCGTTGTCGCATTACCTAGGACGAGCGTGGCAGGTGTCGCGCTGCTGTTGGTCACGGTGCCAGCGCCATCAAAGGCTCCGATGGCAGTCCCCGAGGACTGGCCGTTGAGGTCCAGCGTCGCCCCCTGGCGAATCACCAGCGCAGCATTGGCACCGCTCAGACGGGCCGAGTTGACACCCAACTTAATCGTTCCTTCGTTAATGGTCGTCGCGCCAGTTTGCGCATTGATGCCATTGATGACGAGCGTTCCCGCTCCGTTCTTCGTCAAGCCAGCAGTCGTGGTCGAAGAAATAATCACTGGAGCATTAAGTGCTCCCAGATTGAGCACGTCACCGGCACCGTCAACGCGAATAGCAACGTTCACCCCAGCAACACTGCCCACAATTGCCCGCGCCGTGGAGCTGTCGCTCTGAATCGTAGCGGTGCCCCCTGACTGCAGGATGGCACCAAGATTGACCGTAAGACCTGCACCCAGCGTCAGTGTCTGCGTAGTGGCTTTCAATGAAGACACAGCGGTTGTCGTAGCCATCGTAAAGTTACCCGTCAGCAAATTGTGATTGGCAGCTGTCAATGAGCTGGGCGCGTTCACAAACCCGGTCGTCGTTCCATAGACCGGCTGGATCACTTGGGCCGAGCCGTTGATCGCCGCGAAGTCAGCTCCATTGATGTACAAATGACCGAGGAAGTTCGCCGTCCCAGGCAGCGTTGTCGCCGTCGTGGTTGCCTGACCGGTCAATGTCACCACGCCACTACTTCCGCCGGTGGTACTGAAGTTCACGCTGGATGCCCCCGTCGTCGCCCCCAAGGATGTGAAAGCAAGATTGGTAGCGGATGGAGACACGCTGTTACCGGTCAATTTGACCGTCACCGCTCCCGCTGTCGGCGTCAGCGCCCCTAGAGTCTCGGTCGTCGCGGAGCCTGAAAAACCGACCAACTCAAGCGTCCCCCCTGCGGTGCCTGTTGTGGTATTGGCGTTGAAAACCACTGTATTGCCTGCCGCCTCACCGAGAACCGTCGAAGTCGTCCCCGCGTTGGCTTTGAGCCTCAAGGTGCCCCCGCTAATCGTCGTGGAACCCGTAAAGGTATTCGTTCCAGACAAGGCCCAAAGTCCCGCGTCGGCCTTCACCAATGACGTTGCAGATGTGCTGTCTGGAATCACTCCAGAAATAATATTCTCCTGAGTGCTCGTGCCGCCCAATGTCAAGCTCTTGGCACCGGCACCTGTGGCCGTCACACTGCCAATGATTACTGGTGCCGCGAAAGCCTGGTTAGCATTGATCGTCGCCCCCCCACTCGTGCCAGCGAGATTGATTGACTTGCCAGTCAGCAACGTTAGGCCAGCCGCTGTCGCTGCTGTCTGTGAACCGATCGTGAGAATACCCGCAGTCGCCGTACTGCCGATGTTAATCGCTGCAGTATTCGTTCCCGTGCTATGCCCATTGAGCGTGCGGAAGTCCGTCACCGTCAATGCACCGCCGCTGATCGTGGTCGCACCAAGATAAGTGCTGGCGGTTCCCTGAATCGTGACCGCGCCCGTACCGCTTTTCACCAGCAAATGATTGGCACCAGAAGCTGTGATGCTTCCCGACATCAATGTATTCCCTGTACCATTGACAGTCAATGTGCGCGCCGTCGCGTTAGTATTTCCCCAAACCGTGCCACCATAGGTGATAAGACCATTACCGTTGTTCGTCAGCGTCGTGTCCCCTGCACCATCTCCAATGGCCGTCGCCGCTGTGAATGTTGACCCGTAACCGTTGCGTGTATTGATCGCGATTGTTTCCCCAGAGTCATAATCGAAATTGGCAAAAGTCACCGTCTGGTTCAATCCGGTTCCGCCAGGTGAACGATCCAGCAGCAAATCCGTCGCACCGCTACCGTTGTTCAAGTTGACGCGCTTGGCACTCGCAAAGGTCGGCGTGTCCGTGCGAAGTTCCAACATACCACCATTTAAATCAATCGCATTGGCCGCCGCACTCGTGCCCAGTGCCGCAGTATCCGTCACACGGATCGAACCAGTACTCACCTGGAAGATGCCGCTATAACCAGCGGCGTTCGACGGCCTAAGGAACAAGGTTCCCGCACCGACTTTCTGAATAGTACCCTGCGCACTCACCACGCTCGCGAGCGTCCCCGTGATCGCATAACTGCCAGCGCCAACCGAATTAGTTGTCCCAAAAGTCATGAAGATGGTGCCCGCCGTGCCCCCTAGCGTCACATCCGCCAGAGTCAGGCGGCCGCCAGCCGAAGTGAGCGCAGTGTTCACAGTTGCGCTCCCATTCGTCACTGGTCCGGTGATCGTGTTGTTGCCCACGCTCATCAGCGCTGAACCCGTCGCAGGCACAGGCCCAACGCCCTGCATAGTCACTCCCCGTGAAAGCGTCACATCACCCTCCAGCATCAGCGCCCCACCGCCAAAGCCACGAGTCGCTGAACCATTGAGAACAATCGCGGAAGCGTCTGTCCCAAGCGCTGCCGCATTAGAAATCGAGAGAATACCACTATTGATCGTAGTGGTGCCGGTATAGCTATTCGAAGCATTGGTCAACCGAACGGTGCCGCCGCCAGCCATGGTCAACCCCGCTGTTCCTAAAAGCTGACTGTTGATAGTTGCGGTTTCAGCAAAGTTCACCTGTAGGGTTGGCGCCGTGCCAGCTAGAGTCAAATCACCCCCTGTGAGTGCGTAGCCACTACGATTAAATCGGAGCTGGTTAGCAGTAATGCCGCTGCTAAGCGTCACCGTATTCAGAGTCGGGATGCTAACCGATGGACCACTGAAAATGGCGATGTCAGAACTGGTATTCCCCCAAGTCGTTAGCGCCCCAGCAGGCACTGGCCACCAATTTGAAGTCGCGGTGTCCCAAGCACCAATGCCGCCCAAATTAGTGCCATCAATCAAGTTACCCGTGTCACTGCCGTCAGTATTCCAGTAAAAAGTCGCTGCCTGCAAAGGCTGGCCAATCTGCCAAAGAGCCATCAGACCAGCGAGGGAACTGCTGATCCAGAGGCGTTTTTGGCGCATGAGACGAAGGGTCGGAGATGCTTGATGTGACATGGTTGTAACAAAGGTATGACTGGAAAAAATCGCTGGTGGTTGGCCAGCGAATTAATTTAGTTTTGAATTAAATTCAATTTTCAATAATTTGGCAAGACCTTAATCTGCTCACTTTGAACAAATCATGCCGTACGTAGGTACTTTTCCAGAAATTATATTTCCGAAGCTTTCAAAATAACATGTCCTCTCTTTCGCTTTGATGGGCGTGGATTGTTTGACTCAAATGTGGCTAAAAGCCTTTTTATCAGCACCGCTAGCACGAACCCAGCTCACACATCCGAGGAAGACAAAACATCGGCTCTGTGCTCTGATCGGTGGCCTTTAACTTTTTTTACCACTATGCCTCGTTTGATTGATTGGATCCAAGCTGCACGCCCGAAAACCCTCGGTGCGGCTATCGCGCCTGTGTTTGTGGGTTTCATCCTGGGAGCTAGGCTGAGCGGACATGAGATCGAGTGGTGGCTGCTGGTCTTTACCTTGGCTAGCACAATCGCGCTTCAAATCGCAACGAATTGGTTCAACGATGCTCTGGACTTCCGCCAAGGCATGGATACGGCGGCGAGGATCGGACCGAGGCGGATCACGGCGGCGGGCGCTGTGCGGGCTGAGTCGGTGATGATGGCGGGCTATGTCATGCTTGGACTAGCTACGGCTCTGTCTATTCCGCTAATCGCCGCGCGCGGACTGCCGATTGTGATCATCGGCATACCGTCTCTCTATTTTTGCTATGGTTACACGGGCGGGCCGGCTCCACTGGCCTATCGGGGATTGGGTGAGCTGTTTGTGATCTTGTTCTTTGGCTTTGTGGCGGTGATGGGCTCAGCTTTTGTCCAGTGCGGTGAGTGGTTGGTTGGCGCGGTCGTGGCAGGGATGCAAATAGGCTGCCTCTCGACCATCCTGATCGCGGTGAATAATCTGCGAGACCTTGAGGAAGATCGCAGCACGGGCAAGCGTACCTTGGCAGCGCGATTCGGTGTGACCTTTGCTAGGATCGAGATCACAGTCCTGTTAGCCGTAGCTTATGGGATCGGGCTCTACTGGATCGATACCGATGATACTCTTCTTTTCACCATACCTCTGGCGGTGCTGCCTCTGGGGCTTTTCGTGCTGATTCGCCTTTGGACGACCGCACCTGGGCCAAGCTACAATCGCCTATTAGCACTGAGTGGCGTGCATTTACTGCTGTTTGCCGGACTTTTCTGTATGGCGGCTATGCCATGAGGCAAATGGGAGACGTATTGAACCCACATGTCAGCCAGCCCGATCTATGTCTATGAATACCTGCTCCGCAGTGGTGTGGCCCTGAATGCGGCATCCCACCGGCGACTTTTCCCTGGGGCACTTATCCGAGTCGATTCTGGCTACGGTTGCATCCACCCTTGGACGGAATTTGGGGATGCCCCCATTGAAGAACAACTACGTCGATTGGCTGAGGGAATTACCACGCCTGTGACTGAGATGGCCCTGCGCTGTGCCGAGATCGACGGTGCAGCCCGCGAAGCTGGAATCAGCCTATTTGCAGACCTAGAGATCCCGCGCAGTCATTACTCATGGAGTTTTGCGCAGCCGACTGGGCCGCAGATCGAGCGGATCGTGAGCGAGGGCTGGCCTGCGCTCAAGGCCAAGGGCTTCGCCAATTATGGAGAAACGCGCGGGTTCCTTGAACAATGCGCCAAGGTAGGAGAAGCCATAGGCCTGAAGCTGCGGGTGGACTTTAATGGCTGTCTGGATGCACGCGGCTTTTCGCAATTCATTGAGTTCATGCCGCTGCGGACTTACCAGCATCTGGATCTGATCGAGGATCCATTCCCCTATCATTCCGAGCTTTGGCAGCAGGCTCAGCAGCGCTGGAAGGTGCGCCTGGCCCTGGACAAAGGCTGGCGTGATGGTGAAGCTGGCTTTTCAGCCGTAGTCGTGAAGCCAGCACGCCGTGACTGGCGCGCGGTGGCTGCGCGACATCCTGAAAAACCACTCGTGCTGACCTCTGCCATGGATCATGGCTTGGGCCAAATGTTCGCGGCATATGAGGCGGCTGTCGCCAAATCTGAAATCGGTGATCGAGTGGATCTCTGTGGACTCAGCACCCAGCATCTGTTCGAACCGGATGGCTTTTTTGAGCGCATTTCGGCGAAAGGCGGCTGGCTCAGTCACGATACCAATGGCGGTGGGCTAGGCTTTGGTGATGTGCTGGAAAAGCTCCCCTGGCGGAAACTCAGCTCTCTTTAGATAGCTCCGCCAGCGGCCTCGATCCAAGGAGAGTATTCGTCAGGAATCGTAGCCTGAAAATTCATTGGCTGATCATGGATAGGATGCAGAAAGCTGAGCTTCCAGGCATGAAGCATCAGGCGTGGTGTGAAGACGATCTGACGTTTGGGATTGCCATAGATGGGATCTCCCAGAATCGGGTGCCCTAAAGATTCACGCATGTGAACTCGGATCTGGTGCGTGCGGCCAGTGAGCAGTTTGCAGCGAATCAGGGCACTACCTTGGCATTTGCTGATCTGTTCCCACTCCGTGACGGCTTCCTTCCCTGCACCGTCGTAAAGGATGGCCATGCGTTTCCGATCCACAGGATGCCTGCCAATGAAGTTCTGAATGCGTCCGCTACTCTCTTTTGGCAGGCCATTGATGGCAGCCAGATAGATTTTACTCAATCGACGCTCGGCAAACGCCTCCGTGAGTCGGCGATGAGCGATGTCATTCTTGGCCACGACCATGCATCCTGAGGTATCCTTATCCAAACGATGGACAATACCAGGACGCATTTCCCCACCGATACCGCTAAGGTCTTCACAATGATGCAGCAAGGCATTCACTAGAGTCCCGTCTGGATTACCTGCGGCCGGATGAACCACCAGCCCAGGCGGCTTATTGAGCACCAAAATGTCTTTGTCCTCAAAAAGCACCTCAAACGGAATATCCTGCGCCACCACTTCCAGCGCTTTCACCTCAGGAATGACCACGGCGACGCTGTCCCCTGCCTTGAATGTCACACTGGCCTTTACCGCCTTTCCATTCAGCGTGATATGCCCATCCCGCAACAAATCCTGAACCCGCGACCGCGAAAGCTCCGGCAGGCGAGTGGCTACCAGTTTATCGAGGCGTTGGCCAAGGTCATCGGCTGAAAGGGTCCAGGTCACAGGAAAAAGGCAGCAGAGGGAGAAAAAGTGAATTTAGAAGCAATCAATGCGTCGAAGGATAATCGTTATTCAAATTAATTAAGCAATCTGTAATTTCTGGCATTCCGTGTGCAATGAACGTATGGTGAGCTAGCGTTGTCTCATCGACGTCCATTTTTGCGTTTTCCAGTGATCCGAACTCCCGAACAGTCCTATCTAAGTACCTGCCCAATCTGCCAAAACCAGATTGATGTCACGTCTTTGGAGCCGTTCACTAAGTTAAAATGCCCTTATTGCGGCCAAATGGTGCGAGTGCGTCGAAAGTTCGACCATTTTGTTCTCGTCCGCCAGATCGGCGAAGGCGGCATGAGCCGCGTCTTTGAGGCTGAGGATGAGACCCTAGGCCGTAGAGTGGCCCTGAAAATTCTCAACCGCCAATACAGCCGTGATGCGACCCGCGTGGAGCAGTTTCGCCAGGAAGCCCTCATCACTGCCAACGTCAATCATCCGAATGTGATCAAGCTCTACTCTGTTGGCTATGATCAGGGCTATTTCTACATCGCCATGGAGCTCGTCACCGGTGGCAACCTGGAACAAAGAATCCGCCGTGACGGAAAAATCAAAGAAGCAGAAGTGCTCAGTATCGGACGTGAAGTCGCCGAAGGTCTGCGCGCTGCTCAGCAACTAGGGCTGATTCACCGAGACGTGAAGCCGGCTAACATTCTTTTCACCGAAACAGGCACAGCCAAAGTGGTGGACTTTGGCCTGGCTCTCTTTGTGGAGCGCGGCGCCGATTCATCCGGAGAAATCTGGGCCACCCCCTACTACGTGGCCCCTGAAAAGGTGCTGGATAATCGTGAAGATTATCGCAGTGATATTTTCAGCCTCGGAGCCTCTCTTTATCATGCTTTAACAGGGCAGCCGCCGCATAAGGCAGATACCAATAGCATCGAGCAACTGCGCATGATCAAATGCCGACGTGTCGCGCTAGAAGACAGCGGCATGAGGTTTGCACCACGCACCATTCATGCCGTCAATCGCATGGTAGCCTTCCGCCCGCAGGAGCGCTGCGCCAACTATGACGAAACTGTGGATGAATTGCGTCTGGCCGAGGGGTTACTCAGCCAGGGATTCAAGTCTAGAATAGCCAATCGTCGTGTGCGCTGGGGCCTCAGCGTGGCAGCGGCTCTGTTGATCGCTTTTTCCATTGGTTGGCTGATCCAGTTTGCAGGTGGGAAGAAAGCTACAGCAATCACAGAGCTGGTCGAAACCAGCCGCAGTGACCTAACGGGAGAAGGTGTGACTGTGCAAGCCAGCGGCAAAAAGACCGTAGCCGAACTCTTCATCTCTGCCCGCGATAAAATGCTCAAGCAGCGTGAACTCAACGAAGCGGAAGCGCAGTTTGAAAAGCTCATCCGCTCTGAAGAAGTACGTCAACCCACGCTAAACTGGGCGCGCTATAACGCGGCTGTGTGTGCTGTCATTCTGGGTAAAAAAGACGCGGCAAGCAAGCATCTTCAAGCCATGGGCAACGAGACAGGCAGCGGCAGCAACCTCGTCACACCGGAGTTGGCAGGCTTTTTCGGAACTCTTGGTAAACGCATGGGCAACGGCCTGAGCCTGGGCATAGCGGAGGATAAGCTTGGCTATGCCACTCAGAATGAATCTATCCTTGGTTACCTGATTCACGGACTAGCCGAGTGGTATCATGGAGATGCTCTTTTGGGTGCTCACGAACTTAGCTTCTTTAAGCAACATCTACGAGATGTGAAAAGCACCTCGATTGCCACCTCTCTTGACTGGATATACAGCTACCAGCCACTGGTCGATGCCCTCGATAAACCGATCACTGCCGCCCTAAACCTCCGCCAGCCGAAAACCCCAAGCAATCTTGAAGAAGGCAAAAAGAGCATGGACGAAATCCGGCAGGCCAAGACCCTGCTAGAATCCTCGCCAGGCCTCACCGCCATGCTAAAGAAATGGGAAGGCGTGCTGAAGCAGGAGATGTCACAGCTTTTCCAGAAACAGCGACAATCGGAAATGAGCTCTGAGCATGCTCTGCGTGAGCGTGAGCTGGGACAATGGACTGAAATCATGGCCACCCTGCCAAACCTTATCGACGGCTATGATTACTCGCGAGTGCTCGACATGCTGCAAGGCATGCGTTTTGACTCGCCTGAAATTCAGTCCGCGCTCGAAGGACAGATCTATCTTCACAGCAAAGCTCAGGCATTTCTTACCGGCCTCTTTGCCGACTTCAAAGATAGTGGCTATCAGGGTAAGATTATCCGCCAATCGGGCAGCAGCATGGATGGGCGCATCATTGCAGCGAATACAGAAACAGTCACCATCAGTCTAGATCGTGGAAACATCACTCTACCTGTGAATGAACTCATTCCTCAAACGCTGTTAGACGCGGCCCAGTTCTATGCCGGTAAAACCACGGACAGCACTGAGTATTACGAGCGCCAAGAGCGCATAGCCGCCTTTGCCCGAGTTGCTGGACTCCCCAGCCTCTCAGCCACTGTCGCGGCTCAGTTGATGGAGGAAAATCGATCCTTCAGGTCGCGATGGATGAAGGTGCAATAAGCTTGAACTAGATGCTCCTCACAAGGACACGCCGCACTTCACCTGCGGAATAAACTAACAGGGATCAGCCCTCTTCGAGTTTTCCTTCTTTCAGAATCAAACGGCGATCTCCCAGTTTGGCGAGAGTTTGATCATGAGTTACAACAACGAGCGTTTTTTTGGATTCAGCGACGACGCTCATCAGCATGTCCATTACGCCAGAACCCGTGGTGGCATCAAGATTACCCGTGGGCTCATCGGCATAGAGAATGCCGGGATCGTTAATCAGAGCCCGGGCGATGGCCACCCGCTGCTGTTCACCACCGCTAAGCTCAGTCGGCAAGTGATCTAGGCGCGGAGTGAGACCGACACGATCCAGGAGCTCACGCGCCCGTGACTCGGCCTGCCGACCACCGATCATGGCTGGAAGCATGACGTTTTCTAAAGCCGTCAGCTCCGGCAAAAGGAAGTAGTGCTGAAAAACAAAGCCCATGGTGCGGTTCCGGGCCAGCGCACGCTCTTTGGCACTGCCATGATACAGTGACTTCCCATGCACGAGGACATCTCCACTGGTGGGCTTTTCCAATCCACCGAGGACGTAAAGAAGCGTGGTTTTTCCAGCGCCTGACTGGCCACAAAGGAAGACTTTTTCCCCAGGAGCTACCTCAACATTGAGTCCGCGTAAAACGGGCAGCTCGTGACCGCCGATCTTGTAGATACGGTGGACATCTTTAGCAGTGAGTGTCGCAGCAGATGTACTCATGATTGCAGG
This sequence comes from Verrucomicrobiaceae bacterium, assembly GCA_027486585.1. GTDB lineage: Bacteria > Verrucomicrobiota > Verrucomicrobiia > Verrucomicrobiales > Verrucomicrobiaceae > Prosthecobacter. The sequence goes on along the minus strand of JAIXOU010000118.1, from coordinate 28,925 downwards.
TTCAGCTTCTGATCTAATGCGATACGACCCAAGGCCAGGGAGCCCAAGAGACCGGAACGCGCTCCAAGCCCAGGAGAAACAATGAACTGATCAATCTCACGTCCGACCTGCGGAATGAGCAGGTAACCATTGAGATGATGCATGAGCTTGGCGCGAATCAAAGGGATGACCTGAGGCTGCTCCATGACGCCGCCGCCGAGGATGATGCGCTTCGGAGAAAGTGTGAGGCAGAGGTTCATCAAAGCGTGCCCCATCACATCAGCGAGTTCCTCCCAGGCCGGATGCTCAAAAGGCAACATATCAGCCCGAACGCCCCAGCGTTTAGCGATAGAAGTGCCGCTCACGTAACCTTCGACGCAGCTGCGATGAAACGGGCACTGACACTCGCGCTGAACTGCGTAACTGTTCTTTGGCGGAGGCACGGAAAGGTGTCCAATCTCAGGGTGCATGGCACCATGCAGCAGCTGCCCATTCACCAAAACTCCGCCGCCAACACCTGTACCAACGGTGATATAAACCACGGGGTCCATCCCCTGCCCAGCACCCCAAAGATACTCGGCTAAAACGGCCGCATTGACGTCAGTATCAAAACCGACCGGCACCCGGAAGCGATTTTTAAAGAAGGTCACAATGTCGGTCTGTTGCCATCCAGGCTTGGGAGTCGTCGTGATGAATCCATAGGCCTCACTATTGGGATTCAGATCCACGGGGCCAAATGTGCCGATGCCGAGTGAGGCGAAATGCCCATACTCGATCTTCATCTTAGAAAGCCAGCGACTCGCAGCCTCTAGAGTTTCTTCAGGTGTGGTCGTCTCAATCCGATGTACGGAGCGCAGGTCATGCGGGCCTGTGCCGATACCGCAGACAATCTTTGTCCCGCCCATTTCAATGGCTGCAATGAGAGGTTGATCACTCATGCGTGGCGTACTGCGGCTGAATCACGGATTCCAAGACTGGCGTAAATTTCACGCGTGGCGTGGGATTTATTCAGTGTGTAAAAGTGGATGCCATCCACGCCGTTCTCCAGAAGATCACGGCATTGCTCAGTGGCATAGTGCACGCCAACACGCTGAACAGCCTCTTCATCATTACCACAGCGCTGGATGGCTCGAAGAAGCTTGGCTGGATAACGCGCACCAGCGGCTAACTCGGCCATCCGCTTCATGCCACTGGCACTCGTGATCGGCATGATACCAGCGATGATCGGGATAGTGATCCCAGAGAGTCGGCAGCGATCTCGAAAATCGAGGAAGTCATGGTTATCGAAGAATAACTGCGTGCAAATGTAGTCCGCGCCGGCATCGCATTTAGCCTTCAGATAATCCATCTCTAAAACACGATTCGGCGTGCTCGGATGCCCTTCAGGGAAACCAGCCACCGCAATGCCAAAACCGCGCTTATCTGGATGGGCACCACTGTCATTGAATTTTTTGATGAAACGCACCAAGTCGGCCGCATGCTGAAAGGCATCCTTCGTGCGGTCATAACCTTCAAGATTGCGTGGTGGATCTCCTCCAAGCGCTAAGATATTGCTCACACCTGCCTCCGCATAGCGCTGCAAAATGCTGGAGATATCGGCCTCACTATGGCAGACACAGGTCAGATGTGGCACCGGATCCAATGTCGTGGTCTTTTTGATCCGCACCACCAGATCGTGGGTCAGCTCACGAGTCGAGCCCCCAGCACCATAGGTCACGCTGACAAAGGAAGGCTTGTAACTTTCCAGCTCACCGATGGTTTCATACAAAGCTTCAAAGGCCTCGGCTGACTTTGGCGGAAAGAATTCAAAAGACAGCGTCGGACGCTGCTGACTGAGGATGTCGGAAATGTGCATCAGAAAAGAGTTACCCTATTCAAGGCGGGGATAGTCAGGGTGCAAGGCTAGGCTGGGTTTGGCGACAGGTTTCTCAAAAGAAAAACCCAACACCTGCCGGAATTGAATGAAACTTAACGATGCATCAGGGCTTCGATCTCGTCCACTTCGATGGGGATATGGGCCATGAGATCTGTATTTCCATGCTCACCAATGAGGATGTCATTTTCTAGACGAATCCCCATGCCTTCTTCACGAATGTAGATGCCCGGCTCCACGGTAAAGACCATGCCTGGCTGGATTGGCTTCCAAGTGTGGCCCACGTCATGGACGTCGATCCCCAGATGATGGCTGGTGCCATGGGGAAAGTACTTTTTATACAAAGGCTTCTCAGGATCTTGTTTTTCCACGTCCTCACGGTTCAACAGACCTAACCCGATCAATTCTTCAGTCATGAGCAGACCGACTTGTTCCTGATATTCGCGGATGATCACTCCAGGCCTTAGCATTTCGCAGCACTTTTTAAAGACACGCAGGACTGCCTCATAGACCTGACGTTGCCGAGGTGTGAACTTACCATTCACGGGAATCGTGCGGGTCAGATCTGCATTGTAGTTCCCGTAATTGGCCGCGATGTCCAGGAGCAGCATCTCCCCATCCTTACACTCGCAGTGATTGGTGATGTAGTGGAGCACACAGGCATTGGCTCCAGAACCAATAATCGGCGTGTAGGCAAAACCACGCGCCCTCTGCCGAGTGAACTCATGCGCCAGCTCAGCCTCGATCTCAAACTCATGAACTCCAGGCTTCACAAACTTCAAGAGGCGTTTAAAGCCATCTGAAGTGATGCGGATAGCCTCATTTAAAGAAGCCAACTCCGCAGGCTGCTTGATGCAGCGCAGATCGTGCATCAATGGTGCCAGACGGCGATAATCATGCAGCGGATACTCACTTTGACAGCGCAGGGTAAAACGATGCTCTCGGGTCTCTGTCGGGATCGTCGCACGCTGATGCTCATTAGAGTTTAAAAACACCTGATCCGCCTGGCACATGACCGCACGGAATTGTGTTTCAAAATCTTGAAGCCAATGAACGCGGCTAATGCCTGAATGAGCAGACGCCGTTTCCTTTGATAACTTCTCCCCTTCCCAAACAGCAATGGTTTCATTCGTCTCTCGGACAAAAAGCATCTCTCTTTGTTTAGGATCACCCGCATCAGGAAAAAGCACTAAGATCGTCTCTTCCTGATCGATAGCGCTAAGATAAAACAAATCACTATTTTGAACAAAGCCTAAAGAGCCGTCCGCATTCGTGGGCAACACATCATTCGAGTGCAGGATCACCACAGATCTTGGGGGCAATAGAGCGTAAAGACGCTGACGATTGGTCACATAAAGCTCTGAAGGAAGGGGTTGGTAGCGCATGAAAAGCCATTCAAGCGCGGTCACGTCTCAACGCCAAATTGGAAAATAGACAAAATGCAGTTATTTTCCTCAGAACTGGGTGAATTGTGAATAGCTTCTTGATTCCATGAAGGAAGGTGCCACTCTCACCACCCACTTTCTAGCAACCACAAATAAAACTCCTCATGGGAAAGCAACTCAACAAAGTCATCAAACGTCGCCGTCTTAAAGCCTACAAAGACCGCAAGAAGGCACTCGTCAAATCAGGCGCAGCCCGCAAAGTCGCGTCCAAAAGCGAGCCAAAAGCAGCTAAAAAGGCTGCCGCTAAGAAGCCAGCCGTAAAGAAAGCAAAGCCTGTGGCTGCCGCAATTGAAGAAGTTGCTGCCGTCGTCGCTCCAGTCGCCGAAGTCACCGCTGAAGCAGCTGCTGAGTAAACATTCCAGGACAACGGGCGGTTCTCAGACTCTCTGTGAATCACCTCGTCGGAAAACATTTTCACCTGAATTAGGGGTCGTTTTGCCCAAATACTCAGGAGAAAGGCCAAAAAAAGCCTTGCTTTCCGACCCTTAGCCCCCAATGTCCGCCTCCCCAAATTTAGTCCGAACTACAAAAATCATGGCTGTTGTTATCCGTCTCCGTCAAGAAGGTGCCAAAGGGCGCCCCGTCTATCGTATTGTTGCTGCTGATCAGCGCTTCAAGCGTGATGGCCGTTTCCTTGACATCTTAGGCACCTACGATCCTGCTAAGGAAAAAGGCAATGCCACAGTGAATCTTGAAAAAGTTGCCGAATGGATCTCCAAAGGCGCTAAGCCAACGGACACCGTGAAGAGCCTGATCAAGAAGGTTCAAGCAGCCGCAACCGCAGCTAAGTAAGTCTTAGCTTCTCTCAGAAAGCCGCCGTCAAACAGCGGCGCGGGGTTAGTGAACGTTTTCTCTCATTATGGATGCTCCAGAAGCCCTTCGAGAATTCCTCGCCTACGTGGTCGCTAATTTGATCGACCACCCGCAGCAGGCCAGCATCGCCATCAGCCACAGTGCTGCTGGCGCTGTCATTTATAGGGTGCAGCTTGCCCCTGATGATGTCCGCCACGTCATTGGCAAAAATGGCCTCACCATCAGCTCTATCCGTTCGCTGATGAACACCGCCGCTGAAAAGCACGGGCTAAAAGTCAGCCTCAAGGTTGGTGCCGGACAAGATGACCTAGAGTCCGAGGAATCCGCCGAACAGGAACAACAGCAAGGAGACGCTGCCTCAGCTTAACTGCCCTAAAGGTCAATGGGTCCGCTGGACCTATCCCTTGGTCACCATTTCATCTAGATTCAGGAGTAGATTGGCAATCATGGTCCAAGCGGCCAGTTCGACAGGATCGAGTTTTTCATCGACTTTAGATTCACCGAATGACAGCGCCTGCTTTGCTTCTTGGGGTCTAGCGCGATAAGCAGCAAGATGCCGATCTAAGGCAGCACGAATGATTTCAGCTTCCTGAGCGCTGGGATAACGGCTGGTTACAGTACGGAAAGCGTTGGTAATCCGACGATCGGTGCTCGCAGGCGAGGCCAAAAGACCTTGGGCAAAGTTGCGTGCAGCCTCGACAAATTGGACATCGTTCATCAAATTCAAAGCCTGTAGCGGGGTGTTACTACGTTCACGGCGGAGACAGTAGGACTCGCGATTTGGAGCGTCAAAATTGGTCATATTCGGTGGCGGTGCCGTGCGCTTCCAAAAGGTGTATAGACTGCGGCGGTAGAGAGACTCCCCCTTATCCTGCAAGTAGTTCCTGGTGTTACTGCCACCAAAGCCAATCGGCTCCCAGATGTTCTCCGGCTGATAAGGCTTCACCCCCTTCCCTCCCAGCTTAGGATTCAATAAGCCGCTCACAAAGAGTGCTGAATCACGTACAACTTCGGCATCCATGCGGAAGCGTGGGCCATGAGAGAGCAGTCGATTTTCAGGGTCTTTTTGCTGACTTAACTCCGTGAACTGTGAACTTTGACGGTAGGCATGTGAAGTGACGATCATTCTCACAAAAGCCTTCATATCCCAGCCATTCTCACGAAAAGTCACCGCCAACCAATCCAAGAGTTCAGGGTGTGATGGAGGCTCTCCCTGGGAACCAAAATCGTTGCTCGTTTTTACCAACCCAACCCCAAAAAACTGCTGCCAAAGGCGGTTCACCTGCACACGTGCAGTGAGCGGATGCTCAGCAGAGACAAGCCAGTTGGCCAGATCTAAACGGGTTGCTTGTGCCGTTTGCCCCAAAGGTGGAAAAATGGCAGGTGTACCGCGAGTCACCTTTTCTCCGGGCTGATCGTATTGGCCGCGTTTCATGATGAAGCTCTCTCTTGGTTGCGGGAGATCCGCCATGATCAGTGAGGCTGGAATTACCTCTTCCAATGACTTTTTCTTGGCTTCTAGAGCTAACTTTTCAGCTCGGGCACCATCAACAATCTCGCGGGCTCCTTGATAGTCATTTTCAAACCACCAGTCTTTGATTCGTTTAAGCTCGTCAGGCGTCCATTCGATAGCCTTCTTGCCACGGACAAGTGTTTGCAGATCAGCAGGCAGGCCTTCCACTCGTGTTCCTGCCTTCTTTTCCATCCAGAGCTTCCAGGACCATTGGGTGTCCTTCGCGGGATCAACGCGTGAATTCATAGCCAGCCGATCCCAAGTCACCGTGCCACCGAACTGAGTGAAAGCATAACCAGTGACTTTCATACCCGGCTTCAGACCCAGTTTCTCAGCTGGAAACTCCAGTTTCACCCACTCGCCTGCCTTTGGCAAGGCACCCATCATCACTCGCTCTGGTGTGCGCACTTTACCAAAGGGAATCGCCCCTTCTTCCCCCCAAACAGCACGATGATTCCAGCCTCCGACATGAAATTGCAGCATGACGGCTTTGGGTTCGTCTTTCGGATCAATAAAACATTGTACGCTCAACTTGCCGTTGGCAGGTATTTCAAAACGAGCTCCTTCAGTGAAGAAATCCTGCGCCACGCCCTTAGCCTTACGTTGCAAAGCATGATTGCCGCTCGATACAGGCCCATCAACCTTGGTGATGAGCTTTTTCGGTTCGCCGGTAAATTGGGCATTTGCTCCCTGGGGGAAGCCATCTTCAAACCACAGCACTTCACTTGATTGAACGGGCGGCGGTGGGGTAAGTGTAGCCGGATCCGTGTATTGAATTTTTGCGATGGTCTCACGGATTCGAGCTTGTGTGGCGACAATCTGCTGATCATAACTGGCGAGTTGTGCTTTTTGTTCGGCCGTCGAGAGCCGCAGAATCGGAGGTGTCAGCAGAATATTGCCATCCATGGCTGGATCAGCCGTGCTGTTGAAGAAGGCATACAAAGAATAAAACTCTTTTTGGCTGATAGGATCATATTTATGATCATGGCAGACAGCACAGCCTGCAGTCAGCCCCATCCAGACAGCCACCGTTGTATCGGTGCGGTCCACTGCGTAACGGAAGACAAACTCTTCGTTGATCGATCCACCTTCACTGGTGGTGACATTACAGCGATTAAACCCAGATGCGATCTGTTGATCGAGCGTGGCATTTGGCAGCAAGTCCCCAGCAAGCTGCCAGCGTGTGAACTGATCATAGGATAGATTATCATTTAAAGCGCCCACCACCCAATCACGGTAAGGCCACATACTACGTTCATTGTCCAAATGCAGTCCATGGGTGTCGGCATACCTGGCCACATCCAGCCAATAGCGGGCCATGTGCTCACCATACCGCTTTGTTTGTAGGAGGCGGTTTACCAGCTTGTCATAGGCATCAGGGGTGGAATCAGCGAGAAAGGCATCGACTTCATGCGGCGAAGGCGGCAGCCCTGTGAGATCCAAGGTCACACGGCGAATCAACGTTTCTTTAGAGGCTTCGGTACTGGGCTCCAGGCCCTCAGCCGCAAGTCGTTCCTGAATAAAATGGTCAATCGGATTACGGACTAAGCGTGTAGGGACCACCGGCAATGAAGCTTTAACAGGCTTCTCAAAAGCCCAATGCTTCTTGTAAGCTGCCCCTTGATTGATCCACAGCTTCAGTGTCTCCAGCTGCTGTGCGGAGATCTTTTTATGCGACTCTGGCGGCGGCATGACCTCATCTTCGTCAGAACTAAGGATGCGCTGAATGAGGCTACTCTCTTTGACCGAGCCAGGCTTAATGGCCTGCACTCCATCTTTGCTGGCAAAAGCGCCTTCCTGAGTATCAAGACGCAGATCGCCCTTTCGCTTTTTCGCGTCCAGACCATGGCAGGCAAAACAGTTGTCGCTGAGGATCGGGCGAATATCGCGATTAAAGTCTAACTTCACCGCCGCGTGGGCCGTGAAACTAATCAAAATAAGGAGCACCGAAAGTAAGAGCCGCATGTGAGAAGAAAGTGAGTCCAGTGGATACGGCCACTGGAGCTCAATCTTACTGTTCACAACCAACCCTTAAGCCATCGTTGGATAATCCGTGTAACCTTCAGGTCCAGAAGAATAAAATTTGGCAGCATTTGGCACATTCAATTCTGCTTTGGCAGCGATGCGCGCCGGCAGATCTGGATTGGCCAGGAAACTGGTGCCAAAAGCCACGGCATCCAGCTTTCCATCGGTAATGGCAGCTTCAGCTTCATCGGCTGTGTAACCCATGTTACCGATAATCACGCCTTTAAAAGCCTGCCGGGCAGCAGACATAACGTCTCCTGTCTGTACTTGGAAAAAGTCGGCACGCATCATGTGAAGATAGGCCAGCGAATAGTTATTCAATTTGGTGGCGAGCCAAGTGGTCAAGCCCACAGGGTCACTATCGATCATGCTGTTGTAGCTATTCAGGGGGGAGATACGGAGTCCGACTCGATCAGCGCCCCAGACGGAGACGGCAGCTTCAATAACCTCAAGCATGAGACGGGCACGGTTTTCAATCGGACCACCATACGGGCCGGTCCGCTTATTGCTGCCATCACGCAGAAATTCATCAAGAAGGTAACCATTAGCCCCATGCACCTCCACGCCATCGAATCCGGCAGCCTTGGCATTTTCGGCGGCTTTTTTGAAGCCTGCCACGATGCCCGGCAATTCATCATCCCTTAATTCACGAGGAGTCACATAGGGCTTCTTACCTTCTGGCGTATGTACTTCGTCTCCAATAATCGGAATGGCACTTGGGGCGACTGGTTGGGCACCGCCATTCAGCAACGGATGACAGGCACGTCCGCCATGCCAAATTTGCAGAACGATCAATCCACCTTGAGCATGCACCGCATCAGTGACAAGCTTCCAGCCCGCGATTTGGGCTTCATTATAGATCCCCGGCTCCATCCAGAAGGAGGAATTTCCCTCCATGGCCATCGTAGCCTCAGCAATGATGAGACCGGCACTAGCACGCTGCGCATAGTATTCCGCCATGAGCGGACCGGGCACATGATCAGCCTCAGCACGACAACGCGTGAGCGGTGCCATGAGGATGCGATTTGGCAGCGTAAGTGCACCAACTTGAAGGGGGGAGAAGAGGGACATGATAGAAGTGAAGTGACTGTTATTTGATGAGAGAGAACCAAGCCTTACGCTCAAACCACAGAACAAAGCTCGATAGCGCTACAATGATTAAAATGGGAGGATCCATCAAGCCGGCTCCTTTGGTCAAAAACACATGGAAAGCTAAGATGTTCACGATGATTGGCCCGAGGGCGAGCAATCCAATGTTACGAGTTTTCGGCACGGCGACGAGCAGCCCACCAAGGATTTCCAAGACCTTCACAAAGGCCAAATAGCCAGTAGGAAAGAGAGCTGCCATAAAAAGTTTTTGCGGAGCATCTGCTGGAGACGGATCATTCGGCATTGGAATGAAATGCAGGAAAAAGTTCATTCCGAAGACGATGAACAGAAGGCCCAAAAGGGCGGCGGCGATTGTAGGTGCTTGTTTCACATGCCTCAACCTAGATCAAAGAGTAGCGCTTCGGCATCGGCACTGGCTTTAAGAGTCAGCTTGCCACTGTCTTCGGTGCTGAGGGCGTCCCCAGCATTCAGAGTCTGATCGCCACAGCTGACACTTCCGCGAATGAGCTGAAACCAAACGCCACGACCTGCATGAACGTCGTGAGTCAGTTCCGATTCAGAAGGTAATCGCACCCGATAAACATCTGCATCCTGGTGAATCGTGGCAGAGCCCTCACGACCATCCCTGGAGATGACGAGCACCTTGGGATCCTTTTCCTTGGCGGGATCGGGATGCCATTCCGTGTAGCTTGGAGTAAGACCTCGTGCTTCGGGTTGAATCCAAATTTGCAATAGATGGCTCAACTCCGACTTAGAAGGATTGAACTCACTATGCTGCACGCCTTTGCCTGTGCTCATCATTTGAATCTGGCCTGGCAACAGGACGCGACCATTGCCCAAACTATCCTTATGCTGCAGAGCTCCGCCGACGAGGTAGCTGAAGATTTCCATGTCCCGATGCGGATGCGTAGGAAAGCCACCTCCAGGGGCGATGCGGTCCTGATTGATCACACGCAGGCTGCGAAAGCCCATGTGTGCAGGGTCATAGTAATCGGCAAAGGAGAAGGTGTGGTAACTGTCCAACCAGCCATGGTCCGCGTGGCCGCGTTCTTGAGATCGACGAAGTTTGATTTTCATAACATCCCTACCATGGGATCAGATGACCAACATTGCCAATGCAAGAAACGATGCCTCAGCCTGCATGAAAGACATGCTTATTTGGCCAGCCACTCAGCAGCCGCAGCGTTCATCGCTTTGGCTTCTCCCGTGAATGCTTTAAATTCATCAAATTTCTGCTTCAGGACATTGGGCTCTGCACCTTCTCCATTGACCCATAAAGCGTGTGGCGCATTGAGAGCCATCAGGCCCGGAAGATCCAGGTATTTGGCCCCAGCTGGCAGAAACATGGGATCTCGATAATCCAACACCTGACCAAAACGAAAGCCTTGGGTATCGACAGCCACACGATCGATTGCCTCACCTGCCAGGGCACGTGCAGCAAGGACGATCGGTCCGATCTTTCCCCAACCTGCAACCATGACAGACTTCGGTCGCTCATGAGATCCAATTTGAGCGTGACGTAGGAAAGACACCACACTCAGAACATCATGCGTGCGCTGTGCAAACAGAGCATGATTGTAACCATGTGTGTATCCAGCAAACTCACGTGGATTATTCACGACACGGGTTTGCTTGACGGGCTCAGCTCCTTGAAACAGCAAATCCACGCCCAGAACGGCATCGCCAGCTTCGAGCAGGGCTTTGACGGCATCGTCCTCGATAGCAGCCTTTCCAGCGTCACCTAGCCAAACTACCACGCGTCCACTCCAGGCTTTTGGATAGAGCCAGGACACGGCCAATTCTTCGGCATAAGTCTTATTCAAAAGAGTGCCTGTCATGACGAGATAGTCTCCTGCGTCTTGCTTGTCTTTGAGTATCCACTCCACATCACCCGCGTTCTGATAGCTTCGACCAATGAGCACCTCGATGGCAGGAAGCACGACCTTTTGTAACCCTTCAGGCGTTGCGGCCAAGGCTTGCAGTTGCTTGTCTGAGTCATCTGAAAACCATTTCAAAAGTTGACGTTCAAAAGCTGGATCCACTTTCGGTGCTGGATGTTCGGCATCCCAAACAGTCAATTGCTCACGCGTTAGCGGTTCGTAGTCACGTTCAATCACTGGCGCTGCGTGTCCAAGCTTGAAATGCTTATTAAGGAAGGTGTAAAAGGCAGAGCGAGTAACGGCATTGTAGTTATGCTTGAAATGCTCTCCTCGTAGCAGGAAGACGTTATCCTTGGCACCATGAGCTGCATAGAGCTTCTGCAAATCTGGGAAGCCTTTGGTGGCCAGCTCCTTGGTCCAGTCATCCGCTGTATTCATGCCCTGCGGCTTCGGCGCAAATAGGCCCGCAAACTCCACATTGCCGGTATTAATGCGCAGAAGGCTGGCATTCTCACAGGTGCAGCCACCTTGCATGGCAGTGCTAACCATCACGCAGGGAAAGGAAAGTTTGATGCGATCATCAATGGCTGCCAGAAGCATCGTCTGAGTGCCACCGCCGCTAGCACCCGTGATGGCGGTGCGCTCAGGATCAACCTCGGGTAGACTGAGCAGAAAATCCAATCCACGCACTGCATTCCAAGTCTGAAGCCCCATGATGCTTTGTGCATGGGCTTCTGCCTGCGGACTGTAAAGCCCCCAATCACGACTCTGATTGGCTTCGGGACGCTGAGTGGCAAAGGTGTGGACCAGTTCTCGAGAAAGTTGGATCGAGTCGGAGTCACTAAGCATGTCCCACTGCCAAACCACACAGCCCATGCGCGCCAATTGAACACAGAGAGATTGAAATATACTGCGTCCGCCCTTTTCAAATCTCTCTGCACCGATAGCAATCTCCTGCCGCACCTTTTCCTCTGTATCGAGGCTCAACCGCGCATCCTGCCAGTGGCCATGGGCAAACATTACGCCAGGCACTTTACCCTGAATTTTTTTGGGTCGATAAAGACTGCCAGTCACGAAGAAGCCTGGAGCACTTTCGAAATAGACTTTTTCCACCGTGTATTCACCGCAGTCCACGCGACCATGAATCACAGGATTGAGTGGCGTTTTTGTTGGCATGGGCCAGAGGCCTTGAGAAACCAAAATCTGTCTGCGCACATAGTCTTTTCTGACATCCCACTCACTCAGAGAAGCTGGGGGACTGAAAGGAAAATAGCCTTTCAAGTCCTTGAGGGGTTGATGCCTGCAATCCGCAGAGAAGACTGGTGTAAGTAAAGCGCCGACAAGTAAAAGAGACAGGAATTTCATAGGGGTCGAGAAGAGTCTATGAACCAAAACGCTCAGTAGGAAGCAAGTTCATCAACCGATTTGACTCTAACCTGGCCTCTGAAAAATCAAAAAGCCTTCTGTATAAAGCATTGAAGCCGATCTACCGTCAGTCATATCTCTCCAAACCCGCATCGGGATCTGGCTCGATAAAACCCTGCTCGACGAGAAACTCATCCATAGCCATAAGGGTGGCTTGATACATCTCAAATGAGAGATTGAAGTTGAAGAAACCGTGGCCTTGTCCTTCAAATTCGATGAACCGGCAGAAGTTTTTCTTTTTGGAATTCTTCCGCGCAAACTCATAACTCCCAGCAAAGGGAACGACACGATCGGCCGTTCCATGCATGATAAGCATCGGCGGCAGGCCTTTGGTGATGGCACGGATCAAATTAGCCTCTTTCGCGACTCCAGGATCTGGAAAGCGCTCTAATCCAAAGCCGTGTTTAGAGGTATCCATAACAGGATTATAGAGGACCAATCCATTGGGGATTGGGCTTAACTCCTGAGACTCCAGCGGATTGTCAAAACCTTTGAGTATGGCTGCGGAGGCCATGGCATGCGCACCACCGCTACCACCGATCCCAACAACTTTCCCTGGATTAATCCCCAGTTCATTGGCGTTCAGACGGATCCAACGGATGGCTGACTTTGCATCAGCAATGGCTTCCAGTGGGCCGCCACCCTGACGATTGGCCACACGATAGTCAAATGCCATCGCCACCATACCACGAGAAGCAAGGTATACACAATGCGGGGCGAACTGCGCCACCTGGCCATTGTCCCAACCACTGCTGAAGAAAAAAGCAGCCACCGAACGTGGATACGATGGATTTTTATCTGCGGGCGGCTCCCAGATGTAAACTGGAAGGCTCACATCTCCGACAACCTTATACACTTCCTCACGTGCTGATTTCAGCAGTTCGCGATTGCGATCAAGCGGGAGTGTACGGGGTTGGCCTTCGCTAGGAAATTCCATGGTTTGGATAAAGGGGGGAGAGTAGACTGTTACGAATCTGACAGAAGACAGCAACCTTTTTTCCCAAATGTTCCAACTCATTGACAAATTATCGTCATTTCGGTTAACCTGAAAAGAATCCAAATAACTATGCAAGCGACACCCTCTACCTTGGCAAAACTCTTTCTCATCTCTTGTTTTGCCCTTACCTCCTGCAAGGAAACGGAGTTTATGAAAAAAGATGTCGAAGCAACCACGGCTCAGATCAAACTGTTGCAAGATGAGTCCGCAAGCATGGATGCTCAAATGATCGAGTTGCGTAAATTTCTACCACCCACGGTGGCCACAGAGCCTCTCATCAAACAATTCTCCGCTAAATTGGCTCTGGAAGTTGTCGGAATCGAAAATGAGGTCGCCCGTGTCAAAACATCCCTCGTGGAAGCTGAGACTCTGTTAGCTAGGGCTCAAAAAGACCTCGAAACGCTTCGCGGCCTGTCCAAATAGCCAGCTTTTACACAGAATCCCAAAGCATTATGAAAAACTTCATCGCACTACTCATCTTCGCTGGCGGATTTGCAGGCTGGTACCTCTACAACGAGAAGAATGAAACGGCGGATAGTCTGCAACAGGCCAGACAACAACTCAGTGACATGGATAAATCCATCGCAGAACGCCGAACTGAGTTTCAACGCTACAGCACCGTAGCCACGCTACAAAAGCAGGTTGCCAGCAAGCAGGCTGAGCTGAAAAGCCTCCATGATAAACTCCAAAGCCTGGGGAATCAAACAAGCGCCGTCATTAAGGAGCAACAACAGCAGCGTGGTGTCTTACGCCAGGCTCAGGTGGGGAAAACCATCAATCTCACCCTCGTCACAGGCCGCGCCCTGGGGCAGGTCCGTATCCTCAAAATAGAAGACACTGGTATTTCCGTCGCCAACGCGACCGGCATCGTGAAGGTTCTACCCAGTGAGCTTCCGCCAGAGATAAAGCAGATGTTTCTGTTCTGAATTCTCTGGCGCATGAGCGCGAACTGCTGAAGATCACGGCCTCATGATGCGGCCTCTTCTTTTCACATTCCTCAGCCTTGCGACTTTTTCCACCCTTCAGGCAGATCAGATTCTGCTTGTCGCTGGCGGCACTCAGGATGCCATGGAAATCAAGGCCACAGAGGCACGCTTGAAGGAGCCCTTTGGGACTGAGTTTGATGCAGGTGGCCACATGTGGATCGTCGAGATGGCCTCAGGGAATCGTCTTCTTCAGGTCGATGGAGGTGGAGTGATCACGCACTTTGCTGGTGATTTGAAGCCAGGCTACAGCGGTGATGGTGGGCCTGCGATTCGTGCTCAGTTTAATGGCCCACACAACTTTGCCATCCTACCCTCTGGGAACATCCTCATCGGCGACACGTGGAATGGCTGTATCCGTGAGATTGATGTCCACGCACGCACAGTCAAAACGCTGGAAGGCTGGCAGGTTCCACTGGAAAAAGCTAAGAGCACCGGGCCTTACTGCATCACACTGAACGCTACAGGGACGAAACTCTACATCGCCAATCTGCGCCAAGTGTTTGAGCTCGATCTTGCGAACAAAAAATCGCGAGTCGTCGCCGGCAATGGCCAAAGGGGCCTTCCAGTTGACGGTGCGATGGCCACAGAAACACCCCTGGTCGATCCGCGAGCCGTGGCACCCGACCTGTTTGGCAATCTCTACATTCTGGAGCGTGGTGGCAATGCCCTGCGCGTCGTGGACAAAGACGGCCGCATCAAAACCGTCGTCAATGCCAGCGGAAAAAAAGGTGGCAGTGGCGATGGCGGACCCGCCCTGGAAGCGACCATGAATGGTCCCAAACATCTCTGCACCGACAAAGACGGCAGTGTCCTCATTGCTGACGCTGAAAGTCACCTCATCCGCCGTTACATCCCGAGCACCGGAAAGATCGAGCGCGTGGCAGGCACTGGACAGCAAGGCAGCTCGGGCATTGGCGGCGATCCTTTGAAATGCCAACTTTCTCGCCCCCATGGAGTGACCGTGCATCCGGCGACTGGTGATCTTTACATCACAGACAGTTACAACAACCGCATCCTCCACATCCAGAGACAGTGATAGTCAGTCGGCTCCAGAAACTCCGTGAATCCGCCACGGCAGCTCACGTGCTGCCTCTGGTCGTTTTCACCGCTTTCTTGGTCGTGCCCGGTTTATTCCAGATAAAGAATCCAGAACTGCCCTGGTATCAGCACGCACCAGAGCATTGGGTCTATCCTCTACAGACAATTGTCTGCGGTGGTCTGCTCTGGGTTTTTCGGTGTCATTACCAGCTATTGCCGTGGCGGGATCTTATATTAGCCACCGTGCTGGCAGTCATAGGCATAGCCGTCTGGATCACACCTGCCTGGCTCTACATAAAGTTAGCCTCAGGTGACAGCGCGCCAGAATGGTGGTCATGGCTAGGACTGGTAGAGCGCAAGGAAGGCTTTGATCCCACGATCCTCTCTGTTTGGCCAGCTTGGGAAAACGCCGCCATTTTCATGCGATTCATGCGCATGGTGATTGTCGTCCCGCTCGTGGAAGAACTCATGTGGCGCGGCTTTCTCATGCGCTATGTCAATGCGGGTGAAGCTGACTGGCGCAGCGTTCCCTTTGGCACACACACTTGGAAAGGCTTCTGGATCGTTTCCATCATGGTCACACTGGTTCACAATCCTGAGGATTATCTAGCCGCCTTCATTTGGGCTGCTCTCACCTACCTCTTGGCCGTGCGCAGCCGTAGTTTAGGGGCCTGTGTCGTCATGCACGCCGTTGGTAATTTCCTGTTAGGCGTCTATGCTCTTAAAACTCAGCAGTGGGGCTTTTGGTAAAGTTCATTTAAATCGCAGTTGCACGCCGTCTTGAGGACATCATACTCGCCACCCTCCCGAAATGTCTTCTCCCGTCAAAATTGCTGTTTTAGGTGCCAGTGGTTACTCTGGCATTGAGCTCCTCAGACTCCTTCTCCGCCACCCCAATGCGGAACTCGTGGCTGTGACCTCACGCACTCTTGCTGGCAAAGCGTTGTCGGCTGAGTTCCCAAGGTTTCGTGGCGTCGGCGTGGCAGATAAACTCACCTTCACCAACCCTGAAGTCAGTGCCCTGAAAGACACTGGGGCAGAGATCGCTTTCCTCGCTTTGCCTCATGGCGTTTCCGTGGAGTTTGCCAAGCCCCTTTTGGAAGCGGGCATGAAGGTCATCGACCTCAGTGCGGACTTCCGTCTGCGTAGCGCCGCTGTTTATAAGGAATTCTACGCTCATGACCACGCTGCCCCGGAGTTGCTGGATGAAGCGGTGTATGCTCTGCCTGAAGTGCGCCCAGAGGCCATCCGGCAAGCACGCCTGATCGCCTGCCCCGGTTGCTACCCGACCAGCATCCTTCTGCCGCTGATCCCCCTGCTCAAAGCAGGACTCATCACCGCCGACCCGATCGCTGTGTCCAGCATGAGCGGTGCCAGCGGTGCCGGCAGAAATGCCAGCGTCCCCCTGCTCTTCTGTGAAGTTCAGAACAGTGTGCGCAGTTACAGCGTGCCTAGCCACCGCCACCTCAGTGAGATCGGCCAAGAGCTGGCCATCGCCGCAGGTCGTGAAGTACCGCTCTCCTTTGTGCCGCATCTCGTGCCCACGCACTCGGGCATTTGTTCGACCATCTTTGCCACACCCGCAGCGGGGGTGACATTGGATCAAATCAGCGCGGCTTTGCAGGCTGCTTATGCTGACCAGCCCTTCATTCGCCTGCTCGGAGCCAATCAATCCCCTGATACCAAAAACGTCGTGGGCACCAACTTCGTGGACATTGGCTGGGCTCTCGATCACCGGGCCGGCCGACTCATTTTAATGAGCACCGAAGACAATATCGGGAAAGGTGCTTCTGGTCAGGCCGTTCAAAACATGAACCTCATCTGCGGCTTTGAGCCCACCGCAGGTCTCTTAAATATCTGATGAATAACGACCCACTCGATCCCTGCGAAAAAATTCGCGTCGCTTTCAAAGTCATCGAAGGCGGTGTCACCGCAGCTCGTGGTTACCAAGCCGCCGCCATTTCCTGCGGCATCAAGAACCCTGAGGCCACACGTTTAGACTTAGCGCTGATCACCTCCGATGGGCCAACCGTGACCGACGCCGTCTTTACGACCAATAAAGTCCGCGCTGCCTGCGTGCGTGTTTGCCAGCTCAACATCAAGGAAAGTGACATCCGCGCCATCATCGCCAACAGCGGCAATGCCAACGCCTGCACCGGCCTCCAGGGCATTCAGGATGCCAAAGCCATGTGCAAGTCCACCGCGGAGTCTCTTGGCGTGCGCATGAAGCAGGTCCTCGTCTGCTCCACCGGCATCATTGGCATGAACATGCCCATCCAGCGCATCACCCCGCGCATTGCTGAGCTGGCTGAAAAGCTCACCCCTTCTGGCAATGACGACGCCGCACGCGCCATCATGACCAGTGACACCAAGCCCAAGTCCTACGCCATTGAAGTGCCGCTTGGCAAAGGTCAGAGCTTCCGCATCGGCGGCATCGCCAAAGGCGCCGGCATGATCTGCCCGAACATGGCCACCATGCTTTCCTTCATCACCACGGATGCCAAGCTTTCCAAAGATGAACTGAAACGCGCCATGCGTTTCGCCGTCGATCAATCCTTTAACCGTATCACCATCGACGGTGATACCAGCACCAACGACACGGTCATTGTCATGAGCAATGGCCAAGCCACCGCACCCGCAATTAAAAAAAGCTCGCCCGAAGCCGAGATCTTCCGCTGCGCACTCCAAAAAGTCATGATGGAGCTGGCCAAAATGATCGTCAGCGACGGCGAACGTGTGACCAAGTTTGTCGAGATCCGCGTCCGCAATGCCCGCACTCTGAGCGATGCCAAAAAAGCCGCTGAAGCCGTCGGCAAATCACTGCTCGTGAAATGCTCCTTCAATGGCAGCGACCCAAACTGGGGCCGCATCATTCATGCCGTCGGTTACTCTGGCGCACGCATCCGGGAAGAACTCATCGACATCTACTTCGGCGGCATCCAGGCCTGCAAAGGCGGCCTCACCTCTAAGACACCCGTGACCGAGCTTGAAAAAGTCGTCAAAGAGCCGCGTTTCTCCGTCACCATCGATCTCAATTCAGGCAACGCCAACCACATCGTCTATACGACCGATCTCTCATCTGCCTACGTGGACTTCAACAGCAGCGAGTACTCCGCCGCCATCCACGCCAAACGCCAAAAAGGCCTCGTTTAAGTTTCGTCACCCTCGGGACCATCCGAGCCTTCGCAGGCGCGGGGCTTAAGATTGCGCTGGATGTCCACGCGGTCCTCACGGTTGCGCGCTTTGATTTTATGGTCGCGCTTGTTGCGGCGTTCGACGGTCATTTGGCGCTTTTTTTGCAGACGCTTCAGTTTGGCGATCTCGTCCTCTAGCTGGAGATACCCCTCATAACGGGCGGGCTCCAGTGTCTGGGCCTCAACGGCGGCACGGATGGCACAGCCGACGTCCTTCACATGCTGACAGTTGTGGAAGCGACACTGGGAAGCGAGCTCGTCAATGTCGGCAAAACTCTCCCGCAAGATCGTTTCGTCGGTCCACATCTGCACTTCTTTGATGCCCGGATTATCGACGAGAATGCCGCCTTTGGGCAAGATGATCAATTCACGTGCGGTGGTGGTGTGGCGGCCTTTGCCAGTGACTTCGTTCACTTCATCTACGTCCTGCCATTCGTCACCCAGCATGGCATTGATCATGGCTGATTTGCCGACACCGCTGCTACCAATAAACGCCACTGTCACGCCGCGCTTCAGGTAATTCCGCAGGGTGCGCATGCCCTTATTTTTCAGCACACTGGTGATGTGGATCTCGGCCTCAGGATTCAGCGCGCGAATCTCTTCCGCCGCCTGCTTATTCTCTTTATCGGTAAAAAGATCTGATTTGTTCAAGACCACCACGGCTTTGGCACCGCTGCGGCTGATGAGCATGAAATAACGCTCCATTCGACGCAGACTGAAGTCGGGACCAGCCTCCGTAACGACGATCACAGTGTCTACATTGGCGGCGATCACCTGCTCCTCAGCACTATGACCTGCAGAACGCCGGGAGAAGCAGCTTTGACGGGGCAAACGGGCGCGGATCACAGCCTCGTCATCGGTGAGCTCCACGGCCACCCAATCACCCACGGCAGGCAATTCAGCGTCGGTCTGGGCATCATGATAGACTTTGCCCCCAAGAATCACATCCAGCTCATCGAAGTCGTCGCCATCGATCAAGAGCGCGCCATAGGCGATCTTGTTATCGCGCAGCAGGCGTGCAGGCTTCCAGCCCTGCTCCTCATACGGCGCGAAGTCGCGCGCGAAGGTTTCATTCCAGCCTAAGTCGGCGAGGGTGATTTTTTGGGCCATAAAGCGGTGAGTCCGTTAATCGGCCCTTGAATTAGAGCAGCGTATCATAAGAACGACCTTCTTTCTTATCGAAGTAGTTCATGAAGGCCGTATTGACGACTGCAAAGCCACCAGGCGTCGGGTAATCACCGCTGAAATACCAGTCGCCATACTGCTGGCCGAGTGCGTCATGCAGTCCTGGAATGGTCTGGTAGATCACCTTCACCTCACCCTTCCAGTTCGTATGCTGAGGGTAAATCATTTGGGCGATCTTGGCCGAGATCTCGACATCGGTAAAAGGGGCGTAGATGGCTTTAACGGCATTTTTCATCTGCTCACGAGGTTTCTTTAACTCTGCTTTGCAGGCCTCATAGGTCTCGCGCAGCACCGATCTCATACCACGCTCTTTCAGTAGCTGCACCGCTGCCTGGAAGGCAATGAACTTGCCGAGCTCTGACATATCGATGCCATAACAGTCTGGGAAACGGATCTGCGGAGCCGTGGAAAGCACCACAATACGGCGAGGATTGGTCCGAGCTAAAATACGCAACAGAGACGTGCGCAGCGTGGTGCCACGAACGATGGAGTCGTCGATCACGACCAGGTTATCCTTTTCTGAAACCACGCCATAGGTGATGTCATAAACGCTGGAGACCAGCTGATCACGCCCCGTCTCCTGGGCAATGAACGTGCGCATTTTGATGTCCTTAAGCGCGATTTTCTCAGCACGCGGCCAATTGCGCAACACCAGATCGTCCAGCTTTTGTTCATCCAGCACGCCACAGCGGATCATGTCCACCAGCGCTTCTTTTACTTCCGTGCGTCGGCTTTTTCGCAGACCATCCAGGAAGCCAAAATACGCCGTTTCGGCTGTATTTGGGATGAAGCTTAGCACCGTGTGCTCAAAATCATTCTCAATGGCCTCAATCAGCTGAGGCACCAATTGCTCACCCAGCATCTTCCGCTGATGATAAATAAGTGAATCATTGCCACGAGAGAAATAGATCGACTCAAAGGAGCACGGCGTGGGCTTCCGCTCTGGCGTGAAAGGCTGCACGCTGAAAGCTCCACAGGACTTCATCACCGCCACATTGCCAGGAGGTAACTCCGTGGTCTGATCTTCAGCAATCTCAAAGACCGACATCAAAGCCACACGTTCCGAGGCAAAGGCCAGCACTTCATCATTCTCGTAATACCAGCAAGGGCGGATACCATTCGGATCGCGCATGACAAACAGATCGCCACTGCCGATGACACCGACAATCGCGTAACCGCCATCCCATATCTGGGCCGATTTACGGATCACATCCACCACGTCCAGCTTATCACTGATGTGCTTCGGGATCTCCGTGCCTGCAGTACCGCTGTCACGTAGCTCATGATAAAGCTGTGTGTGCGCCTCATCGAGCTGGAAACCGATCTCTTCCAAAACACTCTGCGTGTCTGTGCCGAAAACCGGATGCTGACCGCGCTGCATCATCACGCGGTTCAACTCACCTGAATTGGTCAGGTTAAAATTCCCCATCACCATCAGACTGCGTGTGGGCCAAGTGCTGCGGCGCAGGTAGGGATGCAGACAAGCCTTTCCAAGCCCGCCCGAAGTACCATAGCGGAGATGGCCAATATTGATCTCGCCGGCCAGCTCAAATTCGCGCTTAATCGCCTCAGGATCTTCTTCAAACAACGGCAACTCCTTGCCGGTTTCATGCCGTTCTTCCTTCCGCTGACCATCAATCCGGCGGGCGATGCGTTTGTAATCCTTTTTGATGCCCTCAAAGACTTCTCCCATCTGCTCGACCGACGTCGCAAAGCGCTCGCGGAAGAGATAAGGCGCACCAGCAGGCATATTCAGCTTACAACAGCCAATGCCAATGCCGTCCTGACCACGATTCCGCTGCTTAGACATCAGGGCCGACAGCATATTGAACCCGTAAAGGGCAGTGCCATAGGTGTCCTGATAATAGGCCATCGGCTTTTTGAGGCGCACAACGGCCAGGCCGCATTCGTGTCTGATAGGATCGCTCATTCGGGTTTGGGAGCATTCATCCTTGGCAGTGTTTCACCGGAGTGCAAGGAGTCGATGTCTCTTCTCGACCAGTTCTCGAAAAAGAGACGTGGATTAAAGCGGTTGAAATAAAAAAACTGGGCCCCCACATTCGCAGGCCCAGCTCTGTAGGATGAGTGAATTTTACCCTTATTTACCTTTGTGCACGCTGTGGCAGGCCTTGCAGTTACCAGCGGTTTGCAGCGTGGAGGTAGCACCAGGTTTACCATCGACCACGGCCTGGACGGCTTCGATCAGTTTGCTAGTCTTTTCTTTCCAGCTAGCTGCATCACCTTCTGGTGGGGACTCAGCTGGCAAAGACTTCACATAATCCAGCAATTTAGCCGCATCCGCTGGCGTGCCTTTACCTGTAGCCACCTTTTTATGCAGGCTAGCATCCCCCTTGTAGGCTTCTTTCATGACAGAGCTGATATCACGCTGAGTGACATCTGCCGCATAAAGGCTGGCGGAAACTAGGGTGAACAATAGAACACTGATCTTCATGACTGGGATTTTGATGGGGGTTTGAATGACGAACAGAATCATAAGATCTGCCACAATCGCGTTTTAAGCAAAGACGCGGCCAATTGTCACCTTCAGAATGTGGCGAATCGGAAAAAATATCTGAATCGGCAGCCCCAATTCTAAGTGACATGAAAAACCTTTCGGCTAGTCAAGAATCTTTCACCATCACAGTCGTTCTCTAGGTCCAAGTCGGCGATGACTCTCGGCATCGCTGCTGCGGGCGCGGACGGTAATGAAGGCGCTGGCACTGAGGATGGCGGCTCCGCAAACAAGGCTGAGGGTCTGAAAAGACATGAATTCGATGGCAGCAAAGGCCAAGGGTGGTGCTAGCAGACCGCGAACACCGGTGAGGAAGGAATGCACGCTCATGTATTCAGCGACTGCCTGCTTGGGCGCTAGCTTGGTGACCCAAAGGCCCCAAGTGACATTGCCGCCGGCATTGGCCAGTCCCCATAAGCCCATGCCAATGCTCCAGGAGGTGATGGTGGTGCCCATGAAAAAGGTGACGATGGCGATGGCAAAGATGACATTCAGAATCGAGCGTACTTTAAACAGACCCACTCGATCATAAATCAGCCCCCAAGGATAAGAGGTGAGCATTCTCAAGATAACGGGAACCACACCGACAATCCAAGCGACGGTGTTCGTGGGCAGGTTGATGCCATGTTTTGGGTTTGCCAAGTATTCGACAAAAAGGCAGGAGGCCACGAGATTGCCAATGCCCATCATCATCCAGGAGATGAGTAGGGTGCGGAAATCGCGATCCAGTTTCACCCAACGCAGAGACGACCAGAGTCCGGAACTTTCGCTGCCACCGGCATCCCATTCAGCCGTGGGCAGACCGTAGGTCCACCAGCCAGAGAGAAAACCCGCACCGGCGAAGCACCAAAGCAGCAGGCGATAGAATTCCAGATCCAAGCCAAGTAGCCAGCCACCGAAAAATCCAAAAGCCACCGCAGAGGCTGCACGAGTGACACCCGTGATTGAATAGAGCCGCCCACGTTCCGATTCGGGATAGTTTAACCGATAAATCTGAGTCATCAGCGGGATCTGCATGGAGAAGCAAAACAATCCCAGGCTGAGACCGATGATGTAAATCCATGGTGAATGATAAAAAATAGCTGCCATGGCCATGCAAGCACCACCAATCATCTGCACCAAGGCTGCCGTTTGAGCGATGCTGCTGCGGATCTTTAAAAGCAGTGGTATGACAAACAAACTGGTGATCAAGCCGCCACTGGTCGCACTGAGAAAGATCGACTTCTCCACATGCCCAAGATGAAACACCCGCACGGCGATGAGCATCCCTAGCGTAGAAGACAGCGAATCCAGCACCCCTGAGGGCAGCGATCTCCACAGCTCATTGTGAAAGGTGCGGCGGGTCGCTGATTGGGTGGGCATCGGGAGGGATAGAGACATTGCACAGACCTTTCCCAACGACAAGCTCAGGGATGCATGATCGACAGCTTGACCTCTCCCATCGATGCGCGGAAAGGAACAAACCCATGCCAGCCCCTGCCAAATTGCCCATTTTTGAGATTCGTGACTCAGTCATTGATATGCTGACGTCAGCAACGACGATGAATCTACTGGTCAAAGCCCCGACAGGCTCGGGAAAGTCCACGCAGGTGCCGCAGTTCGTGCTGGATTCTGGCATTCTCAAAGAAGGCCAGCGCTGCATCGTCCTTCAGCCACGTCGCATCGCTGCGCGCATGTTGGCGCAGCGCGTAGCTAGAGAACGGGATTCTCGCCTGGGTGCGGAGGTGGGTTATCAGGTCCGTTTTGATAATGTCACATCTCGTGAAACGCGGCTCATCTATGTGACGGAAGGCATGATGCTGCGGCAACTCATGGAGGACCCCGAACTGGCCAAAGTGGGCTGCATCGTGATCGATGAATTTCATGAGCGGCATCTGGATGGTGATCTCGTTTTAGCCTGGGCATTGGCGCTTCAGCGCACACGGCGGCCTGATTTAAAAATCATCGTCATGTCAGCGACCCTCGTGCCAGGACCTTTGGGCGACTTCATGCAGCCAGTGAAGCTTCTCGAATCCGAGGGGCGAACTTACCCGGTCGAGATACGTTATCAGGCCCCTATCCGCAATGCCCGCACGAATGAGATCGAACCGATTTGGGATCAGACTGCACGTGCCTGCGAAGCGCTCACCTCCGAGCTGGGCAGCACGGGTGATATTTTAGTCTTCATGCCAGGAACCTTTGAGATCCGTAAAACCATCACGGCACTGCAAAGCCGCAGCTGTAGCAAAGGACGGCGTATTGTGTCCCTTCATGGTGAAATGACACCTCAGGATCAGGATGCCGCGGTCACGCCTGGAGAACAGGCCAAGATCATTGTCAGCACCAATGTGGCAGAGACTTCCCTCACGATCGAAGGCGTTCGCGCCGTCGTGGATGCAGGCCAGGCAAGAATCGCCAGCTATGATCCGCGTCGCGGCATCAATACCCTCACGGTACAAAAGATCAGCCGAGCCAGTGCCGAGCAGCGGGCTGGCCGCGCCGGACGTCTGGGTCCCGGCATCGCCGTACGACTCTGGGCTGAGCGTGATCAGATGCACCGCGCGGAAAGCGAACTGCCAGAAATCCAGCGTCTAGAGCTTAGTGAAGCCGTTTTAGCTCTGCATGTAGCTTCTGACAAAGCACGACTAAAAATTGATTGGTTCGAGCGACCTGCCGAAGCCGCCTTGAAGCGCGCAGAAAGCCTGCTGCGTGATCTCGGCGCTATTTCCAGTGATGAGGCAAAGCTCACCGCTATAGGCATGAAAATGTCAGCCTTCCCGACGCATCCGCGCTTTGCCAGGATGCTGCTAGCCGCCTCTGACAATGGCTGTGTGCGTGAAGCCGCTCTCTGCGCTGCGCTAGCTCAGGGACGGGAAATTCTCATGGTGGGGCGCAACAGTTCTTCCTTCAAAAATGAAGAATTTTGGGAGGCTCATGACATCAGTGAATTTCAAGCTCTGCTGCGCGCCTTCATCCGCGCTCATGCGCTGAACTTTGATCCACAGGCCTGCGTACCTCTCAATGTTCATGCCATGGCTTCACGGGAAGCTGGCCGCAGCTATGATCAGTTTCTCCGCCTAGCTCAGCGCGCTGGCTTAACAGTGAATGATGAAGTCGCAGAACCTGAGGCTTTGGCGAAAACATTGTTAGCCGCCTTCAGTGATCACCTTGGCGTGGAGACCAGCAGTGGCAGCCGCATTTACCGCGTTGCGGGTGGCTACACCGGACACCTGGGCAAGGACGCACACATCAAAGCCCCGCGATTGCTGATCGCGTCAGAGATCACGGAGGTGCAGGGAAAAGCGCTAACCGTTCACATGAATCTCGTCACACGCGTCGAAGAAGAATGGTTGCGTGAGCTTTTCCCTGCCGATTTCACCGTGGCAAAGCGTGCGCAGTATGATGCCATCAATCGCCGCGTGATGAATCTAGAAGAAGTACGCTTCCGCAGCCTGGTGCTCAGCAGTCGAGAGAAAGGCGAACCCGATGAAGGCACTGCCGCCACTCTTTTAGCCGATGAAGTCGTGGCCGGACGTCTGCAACTCACGCTCTGGAATGAGCGGGTGGAGCAATGGATCACACGCGTCAATTGCCTCTCAAGATGGATGCCCGAGATCGAGATCCCCGCCATTGGTGAAGAGGATCGCCGAATCATCATCGAGCAAGTTTGCCATGGAGCCACCGCTTACCGCCAACTGAAGGATAAAGATGTCTTCCCTGCCCTGCATCAGTGGCTTAGCCATGCCCAGCGGGATCTTCTAGATCGCTACGCGCCAGAGCGACTGAATCTGAAAAACGGTAAGACGGCCCGCATCGTCTATGATGAAAAACAGCCACCAAGTGTCAGCGTGGTGCTACAGCAGCTCTACGATGTGAATGAGAATCCGAAAGTGGCTGGAGGCCGCATCACCGTCACTGTTCATCTGCTTTCCCCAGCTCAGCGCCCGATCCAGACCACCAGTGATCTTGGACGCTTTTGGCGCGAGAGTTACCCTGCTGTTAGGACTCAATTACGCGGACGTTATCCACGCCATGAGTGGCGTTAAAAACGCTGCTTTTATCGGAACAAGATCGATGCACCGAGCGGCCGATCATCAAAGCGGGCTGGCAGCGTGATGGCCTGATTCAAGATCTCCAAGTATTGCGCACAAGGGATCTCATGGCCGCCAAAGCTGGCCAAATGCGACGTGGTCCACTGCGTGTCATGCAGAATGAATCCACGCTCTTTCAGCCGCCATTGCAGATGCGTGAGAGCCACTTTCGAAGCCTGAGTTTCACGACTAAACATGCTTTCTCCAAAAAACGCGCCACCGATAGCCACTCCGTAAACACCGCCGACTAACTTTCCCCCACGCCAGACTTCAGCGCTGTGGGCAAAGCCAAGACTATGCAGCTCCTGGTAGGTATCTAGAATCGCATCGGTGATCCAAGTCTCCTCTCGGTCGGCGCAACCGCGCATCACGTCGCCAAAAGCGGTATTCCAGCGCACCTCAAAGGGATGTGATTTCAAATATCGCTGGAAACGTGCAGGCACATGAAACTCCTGAACGGGCAAAATGCCACGGTAAGGTGGTCGAAACCAAGATACCGACCCATCCTCTTCCCCCATCGGAAAGGCACCTTCGCAATAAGCGCTGAGGAGTTGGAGCGGATCAAGCATCAGATCAAAACAGACATCAGCATCCAATTAATGGCGACACGCTTTCAGCAGCAGCCAAGCGTCTTTTAGCAAACCATCCGCGCACTAGATAAGTCACTAGAATCCAGCCTTTGCGTAGCTTCGATAAACGGCAGCGCTCGGCAAAAACGGGGTAACGTGTGCGTTTCAGCTTCTCTAAAATTTCAGCGTACACCTGCCCCATCATTTCTGAGGCAAGCAAGGTATCCAAATCCTCTTTAGGCAGCAAACGAGCCGCGGCTTTGTAGTAGCTTCGGGCTCTCTGATACTGAAAGTCCATGAGTTGAATGAAGCGCTGATTGTGACGACCATTCAGAATCTCCTCTTCTGTAACATTGAACTTCTTGAGATCTTCTAGCGGCAAATAGATCCGTCCGGTTTCCCTCGCATCCTCTCCTACATCACGGATGATATTGGTCAACTGCAGTGCATAACCAAGCTGAAGAGCATACTCACGTGCCATAGCGTTTTTATGACCAAAAATATGCACACTGACGAGCCCGACGACAGAGGCCACCTTGTAGCAATAGGCCAACAATTCATCAAAGGTCTCGTAGCGCACATGCGAGATGTCGCTGGCCACACCATCAATGATCTCAGCCAGCCAACCACGTGGAAAACCATATTTACCAGGTAGTTCGATGACTTCGTCCAGCACAGGATGACCAGGCGCCTCGCAGTTCAGGACGCACTTTTTCCATTCAGACAGTTGCGTTTCCTTTTCATCCTCACTCAGTGTCGGCGTATCTGCGATGTCATCGGCGACACGACAAAAGGCATAAAAGGAGATCATGTCACGCCGCCGCTCATCAGGGAGACAGGCCAGAGCGAGGGCAAGATTCGACTTCGCTTTTTGGGCGATTTCAGCAGAGGATTGAGCGCTTCCAGGAATCATGCTAAATCAATCGTCACGTCCTGAGGGGACGGTTTAAAGCCATGGCGGAGAAGGGTGAACACACACGCTAGAAACACCCAGTTACGCACTGTGGCAAGCACCAAAGCATGCAAGGGCAGCAAGACAAGCGTCAGCCAAGTGCCAGGACCCGTCATCCCCTGTATCAAAGCACTGGCATAACGAGTCAGTATCAGCAGAAGAACCACGGTCACAGTCATGCCGAGCAGAGGCAGAAAAGCACGCCCTAAAATTCGCATGGCCTTGGCCCCCTGATCCAGCATTGAGCCCGGCACACGAGCCACAGCCAGCGGCATGGCCAGGAAAAGTAGCATCGCCTCGATCAGCAACCCGCGAGACAGCCCCCCAGGGCTCTCCTGAGCCTGAAGTAGCATCAACCACAAAAGATCCAGCGCCGCAAGTCCCACCAAACTGCGCCAACGTGCAAAGGTATGTTCGGCAGCTAGACCGATGTCCTTTTGATCATCTGGATGCTCCGGCTCCTCCCAGGCAATGACGAGGCGAATAAGCATCACTTGGCTTAAAGCCATCGTCACAGCGCTAAAAACGGCCCTTAATGCCAACCGTAAAGTCTCTAACCACTCCGGCACCGGACGTGTGACATGCGCGATCTCCAAAAGGATCCACCCCCAAGACAGCACCATGCATGCCATGAGCAGCCAGCGCTCGAAAGGTTGCTGTCGGCGCGGTCCATAACGATAGGGAAAACGAATCACCCGCCAACTCAGCAGCACCAAAGCCAAGGGTAAAAGTAGCGCCACAGGCCAGACAGGTAAGAGCCCATGCATCATCCGCGCTTCTTCTAACAAAGCCTCCAGCAACAGTGGCTGAGCCACATCCCGCCAAACCAGCAACTCATTGAATGACCAAGCCGGCCTAACCCAGCGCTCCCCTGCCAATTCTGCCATCAACATCAAAGCCGCGCTCAGAATCGTCAGCCAAGGCATGCCTGTCATCAAATCCCAGGCATCAGAAAGATGCCGCCGAAGCGGATGCCATTTCAGATGCAGCAGCACACCGATGACCACCGCGAGCATCGCCAGCCCTGTTTGAAGCCAAAGAGAAGAGGAAGAAACAGCCATGGGCAGGTTACTTCAGAACCTCCCAGTAGCCGCCTTTTCGAGGTCCTACCCGCCCGATGATTTCATCAGCCTTCAGCTTATTGAGCAGCCGCTCCACCGTGCGCTCAGTGCGCTTCAGTCTCTTGGCCATTTCAGGGATCGTAATGTCTGGTTTTGTCTTGATTAATTGCAGCGCCTTTCTCTCCCAAATACTCAACATTTCTCCCGACATTTCTCCCGACATTTCTCCCGACATTTCTCCCGACATTTCTCCCGACATTTCTCCCGACATTTCTCCCGACATTTCTCCCGACATTTC
>JAIXOU010000064.1 GCA_027486585.1 Verrucomicrobiaceae bacterium | reverse complement strand
CTCTTGAACGATAGCCGGATCAAACTGTTCAGGAGCCGGCACCCAGCCATAGCGCTCGCCAATGAACCCCATGAACCACGGACGTGAGCGGTCCACCTCAGCTAGGCAAATCGGCAATACCCTGCCCTGATGGGCCTCCTTTTCAGTGATGCCCCAGCGTAGATCCACATCCACGAGTTCCACCTGACGTTCTCGGCACTTGCGCCGCAACTCAGGGAAGACCTTGCGAACGAGCAAGTCACGCTCCTCGGCGAAGTCGCGGAAGGTGCTGCTCAGGAAGACGCGGATAGTGCGGGATGGGGTTGCTGTGTTCATTACGGTTACAAGCCAATCGGATTTTGCCGAAATACTCTAAACCGATTCGTTTTACCTTGTCCAATGATAGCGAACCTAACCACAAGCCGAGCCGACGAGCGTTCATACCCATCATTGACCTAGCTATCCTTTTTGCTACCAGAAACTCATGACAAAAACTTGGCTGGCAGTCTTCCTAACTTGTCTGGTGCCCTGCTTGCCAGTGCTTGGTCAGAATGTGCCCATATCCGAGCAACTCGACAAAGAAGAGAGCTTTTTACAGGAGCTTGAAAAGCGTGCTGAAGAATCGATGCGGCTGATCGTGCAAGACGAGAATCCGCACTCGAAGCTGGCGGCTTTTTCCAGCCAGATGACCAAGCAGTCCCAGGAACTTAAAGCCGTCAAGAACTTCGAACTGCTATGCAAGGCCATCACAGAGAAGAAGAAGGAATTGGCGGAAAATCAGCGAATCAGCTCGAACCTGCGTTCTGTGGCCGAAGGCAAGTTAGAAGAGTCTGCCAAGAGACTGGAGCAACTCAAGCAGCGTGCGAGCACGCTACAAAAAAGGCTTGAACAAATGGAACAGTCCGCAGACCAGTGGGCAGCAGGGTATTCGCAAATGCGCCAGATCGACGAAAAGGAAGCGCTGGAACAGTTGCGCCAATCCATCCAACTAGAGCTTAAGGATATTGGATCAAAAAAACCCATCCCTGAATCAACTCGCAAGCCCCCCGACAGTGAAGATCGAGAGCATGTGGTCTCCTCTAATTCCAAATTTCCGATTTCATCATATTGGAGTCATAATGGATCTATTATGGGCTTGGTTGTCGAAGGCAAAAACAGAACAATCGTGTATGCTGAAGTTCGGGGTGGACTCGCAAAATTTGTAAAACCTGGCTCAGTATTGTTCTCCGGAATCTCAAATGGAAATCAATATAAGGGCAAGGCATTTAGGTTTTCTGAAAATCTGCCACCAATCGACTATGAAGTGGAGGGGCCCATTATGAACAAAGGGAGCCAAGTAGTGTTGACAGGCAAGGCTCCAATTCGAAATTCAGATGGTGTTGTTGTCAGGTATCTTGAGGATCGTCTTGAGTTTTTGTTTCTACGCCCAAACAAATAGCAAGATGCGTCGTTGCTGAGATTTGTCCATCTCGGACTTATCAAGACGTATGATCTCAATTTCATGAAGATCACAGCCTCTCACGACTTGGGTTTCCCTAATCATTAAGTTGACCAGAACAACCGAGAGAACCATCCTGCATTGAGTCGTCCTCTATGGGTATGGAAAAAATTCGAACCGCGTCTTCACGGCAGGCGAGGGATAGTAGTCGCTGGCTGGCGATCTTTGTTTGCTTATCGCTTACCTCATTCCAGTCAACCTCGGTCATTCAGAGCCAGCCGGCCAACCAAACAGTCAACGAAGGGGAGTCAGTCAGGTGCTGATCAAGAAACCGCGCACGGTACCGGTATTCACAGGGACTTATCTCCGTTAGTCCTAAAGCTTTAGAAGTTAAAATTCAGCTCTCAACTACAAGTGTTAATTCGCTAAAAAAGCACCGCTATTTTTTCATAGAGCCATTTCAAACCACCGAAGATGGAATTTCCAACCAAATAAATTATCCACCCTGCAAATGAGCTAGCGATAAACATAACAAGACAACCCCAAAATGTATTGCTCGCATCCGATGCATTTTTAAACGGGACTGTTTTTATATTTTTCTTCTTCGAAGTTATGGGCACAACCGGTGGGATCGGCGCCGGTGGGATTGGCGCCTCAGGCAAGTGCTTTTCATTTCTCGAATGAACCATCGTGTAACTTTCGCATATAGGAGAGACATCATCAGTCTTCTGGTAGCTTAAAGGCTTTTCATCTAAATCCTTTGGCTTTTTCCCAACACTTTTCTTCTTTTTGGCCTTTTGCTTCTTTTGTTCATGAAGACCACGAGTTTGTGATCCATCTTCAAAGGGTTCTTCTGAAACAAAGCTGCTCGAAATGTCGATTTTTGTGTTTTGTTCCCAGCCAGAGCTCCAAGATTCGATCAATGAAATAATTCGATCTCGGGTTAATTTCCAATACGCGTGGTTGTACTCGAAACAATTATGCCTTCGGATATCCTGAATCGATTCAGGCAAGTCATTAACCGCAGGCCATTTAAATCCGATTAACGTGATTGGAATGATCTTTTTTCTTCGCTCCAAGGCACGTTCAAGCTCTCTCCTCACCCAATCTTGTGGATCATTGCATCGATCAAAGCATCCTGGACTGCAGATTAAAATAAAGGTGTCTTTTTTATCAATCTCTCGGAGAATCATCTCGTCAAAATGACCACCACCCAGACTGTCCACATCAAGAAAAACATCGTATCCGCTAGATTCCAAATAGTCCGCTACAATACGTGAAATATCGGATCCACCATCCCTTCGATACGAGATAAAAATTCCCTTGTTTGGAATCGCTGGGGATACGTTTGCTGATTGGATCATCTGCTTTCTTGATTTTTATTCTTGCTTGTATAATAACTAAAGTCTTATTGCTACTATAACTTTTTCTCGATCATGCCTGCTACTAGCCCTGTGAGCACGGACAACACAAAGGCGGTGGTGCCGATGCCTAGCTCCATGCGGCTGCCGCCAGGCATGCCCTTGACGAGCATCACCAACAAGGCGACCACAAAAACCTCCACCATGGCGTAGCGTGAGACAGATTTCATGAGCTGACGCCACGAATCGGAGAGTGCCTCGGGAGCAGCTGCCTCAACCGTGAGAATTGAGAGTTTTGCCAATGGTAGAACGACGGAAAACAAAGCCAATAGGATGGCGAGCACACGTTCACCGCCCTGCCACATGCCGGCAATGCCCCCTAGGAGCGTGAATTCCTTGGATTGCATTTTTCCAGGTGCGAGCAGTTTAAGAGCTTCGGTCCATTCCTCCGCTCGGGGCTCGATTATAAACAGAGGTAAAACCAAACCTGCGGCAAACGTGCAGGCCGAAAACATCACCAACGCAAGTAATGCAATTTTCAGATTCGGGGAACGCTGCAAGCTCATTTGCCAAGCTCAGCTTTCAAGGATTTACGTAGTTTACGAAGCTCTTGCTCCAAGGTCTTCGCGGCTTGCTCAGCGTCGATGCGAGCGGCTTTCAACTCGTCCTGAAGATGGAGTGCAAGCTCTTCGATCTGCTTTTGATACTCCTCGCCTAGGTCTTCAAAAGTCAAAGACATCTCCTCAGACAAGCCCTGCAGCAGCTGCTGAGTCTGCTCGCCAAAAAGCCTTGCGGATCCCGCCAATTCGACTGGGTTTTCGGTGCTCCAGTCCACCAGCAAAGGGGCCCCCTCATTTTGGTGAGGCGTTCCCACCTGATCCACTTCTTCCACAGCCAAGACCAAACGGCGAACCCCCTTCCCTGATGCCAGCTGATTCAGGCCAAAGACAAGCTGATCCACTTTCAAGCGAGTAGACGCAATGGGCTCTGCATCCAGAAGATCGTGATCATACACGCCCACGACCATTTCCATGCCTTTTCGAACGCGAAATTTCGCCAGTCGCTGAGCTTCCCCCCGGCTGATCTCTCCCTTCAGTAAGGTCGAAACTTTCAAGGCCACAGGATCCCAGGTGGCCAAAACCGAGTTATCGGCCACAATCGTGCGCAGAAGTTCGTGTCCCTCCCAGCCGATGGCGACCGCCAGATCGGGTGCGCTGCCATCCACATCCCAAGAGCTGCCATCTGGACGCCTGGGCTCGACCTCAAGCTCCTTGACCCAGACAGCATAAGTTTTACCTTCTGCCAGTAAGGCACCGCCACCCTGAGGAAGGGAAACAAGCCCCCAGCTCAGAAGCCCAACAAGGACCAGAGGAACCAAGGCTAACCACAATACCTTAAGATTGGAATTGGATGAAGAGCCTGAATTGCTGGATCGGGCGGACGAAGAAGATGTTTTAGCCATAATAATTTAATGAAGATTAACACGAAGATTCGAACTGCCGTTGAAATACAAGTTCAACGAACGACAAGATTTGAGTTATATGTTGATTATCGTTTAAGTTTGCTTTTTCAGCACGAATTTTTTGCAATTCACCTGCATCCAGCCAGACGTCTGAGCATTGCGGGGAGGTAGCTGAGGTGCTGTAGATTTCTGGACCAAGGACAAATCAACAAACTATAGTCCTTCCATGAACCAGAAAACCTATCAACGCTATACGCCCGAGTTCAAGGAGCAAGCCCTCGGCCCCCAAAGTGGCTGGGACGAAATTCCAGCATCACTTCCATTCCTTTTAAATCCCGGCGCTGCTCGCATGAGACAGGGATGAGTCGTTTTCCTTTCAGGTTCTTGACGACCGGATCAAAGCTAGCGGCTCGATTCGATTCCAGTCGAAAGTAAAGGCGCAGACTTCTCCCAACGATTTTAGCCCAACTGGTCACAAGTGGCACCTCCAGAGCGGAAGCTTTCTTTGTCGGCATGAGTTCGAGTTTTCTGGCAGTTTTGCCTTTTTCTCTGCACACAACCGGCACTTGAGGGTAGCGGCATCCTTGCTCTCGGTCAAAGCGCTTGATCACGGCAACAGCATAGCCCACCCACGAGCACCAGCTGATGATCTGCCGTCCGAATGCCCGAAGCACGCGCCAAACTCAGGGCGAGAATTTCCCCGGCAGCAATGTCACGCACGTCGTCAGGCTTTGGAAACTTCGCGATGCCGAGATTTCCATCCGGCAGAACCACGGCTGACTTGGGACGCGCGCCACCAAGAGGCGAGCCCTGTCCCAGCAGGAACCTTAGATCTTTGGCTGTTTCCGTTTCACTGTGAATTGCCTCGGTGGCACGGAGCAACGCTGGCAATTGGACGACAGGAGGCAATTTCCCAGTTCCCTGCGTCAAAAAGGTTTCTTCATACCCCCTTTTGAATCGAAGAGCGCCTATTCGGGAATGGTCGTCCAAAGCTAAAACGTAATCGATTTCCTGAAATGGACGCTGTTCTAAAACCCCCTTACGAACCGCCCTCTCGATGAGAATTTTCCCCCAGCGATCAGGGCCGCAATCCTGGATGGCTCCAAAAAGGAAGGAACTGTGCATCACACCGCGCTGCATCGGTATCGACGTAGGGTCAATGGCGAAGGCTGATTGCCTCGCCAACCATTCGGCAGAATACTCAAAGGACACGGCCTGCCCTCGACCTGCAGAGTAAAGTCGTCCGACTAGCTGAGTCGTGCCCTCCCATTCGATGTGCACTTCGATGCTCATTTTTGAACTGGCCTCCGAATTCGCTTGGGGAGTCGTTGTTCATCGAGTTCAAGCGCGAGATGATCGCTTGATGGAGCTGCCAAATCGCCAAGTCTCTGGTGCAATTGAAGGACAAAGGCAGCCGTTGCCATGGTTCCCATCGAGACTGTTGGATCCCCCTTCTCTAACCGCCAAAGAGTGTCTTTGCTGACAAAGAGACGTGAAGCCATGTCGGCGGTTGATATTCCCCGTTTGCGTCTGGCTAGGGAGAGATCACGCCCTAGCTTTCGCAACGTGTGGATCACAGGCAATGGCAATGAAGAGGTATTCACTGTCTATAGATCTGATATATCAGATATTAAGTCAAAGAATATCTGATATACCTGTTTTAAAACATAGTGCTAACGAGCAATCCAGAGGTTGGAGCCGCACTTGTTAGAACAAGAAACGCGGCATAGCAGAGCAGGCCGCACTAGAGCCAATGCAACTCACTTGATCGATTGAGTCTATGTAATGCGCAGCCGTGCCACCCGTTGGCGAACCAATTGCAAGTAGGCTTCACGTTTGGGTTCGCTTAGAAAGCTTTGGTGAATCCAGGCAGGCCACTCTGCCTCCGCTTGTGCCAACAACTTCTCCAGATCAGTCCGCATCAGGTCGGGCGGCAGACCGCAACGTTCCACTGCAAGGTAGTCAAGCAAGTCGCTCCGGTTGAGGTTGCGCTTCCGACCACGGATTGATAGGGCGATTTCTTCCTGCGGGTTTTTCAGGATGATGCTCGTGTTGAGCAAATCATAGGCAGGACTCAGCGTAACCCGCCCTGAACGGCTGAGCAGAGACCAGTTTTTTAGATGCATGTCCTCGTTGCCCGTGAGAAAACAAAACCAGACTCGCTGCATCAGCTTGCGCTTTTCAATCACCGGAAACGTGCAGAATCGGTCGATCATGCCAACCACCTGCTCCATCGAGCTGTCGTATTTCGTGTCGCGGGTATGGCCCAGCAGCTGAGCACCGTCTTCAAGAGGTAGCCGCTCGCTCTGTCCAGCGCGATCAAACCTCCGGATGAAGTAGACCATCGAACCGTCAGTCGCTTCTACCAACCCGTGCACGGGAACCTCAATCCCAACGGATTCAGCAAGAGTCATCGTCAGAGCCTCATTGGCAGGCACCTCCGGCCATTGTGGCAGACACGATTTCAGAATGAACCGACCACCTCGGTCAACGACCTCGAAGCGGCTCTCCTTGATTCGCAAAACAGCGCTAAGCTTCGGCTGCACCCCCTGCACCGACATCTTATGAGCACGCGCTGCGGCTTCTTCCAACTGCTGCGCCAAGGTGTATGGCAGGAGCTGGATACCCATCAGGCGTGGATCCAGACGTTTAAGGCCAGCTCGGCTGTAGCGAATTCCGTCGGGAATTTCCTCCAAGGTGATCCGGCAACGGTTCATTTTCCGCCCTCCTCAATCACCTTGAGCGACCCAACCACATCCTGCCCCACTGCGATCAATTGCCGGTAGCTGTCCCGTCGATCGATTTTCAGCTGCTTCAGCAAAGCCTCCAGCTGTACGCCTTCTGGAAGCAGTCCGTCTAAGAACGGCGGAAAATCTACAAAAAGGTAGGGCTCTGCACGAAGGGGCAGGCTCAGGGAAACTGGCGGCCCTTGGTAGCCAGACTCATAAGCGAAGCTCCATTGACCAGCCTCAAGTTCAGCAACGCGTCCCGCGAGAACATCACGCTGGAAAACCTTGGCCTGCCGTGAAGACGACTTCGACTCAGGAGCAGTGATGTTCATGCTTCTTGATCTTGTGGTTCGGTACTTTCCTGCCACTGCGAAACCAGCGGCCCGGCAGGGATCAGTGTCACATTGAGAACAGTGAGAATTGCCTGCACATTTTTCCATGACACCTGGTCTCCACCCGCCTCGATGCACTGCACGACCTTGCGACTGACGCTGGCCAATTCAGCAAGTTTGATTTGTGTAAGCTCTGCAGCTTTGCGATGAAAACGCACCAAGGATACCAGATTCATATTTTTGACTCTTCAAAGGAGCATTTTTATCCGACGCTAATCAAAAATCAAGGCATTCACGTGCAAATTTACTTTTTCGCCCCTTTTAGGAAGCATTAAGGCTTTCGATGACTCATCAGCACCTGATTCCATCTCCAATTGACTAGATTGCACCCTTTAAGGAGCAAATATCCATTGCGTCATTTGAAATTGATCGTTCCCGCTTATGAAAGCAATGCTCCGTTTACCAACGATCCATCGCAATCAAAGCATGGCTGTCAGGGTTGTTTGATCATCCGATTGATGAATAGAGCCCTGCTCTCTTGATTGCAGCTCAGGAAAGCAATTGGGGCAGCATCAAAGGCTTCAAAACCCTACTGCGCCGGCAGTTGGCCGAAGCAAATTCATCCCGAAAGAAACCAGCGGGGTCATCGACAGGCGTCAGATAGTTCCAGCAGATCTCAGCATAATGATCCGGTACGATGGGCACGTCTGCATCAACTGGCTTCCATTGATAGACCTGCCATGCGTGATATCGCAGGTATCGTGTCAGCGGGCCTTGTTTGTCTGACAGACCGCCAAGGTATTCCGGTATGAGAGCAAGGTTGGCAAGGCGACTGTAGGCATCTAAATCCTGGCTCCGATCCCAGACGTGAGCAATGGTCCAGCCAAGAGTTGGCTGCTTGCTCTTGCCAGGAATGCCGTGAGTCCATAAAAGTGCCCAGCGAGGCGTGGTGTTGTCGTCACACATTCCAACAATCCGATCTTTCAGCTTCAGCTCCTGATAGAGCTCGCGTGGAGCACGAATCGTTGGAAACATTTCATGATTGAAGGATTTCACCGTAGCTGGATCCGGCAGCAAAATGCGGGCTGCCGCCATGCGGACGAGTGACTTTTCATCTTCGCCCAAAGGCATCAGTGAAGGAACAGGGTTTCTGCGTTGGTGGTGGGTGTATTTCATGATGAATGAGCGCTTCTCAAGTGTCAGGATGTTGGGAATTTAGCCAGAAGCGGCATATCTCGTTTTGAGTTCTTACCCATTGGATGGCTCATAAAGACTGAGCATTCGTTTTGCCTGGGTTGCGACGAGTTGACGTAATTCGGGTGGTGAAACCACTTCACAGTAAGCACCCCAACGCATGATCCATGGGACCACATCCTCAAAAGCCGAGGCATAAAAACTGACCCGCACTGATTCCGGATCCGCCGAGGGACGTCGAACTTTCATGGCCTTGGGGCGGTAGCTGGACTCTTCAAGCAGCCGTGCAGCATAACCTTTCATGCGGAGAACGATTTCCTCTTTGCGTGCCCCATTGACCCAAACGCCAAACACCTGGGATTGTTCTTCCCAGAACTGGAAGGCGTCGAGTTCTGAGGGCCTCTCAAATGACTCTTCACTCACCACAGCTTTTTCAATGCGCCACAGGGCATACATTCGACGTCCCCTTCCCTTGCTGCAATAAGCTAGGCAGTACCAGCGCCCTTCATTCTCGATGAGATGATAGGGATGAATGCAGCGTTCTTGCGGTTGGGGATCCTTGTTGCTCTTGTAGTGAATCAGGAGCTTCTTTTTTTCCAACAGCGCTTTGACGACGTGGCGGAAGGTCGGCAGCAGCCTGTTTGGTATGGGTTGAGCTGTGCTGGAAATGTAATTCCCGATCTGGTCTACCTTGATGTCATGCTGTTCCAGCAAATGACCAAACTGACTAAGCACATCGCGAGCTCCTGATCCGGGACTTATTTTTGAAATAGACCCCAGCATCGTACGAATGAGGGCAATCGATGGCAGCAACTCCCCCGTGTCTTCTTGCAACAACTGCTTGAGTGATCCTCCGGGCTCCACAATCGAGAAACCATGACCTTTTCGATAATCGATCTGATATCCACGCGTCCTCAAAAAGTCGACATCCCTTTTCACCGTGCGCAAGCTGACTCCCAATCGTTTGGATAACTCCTCATAAGAAGCTGTGAACTGCTGCTTCTTGAGCTGATTGACGAGTTTCTCCAGCCTTTGAATCAAGGGTGTGGCACCGCCTCTGTGTTGTTGTTTATTCATGAGTAACAGATGAACGGATTGAGTGATTAATTTCTAATACAATGAAAAAATGACGCAATGCATGGGTGTTTCATTCACTTTTCAGGCAGAGCTTGCACTGCAAGACTCGGCCTAATCTGGCCTAAGGCTTGTTTCGAAAACCGAACTCCACCAAGCCAGGTGCTTCTTGGCATTCGGGTGCTCTTGCCCCTGATAAAGGGATTGAATCACCTCGCCCATGAAGTCACGACCCCCAACAGGAGGATAGCGCGTAATGATGTTCCGATATTGTTCTAGGTAGTCCAGGTGGCGCTCTGGCAACCGACCCTCACTGATCAGAATTTGATAAGCCAGCACCTTGCAACCGCAGGGTTGGCACAATCGATGGCTTTCATAGACTTCATCCATCAGGTCAAGCCATTGAGGAAGCTCCTCAAGCGGCAGTTTGCGCAGCAACGGCACAAGCCTGTTGTAGTCCTGCATCCCACCGTAACCCGCACGGAAGGCGTGCGCCATGTGCTCCTCTCTTTGGTTAGTGATCAGGCGTCGGATGGTATAGGGGTCGTGGGCTGCCAGCGCCAAGTCATTAGTTTGTCCGGATGGTTTCATGCGCTATTCTAAGCTACAGGATTTTGCGCGAATCTTTGTGAGTCCTACTAGGGATTTGATAAGCTCATTAAGCGGTCAACGTTTGTGTCTGATGGAAAAAAGAAATCGGTTGAGTAATTGCGAAAAGATTCTTCATAATCTGAGACACAAAGGCCCCCTTTGCGATGACTGCCTGAAAGAAGAGGCTGGACTTACACACAGGCAAACAGCTAATGCGATTTGTCGAAATGAGCTTGCTCATCAGATTCAT
This sequence comes from Verrucomicrobiaceae bacterium, assembly GCA_027486585.1. Lineage (GTDB taxonomy): Bacteria > Verrucomicrobiota > Verrucomicrobiia > Verrucomicrobiales > Verrucomicrobiaceae > Prosthecobacter. The sequence goes on along the minus strand of JAIXOU010000064.1, from coordinate 70,474 downwards.
GAACGGCGGCGACGAGGCGATGTTTGCCCTAGATGCAAATTCGAAAAAATTACAAACAAACTCAAACTATAGCTTCAAAGGCTAGCAAATTCCGGCTTCTACATAACGAGCAAATGGGTTTGCGTCTTGATTTCGCCAATTCCAACCAGTGGGCATGTTGTTCCTCAAGCCTTTTTGAGTGAGTTTTGCATCTTCAGCTTTTGTGATGCCTTTTTGCCCGGCTTCTGAATACAAACGCAATAGTTTTTCAAGATCGTTTAAACATCCAAATTTTAGCATAGCCATGATTTCGGAGACGACGTAACTGGTAGGAATAACGTGATCCCATATATCTTTTTTATTGCCATGCCGTTTTGCGAGACGCCTCAAAACCTGACCCTGCTGACGGTTTAACATCTGTATTAAATTTAAAGAAAACTTTTCGTCAGCCACGCTTACTAAAAACTGCACGTATCCTTTAACCACGCTGAAAAGGTTTGAACGTGAAGTCATTTTCTTTGGGCGTGCTACCCGCAAGCCATAGAAAGGCATGTCAGTTTTCTTTTTTAAATCTTGCTTTAAATGGTAAGCCACCTCCTCAGAGAGTTCATATTTCTTGATTAGCGTTTCCAATCTTTCTCTAAAATCTTTGGTTTCGGCGCTAAAACGCTTTTGTTCTCGTTTAAGGCTAGCTTTCGATTGACCTGTCGGGGCTTCGTTCATACTTAGAAGTTTGATACTCTATTTTCTTGCTGATAGTTATGGCTTAAATTGCATTCAGTTTCTTTGACTATCAAGCCATCCTCCGCAATGACATGGATCAGACGGAGCGAAGGCATCACAAAAATGCAAACCACACTCTAGAATGTCTTGCTTGTCTGAAGATCTTGCGGCCCGGCAAAGATTAGCAAGGCAATCCATCTGGTATCCAGTGAACCGCATTGGTGGCAACTCGGTTTCAGAAATGAGAGCAGACTGAAGTCGGTCGAGAGCATGGAGGAGTCGGTTTTGCCATTCAGAAAGTTCTCCCTGCCAATCAATGCGTTCGAGACAGATGCGCAGCAGATCCACCACCGCTTTTTTAGCGGCGGATGATTCATTCAAAGCCTGGTGTTCATGATCGGTTGGCATGTTCGAGCTCATATCAGGGGAGCGGAGTATGGCATGGCTTTAAATACTGAAGAGTGAAATGAAGCTTGCGGCAAGGATGAATCGATCAAGATTTGATGAGCGATACTTCTCCCCCACCCAGCAAGACGAGCTCGATGTTCCCATCACGAAGCCGTTTCCCATAACGCACTGACACCACTTCATGGGTGAGGGGGTTCGTGACAAAAAAAAACTTATGCGGGGCTTCTTTTCCTTCGAGCTTTTCGAAGTCCTTGATAAAAGTTGCTTTTTGGTTCGCTCCTAAATCACGTCGATTCCGCTCATAGGGAACGGTGGTTTTAATTTCGCCGATGATGCGTTTCTGACTCGATGTTAAAACATCGACATCAAGTCCAGGGGCACCTTGAGGCTTTGCCGCAGCATCAAATGCAGGTATCTCGAATCGCCGTTGTAGGAATTGTCGGGCCAAAACACAGGCAATGAGCGATCCGTCGTTGGCCAAGTTTCCTTGAATCTCCTGAACTTGCTCCACCGCCGTTTTGAGTCTGCGGAGATCAAGGTTTTCGTCCAAGGGACATGAATTAAGGAAGTCACGAAGCTCGCACAACTTTTTTGCCGTTGTTTTCAAGGCTTCGCTTTCGTTCTGAGTGAGTTTGGTTGTATTCGTCAAGGGTGTCATGATGATTCACTGATTGCAGTCATCGTTTGCTGTGCTGACGTCTTGGATGCATGCCCAGTCCAATGCGCCCAGATCATGACCATGGCAGCAGTGTCCAGTTCGCAGTATTGCTTCAATAGCGTCTCCCGGTTCTTGCGGTATGGTTCATCAACGCCGCCCAAGAAGATCAGTTCTTGATAAACACGGATGGCTCCAGTGCCTTCTCTTACGACATCGTCCTCCTCTTCATCGTCGCCGCCTAATGGCAGAGCTGGCAATGCCTTGTAAGGGTCCATCACAGCTTCCCCTGACTCAGTCTTTTGGTATTTCTTGAACCATGGGTGACTGCGCACTGCCTCCGATTGCCCCCAAACGGCAGGAAGCACGGCTTTGATCGACATCCGCCCGAGCATGCTTGGATGAAAGTAATGCTGCGAAGTGAGCTTGTAGAGATCGCGGATACGCGGTGGGTTAGGCCGCTTTCCATTACTATCAACCGGTCCCAGCAACCGATCAATCCAGTCGGCCAGTTCTTGAAGTTCTTCCACTGTCTCAAAACCGGAGACTTGAAGAGCTTGGCGGAGGTCCGTTTGAATCCATGACTCAATCTGCCGAAAAATCATGTTCAAGGTCGTCTTCTCATAGTCAGACCAGACAAAAAGGGTGCCAGTGTCTCCGATGCACTCCCTTAACTTGCGGGCAAAGGTGAAGTTAGGAAAAGCACTCTCCGTATTGAGCCACTCCCGATGCGTCAGTTCACCGTGTTCATCCAGCGTATGACAGCTCCATTGAAAAGCCACGCGCTCGTAAGGGCGTAAGCCGGCATGATGAGGAAGAACCACATCACAGGCTTCGAAATCCATAAAGTGAAAGGGATATCCCGGTTCTTTGGCAAAAGAAGCAAGCTCCTGACGCAGAGCCTCCGGCAGATGCTCGGAGCCGCTGGTAGCCGAGTGCTCCCACTGGATAAGGCGACGCTCCTGACGCTTTCCGGAGAGGCCTAACTGTTCCTCTTTCAAATCAAGCAAGGATGCCTTCCTCTGGGATAACAGCACTGGCACAGGATCATCAAACTTTGAGGTGCCGATCTGGGTGACGCTGTAGAGGTCCAGGATATGCGGTTTGGCGGATGCCAGATCCCCCCAACATTCGGCAAAGCCATGGGGACTTATCTCTTTGCTTTGAGGGAACCGGTATTCGCATTTGCGGCACACCTTGTAGAGATCGGGAATCGAGACCGTAGGACGCGTCATGCATCTGTTTTCATCGAGCAACTCAGCCAACTCCTCGGCACGATGCCTGACTTCCGGCATCAGAAGTCCCGTCTCATGATCCACCTCGCAATGGGCCAGAATTCGGGTTCCCACGAGGTCTTGCTGGTTACCTGAATATCGGATCTCAGGCCTTGCCTTGGGGTCCGTCTTCGATTGCTCAATGTGGAACAGTCTTCTTGTTTCAGATGCTCTGACAGGTTGTCCTTTATTCACGACCCATAGCCATGGCTTCACCTGAAATTCTGGGAAAGTCAGCGACAAGACACGCTGCTGATAAGCCACATCGAGCAGATAGGGCTTCCACTTCGACATAACTTCTCCTTTATCTGTCAAAAAGGACGCATGCTCATTTTCGTCGATGGATGACGACTTCACTTCAATCAGGTGCAGAACATTTCCTTCGCGTCGTAGGATGTCGATTCTGGCGTAGAACTTGTCAGCCAGCGCAGCGGCCTCAAAAATCACAGCGTTCTCATCCGCCATCAGAATCTCTTTGGTTCGATCAAAAGCAGACTGCGGATGAAGTTCTTTAGTCAGATCATGACCCTGAGGGAATTGCGCCTTGGCGATGAACTCCACCATAAAGCCAGAATTTGCCAAGAACTTCATGTAGTCGTTGTCCTGCAGGTTCGTTGGATAACGATTTTTGCGGTAGTAGAGCTTGGTGTAGCACTCGAACGCACTTTTGAAGTCGGATTTGGTAAGGTAAGGAGAGGGCATGAATGTTGGGATTACATAAAAAGGACAAACAACCAGATCAACAGAGCGATGACAATCACCGCACACACGAACCAGCATGGCAAGAGGATCAACCCCCAGCTCACCGTAAATTCCCCGGTGAGCTTGAGGATGATTAGAAGCCCTTGAATGGCCGCAAGGGCAACGGCGGATAGAATTAGGAGAACGTAAGGCATGACTCTTAGCAGGCTCACGCCGCAAGGGCGAACTGAGGGTAAGAGGCAGCGCCCTTCTTGATGAGATAATCGAATGATCGATTCCCCACTTCTTGAACCTTCTCCAAAACATTCACCCCCTCCATGAACTCACCATTGAACATGATCCGAAACTGATGATCCGGATTCCAATTCACCAGTTCACTTCTCGTTCCTTCCGTTCGAATCAGATCCCTGAATCGAACAAGAATTCCTCCCAGTTTGTTTTCACCCACGAGAATTCCAGTATTTGAAACCTGAGGAATCATTCCCCAGAACGAATCCTTTTTCGAAATCTCAACGATCTCCTTCTCACCCGATTCGATGAGAAGATTCCCAAACTTGACCCAATGGGAAACCAGTTTGAGATGAACGGTGATCTCCATGATCACCTCCTTCAGATCCTCCCAGTCTTTCCTGATGAGTTCACGATGTTTCTTTTGTTTATTTTTCATCAGAAGAGGATTTTTCTCTCCGATGATCTCTCTCTGAATGTCAGGTTGATCCACATACTTCATACACTGATAAAAGTGTTCCGAAGTTGGAAAAGTCACACCGTTCACTATCAATGGATACTCCGAAGACATGTTCGAAAATCCACCGAAGGATTCCTTAGTCTTAGAGAACGCTACACACTCGTTGGTTTGGATGGTTTTTGTCATGGGCGAACATTGAACCGTGTAAAGTGCCAAATCTTGACACCCACCAAAAATCTGATGATTCAACAATCGTCCCAGTCGTCCGGAAATGGCGTGTCTCGTTCCTCCTCCTCGAATGGCGGAGGGGTAAGTTGATTCACCTCGGCGAGAAGATGGCTAATTCTGCCTTGAATACCGATTTTCTCAGCAACTCCAGCGAGACTTGTGTGAGCCCATTGATTAGCCTTCACCCATTCAGTTGCAGGCACCGATTGGATGACCTCGACAACCTTGTCAGTTTGGCCATGAACAAAGGCAAGAACCACCGGACAAGCATAGGCCATGTCAAGAACACGTCTTTTTGGAACTCCGACTTCTTTTTCAAAATCGGGCGCGATCCCGGTATTATTCTTGTGCCACTCCTCCTCAAGTGTGAGGGCCTTTTCATATTTTGCACAAAAGTCTACGGCGTCATGGTCATGGTATTCAATCCATTCCAATTGAATAACTTCGGAATGACTGAGTGCAAACTCCTTGTCGACTAGTCCAATTTTCAGCAGGCCTGCGGCCGAAAAGATAGAAGCAGGGACTTGGTCAAAATGACCTGCAAGGGCCGCATGGTGAAAAGCCGAATTACAATTGGCTTCGTCATACCAGATCTCGCCGTCCCTATACTGCCCGTGCCAATCAAGATAGGAAGCCATGGCTTCTGCTGGGACTTCGGAAAAGTCTCCCAGTCTTGCTGCAGCGTGAAGTGAAACGATGGAACGAACTCGAACCTCTTTAAACATCAGAAAATGATCGGTGCAGTGAAGATACTTCAAAAACGCATCCGAATAATCATCGGGGGCATCGATGGAGGTGAAGACCTTGATTCTCTGGTAATACCCCATCTCATCGAATGAATCAGAACCCGTTAAAGGATAGGTTTCTAGAGGCAGGTTGCACTTGTAAATCTCGTCAATGTTGTTGCTTGAATCTCCGTGGTCCACGGTCTCCATGGCAAGAATAAAAGGCCCTCCGACAGACTCGATTTTACAAATGTTTTCCTCGGTGATCCAGCACGGCATGCTAATTGTGCCACTCTTAAAGGGGGAGCAGTCATTTCGGGCGATTTGAATGGTGACAGGTTCATGATTAAAAATGACCTGTTCAATTTGCAAGGTGCCGTTCCGAACCAGATTAATGCAACGGTCCAATTCTTCCTGAGAATAAGATTGCCTGACGTTTTGTGCTGCGCACCATTTGTTTTCGTCATGAACGACACCTGAATCACCAGCACGTTCTGTGGCGACAATGTAGGCGGCTTTAATCGCCAAATCTGCACGGATTGGACTGTAAAGAGTTTCTTGAGTGGAGAGGTCGTTAGATGAGTTGTTCATGCGACAACTTAAACAATCCTAAGTGCCAAATCTAGACACTGTAAAGCCCTCGTAATTTTGCAGCGCTCACGACTGCACAAATCATTTCACACAATGCAATGATTTGTAGAGTCTCAATGTGGAACCCATCAAGCTTCTCATGTGAGCTCTCGGTTCGATGGCTGAAAATCCATTCAAGACTGTTAACTAACTAGACTCGATCGTCTCGATCACCTGAACAACCAAACATACTTTGACTACGCGCGGGAGTTTCAACTCACTGAATGCATGAAATTTGGTCTGCGTATTCCATCACTCAAGAAACGCATCGCTGCCCGCACGTCCGCAAAGCGGTTCGTTCGCCATTACCTCGGATTGAAAGTTCCTCACGGCTGGGGCAGGCTCACCGATCCAAAGCAGGCGCTCAAGAACCGCATTTACAACCGCACCACACGCGGCTGTCTCATCCTCTTGCTGGGCCTCTGTGGAGCCATGTTCTGCCGTCTCTTACTGTGCCTAAATTCCACGCCATGAACAGACGTCTGCTTTTCTATCTACACGTCCGACCAAACTCCATCGGCCCCCATTAAAAGCCATTTCATGGCAGTCAGAATTTACAGTTGGAAAATTCTCTGCCGACGCGAATACTTTAAGTCCTTTATTATCATGAAAATGCCAATCAGCCTTCCAATATCTTCTTCGGAAGTGATTCAGGCCATTCAATTCGAACTGGATGCGCAACCAGACTTCTATGCGTTTGAGGTGGTCTCCGTGAAGAAGGACGGGCGATGGTTGACAGTTGGGTTGAAGAAGCTGAACGCCAAAACACCGCCACTCGACGAGACTTTTGAAGGATCTCAAGCTTGGTGGCCAGAACCTGACAAGGGAAGCGCCAAGGTTCTAGTGGTCGATGTTGAGGACGATTGCGTGGTTTTGGCAGATTTATCCGGCCCTCCCCCGGCCTTGCATGGCAAGATTTTACTTTATCCACCACGATTTCTCGAGGCGTTAAAGATGGTATGGTCTGACCCTGTTTGGACTGACCGAATCAATGACTGGTTGTCGCACGCGTTAAAAGCAACAACCCCTGATGGCACCTCTGCTTCACTCAGCGTCTTCCCGTGGCTACGTGAGGGGCAAAAGAAGGCGGAAAACCTTCCAGGCTGGCCGATTGCTTTTCTCTGGGGCCCACCAGGCACGGGCAAGACGACCACGCTAGGTGCACTCGTTGCCTGCATGCTACATCAGAGTCCAGAGTGCAGAATCCTTCTGGTTTCCACGACCAATTCCGCGACAGATCAGGCGCTGGTTGCCATTGACAAGGCTCTGGCAAGCCTAGTAAAAGACAAGATAAGTGCAGAGAGACAGGCATGTAAACGGATTGGCTCCCAGTTCCTCGCGCTGCACTACGAGGACAGGCAGCATCTTTTACCGAAGCGTGATGACGTTCTGATCCATGAATTGATGGAACACCAACGAAAGCGCCCTGAACAAGGTAGGGTTCTCGAAATGGCCGCTTGGAAAGAAAAAGATGATGATCTGAGAGATCGCCTACGACAACAGAACCTTGTGATTCTCAAAAACGCCCGTTTGGCGGCGATGACCACGACACGGGCCGCATTCGATAATTCGGTGCTCCGTGAGGTTCCTCGTTTCGACTATCTCATCATTGATGAGGCGAGTCAGGTATCAATGGCGCATGCTCTTGCGCTTCTTCCGTTTGCCAAACGCGTCCTTTTCGCAGGTGACGAACGCCAATTGTCGCCGATCTGCCAATCTGATCACTTGATCGCAAAGCGCTGGATGAGTCTGTCGCCTTTCGAAATCCGCAAACAAGCACCGCCAGACGCAACCAAATTTCTCAACGAACAGTCCCGAATGGCGGCACCCATTTGTAAGGTTGTAAGTGATACCTTTTATGATGGAAAGCTCGTCGTTTGCCCGAAGGAGTGTGCAAATGACAAGTGGAAAGAGGATCGTGATGTTTGCAGCGAGGAGGAACGGGTTACCGTGATCCCCATCCAGTCTGATGGCTACTACACCGCGGCATGGGATGGATTCGTCCGGCATGAATCTGCGGAATATGCGCGGGACATGGTAGCATCGTTCCTTCAATCCGGCCTAACGAAAGAAGATATTCAGGTGCTGACTCCGTTTCGGGCCCAACGCCGTCTGATCCGCAAACTGCTGAAAGAGGCGCAGTGCATCGTGCCGGTGAGCACTGTCCATCGTGCGCAGGGATCAGAGAAGAAGATCATCATATTCGACCCCGTCGATGGCTGTGGCAGCTTCCTCTGCTGCGATGAGGGCTACCGATTAATCAATGTGGCGTTTAGCAGGGCGCAGGCCAAGTTGGTGGTGATGTTGTCTTCCGGTGATGCTAGAAATCCGAAATTGGCCCGACTTGCCACTCCCGAGCTGGCTCTTCCTCTTTTCTGTGAGTTGGCTAAGGCCCCATCTTTTCCCGATAATTTGGCAGGAAAGATTTTTGGTTACCTTGGCATGCGTTTGCATTGCAAGAGGATTAAGGACGGATCTGTCGAGATGAATTCACCGAGTTCAGCAAAAAAATTTAGCCTCAACTTCATGATCGAGAAATGTGGTGATCCAAGCAAGTGCCCAGATGGCTGTGCGCCCCATACCGCCCCCACCTCACGGTGCGTTGTTAGAATGCCAGAGTAGATCAACAAGTCAAAATATCTGGCGGTGAGGTCGAGTAGCGGTTGGTGTTTGATTGTCATCAATGCATAGTGAGCAAGAAGATCACGGAAATAGATTTCTTAAAAACTACATTAAGTTAATTCTGCATCGATATGCTGTAAAGATTCAGAGAGTCAAGACCTTGCGCCGTTTATTTGGAAGTGTAATTAATGATTTCTTGCAGCTCAATTTTATGGACATTGATCCGGGAATATCGAGGTCACTCTTCACTATTCTATAGGCCGCTTTGGTAAAATGCCCACTGCACAAAAGGCCGTCCAGGCCATGCTCACTGCGTAGCTGCGGCAGTTGTATGCCGTCCACGCTGCTACGCCCCAACGGCGCTAAAACTACCAACCTCCGTGCCACCGATATCAGGCTTGGCGTAAGTCCTAGTCACCGAATACAAGATTCCATGTTCAGACTGCGAGCCTCCATCGGACATGACCGACCGGCCTAGCGCAATTACTCTTATATCGCCGTTAAGAGGGAGAATGAGAGCAGAGAAGCAGAGCATGGAGGCAAAGAGCCGAAAGTGTGAATACGCCCTTCCAGAATAAATCCCACATCACTGAAAACCAGCATCTTAGAAACATAGATTCTAGGAACTCGGCAGCGCTCTCCCACGCTAGGTGAGGGCGCTGACCCTTTGCTCGGCAGTCTATCTTTGCAGGATGCACAAAACACTTATTCCTCAGCCCCAGCAAAACCATATCAGCATCAGACCATGATCTCCAACAAAGACATCTACACAGCAAAAGCCGCCGCCAAAGTTGAAGGAACCGATTCCGTCCCGTAGTCGACAGGTGTGAAGACACCTCCCCAGCAACTTGGCCTCTCGGGCGTGTACGGGCGCGCCTGTTTATATTTATCCTTATGCGGCCCTTCCTGCCGCCACCCTTCTCCATCCTTAACACAGACTTCCAGATGCAAATCCGCTTTGCCACCCCTCCCTTGCCCGATGATTGGTCCACACTATCAGGCTCAGAAGGCATCGTCTTTTCAGGCGATGTCACAGTATCCGACCATTCCAGGCTTAAAGCCAAGATTCTAGTCTTTCATGATTTGGCCGCTCTTCAGCGCTTTTGGCGGCTGGGTTTGGGACATCGCAAGCCCCCGGATGATACGGTGCGAGCCGTTGTGACTGGTCTCACAAGCATTGTCACTTTTCATCCGCCAAAGGGCACCCCTCGGCGTCCACCAGTTTGGCAAATTGACCCGGTTTATTTTTGCGTCGCAGGATTCGTTCTGGGCAATCTGAAGATGGATTACATCACCCACGAAAGTGTGCACGCGGCCTATGCCTATTCAAGGCGGGTTGCGGGTCGTAAATCCTGGCCAGATAAGGAAGATCCAGAGGAGCATGTCTGTTATCCTGCAGGCCGCATCGCAGGCGCTATCAATCAGCTTTTTCATCACCATCGGCTCTATGACCGCCAGTCTGCATCAGACTGGCCTGTGCAACCCAAAAGGCGGAGAAAGTCTGCTAAGCGGATTCAAAAAGACAAACAAGGAGCAGCTGCTTCCGAAGACTGCGACCAAGATGAGAATTCGGAACTAGATCGCCTCAGAGCCATCTTGGAGCGAAGGCGAAGATTCGATGACATCAGGTATCACGGGATGAAGCTGCTTCTGAATGCGGGTATCAGCACATCAAACTGCTCCTTCATTCCAAACCCAGATACATTTCATTTCGGGTCACGATCGCCCTTGTCCCATGCCGCAGCGGAAAAGCTGCGTGCCGACATCCAGAGCCTCTCGTTCCCCTACCCCGTCGACATTCAGGCGAGTGACGATATACCAGGTCAAAAATGATAATTAGAGAGACATCTAAATTTACACATTCAGTCTTCACCCTTTCATAACAATCTTCCACCATGGCCCAAGATACCAAACCCTCGCTGCGAATCAGCCACCTCGTTTACGGCCGTAAGAATGAGGGAAAACGTGTTAAATACCTGCTGGATCCCGACAGCGACCAGTATGCCATTCCCGAGGACATCGTCCTCATCCGCTGGCGCAAGAGACGACATCCAAATGCCGGCTTTAGTGGGGCTCGATTGGGGCCCCATCTTTGGCGGGCTTTGGCCTATGCTCTTGGTCATGATTGTTCGGCTTGGCCTTTGCAAAAGACGGAGTCGCTCCTGGAGCAGGCACGAGAAGCCCTGCGCGCCGGTCAGGGCAATCCAGCCTACCTGAACTCCCTACCTGCCTTAGCCACTTGGCAGGCTCTTTGGACCATCTGCGGCCAAGAACGTCTGCAAAAGCTGGTGGACCGCCACAGCGATCCAGAGGTCTTCGGTGTCCCCGATCTTTTTCTTTTCGCTCGTGATTCCAAGATCCAGAAAACTTACATGGGGCGTTTTGTGGAGGTCAAAAAGCCGGAGGAACCGCTCAGCTCAGGCCAGCGCGACGAGATTGCGTTCATGAACAGCCTTGGTTTGCACGCTCGGTTGATTCGACTCATCGAACGGAAGTGAGCTGAGTGTGGTTGTTTAAAATTGTGCTAGATCATCAAATTTAATTCGCTACCAACGTCCGCACATTGGCTTGCATGACTCTTAAAAATATTTATTCACCCACTCCTTTCTGCATTGGTGGTTTTGACTCTGCTTGGTCAGGCCGAAACAAAGGCGGCCTTTGCCTCGCAGAAATCGGACCTCTCGGAATCCGGCCACTGTTTGGCCCAGAATCAGTGAATTTTTTTGAAGCAGCTACGGCCATTAATATTCACGCATCAGAAAAAGCGTTGCTCCTCATGATTGATCAGCCAATCATTGTGCCAAACGATTTTGGTAGCCGTCCTGTTGAGAGCTTAATCGGCAGCCTAGTAGGCAAACTAAAAGGCGGTATCCAGCGTGCAGGCAGGAAAAAGGATGGAGGAATGTTATTTGGTGAAAATGCACCCATATGGGAATTCTTGGAGCTTATCGATGTGAGCTTGAATCCCGTCAGTGCATTTACGATGAAGATGGGACGTGCTTGCGTTGAGACGTATCCCTGCCTCGCTATTCTTGGTTTGTTTCCTGAATTTCTTGAGCGAGGAATCGTTGCTAGATATAACCCCTCTAGAAAGACATTTGAGCAGTCTGACTGGAAAAAATTATGTGAAGGAATCGCGATTTATCTCGAGGAAGCTGGTCTTGCTGATTGGGATAAATGGTGCAAAAATATGGCTGCTTTGAACAGAAAGCCAAGCAAACAGGAGCAGGATCAGCTTGATTCTTTAATTTGCTTTTTGTCAGGCCTTGTTATTTGGCGCTATGGCCTAAATGCTGGGATGATTGTAGGTGATACAGAGCGAGGCTATATTTCGTCTCCAGCTAATACTCAACTTGTGAATCTATTGAGACCCTCGGCTGCCTCCAAAGGTGTGAGCTTAGTGTGTAATCTCTAGCGAATTGTCATTCTGAGGTTAAATCTCAGAGTTTTTGCACTTTTATGAGTTTGAATTATAGCTCATAACCCAAGCTATCAAAGAAGGACCGTTACTATACGCATCTGCTAAGATACTGAATCTGAATCTCCTGCTTTCGAGTGCAGTCTAAGTGTTGCCTCTGAATTGAATCCCACGACGTTCGGGATCTTGAAGCAAAGTCGATGTGGCAGGATACCGAGCTTGGGTTGCACAACTCTATTCCATCGGCTAAAGGATGCAGATTGAATTTGATGAATCAAGAAATTGAACATTCCTTCCGAGATGCCTTTTGGACCATCCTTATTCAGGAACACCGTGGCTCTGAAATGAGCCTAGCTCAATGGGCGCGGGCGTCCGAGGTCGACTTGCACTCCTTAAAGATGCTGATTGATGAAGTTCGAGGCATCCACTGTAAGTACGCGATTCGGCTATGCTGTGGCCTGCAACTGAACTTTGCACGTGTGGTTCGCGAGGCGATCCAACTCAAATTCAAAACGCCAACAGGAAAGCGCTGTGTCTGGAGATCTTGCCTTATGAAAGATCGTTCGGCCTTCGATGCAACCTCAGCACAGGAAGCCAAGAACATTGCTGCCAGTCTTTGCTCAGCACTTGCTGATCGCATCACCGATTCAGGTCGGAGCTTTTCCGAGCTTGCTCGTGAATCAGGTGTGGAGCGCACAGTGATTTCACGCCTAGGTCAGGTTGGTCGCCAAAACCCATATCTACATTCACTTTTTGATCTGAGCTGCGCGTTGGGCTGCCAGCTTGATGTGCTGGCCTAGGATGATTCTGTGGTATCCTTTTTGTTGTGACTGGAGTGATGCAGGTGTGACAGAATACCGCAGTGGGGTTGCACCTCCAGTGCTCTGAATTACAATAGCATCAGATGCGACACCTACCCCGAACTACCACCATATTCTCCACCCGCACTCTGGATATTATTGGCAACCGCCATCTCTCCGATTCCAATTTCATCCAACTGAAAATCCAAGCTTTGCTGGTTAGGCTGACAAAGATCAAACCTAGGGTCTCTGCATGGGGCATGCGAGATTATTCAAATAGCCATCGCATCGCCAACGGCATGCAAGATGCAACACGCAGAGCTAGGGCGACAGGCAAACAGGCCTTCTTTTTCCTAAACTAAGCTTGCCCAGACCAATACTGACCTAACAACGACAACAATCCTAACATCCATAAGACAATGCAAACTCAAAACTCCGACTCCGTAGATCGCGAATGGATACGCCGTTTGATCACCAACCAGCGCGATGAGCATGTGCCACATGCTTTTCGCGCGGGTCACTCCGGCATGAATGATTTCAATCAGTTGGTGCCCGTTTTAAGACAATTGTTTCCTAGTGAATTGGAGTCATGGCTAGACTTGATCGACCAGGTGGCGCGCAGTCATCGAGAATGCCTTCCTTGCCTAGCCAAAATCACCGCCTATCGACTTTTAATCACGCAGGGAATCGAATCGCTGACAAACCGACATGAACAGTATGCTCATCTATACTCCCAGATTTTATCGAAGCAGGACGAAGGTGATCAGAGGGATTTCATGAAGGAGATCCTAGATTCCATGCATTCAGGAAAGGATCATCCACACCGAAATACTTATGTGTCTTGGTGGAGTGGGATGGCAGAGAAGATTCTGTGCTCTGGGCGACATCAACTCAACAAGGAAGGCCTAGGTCTTGGTCGCTCCAATTTCCAACTTAGCGAGGCCCATATAGAACGGAATAAACGCGTCCTAGAAGCTTTGGCCAAGAATACACGAGAGGTGACGAAGGCAGAAGTCGCTCGACAATATGATGCCATCAAAAAGAACTCCAATAGGAAATGATGCACGACATGGAGAACTGGTTCGAAAAATTGCGCTGCTAATACCGCTATGAATGAAGAAGAACGAAAGACGATTTTTGTGATCGAAAAACCAATGATAAGCGCAGAGGATTCCAAAAACCTGCAGATCATGAAGGATATTGCAGTCAGGAACGACTATAAAAATGGCAATAGTTGGTTCACTACTGAGTACCAGAATGCAGCCTCTCGAAGAAACGGCGGATGGTCCCCTCTCTATGGAATCTTCGTCATCTTGTCACTATGGTCTATAATGGGTTCAGAGGTTCTTGCCTTCTGCGTCTTCTGGATAGCCGTCTTTATGTTCTTGTTTATTGTGGCCTGGGTGGTGTGCGAGAAGATCAACGATTTCATTACGGACGTTGTTTTTCAGCTTCCCTACTTTTGGCCAGTTGCTGTTTGGTCGAGTGCGATATGGGTGCTGTTCCATGTGACATGCTACTATCTGAAAAATTAGCAGCCATCACGTGCTGTCTTATCGATAAATAATAACAAGAAATGATGCAAAATATGAATGGCTACTTTGAAAAAATCATCCTGGCGATCCCCCATGCCACTCGGAACTTTGATTTGAAGCTTTGGGATAATGCGGCCCTAGTTTCCAAAGATGCGGATCATTGGACAGATTGGTTCACCGATGAAATCTTCGACTGGAAGCATCCGCGCGTTGCATCCGTTGTTGGAAAAGTCTCGCGATTCGACTGCGATTTGGAAAGACTGGAAACAGATCCCATGGAGTCAGTTGGCAGAGGACGATTTTATACACTATCCCATTCTGGCGCGCGCAGAAATCTCTCATCGGAGTTCATCGAGTCCGGACTAGCCCAGTGGAAAGACTATCGAAAGCAGTTGGTGGATCAACTTAGACCAGGGGCACTGCTAATCGACTGTCACTCCTTCCCCAGCGATGTTCATCCTGTAGACATATGCATAGGATTTAATTCTGACTGGAGCACTCCCGCCAAGCCCATGCTAGCCATGGTGATCGACCACTTTGAACAGTGTGGATTCAGCGTTGGAATCAATGAACCGTTTAGCAACTCCATCACCCCTGAGGCAGGATTCGCCTACACAAGCATGATGATTGAACTGAACAAACAGATCTATATGGATGAGGTCTCATTACAACTCAGCAACGGTGCTTTAAAAGTTAGGCGGTGCTTGGAGGCGCTGTATCAAAAATTGCTTGGACTTGGCGACCCGTAAACAGAACATCATTGTGCCTTTAACCATCGCTTCACAAAGATCCGGCAGATGCAATTAGCCATTCTTGGAACTGGCAGTTCGGGGAACTGTGCCGTCGTTACCACAGACAGCACCACTTCGTTGGTGGACGTTGGTCTAAGTGCGAGACAGACCGTTAAAGGTCTTGACCTCCTTGGTCTCAAGTTGGACGACCTCGACGGCATCCTTCTCACTCACGAGCATCAGGATCATATCAGAGGACTTGAAGGTCTCAGTCGATTCGGGGCACTGCCTTTGTTTTGTACTGGTCCTACACAGGAATATCTGTTGAGGAATCTCCACTTCAGGACACCGCCTGCATGGAACCTAATTCAGACTGGCTCGATCATCGAGTATCGTGACCTTCAAATCGAGAATTTTCCCGTGACTCATGATGCGGTTGATCCCGTGGGCTACGTGCTAACATCAGCCGAAGCCCGGCTTGGCATCCTTACGGACTTGGGCACCATAACGGAGTCAATCAGAGACAGACTGCGTGGGTCCACCGCGTTGTTTGTCGAAGCCAATTATGACCCGCAGCTACTCGAGGCTGACACCAAGCGCCCTTGGACCACCAAACAGCGAATTGCCTCACATTACGGCCATCTGTCCAATGACCAGGCTGCCGAATTGGTCGGCGAAATCGCTCACCCTGGGCTCAAAACTGTGGTGCTCGGACATCTGAGCGAAGACTGCAACAGTCCCGAACTTGCCGTCAATCGGATGCGCGGTGCCCTTGAAGCAACAGATGCCCAGGATGTTCAACTCATCTGTGCCAAACGCTGTCAGCCAAAGCTAAAGATCGAAGTCTGACACAACGCTGGGGCTGACCAGTTGAAATTTGGAGTTCACACCTAGTCCCATCAAGTCGGTCGAACCCAAATCTCCTCCGACTCTTGATCTTATACCTCGAATGTTCCATCTTGGCTTTCTTCGACTTTGTAAGTTCTCGCTCCAATACCACCTGAGTCACCAACCTGGACTCCAGGTTCGAGTCAGTGCTACCTGCATGGATCGCGTTCACGCTAATTCCCTTTCCATATAAACGAACAACCAAAGGGGCTTTGACTATGAGCGTGGATTCGGCTCATTGAGCGGATGAAATTTGGTCTGCGCATCCCCTCGCTCAAAAAACGCATCGCGGCCCGCACCTCCGCAAAGCGGTTCGTTCGCCATTCCCTCGGATTAAAAGCTCCTCGCGGCTGGGGCTGGCTCACTGATCCCAAGCGCGCGCTCTATAACCGCATTTACAATCGCACCACACGCGGCTGTCTCATCCTCTTGCTGGGCCTTTGTGGAGCCATGCTCTGCATTTTCTTCCTTTGCTTAAATTCCATACCATGAACAGCCATTTGCCAATTTAGGCCCAACTCGATCCGGCCTCTCTCAAAAACCATGTCCTAGCAGCCAAGACCCTCCGACCTCCCCGATAATGTCATCGCGAGAGCCAAAAAAATCCCCATGGTAACCAGCGTTCCCACGAAGACCCGGAAGATGGCACGCAGCGATATTGACAAGAGGCAGATGAGTTTGTTTGGTTAAAACAACGGATTATCCCATGTGTGCTGATTGCACTATTTAACGTCCTTAGATCGGAACCTTCAATCTGCGCCTTTATGCTACAAGACCAAATCATCGACGGATATTTATTGCGGCGCATAATCGGTTCAGGCGGTTTTGGTGAAGTGTGGCTGTGTGAACCTGTTCTCACCCCGGGCCTTTGGAAAGCTTTCAAATGGGTACCTTCGAACCACCGAGATAAACTTGATCGCGAGCTTCACGCGCTATTGAGATATCAAAGAGCCATGCTGAAACATGCTTCTCGATGGCTAATGAGGATAGAACATGTTAACAGGACTGAAGACGGCCTTTTTTATATCATGCCGCTTGCAGATGGAATCGGAACTGCAGAACCAGATAGCGACGAATGGAAACCAGCATCGCTTTGGCATGTGATGGAGCAACGCAAAGCAAATGGAACTTGGTTTACTGAAGACGAAATAGTCGCAGTGATGGATTCTATCTTACAAGGTCTTCAAGAACTCTCCGACCTTGGCTTGATGCACCGGGATCTGAAGCCGGAAAATATTTTATTCATCCAAGACATTCCTGTGATTGCTGATTTAAGCTTGCTGGGAGAAGATTTGCCAAAGCCAAGCTGGCGCGGAACACCCGGATTTGCAGCTCCAAGTTGGTATTTGGAAAGTGGGGGTCATCCAGACCAATATGGCGCCGGAGCCACCCTTTTCACACTGATGACAGGGAATGCTCCGGACAAGATGGGACGTGCTGTTTATCGATGGCCACCCGGAGGCGAAAAGTCTCTTTCTAAGACGCAGCGCAAACGATGGTTGGCGATGCAGCAGGTTGTGTATAGAGCAACCCATGAGACTCCCTCGGAGCGCTTTCTCGATTTTTCAGCGATGCGAATCGCTCTTGGTCACGCAGGCTTAACAGCAAGTTATCCAACCAAAATAAGGCTAGGAAAAGAAGGTTTACTTGCCGCACTTGTTTTGGCCGCAGCTGTTGTCTTTGGTGTTTACTTTTCAAAGTCACAGCATGAACCCCACACAGCCACCAACCATGTGAAGGAGAATGTTGGCGATCTAGACGAGCTCTTTAGGACCGCAATGATCGAATACGACAGAACAGATCTACCCCTTGATCTGGTTCTTGTGTCACGATTGTTTGACAAAGCTGCCAAGGGTGGACATGCTAAAGCACAGAACATGCGAGGTTTCATCCACCTTCTTAATGGTGAGAATTTTAATCTAGAAGCAGCTGTTCCTTGGTTTGAAAAAGCAGCTGAACAAGGAGATGCCTCAGCGCAATACAACCTTGGTTGCAGTTACTTTTGGGGAATCGGTGTGAAGAAGGACGAGGCCATGGCTTTACGCTATTTCAAGCTATCATCCGACCAAGATTTCTTCCCGGCGCATGCCGTTCTCGGTTTTTGTGCCTACACGGCGACACCACGCACGGAGGACCTCAGTCATGCTATTGATTTGCTTCGCCGAGCTGCCGAAAAAGGGCGTGAGGAGGCCATTCATCTCTTGTCGATTATCACCGAAACAGGTGACGGTTTGCCAGTTAATGATAAAACCTCCGCGTTATGGAGAGATAAATTGGCTTCCCCAACTTATTCGCCGGCGCAAAGCTTGAATGCCATTTGGGCAGATGAGCGTGGAAAAAGTCATTGGAGGGCAGCTAACTTCATCATGGCGCAAAAGATGAGCGAGGAAGCTCAAATCGATCCCCTATACGAGTTTGATGAGGCAATCATCACCAGGCAAGAAACCGGCAGCCTCGTTTCTTTTGAAATCCAATCCAGTAACCCTGCATTAAAGGAAGACCGCATTCTTCGAGCTTTAGAGACCAATCGCCGCGCTGGCGATTTGCGGAACATGGACGCCGAGCTTTGGATCGGCAATGCTTACCTGACAGGCAAGTTCATGGAATTTTCGCCTAGCGCCGCGCTCCCTTGGCTACGCCGTGCCGCCGAACAAGGTCATGAAAAAGCGCTGCCACTCATCAAAGAAGCCTTGGTAAAGCTTCATGAAAAGGGTAACCCTTAGTTTTCTTGTGAGAAAAGAAGGAAATCAGCGAATAGAGGATGATCCAGTAACAACGCCTTACCATCCAAATGTTTCCGAAGTGATGTTCCATATCACTTTTGTGGAGAGATGTTGATTGCTCGCACGAATATAGGCAGATGCCCAAGATGCCATACAGCCTTCCGATGACCTTTCGCGACTTACTGGGCGCGATTTTTT
The DNA here is from genome assembly GCA_027486585.1 of Verrucomicrobiaceae bacterium. Classification (GTDB taxonomy): domain Bacteria; phylum Verrucomicrobiota; class Verrucomicrobiia; order Verrucomicrobiales; family Verrucomicrobiaceae; genus Prosthecobacter. The sequence goes on along the minus strand of JAIXOU010000064.1, from coordinate 51,547 downwards.
CTGCGGTCAAATAAACCATACGGTGAGCGACAACTGACTCTCATGCACCCCAAGTTGCCGGACACCCCGCACAGCCTGCTTTCCGAACTACGAAATCCCGACAGTGGTTCAAGCTGGCAGCTTTCATGGGAAAAATTTCTCGAAATTTATTATCCCGCTCTTCGCACAATGTGCTCGAACAGCTACCGGTTTCATACCGGGGGTGAAGAGCCTGCGGGGGAAGTGATTGAGGATGCTGTTGCATCCGTAGTTTCAGACTTTTGCACCAAAGCCCAGCATCGCTACGACCCTTCGAAAGGCAAATTGCGTGGTTTCTTAAAAACCATGTGCAACGCACGTATCGTGGATCATCTTCGCAAAGAGAAACGCATGGTCCCACACGCAGAAATGGCTAATTTAGTGGACCGTCATGTGCAAGAAACGACAAGCGCTGCTCATGAGGATGAAACCGAATCCTACCGCTTGGCTTTGCTGCATTCACTTCTAGAAGATGTCCGTCTCCGGGTCTCGCCCAGACAATTTACGATTTTTGAATTGGTGAAGCTCAAGAGCATGCCTGCTGAGCAGGCAGCCGCAGAGCTTTGCGTCAAGCGTGGTGTCATTGACAACACCGTTTATCGTGTGATGAATATCCTCCGAGAGTTGGCCTGCCGCCCCGAATACAAATCTGAATGGAAAACCTAGACAGCCATTCTTCAAAAACCGCTGAGGCCTCAAATGAGAGCCTGCAAACGGATTTGTTCCAGATGGATGAAGAGCTTACCCGTATGCTTCCCAAAGCTCTGACAGAAGCAGGAGAGTTGCCGGAACTTCAGCGTATCAAACACAAGATTCGGCGTCTTCTCTCAGATTCTACTCAGGATGCTCCGTGATCTTGTTGCGATGCAGTATGGAGTAAACGATTTTTCTCCCAGACGCGCTTGATGGCTTCTGCAACGGAATGTATTAGGCCGCTCTTCCGGTCCAAATCCAGCCAAGCAAACTGTCCGTTCGGGTTCACTTCCAGAAACCAGAGTTCACCATCTACCTTTAGAAAATCAAGTCTGCCAAAGCTATATCCAGTTCGCTTCATGAACTCCGTTATGTTTTCGGTTTCTCCTTGTGTCAGCCTTAAAGGCTCCCATGTTGTGGATGGAATTCGAACGTCCTCACCTTCGAAAAGGCTTCGATCGACTTGATAAGCAAATAGCTCTCCATTTACCCAGGCCACGGTCACGTCATGACTCGCCGGGGTCATTTTACGCTGCAAAAACCAAGGGTAATCGGTGGAAAGCTTGGATGGGTGTACTTCTTGAACAGGCATGATCCCACCGCCAATGTTAGTGCCGGTAAAAGTCTTGGCCACCACGGGCGAGGGTACATCATCCATTCGGCCGCCGGCAATCACCCACCAGTCTGGCACTCGGAAAAACTCTTGAGCGACTCTCATCTGCCGAATCTTTCCCCATCTGCCGGTGCTCGCAGGATGCACCAAGGCCAATTTGCCTTGCTCCTGAGCCAGATCTCTCATGCCCAGCCAGATGGCTTCCAGCTCGGCGCGCTTCCAGGCTTCCGCGTTGCCAGCAGCAGGCACATCAATGCGGCAAGGATTGAAGAACAACTTGCGCAGGTACACTGCCATCACGTTGCTCTCATCCGCTACCCTGCCCGCAGGATCTTTGATGCGGAAACCTTCATGGCTAATACGAGCTTCATATTGATCCCACAAATCAAGATTCCAGCGAAACACCGGCACAGGATGAAGCGCATCGACGATGATGTCGGTTGTCTCATCGCCACTCCAGCTGAGGATTAAAATCATAGAATTAAAAAAAAGAAAAAGTGAAGGCCCGAAGGCCTTCACCTGCTCGGTCTCATTTAGATCAATTAATCCGAGTTGGCGTCGTCGATTGCGAGTTGAGAAGGAAATCCAACAAAAGATTGAGTCCCGCGCGTTGTTCCGGTGTCATTGGGGCGGAAGGAACCATCGGCTAGTTGGATGATCGATTTCTGGGTTTTCCAGTCATAAGATATCGGTAGCACCTCCTGTAAAGAGGGTGACAAGGTGAGCATAATGGGAGTGATGATGTCGATGAGCATGTTTGATGGTAGGTGTGAGTTATACAACCGGTTCGACTTGGAAAATGTCACCAAGACAAAGGTTCTTTTGTTATTCGGACAGACGCTCACCATCTCTCCAGTTTTTTCAAAGTTCCTCGAAACTCTCAAAAGCCGCCCGAAGACGATGAGCCAGGAGCGTGAACTATTCGGCAGACACGCCACAAAAGCAGCGATTGAAAACCCGCTGGTCGAATTCGCCGCCGGAATACTCATCGGAGCAGGAGATGGAAAGCTGATGCGCCTGAAATAAGGATTACGACGCCAGCGCTTTACCCTTGCCACCCTTAACGCTTCGCGTTACTATTAACTTACTTCAATGCATGATTCGCTCATTTGCCTGCGACGACACCGACCGCTTGTTTCGGCTGGAGAAAGTCCGCGCCTTCCCGCCAGACATCCAGCGCACCGCCCTGCGCAAACTCGCTCAGCTTCATGCTGTCACGGAATTGATTCAGCTTCGCGTTCCTCCCGGCAATCGACTGGAGACCCTCAAGGGCAAGCGCAAAGGCCAGCACTCCATCCGCATCAACGATCAATGGCGCATCTGTTTTCGCTGGGAATCAGACGGCCCTCATGATGTCGAAATCGTAGACTACCATTAACCCACCCACGCCATGAAAAAACACGTCCCCATTCATCCAGGTGAGGTTCTCCGCGAGGATTTCATCATGCCCCTTGGCCTGTCCGAATACCGCCTCGCCCATGACATCGGCGTTCCACCTCGCCGCATCAATGAGATCGTGAAGGGCAAGCGCTCCATCACTGCCGACACAGCACTACGCCTCTCCCGCTATTTCCAATGGCCAGCCGAAGTCTGGCTCAATCTCCAAGCCCATTATGACCGTCAAGTGACGGAAGCGGAAATGGGCGCTGTGCTCGCACGCATTAAGCCTTGTTCGCTGGCTTCTTAACTTAAAATGAAGGAGATGATGGAGGCTGGTAAAACGTGATAAGCTAGGCTGATGACCTCCATTGCACTTTAACACGTTGCGCTTGATTTGAATCTGCTTGCAAAAAACAGAGGGATATTCGCAGCCACACCCCATAAATGTACCACCCCCTGTAGATAACATCGTAATATCTACCCATGAAACAAAACGCCCGTGAGTTCATCCGCTCCACCACGACCCTGCTCGATCAGGTCCTTGCCAAGCTTACGCAGGAGGAGCAGCATGAACTGCTGGATGCGCTGGCGGGCGAGATCGAAGAAAGACTGGATGCCGTCGTTGAGGCAGTAGATGCTTGAACCCTCCCTTTGGCCTGATTTTTTCCCTCTGATGACACCTGCCTACTTCGACACACGATTCAAACTCGGCTTACCCTTCACCGAACTGCCTGAGTCATTTGCCATCATCACAGCCCACGCCACCACGGGCGAGGTGTGGACGACAGAAGACAACCACGCCGCCAATGAAGCTCTTCGCGAAGAACTGGATAAGGGAGGGAAGCTTGTAGGAACGATCACTGGATATTCTCCCATCACCCAGCACGCTGAACCGGGTTATGCTGCGACGCTGAAATTCGAGGAGGCCTGCAGTGTCGGAACCCGATTCAAACAGGACGCGATCTACTATGTGAGCAGCGGCACTCTTTTTGTCAGCCATTGCGATCACCGACGTAGCTTGAGGCCCATCACGCAGTTTGCGAAACGCGTAGAACCAGAACCGGATCCGCTGCTAGGCTCGCGACATTAAAGGCATTGAGAATATTCGAGGCTGATTCAGTCACTAGAAGAAAGATCGCAAACAATTGGGAATTCGTCTGAAGGGAGACCTGAAGGTCGGGTCACCAGTTGATGCATCTCGCCGATGGGTTCGGATAGCCATTGAACGATGCGTTGGACTTTTCTCGGCGCATTAGAAGCATCTGTCTGGGTTTCATCGGCAAGCTCGAACAACTCGGTCATGACATCGTGCTTCGTGTCGATGAGCGATTCGCACACTGCCTTGATCTTGGTGATGATTGGTTCTGGGAGTTCCAGTTTGGGTAGTTCGCGCTGAATGTAGGCGGCGTTACTCATCATCTGCATGGCGCACTCACGGGAGGCCTGGGAGAAAATCAGGAGTTGGGGATTTGGAGTCATCGGGCTGTTTTAGTTGAGGCTGCTGTTGACGAAATTCAGAGGCGTCAACTCGCGCTCGCCATTCCAGCGGTAGGCCGTGAGAGGGTTGTTTCCGAATGCCCCACTGAAATCGAGGCTCGCAATGTTTTTAGCCAGCGGAGCTCTCTTCCAGTGCGTGGGCAACCAGTAGTGTCCTAAGAAGACCGGCACTGCATCTGCGGGATAGTTGGGTAGGTCATTCAATTGGTCTGCTGTCAGCCTACCAAACGATGCCGCCATCGGTTTCGGCATCGCCAAAGTCTCGATGGCTTCGCCCTCTTTCAATGCCCACCAACGCACGCGAATCATGTTCCGGTGGATGCCGTCCTTATCCTGGAAGAACAGGCCATCGGGAAGCATCATCTCTGGCCCTTTCAACATGATCTCCACGGCGGCGTATTCAGGCGTTCCCTTGGTTGCAGCAGCCAACAGGAAGGCGTCATTCAACAAGGGAGTCCCGCCCAGCATCTCAACATGACGGTCGTCCCAGGCAGCATGCACTGCGCGGAGTTCACCGAGGTCAAGGTACATGGGCAGGTGCTTGAACCATTCAATCCATTCCTCCCATTCGGCGGCACGGCCGTCAAAGGCAGTCAAAGTAGCCGAATGACTGCGAACGTTTCGTTCGCTGTGCTCTCTGAGATACCCACCTTTGCCGTCGGGAGTATGAAAAGCCACGGCGTTGAATTCATGGTTACCCATGATGGCGAGGGCATCCCCTGCCTCGACCATGGCACGCACGGTGTGGAGCACCTCGCGAATCTTGGGACCGCGATCAATGTAGTCACCGAGGAAGATGACTTGGCGACCTTCGGCGTGGTGAAAGCTTTTGCCATTGGGGCGGTAACCGAGCTTCGTGAGAAGATTGGTGAGTTTGTCATGGTGTCCGTGGATATCGCCGATCAGGTCGTAGTGTTTGTGTTTCATAGCACCACCATCATTGCCTAAATCAAAGCGATGGACCATGAGACAAAACAAGGTATATATAACTAAATAGTAAGCATGAATGATTCACTCCCTGCCCTGAATGGTCTCTCGCTTGACCGTCTACGTAACTTTTTAGCCTTTGCGGAGGCGGGCTCCATCGCCAAGGCCGCGCCAGGCAACCTGGCCCGTCAAGCCCTCATTAGCAGGCAGATCGGGGAGCTGGAACAATACTTCACCACTGAACTCACGGTGCGACGAGGAAAGTCATTGGCGCTCTCCGAAGCCGGTGCGCGGCTCAAAGTATTGGCCCGTGCACAGTTTGACGATTTGAGTGAATTCCAAAAATTGCAGAAAGGTCAACGCATGACCTTCTCCATCGGGGCTGGTGCAAGCATTCTAGAATGGCTCGTCGTTCCTTGTGTGGCCGGCATTCGGAGTGCTCTCAGCGACGCCGCACTGCGACTCTCCTCACAGCGTAGCAGCGAGCTCGTCGCAAGCGTTCGGGATGGGCAACTCGACTTTGCCATCGTCCGCGAGGATGCCATTTCCGAAGAGTTGCGGCTCAAGTCGAGCCTGTCATTGCGGATGCGGATGGCATTCACTTTGTGTGCCTCTCGCAAACTGATGGGGAACAAACCGAAATCCGCTCTCGCAGATCCGGCGGTATGGCGTTCCCTGCCCTTTGCCGCCAATGGCGGAGGCGGTCAGTTTGATACGACATTTCGCGCTGCCATGGCCACGGCTGCTGGAGAGTTTCATCCGGTGGTAGAATGTGACTCGCTGTTGCAAGTCCGCGAATTGATCGTGCAAGGTGCGTGCGCGGGACTTCTCCCTTCCTTGGGCACGCACGGACTTTCCGAGCAGGATGTCGTCACCTGCGAATTCGCTCCCATGAAGAATTATGGTCGCTCTTTAGTGCTGCACTGGAACGACCGCCAAATGCGCCGGCGAGGCATTGAGGAATCCGTCATTAAGCGCATCGCGAAAGCGCTGCAAAGGTAATAGCTACTGGTGAAGGATTGCGGGTATTATATAAGACGACATTCAGGCTTATGCTCTCCCATGCCTTCATGGGAGCTTACTGAGTCGAAGTCGATTATGGTTTTGATCATCCTACAAGAGGTCAGAAAAAAGACACTGCGGGATGTCTGGCACGACAAGAAGAAGCTTTTGGGCCTGCTCCATGCCGACTCCATCTGATCAACCACTTGGTTTATCGATTCCTGCGGCGTAAACAGGAGTATGAATTAGAAGTGTCGGTGAATGATTCTTCCAACATGGATTCGGGCAGCTTTACTAGCCTCGCAGATGCTTTGCAGGAACAACGCGGAAGATGCGCTTGGTAGAGCGTCCCCTGCCCTGGTGTTCGCGAGCGGCGGTGCGCACGCCGCTTGCAGGATCGAGGATCTGATCGCGATGCAGTAGCACAATGTGCGAGCCGCAAATCCAGCCGTTTTCATCGGGATCAGCACAGATGGCTTCCGGATCGCTCGGGCTATAGTAGCTTAGAGTGAAAAGATCATCGAGGGCTAGTAGATCATCCAGATAATGCTCCAAGCGTCGGCAATCGGTCGGACAAAACGCCAGCTTCATGCCATGTCCAAGCAGGTAGTCAGACCAAGTCACAGGGTTTTGAGTATTAATCCTGGGGCGAATGATCTCGGGTGCCTCTCTCGTTAGCATTGCCAGCACCGTGGACACACAATGCGGTCCAGACTGTTTTAGAGGAGTGAAAGATCGATCCCGAAAAAAGGGAGCCGTGTCTCCGCTCCACAGTTTGCTGTGTTGGTCGTGCAATTCCATAGAGGTATCATTCTCAAAACCATTCAAAGCTTTCGATGACGACTCGATAACCTCGCAGGTGCGGCTGCTGGCGAACCAGTTCGCTGAGAATGCCCGACTCGCTTCGAGAGGGGGCATGCATGGAGCAGTTTGATGCACCTGCGACTTGGCCATTTTTGAGGTCAAGCCAGCGATAAAAAACACGGACACGGTGGGAAGGCATTGGATGTTGTGGGGTTGGGGTAGAAGTTGGTGGAAGCCGAGGGTATTCGTCGATGGGGTTGATCGAATGATTCGGTTGAAGGAACCGCAAGTGTGAAAAAATCTTTATCGATAGCGGTTGATCATTTCTGCTTCTCTTCGTTGACGATTTCATTCATGGACTTCACATCGTCTTCTAAGGCTTGGGCATCCATCTCTCCGAGCTTTTTCATGCGAATGGAGCGAACTTTTCTCGACCATGCATGGCCAGTGCTTCTCACACCGTTTTCGGAAAACTCGACGTTGCCACTGAGATGAGAATCCATGTTTAGAGAAGCTGCGCTTGCGATGGCATCCTGATTGGCTGCAAGGAATAAGAACTCCCATCCATGCTTGTCCCTGTATTGACTGATGAGGTCACCCACGTGGTGGTGCGTATATTTTCGGGAAGCGTTTTCAAGGCCATCTGTAAAAATAGCGAAGATCACTTTGCCCGGCTTCTCAGATTCAGGCAGAGATTCAATCCTCTGCGCGGTATCCTGGATGGTGCGACCAATCGCATCCTGCAGCGCCGTGCTTCCTCTGGGCGTGTAAGTGGCTCTGGTCAATTTAGGAACACTGGCAAGATCACACACGCTAACAGGCACTTCATAACGATCATCAAACTGAACTAGGGTAAGGCGCGCCTGCCCGGGCACTTCGCGCTGAGAAGAAACAAAATCATTGAAGGCCGTGATTGCGGCCTCCTGCATTGGCCTCATGGAGCCGGAGCGATCGAGAATATAGGCGATTTCAGCAAGGGAGTCGTTCATAAGAATGAATTCAATAAGGGGGTTTGGTGGTTACTGAACGATTCGGCTACATGCCCATCAAACGTGAAAAATTAAGTAGAGAATTTGAAACCGGCTGTCCAAAGCGTAGGCTGAAAGCACCTGAACAAGAAAACATGGAATCCAGCACACTCACCGAAATAACAGACCCAAAATCGCTAAGAAGAATCGGTCTATGGAAAGGTCTGACGCAGGGCGATCTAAGCGGCGGTGTGACAACCATGGCCGAATGCCTCAAGCTGAGCTTTGAAAAAAACACGGTGTTTAATTCAAACTCTGTTTTTGAGACTTATTTTCAGAAGTGGACAGAGCAAGCCTACGATGCGGGACCAACGGTTCATCGAGTTTTTGAATTGGTTCAGGGGGGCATTAATCACAATAGGGCAGTCGAGATGGTCGATAATGAAGCGGGTGGGATGACCGCTGGCTGCAACCCCGCTCACAGAGCCTCCGTGTTGGCTATGATGCCCTTTTTACCAACCAATGCATTGGCCGATCTCGCTAGAACTGAGGCGCGCTTAACACATTTGCATCCAGATGCCGGCGAAGCCTCTGCCGCCGTTGTTTTGCTATGCAGACATTTGATCAATGGAATGGATTGGCAGGAGGCAATAGGTCAGACGGCCAAGGAAGTTAAAGGTAAGTCAAAGTTCTCACTGCTGCTTCCAGATTCGAGTCCGTTGAACAAAGGAGGTTATGCTCCAGAGGTGCTTCGCGCCGCAGTGTCGATTGTGCAGAGCAGTTCAGATTTTGGATCCGCTCTGGATGCCGCATTCAAATTTTCATATCCTGGACATTATTGTCCCATTCTCGTGGGTGCAATCGCGGGCGCTCGATGGGGGATCTAAAGACGTCAGGCCCCATCTAAATTCTGAATCTTATAAAGATCGACATCTCCATTCGCAAAACCGACGGCAACTAACCCCTCTTCAGTTCTTGCAGAGAAACGGCAAACTCCAGGTAAATACAAAAGCAGCAGGCACTTTTGATCTTCGACACGCCAAACACGAATGGTTGAATCCATACCCCAGGAGTAAATCAACGTCCCGTCGCCACTCATGTAAACAGAGCGAATCGCTCCTTCGTGGCCATGCAGTTCAGCAATCAACTCCCCCATGGGGGAATGCCAAATGCGGAGAACGCCGTCCACACCTGCTGAAGCCAGCAGTTCCCCTTTAGAACTCAAAGAGGCATGGCAAAACCAACCTCGGTTTCCAAAAATTTCGTGGATTACAATCCCCCTATTAACATCCCAAATAGTCAGTTTGTGATCATCCGATGTGACGAATCGATTGCCATCTGAGCTAAGGGCAAAAGTATAAAATGGATGACTAAACTCTAACGCAATCTCTTGAATGACCGTTTGATTCGAGATGCTCCAGATTTTTATTGAATCCTGTTCTAGAACTGCCGCACGATCGGCTGCGAAACTCATAGCTAGTCGTGATGCAAGACCAGGCACGAGCGAAGTCCTACTTGAAGTCTCCGTATCAAACCTAACTGGAGTCATATCGCCAAGCGAAATGAAAAACAAATACCTGCCGCAATCGCTAATGGATAGGTCATGAATAGAACCTCGCCCCAGTTCGTTCGGGCCCACATTACGAATTGTGTTCGGTTCAGTTTGGAAAATTGTCAGAGCAGAGCTTTCATGAACCTCGAACCTTGAGCGTTGGCTGAAACGCGAAGTATAAAGATGATGTTCATCTGCAACGAATGAAGAATAAGCACACTTGAATCCACTTTGACTTATGGCAATGCGACTCATGGATTCATCTAGGTTACGTAACGAAAACCCCGCTCGGTTTACAGAAGACCAATTGTGCCTGTGCTGTAACGTCAGGTCAGTCAGCGTGGGGGGGAGCCGCAATTGATTTTGATCGAAATCAAAACTGTGAAGCCGCGAAGCTATCCATCTGAAGTATCGTATTGCTTTTGGCTCAGTGATGCCGCGCAAGATGCTATGTCCAGCTTCAAAAACAGAATTTTCACAATCACCTAGACTACCGGACTGGTGGCTAAGCAGATAAACATGCTGATGAAAGAAATGGGTCCGATGACTGTGCTTTTGCAAAGCTTGCATGTGGTTAGCCACAAAAGCCTGATAGGATCGAATTTTTAGAAGAAGGTCTTGGGATTTGGGTTCTTTTTCAGAGATGCCCGACAAGGCCTTACTGAGTTCAAAAAAGTCGGCTCTAACAAAGGCAAGTTCATGCAGTTGAGCGCGGCTGTTCAAATACTCAATATCGCAGAGGAGCTCACCAGCACTATGCCAGTCATGGTCTTCAATAAAGTGCGTCACGGCATGGCGGCGGACATACCATGATAGCCGTTTCGTGCTTTCTGTTATGGCAGCACGGCAATACTGCGCCAGGCGTTTCTGCCCCTCTGCCGAGCTGATCAAATACTTATGACCATAATGATCCGATGAAGTCAGCCAATCCGAGATGGAAAGATGATACATGGTGATTGTCTCCTCGCCATTACTGCGGCTGCGGTGGCCTAAAAACTGTGATACGAACTCTATCATTTTCGCCCGTTGTATTTTAGTCAGACCCAAAGCAGCTTCAATTTCTGCGTTTGTTAAGGGTTCATGGGCGCAGCACAAGAGTTCCAACAGCGGATTAATTTGTCGATACAAAGAACTTTCACCAGCACCAAAAGCATTCCCAAAATAGGCCTCATACAAGCCATTCAGACCGGGTGGCAAATCTTGCTCCAGTTGATCGAGTCTATAGATTTCATTCTCGATTCCTTTAAGTGCTTGAGCTGCATAAAGAAAATTACCCGAGCTTTTTTCCAGAAGGATCTCCTTCAGTTTTTCACCCTGCTCCGACTCACTCACACGCTGTTCTAAAAAGGCCTGAATATCCAAACGGTTTTCCGCAGTGGCCTCCCCCAAATCAAGACTTTTAATGCCACTAAACTGGCTCTTCAGGAGGCGCGACATGGGTGTCGATGTCAGCACAACATCGATCCAGTCCGGTAGCTGACATAATCTATCTTCTTTGAGTAAGTCTAAAAGATCTTCTTCGGCTTCGTTTATCGCGTCGATGACGATGCATTTGCGTTTGTTTTTGCGAGGCCTTCGAAGGGAATGAAGGGGATTCAATATAGCTCTGTTAAATGCAGTTCCAGGCAGGCTATCTGCTTTTTCTTTTGAGAGAACATTTAGCAAGTCATCATTCTCTTGGAGACGTTCTTTGTAATCTGGAAGATTTTCTGCAAGCATGGCTGCAAGGCTGCGCACAAAGTTGCCTGCGGTCATCGTATCTGCATCTGAGGCCTGGCAGAAGTGATGCGCTACAATGCTCGTATCGCGTTTCACCAACTCGGCTGCAAGACTGGTTTTCCCACTTCCAGGGTCTCCGGAAATCAGGAGAATGCGTGGTATTCCTGTCTTTCGTTGGTCGATGATTTTTTTGAATATCCACTCTCGACCCACAAAGCCCTTACGCTTTTGCTGGATATACGTTTCAAAATCGAGTGCTTGGGGGAATCTGCGGCCTTCACGAAGAATGTCCTCAAGATGTCTAAAGATCTCAGTTACTTTGCCTGCAAGGCGCTCTTTACATCCCTTCAAGGAGTCCAGCTTGTGTTCGCGACGAGCGGCAAGCAAAACGTTTCTTCTAATGTGAGGGTCTGATTGTTGTAGCAACTGCAATGCTTCCGCCTTCTTTTCTTCCTGGCCGCCGAGGTCACAGAGAGTGGAGGTGTCTGCTTCATATTTGTAAGGCAGAGCCGTCAGCGCTAGAATGCTCTGGAAAGCGCGCCGGGTATCTGGGGAGTGACTTCCAAAGTGATAAGAAAGGCCCAGCAAAAACGTCACTCCAGCACTTCTACCCAGCAGTTTGTCGCCACTTTTAAGTGCCCGATATTCACCCTTACCATCGGCATTTTTTCCGGTGGAGATCTCGGCCGTCCATCGCAGATCTGAAGAGTAAGGGACATGTATGCCGTTTTTAATTGCATGGTCTATCGCAGCATCCACAGCACCATCCCAATCAGCATCGGTATGTACGCCATACATTTCCAACGCAGGGTAAACACTGCCTGTGCAGGCCTGATCGTCAATCCGTTCAAAAATCAACTTTCCAAGAAGAGCATCACCGTCGCCGGCTTGACTGATGAAAATGAAATCCAGAGAAAGCTTGTTGTTGTGCGACCGAGGCAGGCTCTGAGGTTTCGGCTTCCAGTCAGGTGATGAACTTGCTTTGCGCCAACAAAGGTCTGCGACGAGAGGATCGAGCAAAACTTCATCTTCGTTGAATGCCAGTTCTTTGCGGATGTCTTGTGCCGCAGTTCGGCACGCTGCTGCCTGGCGATCCGAGTCACCACTGGCAAGGTCGTCCAGCCATCGAGACTTTGTTAAATCAATGCACTCTTCCAGCCTGTCTAAGTCATGACGGTTGAATCTGTAAATGGCTATTGTGTGTAGATCCTGCATGCGAAACTTGAGACTCACTCTGAAGCAGCAACAAACGACACATCACCCTTCATCAGCCAAGTGCTGACCGTATTCCATCCGACAGGGAGAACAACCTCAGATCTCCATCGATCATCCCTGAATTCAAAAGGGCGTGACAGACGGTCTCCCGTTGGCCATTTTACTTTAATGCGATTGGGAACACCTTGGGCTTGCTCTTTACCACGGAAAGAAAGACGAAAGGTTGTCGCATAAGCGGGTGCCTCGACGGAAGCAGAGGCCACACAACACAATCCGAGAATGCCTCCGAGCCCTTCCGAAGGTTCGAGAACCAGTTTGGATGGCGGATCTATTCTTTCGGCTGCCGCCAAGGCTAGCTCGTGGAAATCGCGCGCGGAACTACCTATTCGGGCGCTAGCAGCCTCGCTCTCCATCCGCTTTAGACTTTCCTCCAGGGCCTTGTCGAATTCCATGTCCGACTCCAGCAAGGCTTCCACATCCATGCGAACCTCAGAAGATCCCTGCATTTGAGCTCCGATAAGTTCGTCCCCGAACAATGGGGCCATTTCGGCGAAATAGCCACTCAAATCATCCAAGCCTGGACGCATGTGCAGAGGGGCATCGGTGTCTTTATTCCGTTGAATCAACCGCCGAAGTCTATGATAGGTATCTTCACAGAAAGTTTCTGGTTCGAGTTCCCTCAACAGAAACTCAACATTTTGGCGAACCCCAGGGGACCGCTGCATGTGGGCTTCGATGATTTCAGAGAGAACAGGACTGGCCTGTCCTGTGATGTATTGCAGGAGCTGCAGGCGGCTTGGAAGCTCAGCCAAAAATTGCGCGATTTGCGGGTCAAGGGTGTGTGAAAGATTCATCATTCGAGAGGTTAGTGGTTTTGTTTTCGTTCACAGTCCGTTCTGTTCCATTCGTTCAAGGATATAGCGAAGGTCTCTGCAGGCGTTACTCACGATTCTTCTGGCATACACTTCATTCATCGGTTTCTCCGATGCTGCTTTGGTTAAATTGTATTTCTCAGCGATTTCAACGTAGCTCATGCCGGACACATACTTCTGGATCAGAAAAGTCCTAGACCTAGGTTCAAGACGGCTCATAGCCACCTCTACATCTTCCCGCGAAAATCGAGAAGGAAGCACATTAAAAGCTTTCTCCTCAACTTCTTCGATATCAGCGGCATCTTCCAGACTCCATCGGTCAAGGGCATTGGATACTTGTCTGGCACTCAGTCCCGTCAAGCTAGGGAGAACTTCTTGATGCTCTCTTGCCCAGTCTAGCAAACTTTGCCCAACTGCGGGGCCAGCCTCAAAATGGAAGTGCAGTTTTTTAATAATGAGTTTTTTGTGTTCTGCCATCGTCCGACTGTACCCCCCCGTCGTGCGCAGGTAATCGGTCATGGCTGAATAAGCTTGGCATTTTGCCCAAGTTTGAAATGAAGCTTTTTCAGGGTCGAAAAGCCAGATGTTTTTGTAAATAGCTTTGATGGCCTCTTGGACTAGATCTTCTGGATCTCTATTTCTGAGAAACATCTTTTGAAGGGCGTTTCGCAAAGGCTTATCTAGAAGCTCCCAGAACTTGTCTGCATTCGCTTTATCGCCATCCAGTGTGGCTGACTGACATTCCCTGGCGAGGAAATTCAGAAGTTGATGTGATTCGGGTGACATTGAGGAAAGAAAAATGGGGGTCCAAAGAGCCTTCGGCTTATTGGTGGAGATTCGTGAAAAAAAGATTTAGATTTTTTTTAAACGCCCTCCGAGGGGCACTAAAAAACCGAGCACTTATAACCTGCAGCCAAGCACTTTTCAAAACAGCCGCGAAGAGAAAATTTGCTCTGTTTTATAACGAAATTCCGCCATTCCCGCTAAGCACAGAATGAAGGGTTCCGTGTATCGTACTTTCGCTCGTATCCGCGGATATCCGCCACAGGAAAAGATGGGATCATCGTGCTTGCCTAGCTCCGCCCTAATTGGCCATCCAAACCATCAGCCTAACAATCCATTCATTATCTAAATCAATGGATAAATCACGGCTAACACAGAAAAGCACACTTCTTGTTTAAGCGCTTTAGAGACCAATCAAAGGCTGACACACCGCCTACTTCTCCGCATGCCGTTTCTGTGAAATTTCACTTCATCAGATGCACTGCAAATGAGCGCACGAAGTCGCCAAATTCAAACCGCGCAGGAATCCCAATTCCAGCACGATTGAAACAAAAAAATATCTTTTTTTTCACGAACTCAAGGCTTCCAGCCAAACCATAAGAAGAAGGCAACAAGCCTCATCCAAATCAAAACAAGTCATCCCTCAACCTAGATCATCCCCATGCGCCCCAAAGACCCCTTCTCCCGTCGTCGTTCCTCTGACAATGCCCCTTTTAAAGAAGGGAATAAAATTATCGCCATTGGCGGTTTTGGTCATCACGGTTATGAGCCAGGCCGCTACTACACCGTGATCAGCGTGGATAGCAGTGACCAAACCGTTAAGGCCAAGTCTAACACTGGAAGTGAAGGCGGCTGGATCAAATGGTGTGACTGCAAAAAAGCCAATGATATTGGCTGGGATTGGCTTAAGACCGTTTTACCAGCCGAGGCTTTGGATTTGCTGGCTGCCTTTGACGGCGTTGAAAACCTCTTACTGCGCGAAGATCTGCGCAACCGTCTAGTCATGCAGATTCCAGCACTGCATGATAAAATCCTTGGTGCCTTGGCGGATGAAGAAGCCGGCCTTTCAACTCCGAACGAGGATACTGCTGCATCTGCAACTGATTCTTTGAATGAGCTCCTCGAATTCGAAGACCTCGACTAACTCCCATACCGCCGTGGATCACCAACTTCTTGAAACTCTCAAGCACCGCTACCCAGTTGGAAGCCGTGTCAGGATCATAAGGGACACCATCGGTTTAGGACGCGTTGAGTTAAATGACACCTACACCGTCGCTGAGGTTAAACTCACTGATCGACTGCATCTTCGTGACAGTCTCGGGACCCGCTTCACTTGGCCTATTGTGGACTGTGTTCACCCTGGGCCGGATACGGAATGGATACAGCGCAGCAGCCCTGCCTTTGCCAAAGGCAGTCTAACAAGACGTTTGCTGCATGGTTTTGTCGGCAAACGGTTTCTCCGGCTACGCCCTTCGATCCGTGATCACATCCTGCTCCAACAACCAGATCTGAAGGAGCGCATTCTACAACTTCTCTCAACTCTCAACCCCTGAATCTCAGTTCTCCAATTACCATGTCCTATTCTATTTGTCTCAAAGGTTTCCCACCTGCTGAAAGTGCCCGTGTCGCGCAACTCGTTACCCAAGGCGGTCACCGCGTCGTCCGCATGGTGGATGTGGCGCAGCTGGTCGTCACGGGCCCTGACGCCAGCCGCGAAATTTATCAACAAGTACAGCAGCGCGGCGTGAAGCTGGTGACCTGGGAGGTCTTCCGTCGGTCACACCTATCCAGTGGCACGGGTGATGAGGCCACGGAGGCAGCGCCTCTGATGGCACAGGCACCACAGCCCTTGATGGAGGACAAAGAAGGACAGCTGCGCTTTCTGGATTTTATGATGAAAAAGCCACAACCCTATGAAGGTGCGTGGCAGGGACTCATTCCTTCAGCGGATCGCTTCAAGCATCTGGTCTTTGACCAGCCGACGGTGGACACGATCAAATCTGTGGCCATGGGGGCAGCCTACGATTATCCACAGGCATCCGAAGGTGAAACCGCCGCTGCGAAGACTACTGGGGTGCTCTGGCTGGCTCATTTGCTGAAGCAGCCCCTCATGCGCTTAAACCTTCACGGCCAGTCCGACTCGGGAGAGCTCATTGCGCGTTATGTGCCAGGTAGTGGTGCCGACGGAATCGACCTGGGTCAACTGCAGGCCTTGGCCCCCCGACTTTCCAAAGCAAGCCGTGACATCCTAGCGCAGGCAGAGTCCAGCAAGCGTGGACTGACGCCCCTAGAGATGCATTTCATCATGGGAAATGAGCGGCTGCCGACCGTGAACTGGCGTCTGCAACTAGGCGCACTGCCCATTGCCCTAGAGCATGGCCTCTGGTTCTTGATGGACGAGGTCAATAATGCTGAGCCTCAGAATCTGGAACGTATCAACAGTGTCCTTGAACGCCCTCGCATGCTCATGTTGAGCGAGGGAGATGGCCGAGTTTATGGACCTGGTGGTGATATCCCCGTGCACCCACTATTTCGCATCTTTGCCACGCTAAACCCTGCCGAGTATGCCGGACGCAATGTGCTTAGCCCAGCTTTTCGCGACCGCTTTACGCTCTGGCATCAGGCAGCGCCCCCAGGAGAGGCAGACTACCTCGCGACGATTCGATTTCTAGCGACGGGACATCACCCCGTGGTGCATTGCAACGGCAAGGCCTATCAAGCAGCAAGCACAGAGCCGACTTTCGAACTGCTGCAGCAACTGCCAGATTGGGACAACTTGGCACGTCATCTGGCTCTCTTTCAGATTTCCATGGTGAAAGCGTCCGGAACAGAAAATGGCCCAGCCAGCCTGGGAAGAACGCGACGCGAGCGTTACAGTTTCACACGGCGCACGCTGCTTAGCACGTTGGAGTTTGTCCACCGTCAATTGGCTGCGGGAGCGGAACCAAGCCGAATGCTGCTACGCGAGGCGATCGACATTTTTTATGTCAAACGCCTTCGCGACGTGGCTGATCGCAACGCGGTGGCCGCCATGCTACGCGCTGCCGACCTTTAAACCTGCCTTATGGAAACCGCCCATCCTCCCCATCTTTCCGAATTCACCCAAGAGCTTAGAGGGCTGATCGCATTAGTCGCACAGCAGCCTAACATCATCCTGGAAGTAGGCACGGAGCTCAACGTTCCGTGGAGCTTCAACTGGAAAGATCAAGTCATCACCGTTAATCTTGCGGATCTCAGGCTGCGCCCTCAGGACTACTGTCGAGGCCTTTCGCTGCATGAGGCGGCGCATGCCTATATGACCCGCATCTGGGACATCGTGCCAGAGGCGCTTCTGAAAGACCATGTTGTTCATTCCTTAATTAACGTGATCGATGACTGCCGACTCGAGCGCTGGCTACCCATTCGCCTGCCAGGTTGCCAACCATGGATCCGCTGCTACAACGACCTGCTGTTTAGCGAACTGCTGGTCACTTCGCGAGAAAAGCTTGAAGCTGATCCTGGCTCCGCATTTCTCATCGCCATCCTCTGCCGCTGGTGGTATGGCCGTGTTCCGGAACATTTGCCTGAGCCTGCGCAGAAAGCGCTGGATGAGGTTTGGTCTCACATCGAACTTGCCATCGAGGCAGCCCCGCCAGTGGAATGTCCAGATCCGGAGAAAACACGCATGAGTTATGCTAACCATCCGGTGCGGGCCTGCTACACAGGCCTGGATTACGGAGAGCCGCCGGCCCCGATGGAACTTGAGGTGCGAATGGCACAGCATGAAATGTGGGAAATTGTCTGGCGTAAAATTTTGCCAGTATTTCGCCGTCTTTTGGATCAGACCAAGTCTCCACTGGGTCAACTAGCAACGCAACTGAGGCAAACCCGTGGCTCAATTCAAAAAGGGCGCTACGGAGGTGCTGCGGCACAAGGCCAGACTGGCAATGCACGCGGTCAAAGGACCTCGACGAAGGGCGGTCGGCAGCAAGGAGTCTTCCTTTGGAATGATCCCAAGCAGAGTGATTACCACCAGTCCCTGGTTCGCCACCATGGCGCGATTGAACAGATCACAGAAGCGATGTTGCGTCACATGACCGCGGAAGTGAAAATGCGCTATCGTGGCCATCACCGCAGCGGTCAGCGCATGGATATTCGTCAGGCCATGCAATACGAGGCGGATCCGCGCCGCCATGACCGACTCTGGCAGCGAATGAACCAGCCCACACGACCTGACCCTGCTTTTGTCATACTTGCCGATGCATCTTCATCCATGGAAGGAGAACGTGCTCACGCCACTTTTGATGCCCTCGTGATGCTGCGAGAATCTTGTCTGCGTCTTGGACTACCTCTGAGCATTCTCATGTTCAGTTCGAACACACACCTTGTCCAAGACTGGGCCGCGCCCGACTGCGATAAGGTCGTGTCCCGTCTTTGCCAGCTGCGTAATAACCCCAATGGCGGCACCAACCTCACAGGTGCCCTGATTGAGGCCAGAGAGCTTCTCGAAGAATTGCCCCACCGTCACCGCCACTTCTGGCTATTGAGCGATGGCGAACCGGAAAACTTTGACGATGCACGTCGCCAGTTGGGCGTTCTCAGACAACACGCCAGCAGCATCACGGCTCTGGGGCTTGGCCCTGACACTTCATCTCTGGCCAAACTCGTTCCATCTGCGCGGATCAACCTGAGTCCGAGCCAACTGCCCCAACTTGCCGGTCGCGTCTTTGCACAAATGGCGCGTGCTGCCTGAGGAACTGACTTCACCCCACCGAAACCATTACCCCCAAAACAAAACCACCCTATGAAAAGACTACATGCCGAAAACGAGGCTATCACGATGACACCCACCATTATTGATGTTGATTTCGCCGACAATCCTGAACCTCGTGCACCTACCATCCTGTTAGTCGATACGTCAGGCTCCATGAGCGGAAAAAAGATTGAGGCATTGAACCGCGGGCTTGAACAGTTTGCCAGCGAACTGGCTGCAGATAACCTTGCCCGCAAACGAGTGGATGTTGCCATCGTTTCCTTTGGTGGAACCGTCAAGACGGTCTGCGATTTCACGAATGCCGAATCCTTCCTAGCCCCCACTTTGCAGGCGGATGGCGGCACACCGATGGGCGAGGCTGTGGTGCGTGCAGTTACCATGCTGGAACAGCGAAAGATGCAATACCGCGCAGCAGGCATTGCTTATTACCGACCCTGGTTGTTTTTGATCACTGATGGTGAGCCCACGGATGATGGAAGCCATTATTGGCAGGATGCGATCGCCCTCATTCATGAAGGCGAGATGAAGGGCAAGCTCAGCTTTTTCGGAGTCGGAGTCGAAGAAGCGAACATGAAAAGACTCAATCTACTCTGCCCGCCCAAACGACCCGCCATGAAATTGCGCGGACTCTGTTTTCGCGAGCTGTTCTCTTGGTTATCATCCTCCTTGAAGGCGGTTTCCAGCTCAACCCCCGGTGCAGCCTCGCTGACCCTGCCGTCATCCGCAGGTTGGTCTTCGATTGATCTGTAAACTTGCCATGAAACCGACCGTCTGGAAGCATGCTCAAGTTTCGGTGCGCGGAGCTGCGCACCTCAGTAACCAACTGCCCTGTCAGGATGCCAACGGGTTCCTAGAGGTTCCTGGAGCATTGGTTTGCGCCCTTGCTGACGGCGCGGGATCGGCAAGTCATGCGGATCGGGGCAGTGAGCTGGCCGTGGATGGGGCCCTGGATTATTTTTTGAGTCAATTTCTGCGCGTTGGAGCATCCGGTGTTGAATCCAAGCTCAATGCTCGATGCGGCTTGGAAATGCTTGAACACGTGCGCCAGCGCATTGCCAAAGAAGCCCACGACAAAGCAGTCAACATCGCTGACTTCGCCTCCACTCTCCTGGTCACGGTGATCACCCCAACAAAGGTAGCTTTCTATCAAGTTGGGGATGGATTGTGGTGTGTGTGCCGAAACGGCATTCTGGCAGCGATGACATGGCCGACTGGCGGCGAGCATGCTGGTGAAACCACCTTCGTCACCTGTGAAGCTGCCAAACGGGTTCTTCAGTTCGAGATGCTGGAGGGAGGTTTCGATTCCATCTTTGGCATGACCGATGGGGTGGAACGTCTGGCCATTAACCTTTCCGGCAGAGTGCCTCATCGTGGCTTTTTAGCCCCCCTTATGCGCGAGTTGCGCAAAACGATTGTCCCCATCTTTTCCACCCAGCTGACACAGTTGTTGGAATCCGATCTGGTGTGCCAACGCACGGATGACGACAAAACCTTGGCCATCATTCTCCATGAGCCCAATCTTTGACGAATCCGGTACCGTTTTTCAAATGGAAGCCGAGCTTGCCCGCGGTGGGCAAGGCGTCGTGCGGAAGCTACGAGCCGTGAACAGTCACCTGGTCAAAATCTGGCACTCTGCACCGTCTCAGGCAGATCGCCGGCGCAGTGAGGCACTCCGCCAATTGGCGGGTTCCTTATCTGATGTTGCCGCTCTTCCTGTTTCCCTAGCGTTTTCTGACGCCGCTAAGACCCGCCATTGCGGCGTCTTTATCCCACTCGCCGAGGGACTGGATGTTTTTGAAATCTACAACATGGGTTCTAGACGCGTTCTTCTGCCCGGTGCTACGTTCGAGTTGCTGGTGAAAACAGCAAAACAGACTGCCCAGGCCTTTGCCAAGGTTCATGCTCATGGCTTGGTTATTGGGGATGTGAACGAAAAGAATTTGAAGGTGATGCCAGGCCATGGTGTGCGATTGATCGATACGGATAGTTTTCAGGTTCACGATGGCGAAAGGCTCCACACGTCGGACGTGGGAACCCCACTCTGGACGCCCCCAGAGCTCCAAGGAATAAAGCTCACTGGAGTGCAACGCACCGCCAATCATGACCTTTTTGGACTGGCTCAATTGATCTTTCTTTTGCTTTTCTCGGGTCGGCATCCGTTCGCTGGTGTGCCTGTCGGCAATGATGACCTGCAGCCGCATGATGCCATTCGTCAGCATGCGTTCGCCTACGCTCCTGCCAAGTTAGGCTTGCCACTCTCGCCACCGAAAGCAGCGCCATCTTTTGCGATGCTTCCTCCCCCCATCCAGCAGGCCTTTCTTGAAGCGTTCGAGCCCAGTTCAAGACAAGAGGGTATGAGACCCTCGGCTCAGAGTTGGGCGGACCTTCTGGTAAACCTTGAACATGATCTCATCCGCTGCCAGGCATCTCCGGCGCATTGTCACTGGAAAGGTGCGATGGAATGTCCTTGGTGCACCATCTTCAAACAGACCGGGGCAGATCTCTTTCCCCGTGCTAGCCATGATTTGCTGTCGAGTGTTAAAGATCCGGTTGCGGAAGTTCTCAAGAGTCATCAGCCCTTTGCCTTTCAGGTCACGACTGAAACTGCGGCTGTCATGCCGGTTCAAATTCCTATTCAGCCTGGGCCGCAGGGACTCATGTCCTGGTGCAGCCGCCTTCTGTTTCGACAACATTGGCAGAAAAACTGGCAGCAGGAGGAGATGCGGAAACAACGGGCTCTGATCAAGGACATCAGCGACAAAATCAGGTCTCTGCAGCAGGTGCAAAGGCAAGTCATCGTCAACTATCAGAGAGATTTTCAGCGCCATAAAAAAAGCCTCCAGGACTGGCTCAAGCGCCAGCCATCCATGGCAAAGAAGCGGTCGCAGTTCCTCGAGGGCGTGCTCAAAAGTAACAACCAAGAATCCCTGAACAAGCACCTAGAATGCATGATGCTTCAGGATTACAAAATTCCGATGGTTGGAGATTCCCGCATGGCAAAGCTCAGAAGCGCAAACATTCTCACCGCGGCGGACTTGCAGCCACAACAGCTTCAGGCAGCGAGCATGCCCTCAAATGTCATCACCAGCCTGCTCAAATGGCGTCGACGAATGGCGCGCGGAATCAAGGTGACAAAATCGGTTGTCCTGAGTTTCCAGGATCAAGCGCGAGTCGAACAGATGCTGCAGCAAGCAGAGCAAGACCATCAACGGAAGCTTGCCTCAGTGCAGCAACCGTTGGCAGCGTGCACCAAGAGTGCCCAACAAAAGATGCTCGCCACGGAAGCTTCCATCCGAAGCTTGTGTCAGCAGAAGGCTCAGGCCGACGCCGTTCTTGCCTCCTTTCAATCCACTTTCTCCCCGTAAACACATACCACAAACACAAACCCTCTACTTCCCTCAACTTCACTTATGCTTGGTTCAATCATCGGCGACATCTGCGGTTCAACTTACGAATTCAGCAGCATCAAACATCTCGATTTCGATCTTACTCCACCTGACAGCGAAATCACTGACGACTCCATCCTGTCCTTTGCAACAGCTGAAACGCTGTTGCAGGGTGGCGACTATACCGAAGCCTATCGACGCTTTGGCACGACCTATCGTTTTCCCATGGGTGGCTATGGCCAGGGATTCAAGCGATGGCTTTATGGCAGCCTCTGCGAGCCCTACAATAGTTGTGGCAATGGCTCTGCCATGCGAGTAGGCCCTGTGGGCTGGGCCTGCGACACGGTAGAAACCGTGCTGACAGAAGCAGCTCGCTCCGCCTGTGTGACGCACAGTCATCCCGAGGGAATCAAAGGTGCTCAGGCGACGGCCCTAGCAGTCTTCATGGCTAGAAAAAAAGCGTCCAAGGAAGCTATTCGAGCCGAAATCACCGACCGCTTTGGCTATGACCTGAGCCGGAGCTGTGACGAGATCAGACCTGGCTATCACTTCAAGCCAACCTGCCAAGAAACTGTCCCAGAAGCCTTAGCTGCCTTTTTTGATAGCACCAGCTATGAGCATGCGCTGCGATTGGCCATCAGCCTTGGGGGTGACGCCGATACCCTGGCTTGTATTGTCGGAGGCATTGCCGAAGCTTGGTATGGCCATATTCCCGATGAACTAAGAAAGTTTGCCTTGGCCCGCATTCCCGAACCATTGGCCATCATCTTGACAGACTTTTGTACGACTTACTGCCCAACCACTCACGCTTAAAGACACCCATGAAATCCATTGCTTCACTCGCCGTCATTCTGCTTTTTTCATCCTGTCACACGAAACCATCCTCTTCCCTGCCCTCATCCCTATCTGATTGGTCACCAGACCTGTCGGAACCCATCAGTCTTGTCGAGGAATTGCTTCAAAAGAGCGATGCCCAGCAGGATATGAACTACCTTTCAACCAGCCTAGCCAGCATTTACGATGCGCAGCTTTGGTCCATTTTTCATTCCCGGCTGGAAAAGCTAGAAGGTGAAGCGAGAAGCCAGTTTTTGGAGCAGCAGCGTCAGTGGCTTAAAATGCGTGAAAAAGCCATGACAGAGGCCTATGAAGATTACGACGGAGGTTCTGGTGCCCCCCTAGCTGCCGCCGACACCTCAATTGAGATGACCAAAAAACGAATCGCTGAGTTTGTTGGCGAGACACCATGAATCCCTGAATGGAAACTATGAATTCTTCAAATGATTGCCTCATGACCCCTTATCTCAATGGTAAAACGGATGGCTTTTGCTGGTCTCGGCAGGGACACAAAATGTTGATTCCATAGGCAGCCCGATCAACAAACACGCCAACAAAAACGAAATGCCGCAAAAGCGGCGAAAAGCCCAAAACGGCCTAAACCTAACCTCCCTTATCCCTACTTCATGAAAAACTCTGCCCCATGGCCTCAAACGCTCCGTGTGCGACTCGATACCAAGGAAATGCTGCGTTTCGCTCGTCAGGAAGCCTTTCGCGATGACGACTTCCCTCTGTCGATGACCTGGCAAATCATCAGCCTTAGAACTGAGGCTGACTTTTTTTTCCCTGAGTTTTATCATCTGGAACACAATGACGACGAGTGGCTGGTAAAGAGTCCCGAGGATTTGCCGAAGTATGTAAAGGTGTTTGGACTTAGGGTGCCCTTGCCTGAGGTCTTGCGGGAGGAAGAACGACTCTGGGAACTGAGCTTCTCAAAGCATGGAGGCTGGGATGTCTTCTCGATCAACGATCACGTCCTGGCGGTCCTGGGTGGCGACGACATCCCGCCTGGTCCGCTGCCACCCGGCAACATGCCGCTGGGCGTTTCGTTTTGTGCGCGGCATACCCTCAGTGGCCTGCCGTTAACGGAACGAGTCACGGAACTGCTCATTCAAAGCGAGAATCCTATCACTGAAAAATTAGCTCCAGATAATCGTGATACGAAAACGCTAGAGAAACAGCAGCTAAGTTATACGGAATCCAGCGTGCTGCCCAATGGACTGCCTGGCCATCTACGTCATCTCGACCTGCAGTTGTTTCGAGGGAAATTGACGCCCCGCTCTCTCGAGTCGCTCACGTGCCTGGAAGAATTGCAACTGTCGAAGACGACCAGTGCCAGTCTTTGCACTGCAGGTTCTTCATCCATGGCACTACCGACGAGTTTGCGTCGATTGACTCTGCAGATCCCCCGAGGAACGGCAGACCTCGACTTTCTGCGGGGTTTGCACCAACTCCAGGAGTTGGACCTTCGGGGAGGCATGGTGACAGTGTCCCTAGAGCCACTCGCGGAACTTCATGATCTCGAAGACATCTCCCTGAGCTTCTTAAACCAAACAAAGGATCTGGATCCCTTGCGGGGACTGAAAAAGCTGCGCCGACTTTCGCTAGGAGGCATGACTGAACTGGTGGACCTATCACCGATTGCCTGCCTACCAAGCCTGCATGACTTGATGCTGATTCAATGCGATTCCTTGGCGGATGTGTCCCCCTTGGTGCAACTGCCATCCTTACGCAATTTAGTGCTGATGGATTGTGGCAGCATCCAAGATGTGTCGGTTCTTGAATCCATGCCCGGACTTTACATTAATCGATGAGCCTCCGAGATAGTGGAGGCCTATCTTTTCGGCCAAATTACCGATCCTTGTATCAAAATCATCACCTTCGCGTCAGCCACAGACACGCCAGATGATCCTTTGCAAGCCAAAGCCGGCGATCTCGTAAAGTCTAGGGCATCAAACCGTTCACAGACGAAAGGCATTGGAGACGTTAGGCTTGAAACCATGTTTCCACATTCTCGCCAAGAGAAGAATGAAGGCGGAGAAGCAGACGCAGGAGACACAGAGCCAGAAGCGCCTGATTACCTCTTCCCTGCATCCATCCCATATTCACTGCAAACCAGCTCTTTAAGAACATGGTTTTCAAGAACTTGTGCAGCATCCCTCCCAGAATCTCGAGGGCGCTGACCCTATGCTTGGCAGTGTAATATTGCAGGAAGAACAAAAAATTTCTTCCGCAACCCCTACCCCCACAGCCCCAAACCATGCTCACCGACAAAAACATCTACACGGCAATCGCAGCGCCAGAGAAGAAGACAATGAAGGAACCGATTCCAATCAGTCAACGAGTGGAGAAAAGACACCGCACCAGTCACTTGGACTCTCGCGCACGTACGGGCGCGCCTGTTTATATTTATCCTTATGCGGCCCTTCCTGCCGCCACCCTTCTCCATCCTTAACACAGACTTCCTCATGCAAATCCGATTCGCCACTCCTGCTTTACCCACTGATTGGTCCACCCTGTCAGCCTCAGAAGGCATTGTCTTTTCAGGCGATGTCAGGGTCTCCAGTCGTTCCAAACTTAGAGCCAAGATTCTTGTTTTTCGTGATGTGGCTGCTCTTCAGCGTTTTTGGCGGTTGGGGCTGGGTCGCCGCAAGGCACCGGAAGACACGGTGCGAGCCATTGTAAGTGATCTCTCAAGCATTGTCACTTTTCATCCGCCCAAAGGCACCCCTCGACGTCCACCGGTTTGGCAGATTGACCCGGTTTATTTTTGCGTCGCAGGATTTGTTCTGGGCCATTTGAGTATGGATTACATCACCCATGAAAGTGTGCACGCGGCCTATGCCTATGCAAGGCGGGTTGCGGGTCGTAAATCCTGGCCTGATAAAGAAGATCCAGAGGAGCATGTGTGTTATCCTGCAGGTCTCATCGCTGGTGCGATCAATCAGCTTTTTCATCGATATCGGCTTTATGATCGCCAATCTGAGTCAGACTGGCCTGTGCAACCCAAAAGGCGAAGAAAGTCTGCTAAGTTGATTCAAAAAAACAAACAAGGAGCCGTAGCTTCCAAAGGCAGTCATGTGGATGGTGAATCAAAACTGGATCGCCTCCGAGCCCTATTGGAGTTTCGGCGAAATTACGATAACATGAGGTATCACGGGATGACGCTGCTTCTAAATGCAGGTATCAGCACCTCAAACTGCTCCTTCATTCCAATTCCGGGCGCGTTTGAATTCGGGTCACGATCCCCCTTGTCCCATGCCGCTGCGGAAAAACTGCGTGCTGACATCCAGAGCCTCTCGTTTCCCTACCCAGTCGACATTCAGGCGAGTGACGAGATACCAGGTCTAAAATAATCATCCTAGGCACCTCTAGATTATCACATTCAATCTGCACGATTTCATTCTCTGCCATGGACCAAGATACCAAACCCTCCCTGCGAATCAGCCACCTCGTTTATGGCCGGAAAAATGAGGGCAACCGCGTTAAATACCTCGTGGATCCAAGTAACGATAGATTTGCGATTCCTGAAGACATCATCCTCATCCGATGGCGTCAAAGAAAGCATCCAAATGCTAGTTTCAGCGGAGTTCGCCTGGGACCACATGTTTGGCGTGCTCTGAGTTCTGCGCTTGGTCGTGATTGCGAAGCCTGGCCATCAAAAATGACAGAGACTGCTTTGCAGCACTCACGTGAAGAACTTCGTGCAGGCGGGGACAATCAACCCTATTTGAATTCACTTCCTTCTTTGGCTACCCTGGAAGCTCTATGGTCGATCTGCGGGCAGGAGCGATTGCAACAACTGGTGGATCGACACAGCGATGCAACCATTTTTGGCGTTCCTGATCTCTTTCTGTTTGCTCGTGATTGGAACACTCAGAAAGCCTACATGGGGCGTTTTGTTGAGGTCAAAAAGCCGGGGGAACCCCTGAGCGATGGCCAACGCGAGGAGATTGCCTTCATGAACAGCCTTGGCTTACACGCACGGTTGATTCGACTCATCGAACGGAAGTGAGCCTTTGCCGTTTAGACATCTCTCCTGCCACGGTCTTCCCTGACCTGAAAGGATTGACCCAATCGATTCGATACGAGGGACTCTAGGATGCCTCCACTTAAACCGTCCAACCATCACTAAACAGAAAAGACACGAGTTGAAGAGATGAAGAGATGAAGAGATGAAGAGCGAACAGTTGCCGGCGCATGGAGGCGTCGGGATTGCGTAATTGGATGTGGCGCAGGATTCATCGGTTGAGGCGCGCATGGAACGCAGGCTGTCAGCTTCATCCAAGACCAGGTCGTTGCTTCTGCTGTCGCACCGTTTTCCTGGATGAACCTGGAAAAAGTTCTTTGAGCAGGGCTTATCAGCATTAAACAATCCATTCACCCATAGCTAATGGATCAAAGGGAGTCAAAATGAGCAGTGATAATCAGATCGAATCAACTTTAGATGATGCCGCGCAATTAAAAAAGTTGGGCTACGATCAGGAACTAAATCGACACATGAGCGGTTTTTCCAATTTCGCTCTTTCCTTTTCAATCATCTGTATCCTTGCCGGCGGCATTACTGCTTTCCCGCAAGCTTTGGGTGCCGGCGGCGGTGCCTCTGTAGGCATAGGCTGGTTGGTTGGTGGTTTATTTGCCTTTATCGTTGCGCTGGCCATGGCGCAAATTGCTTCCAGTTACCCGACCGCGGGTGGACTTTACCACTGGGGCTCTATCCTTGGGGGTAAAGGTTTTGGCTGGTGCACTGCATGGCTTAACCTGCTGGGCCTGATTTTCTCGGTGGCTTCAGTCAATTACGGCGTCTACGATCCGTTTTACAAAACGCTTATAGAGCCTTTGCTTGGTATGGACCTAGGGCCAACTCCGTTCATCGCGGTCATTACGGCAGCTCAAGCTGTATTGGTTTATCGCTTCCCAAAATTCACCACCAAAATCACGGACTTCTCTGGGTACTTAATCTTCCTGTTGGCCTTAGCTTTGATTGTTTCATTGTTAGGCTATAACCCGCATGGCCTGGATTTTTCCCGTCTGTTTACGTTCACTAATTTTACTGGTGCCGAAGGTAGCGTCTGGCCTAGAAGCGAGGGCATGATTTTTCCTTTCCTGAGCGGTTTATTGCTCACGGTGTATACCATCACTGGTTTTGATGCTTCCGCCCACATCTCAGAGGAAACCAAGGGTGCGGCCAAAACCGTGCCAAAGAGCATCGTCAAGTCAGTCGTGTATTCAGCTATTTTCGGCTATGTCATGATCAGCACGTTTGTTCTGGTGATGCCTGACCTTGCCGAAGGGGTCAAACAGGGCATGGGCTTCTTTGAGTCCTTATTAACTTCCTTGCCTCCTGGCTTAAGGATTGGCTTTGGAATCGGTATTTTTATCGTTAATTTCCTCTGTGGTCTAGCCTGTCTGACCTCATGTTCGCGCATGATGTATGCGTTTGCACGTGATGGCGGTTTACCTGCATCCAATTTTCTGCGCACCGTCAATCCTACCCTGAAGACCCCAGTGGCTGCAGTGTGGGTATCAGCCCTATTGGCCATTTCAGCGACGTTATACAGTGATGCCTTCTTGGTGCTTTCAACAGGCTCTGCAGTGTTCTTGTATCTATCCTACGTGATGCCAATCGCTGCCGGCATTCTGGCCGAAGGCAAAACCTGGACAGTCAAAGGGCCCTTTAATCTAGGTGCTGCTTCCAAGCTGATCGCTGGCCTGGCGGTTTTGGGTGGTGCTTTTCTGGTTTTTGTTGGCATACAGCCGCCGAATGAAAAAGTGCTGCATTTGGTTATCACCATGCTCATTGTTATGGCTGCATTCTGGTTTGTATTCGGTGAATCCAAACGCTTCAAGGGTCCACCTAGCATCAAAGAATAAACCTTTAAAGAAGCGCTTGTGAGGAACGGTTCCTCATGAACATTCATTATGACTACCTCTGTGCCTGCCATAGACAATCCACGTGTCAAATTGCTGGGACTCGATTTCGGCTCAACCACCTGCAGCGCAATGGTTGCAGAGGCCTATGTCACCACCAACAGCGTGACTGGCCGCATGGAGTTTAGCGAACCAAGCGTCATTTTCCGTTCAGCGCCGGTTTTTACGCCTTTCATCAATCATACTATTGATGCAGCCGCAGTGGCAAAACTGATAGCAGGCTGGTTGGCGCAAAGTGGTCTGGCCTTGGATGAGATTTCCGGGGTGCCAGCTATATTCGCAGGCGGTTCCATTATCACAGGTCTCGCTGCACAAAAGAACAATGCTGCTGCGCTCATCGGGCAGATCAGACAATGGGTTGGTGAAACCGTGATTGCGACTGCTCAAGACCCTTGCCTGGAGTCTTGGCTTGCGTTCATGGGCAGTTGCTCGGCCTTAAGTCGTTATCACCCCGAAATACCTATACTCAATTTTGATATTGGTGGTGGCACCACCAATGTGGCTTTGGGATTGCAGGGAGATGTGCTGGCTACAGGCTGCTATTTCATCGGTGCCCGACATTTCCAGTTTGTGCCCGGCATTTACCAGCTCACGGCCATTTCGGATTACGGCCTTTCCTTGCTTGATGAACTCGGCATCAACAAACGTGTGGGGGATAGCCTCGATGCGCACGAATGCGAGCAGATTATGCGCTACTACTGCCGGGCTTTGGAGGCCATCGTGCTGGGTGAACACCAGTTTTTTTCCACAACGGTTGCGCGTCAGCATGAGCAGATCGCATTGTCAGCCAGACCTGAATTATCAGTCGCCAAACTCACGTTTTCTGGCGGCGTGGGTGAATTGCTTTATCGGCACATCGCAGGCGAGGCTTTGCCTGCCACGACCTTTTATGGGGATTTCGGCATCGACCTGGCAGTGGCGATTGCGAATTCGCCGCTGTTATCGGCTGACTTGGCCAGTCATGTCCCAGAAAACCAGGGCCGTGCCACCGTGTATGGGCTCACGTTGCATAGCACAGAAATATCAGGTACGACCCTCTTTCTGCCGCGCTCGGAGTGCTTGCCGCTATATGATTTGCCCATCGTGAGCAAACTATCCATGCAGGCCTCGCAGGCACAATGGCTGGCAGCATTGGAGCTGGCAAAGAAACGTGAACAAGGGGCCTGCATCCAGATTTTGTCAGCCAGTGCTGAGAAGGCGGATTTAAAGCAGGTTCGCCTGCTGGGTCAGCACTTAGCGCAGGCTCTGACCGCAAGCCAATATCCTGGTTCCCAGCCACTGGTGATCCTGATAGAAGCCAATATCGGCCAAGCACTTGGTAATTATGCGACCAACTGGACAAAGTCTGGCCACCATTTAGTGGTGATTGATGAAGTGCCCATTCGCAATGCGCATTTCGTCAATATTGGCTGCATGCATCGGCAGATTGTGCCAATTTCGTTTTTCGGCTTGCATTGAATGCACTGAAAATACCGACTTCAGAAGGCTATGATGAAACCACTATTACCGTTAGATGAAATCAAGTTGCCTGAACCTCAAGCACCGCAGACTTACAGGATCAATCTGCATGACAGATCCTTTACTTTCCGTGATCTGAAACATGTGCTGGGTGCCGCCGATATCAGCAAAGCGGGTGATCGCAAGGCCGGACTGGCGGCGGAAGATGAAGTGATGCGCGAGGCTGCGCGCGCCGTGGTCTCAAAGATGACATTGCAGCATCTGTTTGATCAACCACTGACGACCGCACGGGGCAGCATCGATAGCGTCATGCGCGTTAATTACGATATTGATCACGTGGTGTTTGCCGATATTGCCAACCTCACGCTGGGTGAGTTAAAGGATGATTTGCTGCGCGCCACTGGCGAGCGGATCCGGCAGGTGGGTTCTGCGCTAACCGGCGTGATGGTCGCTGCGCTAACCAAGTTATTAGACACACACGAGCTGATTTTTCTCGCCAAAAAACTCAAGCGTGGCGCAGCTTCCAAAGCCCGAACCGTGATGGGTTTGCCCGGAACGCTGTCTTCACGTTTGCAGCCTAACCACCCCACCGATAACCTCAGTGGCCTCACCATGCTCATTTATGCCGGCCTGAGCACCGGCTCGGGCGATGCCCTTGTTGGGCTCAATCCCGCCATCGATACGGTGGCTAATATCAGTGCGACGTTGTATCACCTCGATCAAGTGAGGAAAAATACCGGCGCGCCCACTCAGATATGCGTGCTGTCACACATTAAAACCCAGCTGGCCTGCTTGGAAGAAGGTGCGCCGGTAGAGATCATGTTTCAAAGCCTAGCGGGCACTGAGCGCACGCTTACCGATGAGTTTGACGTTACAGTAGAACTGCTGGATCATGCTTACCATACCATGCTGCAGCGCGGTCCCTTGGCCGAGGTAGCTGAAAACTTCATGTATTTCGAGACCGGGCAGGGTAGCGAGTTCAGCTATGGCAAGCATGAGGGCATTGACATGGCGACTACCGAAGCGCTGTGCTATGGCTTGGCTCGACGCTACAAGCCATTCATGGTCAACAACGTCACCGGCTTCATCGGCCCTGAAACCCATCTTGATAATCACGAGATGATTTACTCCTGCCTGCAGGATCATTTCATGGGGAAAATGCTGGGGCTGCCCATGGGCATGGCGCCCTGCTATACTCTGCATTCGCAAATCACGCTCGAAGGCCAGCAGATGGCCACCGAGTTACTCACTGCGGCAGGCGCTAACTTCTTCATGGATGTTTACTTGGGCACCGATCGCATGCTGGCATATTTCGATACCAGCGGCCATGATGACCAGACTCTGCGCGAGATTTATGATTTGAAACCCGCACCCGAATTTCTTGAATGGGCTATTTCACGCGGCATTTTCGAGCGTAGCGCAGATGGAGAAGTAAAGCGTGGGGTCCATTGGGGTAACCCCAGAATATTCTGCCAGTCCGATAGTGAATTCCAGCGTCTGCAGGAATCGGTGCCCGCCATCTACGGCTTTGAAAACGCCGGCCCACGCCCCGCCAACCGCGTGTCGCGCCACATGAAATCCAATCAGGCCATAGGCCGCGAGGCGATTTATGCCGAACTGAGGCCGGCAGAGATTTCGGGCATCGCCTTGCGTGAGTTGCATACGCTGGCAACCAGCAAAAACGAGCATTTGAGTGACCCCGCGTTAGGTAGCCGCCTGGATGAGGCCGAATTGCTGCAGCTAAGCCCCGAACCTTATGATGTGCAGATACTGATTTCAGATGGCCTAAGTGCAGAAGCCATCCATCATAACATCCCTGATCTGTTACCCGTGCTACTCGACGGTCTTGCGGGCCATGACCTGAGCTTTGGCCAACCGATCCTTGCCCACTATGGCCGCGTCAAGCTGGCAGAAGCGGTGGGTGAAGCACTCAGGCCAAAAGTTGTCATTACCCTCATCGGCGAACGGCCTGGTGGCGATGCGCTCGCCTCGCGCAGTATGTCAGCTTATCTTGCCTACCGCCTGCCCGATGCTGCGACTCAAAAAGCTGCGGCAACGTTCAGCGG
Source organism: Verrucomicrobiaceae bacterium (assembly GCA_027486585.1). GTDB lineage: Bacteria > Verrucomicrobiota > Verrucomicrobiia > Verrucomicrobiales > Verrucomicrobiaceae > Prosthecobacter. The sequence goes on along the minus strand of JAIXOU010000064.1, from coordinate 19,076 downwards.
CAACCCGGCCATCGAGTATGAGTACACCGTGATTTCCAACATTTACAGTGGTGGCTTGCCGCCTATCGAAGGCGGCAGCGTGATTGCGGGGAAAGTGCGCGCAATGTTACATCACCAAGCAGCAGGCAATCGTCTGGAAAATCTTTTGCAGCAAAAACTGATGTCTTAGTGGTCAGACACCGCCAGACATCCAGCATCCGCCCTGCGCAAGCTCGCTCAGCTTCGTGCTCCTCCAAGCAAGTGATCCATCACCGCCGACACCGCACTACGCCTCGCCCGCTACTTCTAGCTGGCCGAAGTCTGACTCAATCTCCAAGCCCATTAGGGCTCACCTTGGATTTAAATGATTACAGAAGAAATCATCACCCCATCCGGCATCAAGGTTATGACGCGGGCGCGACTTGTTCAGATGCGATTAGAGAGTTCAAGGCTCGCTGCCAATACCTTGACACAGGAACAAGCGCTCGAACAGATGAGGCGGAATGGTTCAATCTCCAGTCCAAATCCTTGGTATCGTGGGCCAGAGAAACGGGGTGGCTCCATGACACTTCTGAATTCGCGAATCTAACAGCCCATCTAGAGCGCTAATAAGTTGTTTCAGAGCGTTTAGTGATGTTTCTTCGGGATCAAGGTCGTGGAATCAAAGTGACCAAAAACGCTCCCTGTTTTGGGTTGCGTGGTGACTTGCTTGACTACTTCCACTATTTTGTCAGTTGCTGACACACGTGATCATCCGAGTCATTACTTAAATTTGATTAGATTTAACTCGTTGATTTTCAACAAGTGGAGGCGGGGGCGGGAATTGAACCCGCGCATACCGGTTTTGCAGACCAGTGCATTACCACTTTGCTACCCCGCCATTCGCTCTTGAGCGAGAGTGATTCTAAGTGCGGCGTTAGGTGGTGTCAACTGTGGGCGTTGATGTTTATTGTATCAAACTGCTCTAAGGCCCATTGGGCAGAGATGGGACGACCGGAGGGTTGACGAGAAACCAGCGTCTGTAGCCACTGGGCGAGCTGCATCGGGAGCCTGGGAGGTTGGTTCTGAAGAGTGATCGGGCTAGGATGCAGGTGGCTGGCGATGACTTGGGCCGTGGTATCTCCGTCATGCAGGTAACGCCCCGTGACTGCCCGATAAAAGGTGCATCCAAGAGAGTAAAGGTCCGTGCGAGGTGTGAGAGGTGCCTGCCCAAACTGCTCAGGAGCCATGAAGTAAATGGAGCCGATCATGGCCTGCTGAGTAGCCTCTAAGAGCGGTCGAGCTTCACCAAAGTCGATCAACTTCCAGTCACCCGATTTAGATTGCATGAGGTTTTCAGGCTTGATGTCCCGATGCAGATAGCCCGCCTGATGCACGGCCGAAAGAGCGCAGAGCGACTGCTTCACGAGCCGTGAAAACTCACTCATCGGCATCGGCTGCTCACTTACGACTGAACTGAGATCGGCCGCTGACAACCATTCTAAAGCTAAATAAGCGCCGCCTTCACAAAGGCCGCTTTCATGCATTTGGATGATGTGCTCGTGCTGGATCTGTGTGAGCGCAGTGGCCTCTCTTTTCCAGGCTGTCTCGATGCAGGACTCTGGCAATAGCTTGATTGCAAAGATCTCGCCGCTGCGGCAATCACGAGCGCGATGAATCGTGCTACGAGAGCTTTTTGCAATGAGTTCAATCAATTCGAAGTCCTTGATCACGATCAGCACACTGAGTTAGGCTGAATCTCTTGCAAGTTAGTCTTGAACTGAATCGTTCAAAGAAATCGATCATGCGCATTCGACTCCTTCTTTCCTTAAGTCTCCTGCTATCAGGAAACATTTCCAACCTCTCCGCAGCAGAAATCAAGCGACCCAACATTTTGTTTTTCTTTGCCGATGATATGGGCCGTTATGGCAGCCTTTATCAGCATCTCGATGGCAAAGGCACGGTCAATGATCTGATCAAGACGCCCAATATTGATCGAATTGCCAAGGAGGGGGTGCTCTTTAAAAACGCTCATGTTTGTGCTCCGTCCTGCACGCCCTGCCGCAGCTCGCTGCTTTCCGGACAGTATTTCTGGCGCACAGGACGTGCCGCCATTCTGCAAGGAGCGGTCTGGGACCCCAAAATTCCAGCGTTCCCCCTGCTGCTTAAAGACGCGGGATATCACATTGGCAAAAGCTACAAAGTCTGGAGTCCTGGTTCACCGGCTGATGCTCCTTATGGAGAACAGGCTCATGCTTTTCAACAGTCTGGAAGCCGCGTGAATCAATTCTCGGAAACCGTGACCCAGCTCGTTGCTGGAGGCAAAGAAATCGAGGCAGCCAAAGCTGAAATTTATGCCGAGGTCGCTGGCAACTTTGATTCCTTCATCAATGCACGGCCTGAAGGACAACCGTTTTGCTACTGGTATGGGCCGACCAATGTGCACCGCAAATGGACCAAGGGCAGTGCGAAGGCGCTCTGGGGAATGGACCCTGAGAAGCTTAAAGGTAAGATGCCCAGCTTTCTGCCCGATATGCCGGAAGTTCGGGAGGATCTCGCGGATTATTTTGGCGAGATCATGGCCTTTGATGCCTGCATCGGTGTGCATCTCAAGAAGTTGGAAGCGATGGGTGAACTGGATAACACCCTCGTCGTCGTCAGTGGTGACCATGGCGCGCCTGGCTTTCCCCATGGAAAATGTAATCTCTACGACTTCGGCACGCATGTGACTCTGGCGGTGCGTGGTGCCGGCACGGTGCCAGGGCGCGTGGTGGATGACTTCGTGAATCTCATGGATCTGGCTCCAACCTTTCTTGAAACGGCCCATCTGACACCGCCTGCGGTCATGACGGGCCGCAGTCTTGTGCCTCTTTTAAAAAGCAACCAAGGCGGCCAAATTGATCCTGAACGTAACTACGTGATCACGGGACGTGAGCGGCATGTCGAGTCAGCGCGTGAAGGCTACCTCCCCTACCCTCAACGAGCGCTGCGTACGGCAGATTACCTTTACATCCTGAACTTCAAACCTGATCGCATGCCGATGGGCGACGCTGGAAACTTGGACGCTGGCGTTACTGCATTAACCGAGAACACACACGTTAGCTTTGCCGACATGGACAGCAGTCCAACCAAAGCCTGGCTGATTGGCGAGCGTAACAATCCGCAATGGAAACAGCATTTTGATTGGGCCTTTGCCCTGCGGCCCGAAGAGGAGCTTTATGCCATCAACAAAGACCCTTTCGAAGTCCATAACGTGGCCCAAGATCCTGATTACGCCACGATCCGCGATCAGATGCGCGAGCGTCTGATGACTGAACTGACAAAAACCAAAGACCCACGTGTGGAAAATGGTGGCGCCTTTTTTGAAACCGCGCCCATGGCAGGGCCTTTGCCTGCTGACGCGACTAAGCCAAAGCGGGCAAAGGGCAAAAAGAAGTAACAGCCTATTTCCAGTACTTCTCGATCGCTGCGACGAGCCCTGGGATGGTGTTCACCTCGGCATTCACATCCAAACTGAGACCGTGTTTTTTGATCGCCGTAGCAGTCACAGGACCGATACAGGCGATCTTGCAGCCTTCAGGTAACGGCACGCCGAGATCCATGAAGCAATCAACCGTGCTAGCACTGGTAAAGGTGATCATGTCAGCGCCTTCATTTTTGAGGCGAGCCAGAGCTTCCAGATTATCCTCGGTTTCCTTCACGGTACGGTAGGCGATGGCTTCATCCACAATGGCCCCCAGCCCGGTCAGTTCATTCGCAATGATTTCACGAGTCTCCTGGGCACGCACCCAGAGGATGTTCACGTTTTCAAGGTTTTGATGCTCTTTGAGCGCTTTCACCAGACCTTCTGCCACGAAGTCTTTCTCCGGCATGAGATCAACCGCCAGATGGCGAGCGCGGACCTTTTCAGCCGTGCCTGGTCCGATACAGGCGATGCGCACACCGCCAATGCTGCGGGCATCGGTGTAAAGTTTATCGAACATTTTAAAGAACGCATCCACACCGTTCGGGCTGGTGAAAAGGATCCATTCATAGGTATGACAGTCCTGCACCAATTCACCAAAGGCCAGCAAGTCGGTTGGCTCCTCAATGCGGATTGTCGGGAGTTCGATGACATCGGCACCGAGATCGCGTAGCTTTTTGCTCAGCACACCAGCCTGTTGACGTGTGCGGGTCACAACGATTTTCTTACCGAATAATGGGCGCGACTCGAACCAATTGATCTTTGCACGCTCTTTCACCACATTACCGACGACAGCGACAGCAGGGGCTTTAAAACCAGCCTCTTTCACTTTTGCAGCCATCGTGCCAAGAGTGCCGACGAGCGTCTGCTGACAGCCATGCGTAGCCCAGCGGACCAGCGCCATCGGCGTGTCGGGATCAGCGCCATTGGAAATAAACTTGCCCGTGATTTCCTCCATGCGCTCCACACCCATGAGGAAAACTTTCGTGCCATCCGCTTTGGCTATTTTGGCATAATCCAGGCTGGTTTCCTCTTTTGTCGGGTCCTCATGGCCTGTAAAAATGGTCAATTGACTGCAATGATCACGATGCGTCACCGGAATACCCGCATAAGCCGGACCAGCAATCGCACTGGTAATTCCAGGAACGATTTCAAAGCGTACACCAGCATCAGCCAGTTCAGCAGCCTCTTCCGCGCCGCGACCAAAAAGCACGGGATCCCCGCCTTTGAGCCGAGTCACCACCTTCCCTTCGCGGGTGAGTTTAACGATGAGTTCATTGATTTTGTCTTGAGTCAGCGTGTGATCTTTAGCCTTTTTGCCGACATAGAGCCGCTCTGTACCAGGCTTGGCATGACGTAGATGCTCTGGATTGCAGAGGTAATCATAGACCAGCACATCAGCGGCTTCGATGCATTCCTTGCCTTTAAGAGTCAACAATCCAGGATCGCCGGGGCCAGCGCCGACGAGATAACAAATGCCAGAGGGAGATGAGGATGCGGATGCCATGGTAGAGAAATAAAACGCCCCGCATCCTGTCGAGGGAGCGAGGCGCTGCAAATTGATGATTAAAATCTATTCACTCAACGGACGGGATGAGGATAGTGCCAGGGGACCGCAACATGAACAGGCATGCTGCCGTTGCTTCCGTCAGGACCTGGCGGGATTCACAAGCTGAACATCTGCGGCCCCTGACGCTTTTCTGATAGGCTGCGGGCACTCTGAGTGCAAGTAAGAATCAGGTTTCTGGAAATAAGATTTTCACATCTGTGAAAATTGGTGTTGTCGAAAATGACTCCATTCGGTAAAAGAGACATCTAATTCTCATTTTTTACCCCCACCATGCTCTGGAAGATCCTCTCCCTTTTCTCTGCCGCCTGCCTCGGCGCAGCCTGCTACTTTGCTTTGTCCAACCAAAAGGATCTCGATCAAGAGCGCACACGCGCTTCCTCTGCCAAGGCCAATCTAAAAGCCGCACAAGCCCGTAAAAAGGAGGGTGACGAAGGATTGATCGCCAAGAAAGCCGTCCTGGAAACTTCCGTTAAAGATCTGCAAAGCGCCAAAGATGAAACCGTCAAGCTAGCTGCTGAAGCCGTCGAAAAAGAAGCCGCGCTAACCGTCATTAAAGGCAATCTAGAGCAAATCTCGCAGCAGGTCACATCGGTGCAAAAACAAATCGATGAAGCAGGCGACATCGAAAAACTCATTGCCCAGATCGAAAAGGTCAAAAAAGAAAAGCTCGAGGCTGAAGGTGCCGCCGCCAATCAGACTCAGCGTATCGCCTCAGCCAAAGCAGAATTCGAAAACGTCGTCGCTCAAACGGCTAAACTCCGCGAAACTGAAGCCCGCGGCCGCAAGGGAGTCGTCGATCCAGAATTCACCGCTCGTATTTCTCAATACTTCCCAGAGTGGGGTTTTGGCATTCTGAACAAAGGCAACACCGGAGGCGTTTTCGCCAACGCTGACCTTGAAGTCAAACGCGGTAAAAACGTCATCGCTAAGCTGAAAGTCAGAAACGTCGAACAGAACGGAGCCATCGCCGAACTGATCCCGGGCAGCCTTGCAGAAGGTGAATTTATCCAAACCGGTGATTCAGTGGTCGCCGCTGCAACTCAAAACACCGACAGCAAAGGCAACGCAGCCAAAAAAGACGCACCTGCGGCTGAAGGAGCCTCAACTACACCAGCCATGCCGACAGCCACCCCTGAGGCAGCTGCGCCAGCCATGGGTTCTGATCCTTTTGGCGCTGCTCCAGCGGCCCCTGCTGCGCCAGCCATGGGTTCCGATCCCTTTGGTGCTGCTCCGGCACCAGCTGCCCCAGCTCCAGCCATGGGTTCTGATCCCTTTGGCGCGGCCCCAACCCCAGCTCCAGGTACACCCGCAGCGCCCAGCACGGCTGATCCCTTCGGTGCAGCTCCAGCCGCTAAATAATTCGTTTTCTGTTCGACTTCCCTCCGACCAACCTTTTCGCTCCCCCTAACTCATGACTAAAGTATTTTTCATCCTCAGCGCCCTGCTGATCATCGCCTCAACCTTCTTCGCCTATGTCAACGGGCGTGAATTCGTCAAAGTGCGTGCCGAAGTCACCACAACTAACGTTCAGGTCCAAGGCGCGCTCAAAGACGTCAACGCTGTCGTCGCTGAAATCGGCACAGTGAACAGTGAAGTGGCAAAATTGGCCGACGAACTTTCCACTGAACAGGAAAAGACAAAGGCTCAAAAACTCAAGATTGCTCAAGCCGACAACGACACCAAGCGTGCTCAAGGCGACTTGGACGACAACAACAAAAAGCTCGCTGATCTACGCGTCCGTCTTGATAAGCTGCCCCAGGGGATGAAGCCTGAAACCATGGTGGAAGAGATCAACGGCATGAAAAAAGCCACTGCCGAACTGCAAGCCGAGGCTGAAATGAAGAAAAAAGAAGCCGAAGCTGAAGAAGGTAAAATGGTCGAAGCCCGCCGCGCTCTGGATGAAGTCGTCCGCAAAATCGAAGACCGCAAAAAGGCCTTTGATCGCAACAGCCTGAATGCACGCATCGTAGCCGTGAACAGTGACTGGGGTTTTGTCGTGGTCGATGCAGGTCAATCTCGCGGTATCAGTGAAGCAACCAAGCTCTTGGTCATTCGTGGATCACAAACCGTCGGCAAGCTCAGCATCGTTGCAGTGCAAGGTGAGCGCACCGTGGCTAATATCATTCCAGACACCCTTGCTGCTGGCATGAGCATTGCTCCAGGTGATCGTGTCATCCTTGAAAAGCTTTATCAATAAGCCTCGCCTTCCTCCCCCTTATGAAAACCCGAGTTCTTTTGCTTTCCCTTCTGTCGCTGCTTTCTGTAGCCTCTCTGGTTTCCTGTGCCTCCGATGAGCCAAAACGCCGCGAGCGCGTTCCGCCGAAGGTCACTGACAGCACCCTGCCATGGAATCGCCCTCCCAAATGGGAAGGCAACTCCCGCTATGGGCAAATGATGCCCGGTAGCCGATAACCTCCATCAATGAAGGGCACCTCAACGAGGTGCCCTTCAAACTTAGAAGATTCCTTTTGGCATCTTCTGCCAAAGGTGGTTTAGGGAACAATGTCAATGCCACACGGAATGCGTGGCACTTGGCCCGATTCTGGCGGTGTATGCTGCTATCCGTAAGACGTTCTGTCGATGCCACAAACAGCCAACCAACCTCCCAAAGTCTTTCAACAACAACAGTCTGCGACCACGCCGACTGGCGTCAAAGGCTACCGCCCTGAGGCTGGAACTTACGATGAAATGCTGCTCCCAAACGGTGAGTTACGCCCACATTGGAAGACCTTTGGCAGCTTTTTAAACCAATGCACTGAGGACGACTTCTCATCCCGCTCAGCCAGTATTCAACGCCTTCTGCATGATCATGGCGTGACATACAACATCTATGATGATGCCCAAAGCTCAAGCCGTCCATGGTCGCTAGATACCCTGCCCTTCATTGTGGCCCAAGAGGAATTTCAGCAGATTCAGCGCGGGCTTGATCAGCGGGGACGCCTGCTCAATGCCATTCTGCTGGATTTATATGGCCCGCAAAAATTACTGCGCGATGGCCTCATCCCACCGGCTCTGATCCATGCTAATCCTGGTTTTCTACGCACTGTCGTCGGCATCAATCCAGCAGGTGGACGTTTTGTCTTCAACATGGGCTGTGACCTCGTGCGTGCATCTGACGGCCAATGGCGAGTCCTAGCCGACCGCGCGCAATCCCCTAGCGGACACGGTTATGCCCTGGAAAACCGGATCATTTTGGCAAACGTCTATGCAGAGGAGTTCAATGCCTCAAAGGTCCGGCGCTTGGCCGCTTATTTTGAAATGAAGCGCGATATGCTGCGCTCTCTGGCCCCGAAGCACCGCAGCGGCGATGCAGGCATCCTCATGCTCACACCTGGGCCCTACAATGAGACCTACTTTGAGCATGCTTTTCAAGCACGTTACCTGGGCTTTCCCCTTGTCGAAGGAGCCGACCTGACGGTGCGTGATCGACATGTGCATCTCAAAACCCTTGAAGGTCTGCGCCGAGTCGATGTGCTGGTGAGACAGGTCGATGACGTTTTTTGCGATCCTCTGGAACTCAATTCGGACTCCATGCTCGGCACCGCTGGCTTACTTGAAGCCTGGCGCAGCGGCAGCATCGCCATGGCCAATGGACTGGGCACTGGATTGATCGAGACCCCTGCCCTGCATCCCTTTATGCCCGGGTTATGCCGCCATCTGCTGGGTGAGACTCTGCTCATCCCCTGCGTGCCGACTTGGTGGTGTGGGCAAAAGCGCGAACTGGATCTGGTGCTAAACACGCCCGACCGCTGGGTGATCAAGCCCGCCTTTGTGCGTGGTGCCCGCGACCCCATCTTCCTCGCCGATCTGGATACCGAGCAAAAAGCGCGCATGTTGGATACCATTCGTGCCTCACCGCATGAATGGGTCGCGCAAGAAGTCCTCAACCTTTCAACCACACCCACGTGGACAGGCAAAGCCATTGAACCGCGCTCGCTGGTCTGGCGTGCTTTCTCGATTGCCCAAGGCGACGGCTTTGTGGCGATGCCAGGCGGCCTTTCCCGAGTCAGTCCAGAGCCACGTCGGTGGTTGGTGACGATGCGCAGTGGTGGCATTAGCAAAGACACCTGGGTCGTTGGAGATGGTGCGGTGGACGCCTATTACGAGAGTCGCAAAAAACAACAGCCTGTCGTTATCCGCCCTGCCAGACCGCCTAGCGGAGTTCCCAGCCGTGCGGCCGATCATCTCTATTGGCTCGGTCGCTACGCCGAGCGGCTAGAGGCCACAGTGCGTGTCCTGCGATCTGTCATGCAGAGGATCGCTGGGGAGCGCACCACTACTCAAAGTCGCGAGTTGCAGGGCTGCATTGCCCTCATGGTCCAGATGGGGATTGTGCCAGCAGATGTCACCACCATCCATGATCACCTTCAGGCCCTATTATTAGATCCGAAGCGTCATGGTAGCATCCCCGATCTGCTCAGCCGCCTGCGCTACAATGCCACAGCGGCTCGGGATCGGCTTTCGGACGATACCTGGCGTCTTTTCAATCGTATCGAGCGCGACATTCGCCTGCCAGCGGGTCCGTTTGTGATCTCCACAGCGCAGGGCGTTCTGGACACGCTCATTTTGGATCTAGCGGCCTTCAGTGGGATGCAGCAGGAAAACATGACGCGTGGTCATGGCTGGCGCTTCCTTGAAATTGGCAAGCGGATCGAGCGCGCGTACATCGTCCTCGGCCTCGTCAAAACAGCGACGGAGCACAGCGCGCTCGACGACACGCTGCTCAATCCTTTGTTGGAAATCTGTGATAGCACCATGACCTATCGCCGACTTCACTTTGCCCGGCCCAGCTTGGTGCCGGTCTTGGATCTACTGCTGCTCAATGACATCAATCCCCGTTCGGTCCTACACCAAAGCCGCATCCTGGGCACGCAAATCAAGCAATTACCCAGTGCGCCCGGCAAAGATGCTGGAGACAGCTCACGCCTTCAGATCGATGCCTTACAATCTGAACTCATTGCCCTAAACCTGGCCGCCTTGGCCAAAGCAGGCGATGAAGTTTTCGGTCATGTTCCTGCTCTTTGTGAGAACCTGACACTGGGCCTGGAAAAGCTCTCTGATCTCATCACCGAGCATTTCTTCTCTCACTCCAGCCGCAAGGAGCCCAGCTAAGCCCTATCATTTGCCCCGATCGACCGTGCGCTATAACATCATCCACCGCACTACCTACACGTATGAGAGCCCTGTCACGGTCTGTCATTACACCGCGCGTTTAGAGCCCCGAGCACTGCCGTTTCAAGAGTGCCCCTGGCATGAACTCACCATCAAACCGGAGCCCGTGCGCCGTGCTGAGCGTGCCGACTATTTTGGAAACGCCTGCGTCTATTTTGAAATCGAAGGCTCGCATCAAAAGCTCGAAGTCATCGCCCGCAGTCTCATTGAGGTCGAACCAAGCGAGCCCATTGACCCATCCACCACGCCTAGCTGGGAAAGTGTGCGGGACGCTTGCCGTGGTGATCGCTTTAGCACCTCCAGCATGGCAGGAGAGCTGGCCTTTGCCTCCACGCTGATTCCCACAGGCAGCATCTTTGCTGACTATGCCCGCGCTTCTTTCCCTGCTAAACGCCCGATTCTTGAAGCTGTCTGTGATCTGAATCGCCGCATCAATGAGGACTTTCTCTTTGATCCTACGGCCACCGACTTTGCCACGCCGGTCGAAGAAGTGCTGAAAAAGAAACGCGGCGTCTGCCAGGACTTCGCTCAGGTCATGATCGCTTGCTTACGCAGCCTGGGACTGCCTGCGCGTTATGTCAGCGGTTATCTGGAGACTCTGCCGCCTCCAGGACAGGTAAAACTGGTCGGTGCAGATGCCTCACACGCCTGGGTGTCTGCTTTTTGCGGAGAAACCATCGGCTGGATGGATGCCGATCCGACAAACAACATCTTGCCGTCAGATCGACACGTCACAGTTGCTTGGGGCCGTGATTTTAGCGACGTCAGTCCCCTGCGCGGCGTCAGCATTGGCGCCGGAGAACAGAGTCTCCAGGTCGCCGTTGATGTACTTCCCGAACGAGATTGAGCCTAGATCCTTAGATCACCGGCCCAGCCACGTTTGCCCACTTGGCATGCCATTCTTTGAAGATAATCGGGCTAATCTCACTTGGCTTGATCTCACTGCGGCCACCCCAGAAGACATTGGTGTATTCCACAGGAATGCCGACACTTTCGAGATGACGATCAATGGCGGCCTTATGCTGCATGATCAGATCTTTGTCGGTGCCATGGACCACGCCCATGATGTTCACATTGCCAAAGCGCGGGCCGCCTTCACGCCAATACGCGTGCGTCATGATCGGATGCCGGCCGACTTCACCCCCAGCACGCTCCTGCATTCCAGCAGGGACTTTCCAATGGAACAGACCGTTGAATCGTGTCACACGCACACCGGTTTGGCTAGGCTTCACGTGCTCTAAGAAGGTGGAGAGACGTCCGATCACGCCCTTAGCATCCAGCCCCTTAGCCACTTCACAAAAACGCTCCAAACTCGTGCCCGCAGCGGCTGCACGGCCAGCCCATGGCTCCGGACCGATCTCTTCTTCACTCAGCTCACCTTTGAGATGCAGCAGCACATTCCACTCCTCTTCATTGAGGTCAGCGATGTTCGTGGTCATCATCTTTGCTGGCTCATCGTATTTGTCCCCGGGCTCCATCGTCTTCCGCCGCACGTGGCCGACTCCGAGGGCAAAGATACCATGGGCTGGCATCAGGAGATATTCTTCCGCTCCGGTGAGACGTTTCAGCACGTCGGCGTGTTCGGACATGTTTTTATCCTGCGGCACCTTTAGCGTCGTCCAGAGACGATAATCACTGCCACTGACCTCACGGTCTGTGGAACGCAGCACGACATGTCCACTGAACGGGTCTTCTTTGAACATGAATTCAAAAGCCGCATCCAGCTTGTCATTCGGCACCTTCCAGGCCACCAGTGCACCTTCCGCCAGCTTATTGGCCAGCAAGGTCTGACGTACCCGGCGGATCACACCACCAGCCAACATGGCCCGGATGCGCTCCACCACGGTCTCCAGCGGCAGTCCACTTTCTTCAGCGATGAATTGGAATGGTTTCTCATGAAAGCCCTTCACGCGGTCTTCACTCACGGCTAGAATGCGCGAGTTGATTTCTTCGGTATGTTCAATAGGGATCGTGGCAGTTGCGGCGGTCATGTGAAGGTAGGGATCAGATAGCATAGCATGGCTAAGACGCCACGGCAGCCCAGAGTCTTAGCGGGTCTATGACGAATGACAAGAGTGGCCTGCTGTATGACAAACGAGAATGATAGCAAAACGGCCAAGACGAGACGTTCGTCTTGGCCGCAAATGTAAAAAGGAGCGCTAAATTAATTCCACCAATGGAACCACTGATTCATCCACCCTAAGGCCGCAGCCAAGGTGGTGAAGACGATCACAAGCTCAATCAGCACACCCAGTCGGCGATTCCGCTGAAGGCGCTGCTGCTGGAGCGGGAGTCGAGCATTTTGGCGGCGTCTTGGAGAAAAAGCGCGCTCAGGTGCTGGCAGCGTGTCCATGGTGGCCAATCGGTGGCGGCGCATGGCGGCCGGTGCAGCCGCGATGGTGCATTCGAGACGATAGATCTCTTCTTTCAGCTCAAGAGATGATTTCTGAAGCTGACGAATCTGCGCCGGCTTGGGCGAGCCAAGAGGCTTGGTCAATTCTGAAGCATAGCGTGGACGTGTGGAGCGGACTTTCTTGTTGTTCATAGCGGGAGCTTCCGATCAGGGGTTTCAGAACATTAAGCGGGCGAGAATGAGCACTACGATCAGGGTGGCAATGAGCCCGGCATTGAAGGCAAAGCCACGACGCACCCAGGTCATGAGATCGTCTTTGGTCGAGGCAAACAGGGCGGCACCAGCTTCAGCTACCTCTTCCTGCTCGGCTTCAGCAGCCGTCTGCGGCTGGGTGTGATTTTGCGATTGCGCGGCTTCGGCTGGGCGATGGGCCATGAGACGACGCACGCCTTTTTCGTAGCTAGTCTCGGCCTCATCCAGTGAGCAGAGGGCGCGGTCCAGCTCATGATCAAGCTGACTGCGCTGCCAGCGCTCAGGCAGGAAAGTTTTCAGAGCATCCAGACGTTCCTGAAAATCTTGCTGAGTGATCACCAGATCTTCCACACGGCGACGAGCATCCTCCAAATCATCGGAGATGGAGCGCAGGCCACGATCCAGCTTTTCGGTGATTTCTTTTTTACCGGAAACAAAACGATCCTGCTTTTGGCGCAGGTTTTCTAGAATCAGCTTCTGGCGCTCCACTTCTTCCTGCTGAGCGCGAAGGGCAGCCAGGCGGTGCTGGGCCTCGCGGACTTGCTGGTCCATGTCTTCCATGGGAGCTTCCTCCTCATAGCCGACATTAAATTCAGGAGCGTCATCAAAGCGGAGGACATTGTCTTCTGCGGTGGCGGCGGTTGTAACAGTTGCGGGAGTTTTACGGGCCATAGCTATCGTGAATATTAGTTCAACGATAGAGATATTACAGTTCTTTTAAATAATCCAGATTTTTCGTCTTCTTTTTTGCCATTACCCACGGAATTCCTCCAAAAACCAGAGTTAGCAGAGCGACAAAAGCCAATGAAGCCACTTGGCCAAGCCATAGCTCAGAGGGTTGGAGTGGTATTTTTTGCAAATTCGCGCGCCAAGCTACCGCATCCGGCAGAGCCAGAGCCGCTGAGCTTCCTAGGATGAAGAGGAAGCTACCAATGAGGCAAAGAGTGCCGCCAAAGCCAGAGATCACGCGTGCTGGATTGGGCTCACGAAAGTTGGGTAAAAGTGCGCCCAGCGCCAAAGCTAGGGCCGTCAGGCCATAACTCATCATGATCACCGCGGCACAAAAGAAGGCGGCACGTGACAAGGGCAACTCCAGTGACAAGCTCGACATCACCACAAGCAAAGTCGTCAACAGGGCTAGGACACCAGCAATCAGCCGCATTTTGAGACTGAGCACCTTCACCAAAGGAAGTGGAGACAGGCCCAGTATCCATAATCTCTGTCCTTCCATGCTGAATTGAGGAAAAACAAATCGCGTTGTCAGAGTTGAAAGAGCCAAACAGCAGACCAGCAGATTGAGATGACTGATGACCAGTGTCCAAAAGGGATTTTGCAGGTCATAGCCCAAACGCCTCAGATTAGAGGTGTACATCAGCAGCAGGCCAAAGATCAGCAAACATTGGCCCCACTGAGTCGGCTCACGCAAAAAGGTGCGCACATCTTTGATCAGAACTGCATGAGAAGCCCTGTCTAAGCGCAGCAGCCAGCGCCAAGCCTGCCCTTTCCGCTCATCCTGCGGTTGCCTGAACCAGGCTTTTTCGCTGGCCTGCACCTGCATCATCGGCACGGCAGACATGACCCGATTCCAGGCTGGATAAAACATGGCCGCACCAAGCCGAACGGTGACAACCAGAGCAAAAAGAGCGTTGGCCAACAAAGTCAGTAGATAAAAACCAGCCTGCCCATCCAGGCCCTTGCCACCGGCAAAGAGCACCTCAGCGACCCATGAACTGGGCATGAGCGGATGCATGCAGATTTCGGTATGCTTCAGAACTTCCTGTAAATTAGCCACCAAATCGGTACCAGAGATGGCATCTGGCGTGACTGACCATAAGCGGATGAGGCCGGAAGCCAAAATCAGCGCAGCGATCACAGCCAAAGGTCGCCACCACCAGCGCTGGGCATAACGCACAAGCAGCAGAAGCATCCAAGTCGAAAAATTAGCAGCAATCGTCACGAGACAAAGCAGCGCCGGAATGCTGAAAAGATAAAAGCTCAGCCCACCATGATAAAGCTGCCCCAGAGCCAGGAGTATCGGCGCACTGAGCAGCAAGAGTCCCCAGCTCGCCAAGGCCATGCCTTCGAGCGTCTTCCAAACAACGAGACTGCGAAAAGGCAAAGGCAGAGCGACCTGCCACTCCATGTCCTTTCGCCGAAACAGTCCCATTCCGGTGATCGTGGCGTTCGAGATGATCAGCATCACGAAAAAGAAAAAGAACAGCACATAGACCAACCGCTCTGTCAGCAGTGGGCCAAACAAAGGCGTCTTGCTGATGAACTCGAGCCCACGCGAAACCAGCACATAAGCTGCCACACAGTAGAGCCCTAAAAACCCAGCAATCGTGGCCACCAGCAGTCGATTCTTTTCCAGCATCTCCTCCACACGATGCCACAGCATCCGCCGATGCGCGGTGGCTAGGAGTTGGATGGCAGCGAAAGAAGTCATGGGAGGAAAATGACGAATGACAAAGTCCGAATGACGAAATAATGCCCAAAATCCGAATACCTAAAGAAGCTGCGCATGACTATTCCAGTCAGATCGGCTGACCGTTTTCGTCATTAGACCTTCGTCATTATTTCGTCATTGGGTATTTCGTCATTCGTCATTCCTGCTTCGACACTCGCTACTTCTTCTTTTCTTCGCCTCCACCCGCATTGGCCAGGGCCTGCTCCTCAGGCGGAAGGAAGGCTTTGAAGCGGGCTTTGTCGATGGACTTCATGTAGGCTTCCATCGGAGTGATGTAACCGTCACGGAGTTTCTGCCAGATGGCTTCATCCATGAACTGCATGCCTTGAGCCTTACCACCAATGATAACGTCGTAGAGCTTCTGGGTAGCACCTTCACGGATGATTGAAGCCACAGCCGGCGTGGCCACGAGGATCTCATTCACCGCCGCACGGCCTTTGCCATCCGCCTTCTTCATGAGCAACTGAGCCACCACGCCTTTGAGCGAAGCCGCAAGCATGGTGCGCACCTGGCTCTGTTGATCGGCTGGGAAAACGTCAATGATACGGTCCACGGTTTTACGCGCATTGTTGGTATGCAAAGTACCGAACACGAGCAGGCCCGTTTCCGCAGCGGTCAGAGCCAATGAGATCGTCTCAAGGTCACGCATTTCCCCGACCAGAACAATGTCGGCGTCCTGACGAAGCGCTGCGCGCAGACCATCGGCGAAGGTCGGTGTCTGGATGGGCACCTCACGCTGGGTAATGATGCTTTTCTTATTGCGATGCACGAACTCGATCGGCTCCTCGACCGTGATGATGTGACGGCTGAAGTTGGTATTGATGTAATCCAGCAAGGCAGCCAGAGTCGTGGACTTCCCTGAACCGGTCGGCCCTGTCACCAGAACGAGTCCGCTGCGCAGATGGCCGAATTCTTTGACCACGGCAGGAATGCCGAGCTGCTCTAAACTAGCAATCTTGGTGGGAATGATACGGAAAACGCAGGCGTAACCGTGCTGCTGCTTCAGGTAGTTGCAGCGGAAACGGTGGTCAGAGTCCATCTCATAAGCAAAGTCGAGGTCACCTTTTTCAAGGTAACGCTGCCAGCTATTTGGTGTGCAGATTTCCTGCATCATCGTGCCCATCGTCTCACGCGTGAGGATGTCCTGGCCGATGGGGTGAATACCGCCGTGCACGCGCACTTTCGGAGGTTGGCCTTCGCTGAGATGAAGGTCGGAGCCGCCCATTTCAATGAGCGTGTGAAACAATTGATCAATGACTGGCATGGAGGGAAAAGGAAAAAGGGTGAAAAAGAAAGGATGAAGGCAGGGCTGGGGCCACTATGGGCTAGCTCTTGAAGAAGAGTTTCATCTGCTGTTTGTCCTCGGCTCGGGACTCACATTCCTCGCGGCTGATATCGCCCTTGGTATAAAGAGCGCGCAGAGAGTCATCCATGGTGATCATGCCGACATTTTTACCGGTCTGCATGACACCGTTTAACATGAAGGTTTTGCCATCACGAATACAGGCTGCCACAGCAGGCGTGTTCACGAGAAGCTCCAGCGCCATCACACGGCCATTGCCATCCGTTTTCGGGATGAGCTGCTGAGAGATGATGCCGCGCAGGGACTCAGAAACCATGATGCGAATCTGATCGCGCTGATCTGGCGGGAACACGTCCAGCACACGATCGAGCGTTCTCGCCGAGTTTCCGGTGTGCAGAGTTCCCAAAACTAAGTGACCCGTTTCAGCCGCCGTGATGGCCAGAGAGATGGTTTCAAGGTCACGCATTTCACCGACCATGATGATGTCTGGATCTTCACGGAGAGCACCACGCAGAGCCGCCGCAAAGGACGCTGTATGGGTACCGACTTCACGCTGATTGATGTGGCAACTTTTAGGCGTCAGCACGTACTCAATCGGCTCCTCCAGCGTGATGATGTGATCTTCACGCTCTTTGTTAATCTGATCCACCAGTGCTGCCAATGTGGTGGACTTTCCACAACCCACAGGCCCAGTGACAAGGACGAGTCCGTTTTGATAGCGGATCAGCGTACGCACCATTTCAGGTAAGTTCAGCTCATCAATGGAACGCGTATGGGTACTGATGATACGGAAAGTGATGTCAATGCCCAGACGCTGGCGGACTACCGACGCACGGAAGCGGCCAAAGTCGGGTGAGTAAGCAAAGTCCACGTCACCACGCTCTTCCAGGCGCTTGATCTGCGCTTCATCTAGGAATGCATGGGCCAGTCGGCGGGTATCATCAGGCGTCAGAACCGCCGCATTGTTCCAAATGGGCCCTAGATTCCCGAAGCGGCGCCAGACAGGCTGACTGCCAGTAGCAAGGTGTAAATCAGAGGCGTCATACTGAGCGCAAAAGCGCAGGTAATCATCGACGGAGCCCAGCACGGGCACGATATCTTGGGGGGCAGCTTCTTCAGACATGAGAGGTAGGTTCACGCACGGGGGTGGGTGGACCCTCGTGCCGGGAGAGATGGTTTTGCAGGTAGGTTTGGAGGAAACTAGAGCCGTATTTCAACGCCGCCTGCCGCGCCATGCCGAGCATGGGCTGCATTAAAAGCGCAATAAGCCCACTTTTTTTAGCGGAAGCGTCAGAGATGTCACGCCCAATCTTACGGTGAGGTGAAGGCAGCAGCGCTCGCCAGAGGATCAGCCCGCCGATCCCAGCCGCTGAGATCCAGGCCCAGAGATGCTTTTGCATGGACTGCTGGACCAGCGTCCTCGGGTTCCAGGCCTCGCTAGCCAGGTGCACGTGCACACCCAGGAGCGATCTAGCGTCGTCCAAGTCTTTAAGCGCCAATTGCTTGGACGTCAGTTTGTGGGTGGAGTTCCGCTCAGCCATTCGCGATCACGTTGAAATTGATTGAAGGTCTCCTCAAATACCTTCAGTCGGCGCAGCCGAGAAAGCAGCATGAGAAGGGCGATAAACGCCAAAAACAAATGTAGCCCAGCCACACTCAGCGCCACCAGATGCCAGGGCCAGCCCTGACTCTGAGCAATCATCCAGATCACCGCAGGCACCGCCATCAGCCATCCACAAAGCAGAAAGCCTGACAAAACGGCCGCCAGCACCAGAATGCTGCTGAATTTGACACCTGCTTCCTGAGTCTCGATCTGCAGAAGCCGACCTCGTGCTTCGGCATAGAGTGCCAAAGCGCGGAGCAGGGCCTTGAGCCGGGAGACTTCCGTTTCCATGAGTGCGATGAATTAAAGGGGCTTGAGAGGTGAACCACTTGACCCAACAAGAAACTAGCGACGCAGAAGCAGCCCGACGAACAAACCCACGCCAAAAGCCGTCAGCAGAGCCTGACGTGGTTTTTCGCGTGCCATGGTCTCAGCCTCACCCATAAACTTCTCATACTGCTCTTTGGCCTGCCCCAGGGCATCGTCCGCATAGACTTTGAAATCATCCGCCTTGTCCTGGAAGCCAGACTTCAGTTCGGCGGCCTTTTGTTCAGCCACACTCTTGATTTGCTGCGCCCGCGCCTCAGCCGCGCCACGGAGTTCACTGGCCTTTTGAGCTGCCGTATGGCGTAGCTCCTCAGCTGCCCTTAGCGCGCTAGCTTTCGCAGTCTGAAAAGGATCGACAGAAGGTGCGCTGGAAAAGCCGATGTCAGGGAGTGGGGCAGAATCGTTCATGAGTTAAGCAGGTTTGATCGTCCTGATTAAAAACCATCTCAGGGCGAAGGCGAGGGAAAAAACGTCCTTCCTCGATCTAACGCAGGGCTTACGCACCAAAACCATGGAAAATGTGTTGGGTGGCTTCGGTCCTGAAGGCGGGGTCGAGGCAGCAGCGCTTGCGCTTGCTGCGGATGGAGCCTTTGACCGGGCTGCTCTTG
>JAIXOU010000006.1 GCA_027486585.1 Verrucomicrobiaceae bacterium | reverse complement strand
GCGGTGGCATGTCGGAGTCTCGGCAGTGCCGCCAGCCAAAGGGCGGTGACGTGTCGGAGTCTCGGCAGTGCCGCTAGCCAAAGGGTGGTGGCGTGTCGGAGTCTCGGCAGTGCCGCCAGCCAAAGGGCGGTGGCGTGTCGGAGTCTCGGCAGTGCCGCCAGCCAAAGGGCGGCGGCTTCACCCATCACCCCATACGGTCATGCCTAACTGGGATGAATCTTTCTGGGATCAGGGGAGCTGGGATGATCCAGCGGAGCCCCCTGTCAACCCAGTTGCAACAAAGAAAAAACCAAAAACCAACCGAAAAACCATGGCCTCAAACCCAACCCCCGATAACTCCGACGTGCTCCGCGCTCTCGCGGACCGGATGGCAGATGGCTGTCATGAACATGAAGCCACGATCAATATCCTGCAAAATACGGAAGCCGTGATGCGCGCCGCGATCTCTGGCCTGTCGAATGCGGAAACGCAGGCAGGCCTGAAAAAGAACGCGGTCAGCACGGCTTATGCTGCCTTATTGGTGGCAGACGAAGCTGGCATCAAGACGATCAATGACTGCAAATTGCGGCTCAAACAGGTTCTGGGAGAACGCTGGAACGCAGGCTGGGAGCCCACTGGTTTCCCCGATCAATCGACCGCCTTACCTAACACTCAGGACAAGCGTTTCACTCTGCTGGATGCTCTGAAAAACTACTTCTCTCTGATGCCGGCGAGTGAAAACGCTGGCATGGGAGCGACGGCGGCGATCTGCACGGCGGCCTGGGCGGCACTGTCCAGCGCGCGCCACGTGGTCTCTAACGCGGAGAGTGCTCAGACGATAGCCTTTGCAACGCGCACTGCCGCCACGGATGGGCTGCGTAAGCGAGTGCGCGGCCTGATCAATGAACTGGAGACGCTGATCCCCGATGATGATCCACGCTGGGAGGCCTTTGGCCTGAACATCCCGGCCAATCCGCGTGCCCCAGAATCCGTGGCCAGCATAACGGCAGCGCCGCTGGGCAATGGCCGTATCCTGGTGGCCTATACTTACGCCACGAGATCGACCCGATTCAAAGTGGAGACTTTCATCGTGGGCGTGGATACGGAATGGCAGAGTAAGGTCAGCGTGAAGGACCTGGAAGTGATCCTGAAAGGCTTCACAGCAGCGCAGGTGGTGAAGCTGCGCGTGATCTCTGCCAATGATGGCGGCGACGCCGCGCCAAGCCCAGAGGTGCAGGTGACGGTGACCTAATCAGAAAGGATGAAGGCGGAAGGATGAGGAATGAAGTGCCCAGAGTCTTTCCGCCTTAGTTCACCCTTCATCCTTCATCCTTATGTATGATCCCAACTTACCCGCGGCGAACACGCCCAACTCTTCCGCACAGATGCGCGCGCAACTCAACGGCCTCAAAGACCTGATCGACGCCGTGCCGACACTGAACGCCGCGCAGGTGGACAGCACAAACACGCTGCCGCAGGGCAATCCGGCGGCTGCCAGCGTGAGCGTGATCGGCAACACGCTGCACTTCAGCTTTGAAATCCCGCAAGGGCAGGAAGGCTTAGTCGGCCCACCTTTTGCCCAAGCGGTGGTGGATAGTGTGACGACGCTGAATCCCTGGGAATCGGCCTCTGTCGGCGTGAGCTTTGATGGCAGCAACGTGCGCTTCAACTTCGCCATCCCGCGTGGCAACGATGGCAGTCCTGGCGCGACGGGCGGCAATGGCAGTGATGGTGGTCAAGGTCCGCAAGGCATTCAAGGCCCGCCCTTTGCTCAAGCGGTGGTGGACGGCGTGACCACGCTGGACCCAGGTCAGCCAGCGACGGTGCAGACAAGCTTCGACGGCAGCAACGTGCGCTTCACCTTCGGAATTCCGCGTGGCAGTGATGGAACGAGCGGCAGCGACGGTGCCCCAGGGGAAGTCAGCCTAGCGCAGCTCGACAACGCCATCAGCGGCACCAGCAATAACACGAATGGCGTGAATACGCTGGGTCAATCTGCCGACAGCAGCTACAACCCAACTCAGATGCAGGATCTCATGAACAAGATGGATGAGCTGATCCATGCGCTGAGGCGGTAGGTTTTTTTGTTCCTCCTTCGCTCTTTGAGCTACGAAGGACAAGTCGGTTCTTGGTTCATCGTTCTTGGTTCAGTCCCACGAGGCATGTCTCGGCCTGTTGGGGCTCTGGCTTGAATGGGTGTTTCCTTGCAAGACCCAGGGCTTCGCCATGCTATGCAAAGACTTGGCTTGGGCTTTGTTGCCACGCCCACTTTTTCTTCGGAGTTGCGAGACAGAGGCGTGCGCCTTATAATGCGGACGTTTCTGTTTAAATATGCGCCAGTACCGCCCAACCATCGAACAGTTGAAAAAGCGCTATTCATCTGACATGGCTCGCCGCAAAATGCAGCAGCGGCGGGATTCTTCGCGTGACCTCTCTGTTAAGCGCACTCAGAAGATCCCAGACAATTCATCCCCTTGGTTGCCGAACCCTCCGTGCTCTGTGGCAGAGGCAATGTGGATTTCTGATCAAATTACCGCAGATATGCTCCGATGGAACCTCCTCTAAAGGCAGACATTTTTATCCATTCGCTCGCTGCGGAAAATCGTGTCGTATTGATTGGTGGTATGGCGATTATTAGCCATGGATTAAGCCGTCGCACCAAAGATGTGGATATCTGGCTTGATCCAATGGAATCCGCTGATGTGTGGACCTCCCGTCTGTTGCACACTGCTGGCCTTTTTCCGGACTCTCAATTTTGGTCCCTCGCTCAGCGATGCTCACTAAGCCCAGCTGAGATTGCTGAGGAGATCACCGAAGTTGGTGTGGTTCGTATTACGGGCTTGGATCGCGACATTGATATCTTCCGGCGGCCTAATGAGCTAGGCGAGGAATCTTTCGATGAGGTGTGGACTCGATCTGTCAGGGTTTTAAGTGGAGGTATTCGTCTGCCTGATCCATTGGACCTCCATATTACAAAGGCTAATACTGGGCGGGAGCATGATCTTAAAGACCAGCTTTTCCTGGAAACACTTATCAAAGCTAGCTTTCGAGAGCGACTCGCCGTTTGTGATCTCACTGAGGCCACGTCCATGTTTGACCGTTTTCTCGATCCCGAAGTCCTCCAATACGCACGCACCAATCCTAACCTTGGCGTGCGTGAATTGGCCCGAAAGTACCTCCACGAATTTGAAGTGGCAGGTGATCCCTATTCTCGGGACATCCTTGCGGACTGGAAAGAGTGATTGGATTTGAAAAATCGCTATGATCCACAAATCCATGAATACCTACTCGCCCACAAGGCGTGTCTCGCCCACAAGGCGTGTCTCGCCCCGTTGGGGCTCTTCTGTCGAATCCGAGTCCATCCGTTTTGTTCGCCTTGGTTGATTCTTGAATCAGGCTGGTGGAGTGTGGAAGACCTTTCGGCGGTCGTGAGCGTTGAACTCGCGGACGATCTCCGATAACCAAGGCTTGTCAGAATCAGCAGCCTTGAGTGTCACTGGTGTATCGCGGAGCTTTTCGGGAAGGCAAAGACGGAGACACTCAAGACATGAACGAATGATGTTCTCTCGTGGGTGATCAAACCTCTTGGGGATAACGAATTTCGTTGCGTCCAGTGTCAGTCCCAGAGCCGCCTGAGGGTCGCCGATATCGCTAGCGTAAAACCGCACTCCACAGACTGACGCCAAGTTCAGATTCTCGGTAGCTTCCTTCGGATTGTTAGTCGGTGGGATGTTCGCGGCAGAAATCAAACCAATGGCTGTCGCTGCGCCGCTGTGTGAAGACCAGTCATGACAGGTGACCTGAGAAATGGTGATCTCACCCGAACCGAGACCGTCGAGCGGCTGATAGGTAACCGTCAGCGATGATTCGCCGCCGAATACCGCAAGCGTCGTGGCAATAAGTGCTGAAATGGTAAGGACCTGCTTCATGGATCGGGCGGACGCTTCAGATCAGAAACAATTTCGTTCTGTTCGTCAACGTCAATATGGGCCTCAGAATCGTGGATTTAGGACGACCTGCTTCGGAGAACTCAGCAAACCACAAATGATAAAGCGCTTGGGGATGAGCCAAGCGCTTTAGGGATAGGTTTCGTTATGAAGCACTCAGGGCACCAGGACTTGCGGGAGCTTCCAGACGTGTTTGGCGTATTCGAGGATGGTGCGGTCGCTGCTGAATTTGCCGACGCGGGAGGTGTTGAGGATGCTCATCTTTAACCAGCGGTCGTGGTCTTTGTAGGCGGCATCGACTTTGGCTTGGGCATCGACATACATTTGGAAGTCGGCGAGGCAGAAGTAGGGGTCGCCGTGCTCCAGGAAGCTGTCGCGCAGGGGTTTAAATTCATTGGCGTTGCCGGTGAAGTAATCACTGCCGATCCAGTCGATGGAGTTACGCAGGGCTTCATTGCCCCAGTAGTATTCCCAGGGATTGTAACCTTTGCTTTTCAGCTCGGTGACTTCTTCAACGGTGAGGCCAAAGATGAAGATGTTGTCGTCGCCGACCTCTTCAGCAATCTCGACATTGGCTCCGTCGAGGGTGCCGATGGTGAGGGCACCATTGAGAGCGAGCTTCATGTTGCCGGTGCCGGAGGCTTCTTTCCCTGCGGTGGAGATCTGCTCGGAGAGATCTGCGGCGGGGATGATGCGCTCGGCGAGTGAGACGCTGTAGTTCGGCAAGAAGACAACCTTCAGTTTGTCTCCGACGCGTGGGTCGTTGTTCACTTTGGCAGCCACGGCGTTGATGGCGTGGATGATGTTTTTAGCCAGGAAGTAACCGGGAGCGGCCTTGGCCCCAAAGATGAAGACACGCGGGTGGAAGTCGGCGTTTGGATTGTCCAGAATCTGCCGATACAGGGTGACGATGTTCAGCAGGTTGAGGTGCTGACGTTTGTACTCGTGCAGACGCTTGATCTGCACGTCAAAGAGCGCGTCAGGGCTGACGTGGACGCCGCAGGTATCCTGAATGATTTTGGCGAGGACGACTTTGTGGTCGCGCTTGATCTTGTGGTAGCGGGCACGGAAGGAGGCGTCTTCGGCGAAGGGATCGAGTCCGCGCAGCAGCATGGCGTCTTTTTTCCAAGCGTCGCCGATGGACTCGGTGATGAGGGAGGAGAGCTGCGGGTTACAGACGTCGAGCCAGCGGCGGAAGGTGATGCCGTTGGTGAGGTTGAGGAAGCGGTCTGGGTAAAGCTCAGCAAACTCGGGGAAGAGGCGCTCACAGAGCAAACGCGTGTGCAGGGCTGCGACGCCATTGGTGGCATGACCGCCGAGGACGGACATGTGGGCCATGCGGACGTATTTGCTGCCGCGTTCTTCGATGAGTGAAAGGACGCGCTTTTTCTCGGAATCGCCAGGCCATTTGGCCTCGACGTCGCCATCGAGGAACTGCTGATTGATCTGGTAGATGATCTGGAGATGGCGTGGCAAGACACGCTCAAAGAGTCCGACGGACCACATTTCCAGAGCCTCTGGGAGGAGGGTGTGATTGGTGTAGGAGAAGGTTTCTTGGCAGATCTTCCAGGCCTGTGCCCAGGGGAGTTTTTCTTCATCCACGAGGATGCGCATGAGCTCAGGGATGGCCACGGCTGGATGGGTGTCATTGAGCTGAATGGCGGCTTTTCCAGGGAACTCGCTCCAGGGCAGGGTGTAGCCA
Organism: Verrucomicrobiaceae bacterium; assembly: GCA_027486585.1. Lineage (GTDB taxonomy): Bacteria > Verrucomicrobiota > Verrucomicrobiia > Verrucomicrobiales > Verrucomicrobiaceae > Prosthecobacter. The sequence continues at coordinate 11,370 of JAIXOU010000006.1, read as the reverse complement.
TTTTTAAAGCGGCGAACGATGTCGGCCAGGGAGCAGGCGACAAAGAAGTACTGCTGCACGAGGCGGAGTTCTTTGCCTGACTCAGTGGCATCATTGGGATAGAGAACCTTGGAGACGGTCTCAGCGAGGGCTTTCTCACGAAGTGCTTCGATGTAGCTGCCTTCATTGAAGATCTTGAAATTGAAGTCTTCATCTGCCTGGGCCTGCCAGAGGCGGAGGACGTTGACGGTGTGGCTGTCATAACCCACGATTGGGATGTCCCATGGGAGTCCGAGCAGGCATTTGGTCTCGACCCATTCAGAGTGGGGATGGCCGAGGTCATCGAACTTCTGAACGACATGACCATAGAGCTGCACCTTTTGGCGATAGCTCGGGCGGGCGATCTTCCAGGGAGAGCCATCACGCATCCAGGCGTCTGGATGCTCGACTTGTTTGCCATTGACGAACTCCTGGCGGAAGAGGCCGAACTCATAGTGAATGCCGTAGCCGATGGCGGGCAGGTTCACAGTGCTGAGGCTGTCCATGAAGCAGGCGGCGAGGCGGCCCAGGCCCCCATTGCCGAGGCCCATGTCAGGCTCGACCTGCAGCAACGTGTCGAGGTCTTTGCCCATCTCGGACAGGGCCTGCTTGGTGACGTCATAGAGTCCTGAGTTGCGCAGGTTGTTCTCGAGCAGGCGACCCATGAGGTATTCTAACGAGAGGTAGTGAACGCGGCGCACGCCAGACTGGCGGTGAATGGCGCGGGATTTGGTAGCGCTGTCCATGACGCGGTCGCGGATGGTCAGGCAGGTGGCCACCCACCAATCATTCGGGCTGGCGCTGTCCACAAAGGCTCCGAGGGTGAAGCGCACGTGGTTGACGATGGAAGCTTTGATGGCTTCAGGAGTATTGCCGAGGTCGCAGGGGGCGGGGATCATGGTGGTTACGAGAGTCTTGAGATTGCAGAGTGTGGAACGACGAATGTCGGATTCCGAATGACGAACTCTGATGGGGTGATCGAGTGTAGGAAGAGCGGAAGGTGCTGTCGGTTGAGAGTGGTTTACTAGCTATTTACCAAGTCACCCATTTGGGGAGCTCACGCGGTGCGATGACCAGCGTGATTTCACCTTTTGGGGTCTTGGTTTGATAGTGTAAAAGCACGTTTCGGGCCGGACCACGCTGAAATTCCTCAAACTTTTTCGTTAATTCGCGAGCTACCACCACCCGGTGCTCGGGTCCGTGGGTGGCTAGCATCTGGAGAGTATCGACAATCCGGTAAGGACTCTCGAAATAGATGCTGGTGCAATCTCGCCCCATGGCTGCGACGAGCTCCTTTTCCCGCTGGCCTTTTTTATGGGGTAAGAAACCGCCAAAGTAAAAGGGTGTCGTCGGCAAGCCTGAGGCTGCAAGGGCGGTGAGCACGGCGCTGGGGCCTGGCAGGCTCTCCACGCGCAAGCCTGCGGCGACCACACTTTGCACGAGTCTTTGACCGGGGTCAGAGACGGTGGGCATGCCAGCATCTGAGATGAGTGCCACGCTGCCGCCAGCCTGAATGTGAGCGATCAGCTCTGGGATGCGCCGCGCCTCGTTGTGCTCGTTTAAACTGATGAGGCGGCTGCGGATGCTATAATGAGAAAGCAGCCTGCCGGAATGGCGGGTGTCCTCACAGGCAATGGCTCCGACCTGCTTTAGAATATCCAGCGCCCGGAGCGTGATGTCGGCCAGGTTGCCGATGGGCGTGGCGACGAGATAGAGGGCAGGGACGATGCCGGACTGTGGGAGTTCGAGGCTAAGAGACGATTCTTCGTCTTCGATCTGAATCTCAGCTTCGGTAGGCTCGTTGTCTTCCTGCATCACCAGCCTTCGGAGATTTCATTGGCAAGGGTGCCCGAAAGGCGTTGCGCGGCATCTTCGAGAGCCTGGGCTTCGGAGTTCTGAACGTTAGAGTCCAGAATGACGTAGGAACTGGCGCTGGAAGTGCCTTTGTGAATCGGGCGTCCGCTGGTGGTGTCGGTGATCGTAAACTGTGTGCTCAGGGTCATTTGCAACTGAGACGTGCGGAGGACATTCAGACGGTTAGATCGGAACTGAGAACGATTCACGCTGATAACGCTGCCATTCAGGACAGCATCGGCCTCATCTTCTGGCACGATCTGGTAGGAACCGTCCATTTGGATCTGCTTGATCAGTGCATTGGTGACTAAAGAAGCGATTCTTGGCTCCAGCGTTTGGTTTTCAAAGGTCGGAATGGCCAGTTTAGTGACGCCTGCCAGATGGGTCGGCTTTTGGCCGCCAAGAGTATAACCGGCACAGTTGCTCAGGAGCAGTCCAGCGAAACCGAGGGCGATGAGAGATGGGAGCTTGGTCATCCTAGCGTGAAAATGGAGATTAAGGGGCCGGAGTTGTCGGCTTTGGCGGAACGGGCAGGCTGGCGGGAGGTTGCAAAGGCAGCATTGGTCCAGGAGTCGGGGTGGGTGGGATCGGTAGAAGAGCTGGCTTTTCCTGATCGACGGGTGGCAGCAGGCTGCCTGCTCCTGGTGCCATTTCGCCCTTGTTGGTTGGCAGGGTAGGCTCAGACAGAGGAATCGGCATGAATCCGTCATCTCCAGCGCGCATTTGGGGTTTCTGTCCCAAGCGAGCCAGTTCTGGGCGGAGCGGGCCGACGTAGTTGTCGCTGCCTTTGAGATTGCGAGCCCCTGCGACGGTGTAGTCCTGATCGGGCTGACCGTTTTTGGCTTCAGAGACCGCGTCTGGATCGATAGCCGCCAATTCAGCCAACAGCGTGCGTGCCTCAGTGGAGGCTTCAGGCGATCCATATTTGAGGGCTTCATTGAAGTAGATGGCGGCCGCTTTGGCTTTCTTCATCCGCATGTAAAATTTACCCACGGTGAGGGATTGAGTGGCCTCGACGGTATTGATCTGGCGCAGTCCGAGCTCTGCTTCGGTGGAGCGCTCACCTGCAGGATTGGTGGCCATGTAGGTGTTCAAGGCATCACGAGCAGCCACGATGTTGGATTTGTCTTCACTGCGGGTCGCTGCCACGCTGCTGATGCTGCCGATGCGGAATTGGGCTTCGCTGGCTTGCTTCGTCCGGCCGTAGTTATCGACCACGGTTTGATAAGCCAATACGGCCTGGTCTTTGGAGCCCATGTCCTGATAGACTTCACCAATGCTGAACTGACACAGCGGGGCCAGTTTGCCGAAAGGCGCATTTTTGATGATCGATTTGTACATGGCGACGACCTCGTCCCCACCCATCTTGGCTGGGATGAGAAGCAGGGTCCGCTCTTTTTTGCCACCTTTGGCAATTTCAGCGATTTCGTATTGCTGCTGGATCGCATCTTCAAAGCGGGCGCTGGAGCGATACTGATCGATGAAGGCCTGAAAGGAATCGAAGGATTTCTGCAATCCGCTGCTTTGGCGGACAAGCAAAGCATCGGCATAGGACGCTTCAGAGGCAGCAACCGTGAAGGGATAGAGCTTGACGATTTGTTGGTAGATTCCCTGGGCTTTGCCTGCACGCCCGTCATTCTGAGCATTCCGTGCCTCCATCAACAGGGCGGTGGCCTGAGCTTCCTGAACTTGCCGCTCATCGGCAGCAGGTGCCTGCTTATCCTTTTTCTCAAACATTCCCAGGAAGGCAGAAGCTGGGGAAATCAGTAGGCAAAGGGTAAGGCTAGCGAGCAGGAAGGCAGGCAGACGCGGGGGTGCAAAATCTCTCATCGGTCGGCTATACTAAAGGCGTGTGAAAGAGGCGTCAAGCGGCCAGAACAGGGCCTTTTAAATGGTAATTCTAGTTCATGGAGCCTTTCCTAACGGGCGGACACCTTCCCCGACGGTTTGCGTCAGGCTGTCGCCAAGATCTCTGCGGTAGGTTTCGGCGAGCTTTTTTAATTCAGCCACCACCTCTGGATGGTCCACGCTGACATCTTTGCTTTCCGCTGGATCAGCCTTCAGATTATAGAGAGCCAGATCCTGCTGAGCCACCTTGTAGCCATGCCGCGTCGCGATTCCTTCGATGCCACTTTGAGTGATCGCCGCAGGTTTCATGTTTTCCCAGTTGGAGGGCTTCCCGTCACGGCCCGGCTCTGCGTGGGGAGTGATGTAGGGATGTGGGAAATGCAGCTTCCAATTGCCACGGCGGATAGCTTGCAACTCCGATCCACCATAGAAGACCAGCGCCTCATGCGGTGATTTGGCGGTTTCTTTTCCCAACCAGAGGTCACTGACATCTTTCCCATCGATCTTAAAAGTGGGCCCTTTTGCGCCTAGCCAAGTCTGGATCGTTGGTAGGATGTCCATTTCTGTGAATGGCTCATCGCTTACCTTTCCCGCAGGCACTTGATTTGGCCAATGGGCGATGAACGGCACGCGCACTCCTCCTTCATAGCTTGTCAGCTTGCCTTCACGAAGTGGAGCGGCACTTCCTGCGTGGTTTCCGTAACTTAAGAATGGGCCGTTATCGGAGAAAAACAGTACCAGCGTTTTTTCAGCAACGCCTGCCTGCTGCACCGCGGCCAGGATGAGTCCTACGCTCCAGTCCAGTTCCTCCACCACATCGGCGTAGAGACCGTGGGGAGATTTTCCTTTGAACCGCTCAGAGGCAAAGATTGGCACATGGGGCATGACATGCGGGACGTAGAGAAAAAAGGGCTCGTCGGCATGACGACGCACAAAGCTCACGGCCTTTTCGGTGATGCGACGCGTCAACTGGCTCTGATCAGGGTCCGTTTCGCTGACCTTCTCATTTTCATACACGGGTAGCGGTGGCATCTCGGCGGCCAGACTCGGGTGATACTTGCTGTTATCATTTGAGTAAGGGATGCCCCAGAACTCATCAAAGCCATGCTTGAGCGGGTGAAACATCGCCGCCGTGCCCAGATGCCATTTGCCGAAAATGCCCGTCGCGTAGCCCTGCTGCTTTAGTAGCTCCGGAAGCAAAAGTTCATCGGGGTGTATGCCTTCCTTGCTCGTGTGATTCAGCGCTCCTTGCATGGAGACTCGATTCGGGTAACTGCCCGTCATGAGCGCTGCCCGTGAAGCACTGCACACCGCCTGAGTCACGTAAAAGGAGGTGAACTTTGTGCCCTCTGCTGCCAGCGTATCCAGATGCGGCGTGCGGATTGTCTTGCTGCCAAAACAACCCAGGTCCGCATAGCCCAAATCATCTGCCAGGATCAGAATGATATTGGGTTTTTCAGCCGCTGAGAGCAGGGGGCTCTGATATGATAAAGAGAGTAGCGTGGCCAAAAAAAACGGGCGGAAGAACATGCTCAATTCATAGCAGTCTCCTAAAATCTTGTCACCGAGTAATCTGCTCAACCTTCCGGCACTGGGCTGCCGCGATAGATGCCATCAAACCAGCCCCGCCCAGCACTGCTTTGGGCCTGCTCAGTCTCTACTTGCAGGTAGCGCCCGATCTTTTTGAGTCGAATTCGTGGCAGCTTGGCCGGATCGGTTATTTCTGGGTCCACGATCGTGAATTCGGCACTCAGTTCACCATTCTTGCCGGTTATGACTTTATCCGGCAGGGCCGTGGCATCCATGGTGCCAGCTTCCACTTCGTTGATCCGCTGGCTGGAGAGTGAGACTCGTAGCTTGCCATCCTTACTCAGTCGTAAACTGACATGCCCGCCGCCTAAATCATCATATTCACCATCCCAGCCCAATCCTGTTTTGGGGTCAGGCATCGCACTCACAAAATAAAAGGCCTGCGCTGTCGCCTGAGCTAGATAGATCCAATACTCCGCAGGTTTATCCGTCGGCGCGGGTGCGGCCGATTTGGCTTTTGGATCGGCTGTGACGGGTGGCTTTCCTATTGCCGCATTCATCCAGCGTTCGCGCAGAGCTGGCCACTGTTCCTTCCACAACATCAGCGCTGGGCGGTCACTGGCTTGCCAACTCTTGGTGGCTAACTTTAAGTTTTCGACCAGTCGATCGTTCGCCGCCTGAAACTCCTTCTTGGCCAGTTGGAGAAACTTGGCTTCACTGGCTCGTCGGTACTCTCCATTGATTCCAGCATCCATGGGCTCGCGCTGCCCAGGTTTGTAGTCGATTTTGACCTTTGATTCACTGATCTCCGCGATAAACACCGTACCGCGATCTTCCCCCTCACCCACGATGCGTGAAAACATCAGCGTCTTATCTTTCCGGTCGCCATTGCCTACCCAAGTGCCTGCGTTGCCAGGTTCTGAAGCCGAACGAACGATGACGGTGGTGCTGCCGAATCCTTCCGAGGATAGACTTAGATGACGCATGGTGGTCTCGTCATAAAAGCGCAGCACTGTTGGCCCTGCCGCCTGAAGCAAGCCCAATGAAAGCAACCAGTTGAATCCAATGAGTCGAGGTAGCGCGGTTTTCATAACGAACCAATTCACAATTGAAAGACGAAGCTGGCAAGTCATGATCTTGGATTATCATCCAACGTCTTTCACCATGATCCACGTCCAGTCTTTGTTTAGTGGAACCACCCTGTCTTCAGCCGAAGAGCTCTTTACCACGCTTTTTGAAAAGCCGGGACTCAAAGTTGAGCGCATTGACTCCCAGGGCCAGGCTAGTCCTGATGGATTCTGGTATGATCAGCCCCAAGATGAATGGGTCGTGCTCCTCCGTGGCAGTGCCAGGTTAGAGATTGAGGCTCAACCGCCGCTCACACTGCACCCAGGTGATCACGTGACATTGCCCAGTCATACCCGACATCGTGTCCTCGAAACGAGCCAGGATGCCCTCTGGTTGGCCGTGCATGCGGATGGTCGATTTTGAATGAGTTCGTTCTTGATGAATCAAGTGTGGCGCAGAGCTTCCACTGGATTCATCTGCGCGGCACGGCGGGCAGGATAGATGCCAAAGGCAATGCCGGTAATGACAGAGATCAAGAAGGCTAGGGCAGGGGACCAAATCTTAACCACTGTGGTCACTCCAGCGAAATGCTGAACAGCGATTGGAATGGAGACTCCCAAGACCACGCCAATGATTCCGCCAGCGCCAGATAGCAGCACCGTTTCAATCAGAAACTGCACCACAATATCTGCCTGTCGGGCTCCCATGGCCCGGCGGATGCCGATCTCACGGGTGCGCTCAGTCACGCTGGCCAGCATGATATTCATGATGCCGATGCCACCTACTAAGAGCGAGATCGCGGCGATGCTGCCTAAAACGATGCTGAAGATGCGTTTTGTCCGCTCAGCCTGTCGTAGTAGTTCCACCGGCACCACCATCCGCCAATCTTCCTTTTTATGATTGCTGCTAAGGATCTGGCGGATCGCACTGGCACGCGTCTCGACCTCCGTGACATCATGAACTCGAATCACGGCTTCATGGAACTCCACCTTCTCGGCTTCGAAGCTTCCGCTGCGGAATCGAAAAAACGTCTCGCCATACTGATCCATCAGGGTTGTGAAAGGAATCAAAACCTGTGAATCGCCACCACCACCGCCTTCGCCACCGATGCGCTGGCCTTCATTTTCTAGGATCCCAAGGATCTTGTAATAGTAGCCTTTGATTCGGATCGATTTCCCTGTCGGAGTGGTAAGCGGAAAGAGTGACTGGGCTGCCGTTTCATTGAGGATGCAGACGGGTAGCTTGGCATCCATTTCCAGATCATTAAAAAAACGGCCATGGCTGACTTTGCGATTACGCATCTCTGGATAGATGGGCAGCACGCCGAGGATCTGACCGTCCACACTGCGGTCGAAATTCCAGATGTTTTCAGTCAAGATGCGCGATGGCACGACGACTTCAATGCCGGGTACCGTCTGCCGGATCTGGGTCATGTCACGTGCTGTCAGGCCGTATTCCAAGACGATGCTTCGAGATTCGGCGGATGACCCCTGGCCGTCAGGTGGCTTCACACTTTCAAGAATGATGTTTTGGCTTCCTAGCTTCCGGATTTGCTCTTGGGCCTCATAGCTGGCTCCTTCACCGATCGCTAACATGGAGACGACCGAGGCGACGCCGAAAATGACTCCAAGTGCGGTGAGAAATGACCGCAGCCGATTTAGCCAGATGCTTTTTAGTCCCAGAGAAATCGTCCGCCACAAATGCTGAGGAGAGGCAACCAAGCGGAGGATCGGATGACGTGCGAGAAATGACATGAAGGCGGGCCGAATAAGACGCTCAACATGGCCTGAATCCTTCAGGTATCTCCATTTTTGTTCATGGCTTCCTCATGCGCTGATCACTTCGTTATCAATGAGAGTGCTAGATAACGGCGCTTCCTATCAATGAATTGGACGAGGGTGTATCGCCGGAATGATGTGCTCGGCAGCCGTAGGTTGGGAATGTTCGGCGGAAAAAACACCGGTGATACCCAAGGTCTCGCCGCCGATCTTCCCGACTGGATTTGCGAGTGTAGAAGGCCAAGCGAGGTCCGCACCTTCAAAGAAAGTCGGGAAGGCTGGCGGCGACCTCTTCCATGCATTCGTTCTTTCTCACCGCCAACCATTCCCAACCTACATCAATCCGGCGATGCACCCATTGGACGAGAAGGCTTCAGTCTTTTGGGTTTTTCCTGAACTAGAATGCTCTGGAAGTTCCTGCACATGTTTGGAATTTCGCCTTGCCAACTTGAGCGGCCCTGAGAGAATCCACGACCGTCCTTCGGACGAAACAAACCTTCACCTTTATTTACTCATTACCATGGGCAGACCCGTTACACTTTTTACCGGCCAGTGGGCCGATCTTCCATTTGATACCGTCGTGCAAAAGGCCAAGTCCTTTGGCTATGATGGCGTCGAGCTAGGCTGCTGGGGTGACCATTTTGAAGTGGCAAAGGCAGATCAGGCTTACTGCGATGACAAGCGTGCTAAGCTCAAGGCCGCTGGTATGCAATGCCACGCCATCTCGACACACCTCGTGGGACAGGCTGTGTGTGACAACATTGATCCACGTCATGCACAGATTCTACCCGCCTACATTTATGGTGATGGTGAGCCGGAAGGCGTACGTCAGCGCGCTGCGGAAGAGTTGATCAAGACGGCACATGCAGCCAAGCGCTTTGGCGTAAGTGTGGTGAACGGCTTCACGGGTAGCTCGATCTGGCACCTTTGCTATTCTTTCCCGCCGAATCTTCCTGGCCAAATTGATGCAGGCTACGCTGACTTTGCGAAGCGTTTCACGCCGATCTTTGATGAATATCAGAAGCTGGGTATCCGCTATGCGCTGGAAGTTCATCCAACGGAAATCGCTTTCGACATCGCCAGCGCTGAGCGGGCTTTGCAGGCCGTGGATTATCATCCGGCTTTTGGTTTCAATTATGACCCAAGCCACTTCGGCTACCAGGGCGTGGACTATGTGAAATTCATCCGCAAATTCCATGATCGTATCTTTCACGTACACATGAAGGACGTAGCTTGGGGACTGGGTGACGAAGCTGGTGTCTTCGGTGGACATGTCGATTTCCACAAGCCAAGCCGTTATTGGGACTTCAAGTCCGTTGGCCGTGGCAACATCAACTTTGAGAAGATCATTCGTGCGCTCAATGACATCGACTACGCAGGTCCGCTGAGCGTGGAATGGGAAGATGGTGCCATGGATCGTGAATTTGGTGCCACCGAATCGGCTGCTTTCGTCAAGAAGCTGGATTTCCCTTCGAGCAAGATCATCTTTGATGCGCAGTTTGCTGAGAACAGCAAGTAGGCCATCTTTAAGATCGAACTGAGATCAGATAAAAATCAAAAGCCCCCAGCTGCATCAGTGGCTGGGGGCTTTTTTGGTTCGTTCTAGCGCAATGATTTACTTCCCGCTAGTCCACTTCGCAGCGTTGATTATGAGCTGCTGGTAAGGCTTCAAATCATGCACTCGGGCGTCGTGACCGAGGGCGATACCGACGATCTTTGCTTTCGGGTGTTTGGTGATCCAGACGCTCGGGTGCGGCTTTTGGTACTTGTCGCTGTTGCTGGTTTCGGCGAGGACTTCGATAGCGTTTGTGCCTTCGGGAGCGCCTTCGGCGTTTACGTAGTAGAGTTCGTCTTCGACGGTGAAGCTGGCGGGCACGTCTTTCATGACGGGATGATCGGCTTTCACGGCTTTAACGTCGAAGGGATGGATCTTATCGTGACCGCGCGAACCGCCGCCGACGATTTGGGCATTGATCTCTGGCCAGCCGGGGAAGCCATACCAGGTGCCGGGATGCAGCATGACGATGCCTTTGCCTGCGGCGGCGAAGTCGAAGAGGGCTTTGCGATACGCAGCGGTGTCGAAAAATTTGCGGTTCACGCTGATGATGGCAGCGTCGGCGTTTTTGAGCTCGGTGGCGGCTTGATCGCGGTCTTCGGTGTAGTGGACGGTGAAACCAGCGGCTTTGAGCGTGGCAACATCGGTGGTACCGAAGAAGTCTTTGAAGTTGTGCGAGGAACCGCCGCCGATGACGAGGACGCGCGTTTTGCCGGCTTCCCATTGCACGGGCGCGGCAGGAACGAGCGGGCCATCGCCTTTGCCGCCTTCTTTGGGTGAATCAGGAGCGGCGGGACCAACTTGAGCGGCTGCTTTGGCCTTGCCTTTCGCAGGCGTCGGGCGTTTGGAAACGTCGCCATTGAGCGGCGCAGGCCCTTTGCCTTCAATGTCAGCCGTGATTGCGATGATGACGGGTGGCGTTTTGTTTCCGGCGGGGCTTTCAAGGATCAAAGTCTTGGCGATGCCTTTCTTCGTGAGTTCGAGCGTGAGGAGGCGTGGCTCTTGGCCGTCGGCGAGGCCTTCGATGCCTTTGGAGCCGGGGACTTCGACGGGGCGGATGTAATCGCTGAAGTGGATTCCGTTGAGGAAGGTGAATTCCTCCTTTTCGCCACCTTCATAGACGACGGTGGCTTTCAGCGCGGGTGCTTCATCCTGCACGGCAGGCCAGCCCCAGCCGGAGACGCCGCTGAGGAGTTGCAGGCGCTTCGCGGCGACGTTGATGGCGACTTCGGCCTTGGCGGGGAAGGTCTGCGAGTGGTTGTCTTTGCCGGGGCCGCCTTTGAGGACGATCAAATTGCCGCCGGTGGAGCTTTTCGTGGGGTCCTGGATGAAGAAGGGCACGCCTTCGACCTTCACGTTGCCGAACTTGGTGAGCTTCACCTGGCCGCCGCGAGGATCAGCACTGGCGAAGAGGCCGTCGCGGCTGTCGGCGGTGAAAGCGTCGGCGAGGTGGAGGATGCGGAACTGCTTCATCGCATCGCCGCAGATGAAGGCGAGGATGTCGCGCAGCGGCTCGGGGCCGAGCGCATCGAGACCTTCGGGCATGAGGCTGCGGCGGGTGTTTTCGCGCTTGTCGATGTCGCTCTTCGCGATCTCGCGCACGCCGACCTGCGTGGCGAGCGTGACGGTGGCGCTGTTTTCACTGGTGACGACGCCCTGGAGCACTTCGCCCTTCTTCGTGGTGATGTTGAAGGCCCAGAAGCTGGGATCGACCTCGCG
>JAIXOU010000022.1 GCA_027486585.1 Verrucomicrobiaceae bacterium | reverse complement strand
GCGATGCGATGAAGAAGAGTCGTCGGGGTTCATGAGGAAGGATGGAGTTGACGTTGAATGCACTCGCTGAGTTGTTCGCGCAGACGCAGCAGGTTCATCTTCACCGCGCTCTCGCTGCGCTGCGTGGCGGTGGCGATCTCGCGCACGGTGCGGCCAGTGAGGTAATGCGCGTGCAGGATGCCTCGTTGCTCCGCCTTGAGCTTCCGCATGCAGTTCCCCAAAGCCTCGCGCCGCTCCTCAAACTCCGCTGCGGCGGACTCCGTCTCCTGCGCCATGGCCAGCACCACATCCTCGTCAAAGACCAGTCGGTCGCGCATCCGGTCGCGGATGTGCGAGAGCACCGTGAACCGTGCCACCGCAAAGGCCCAGGGCAGAAACTCCGTCTCCGCATCCCAGTCCGCCGCCTTCTCCCACAGCTTCACACACGTTGCTTGAAGAGCCTCCTGCGCATCCTGCCGATTCGCCAACTGCGCATGACAAAACGCCTCCAACGCCGGTTGATACCGGGTCAGCGCCGCGATGAATCGCGCTTGGTCAAAGTCAGGTCGTGCCATGTCGTGAGGCTAATTCCGCGAGCGGCATAGCTGGTCACATTTTTTTCTCAAGCGAGGAAGTGAGGCGCGAGCAAAAGAGGGCGGAGAAGTGTCAGGGTGGGTTTCATGGTCGCGTCATGATGTTGAAGGTGATGCGTGAGTCGTCTTTTCGAGGGATCTCACGGCTGCGCTACGTTCGAATGGTTGGGGGCCGCATGGCGAATGCGGATCGACGCACGCACATCATCCACGAAGTGCCCGGCGAAGGTCATCAGATCAGGCAGCGGCGTTCATGATCCTGGTCGATGAAGGTAAAGTGAGCGTCGATGATCCGGTGGAGAAGTATTTGCCGGAGTTCAAAGGCCAGAGGGTGAACCTCAGCACCGATCCGAAGAAGCCTGAACTCGTGGCTCCGCGTCATCCGATCCTCGTGCGTGAGGTGCTCAGTCACACCAGCGGGCTTGATTTCAAATCGCCGATGGAAGCCCCAACGCTGGACTTGAAGCCGCTGGCCGAGCGTGTGAGCAGCTACGCGAAGATGGCGCTGCTGTTCCAGCCCTGCAGCAAATCCAAATACTCCAACGCGGGCATCAACACCGCCGGGCGCATCATCGAAGTGGTCAGCGGCATGAAGTATGAAACCATCCTCGCCGAGCGGCTCTTCAAGCCTCTGGGCATGAACGATACGACCTTTTGGCCCAACCAAGAGCAGCAAGCACGCCTCGCGAAGTCCTACAAGCCGAACGCGGCGAAGGATGGCCTCGAAGAACTCCCCGTCGGTCAGCTTCTCTATCCGTTCGACAGCCGCGAGCGCTTCCCGATGCCTGCTGGCGGTCTGTTCTCGACCGCGAATGATCTGTCGCTCTTCTACCGCATGATGGCGAACGGCGGCACCTTCAACGGTGTGCGCATCCTCTCCGAAAAGGCCGTGCAGACCGCGACGAGCGATCAATCCGGCGAGGCTAAATCAAACTATGGCTTCGGCTTCGGCACCGATGGCAAATCCTTCACGCACGGCGGCGCTTACGGCACGAACTCGCGCTACGACCGCGAGAACAAGCTCGTCACCGTCTTCCTCGTGCAGCACGCCGGTTGGTCCGGCGATGGCAAAAACATCCTGCCCACTTTCCAAAAGGCCGCGACGGCTGCCTATGGCCTCAAAGGCAAAGCGAGCGCTCCAACGCTCAACATCGGCATCAACAGCGCTCCTGCCTCCGTCTTGAAGCAGAAGGAGACGAAGTAGCACGACGGGCAGCTACGGCACACGCTCATGCGGACGCGCTTCGCTGTTCCCTGCGGCGTCTTTGGCACATGCTGTCAGTTTGTCAGACATTGGCAGTGTGATCTCCCACTGGGAGAGATTGGCTGCGGTTTCATGCGCGGGCTTGTCGTTGACGAGCACTTGCTTCAACTCGCTGTTGTCGGCGGTGGTGCCGCGCACGAGCAGGGTGCCGTCTTTTTGCTTGAGCACATGCGTGATGACGCTGGAAGGCGGCAGATCGTCCACGGGCTGAAGCTTACTGGGATACTCGGCGGGTTTGGGCTGGGTTCCGATGGGTTGGAAATCGGGGTTCACGGTGATGTCGGTGAGCCTGATGCCGCGATAGGCGTGGCGGTCGTAGTTGGCGAACCACAGCGCGTAGTGCGAGTGAGCGGCCTCCATGCCATCGAGCATCACGCAGGGCGGACGCGGATGCAGCGCCCAATGCACGTCCCAGGCGAGGTAATCTTTGATGACGAACGGATGCCGCTCATCGGGACCGATGCCGGCCACGCCTTCGCTCCTACCTTGGTTTTCGCGGTTGCGGGCCTCGGCACTGAATCCGCCGAAGTTGAAGGCATGGCGGCGCTGCGTGTGGGCTTCGTTGCCTTCAAACCGCACGAAGGGCAGCGTGCGAATGTCCACGCGACGACGTTCGCCATCAGGCTGCGGCACATTGAGCGTGAGTGAGAAATCGGGCGACTCCACGGCATCAAAGCGGTAGCCGTATTCGTCGCACTCAGCGGCGACGTTGCGGGTGAAGGTGTTGAATGAGTTCGCCCACCAGAAGCCCGCACCATCGTTGTGATCGTAGGGCAGCACTTGCTTGGGCAGCGGCTTGCCGCCTTCGGCCTGGATGGCGAGGTTGCGGTCGAGCACGTTGAAGACCTCGGTGCCGTCTTCGAGGAAGAAACCGTGGCCGACGCTCTTGTAGCCGACGCAATCCCTCACCACGAGATGATCAGTGCCGTGAATGGTGATCCAGCGATTGCTGCTGTCCCAGATGCTCGCGCCGATGACGGACGCGCCGCGCATGGTGTCGCGCACGAGATGGAAATGGATGCTGTAGCGCCCTAGCACGCCCTCTTTGCCGAGATGACGAAACTCCGCGTAGTGGATCGCGCCGCTGGATTCGCGGTGATACATCGTGTGGCCGCGAGCCTTCGCGGGGTCAGCGGACTCGACGATCACATTGCGACTGAGATTCGCCACCTCACCGCGATAACGGCCCTCGACGGTGTGCGCGAAGGCCAGCGGTTCATCGAGTGTGAGCTGCGTTCCGTTGACCTCGCGAATGATGCGTTCCTCCGTCTCAGTGAGGTCATGCGCATGCTCGCGGAAGGTCTTTTTGTCGGGATGCTTGCTCTGGCGATTGGTGCTGACGATCACCACACGATCACCGACCTTCCAGCCTGTCACAGGCTCCGCGATCGCGAGTGTGGCATCGCCCTTCTTCGCCGTGGAGCCGAGTTTGACCCAGGTGCGGCTCATCTCCGCACCATGAAACTCCATGCGCCCGCCGCAGTCCACGAGGGCCGGGCAGCTCTCGGGATTCATGCCTTCCAACAGAGTGAGCTGGATCAAAGCGCTGTGCTTTGCCTCCACCGGAGCCTCAGCCATGCCCACGAGCAAGGCACCGCCTTTGAGCCCTGCCTGCGGCGCGTGTGCCTCGCAGTCAAAGCCCTCCTCGCTCACTTCCTCATCCTGCTGCACGCGAATCAATCCGGCATTCAGCCGCGTGTCGCGATCCGTGGCAAAGCTGAGCGTGCCCGCGATGTGCAACGAGCGCAGCGGCTCAGCAGCGATGACATCATAGGTGATCGTGTGCCCCATGCGCACCAGCACGCTCATCCCCGACGCAGGCACCTTGCCACCTTCCCATGTCGTCGCCGCCGACCACGGTCCACTTTGAACACTGCGGATGACGGGAGCCGCGCCGAATACCGGCAAAGCGAGGGACATAAAAAGGATCAGAAAACGCATGATGAGGCTCTAACGCCTACCGAGGACAAATGTTCTGCCGCCAAAGCGCAGCCATCAAAAAATCCTGCTATGAGCTTTTGTGGGCGATGCTGAAAGCGATTGCGCAAACCGACGCCAAGTCGCAACGATGCCCTAACCATGAAACACCTTCTCTTCCTCGCTCTCATCACCACGTCGCTGCTCGCCCAGGAGCCGGAGCGTATCCGCGATGTCATCTACACGAAACACGATGGCGTGGCGCTGACGATGGATGTCTTCAAACCGGCGCAGCCAAACGGCGGGGGCATCATCAAGATTGTGAGCGGTGGTTGGAAGTCGAATCACAACGGCATCAGCGACGGCGGTTGGCCGAAAGCGGGCTACACGACCTTCGTCGTCGTGCATGGCACGCAGCCGAGGTTTCAGGTGGAGGAGATCGTCGCGGATCTGAATCGCGCGGTGCGTTTTGTCCGTGCGAATGCCGCGTCGTATGGCGTGGACCCGCAGAAACTCGGTGTCACTGGCAGCAGCGCGGGCGGTCACCTTAGCCTGATGCTCGCGACTCGTGGCGGACCTGGCAATGCGAAGGCGGCGGACCCCATTGATCGCGAAAGCAGCGCCGTGAATGCCGTGGCGTGCTTTTACCCGCCCACCGATTACCTGAACTGGTTCGAGCCCGGCGACAACGCCGTCGGCATCGGCAAGCTGGAAGCCTACGCGGCCGCGTTTGGACCCAAAGCCGCCACACCAGAAGGCCGCGAAACACTCGGGCGCGAGCTATCGTCGATCTACTGGGTGCACAAAGGCCAGCCGCCTATCTTCATCGTGCATGGCGACGCCGACCCGCAGGTCTCCATCACGCAATCCGAGCGTTTTTTGAAACGCTGTCATGAAGTCGGCACCGTGTGCGAACTCGTCATCCGCCAGAGTGCCGGCCACGGTGGCTGGCATGAGATGCCGCAGGACACCGAGCGCATGGTGGAGTGGTTTGATCTGCAACTCCTTGGCAAACAGCCGGAGAAGCCATTCACGCTGAATGTTTCCTCCCTACCGAGCACGCCCATGAAGAAGACGAAGAAGTAGCCAAGCCCTTCGGCCCGACAGAATCCTGAACCCTCAGAATCAAGGCTCTTCGTTATTGTTGGGTATGATGATGGGTGCTGGCGGTAAGTTGGTGGTGGTGGCGGCATTGGTATTGATGCCGATGTTCATGGCATGGTCTCGGATGATGATGTTACCGGTCACAAGGTCACCGTTGTTTTTCAGTGTCTGCTGCTCAAAAGCCGCCAGATTGATCTCTTGTTGATTCGGCTGGGTAGGATCTGTTTTGCTGATTAGTTTGGAGGTTTTCAGCAGGCGCTCAAGATCCACCGTTTGGACATCAGGTATCTGAGGACTGCCATCTTGCATTTCAATCATTTGTCCGGTTTTCAGGGTTTTAAACTCACTCTGATCGTTGTTCAAAAAGATCGTGCACTCGCCTTCCACGACGATGAGTTTGATGACGCCTCCTGGATGATATTCGATGAGCACCGTGGTGCCGGTGACCGCTGCGGTCACGCCAGCGGTGCGAATCTTGGCTCCGCCCTGGTTTTTCGGCACCTGAAGCATCATCGTACCTTCATTCAAGTCCAGTGTGCGCGCATCTCCCCGCAGGGTGAATCGGGAATTGGCACCTAGGCGGGTCAGTGTTTTATCAGGAAACCGAAGCTCGGCGCGAGATTCATTCCCTGTAGCCACGGTGGATACAGGATCAATGCTCTGGCCGACGATGGCGGCTTTCGGCGCTGCTTCTCCTTTTAAGACTTGGACCTCATTGGTGAGCCGTGTGATTTCAGCCTTGGAATAACCTCCGGCGAAAACGGGTGTGCAAAGCCCAAGTGCCAAGCTGCATTTGATGATCAATCTAAAGGTAGGAAATGTTTTCATGACGTTGGCTGTGCTGAATTAAAATTGGACTTTAGCGGTCAAGCTGAGGCCACCGAGCTGACTTTGATAATCGAAGAAACTGTTATTACTCTGATTGATGGAAAAGTAGTAACCCGCACTGACATCAAAGTTTTTGCAGGCTTTGTAAGTCAGTGAGGTGCCCATGATCTGATACCAATCTGCGCGACCGTTGAAATTAAAATAGTCGTAGTAGGCTAGTCGATAATTGGTGGAAAGAGTCCAGTGACTGGAGAGCTTCAGATTGTGCCCGAGCTGCAAGGCGTGCTCGTGACGTTGAAGTCTCTCAGGTGAAGCAGAAACTCCAAAACTACTCACCCAGCCTGCGTTGATGCTGTTCATGCGGTCGATCAGAAACGTTTTTTGCAATCCCATACGGATATTATGCGCTTCATAGATAGGGCTGCCAAATTCCCGTGTGATACGCTGATAGTAATAGTGGAGATGAAGGATGGAGTTTTTGAGCTCAGGTAGAATGGCTAGCACGCCGAGACTGGCCTCAGCGTTTTCATAATTCAGCTCGTGCAGGGAATCATAGCGGAACCAGTGCTGGCCGAGGTAGGCGTCACCATAGTAACGACCTTGGAGATTCTTCTGCCAACCGAGATTCACGCCCGTCGTGAGGAAGTAGTCTTGGGCTTTATTCGTGGCCTGATTGGCGGCATTATCTGTCCAGTAATAGCTGGCATCGACTGAAACCTTGAAGGGATTTGAACTCACGCGGGGCTTGAGCAGCAGCTGCTGCCCGAGATCGGAGTCTCCCGAAGAAGGCCTGGAAAAGGTGTTCTCATCCTCTAGGTTATCAGTCTGATCTTCTGCGGATTGGGCGATCGTGCCGGAGGCCGTCGCGGCACGTGCAGGGTCTAGCTGCGTTTGCCCTTGCAGGCTGCTTGCTAACAGGGCGGATAATAAGATAAGTGCAGATGAAACACGGGAAGACATCATGGGGAGAAGTGAGTTCTAGATTTTTTGAACTTTGACTTCTTAAGAACGTACTTGCCAAGCTAGTATTTCAATTTCAACGCACACATGATAAGTCTCCCGCTTTGAAAGAACGGCCATCACTCTCATCGTCAAATGTCGGCCAAAAAGCCAAACAAACTCCTCGTCGCCGAGGGGATTTCCGCGTCATCTCTGCACTTGTTATATTATCCGCTGTGCTCGTGGCGCTTCTCTATGAGCTGCCGGAATCACGCTCTTGGTTGGAATCGCGTGAGCGGCTGACCCTGGATGCACTGCATCTCAAGGGCAGAAAGACACCTGCAAACAAAGACCTGGTGGTGCTTGGCATTGATGACGCCAGTCTGAAGCTCGATGGTGCCTGGCCAGAGGATATTGAGGCATCACCCGCACTTCAAGCGATGCAAAAACAATGGCCCTGGCCACGCCAAGCCTGGGCATATATCTTGGACCGCCTGTTTGAGGCCGGTGCGCGCCAGGTCTTCATGGACGTTACCTTTAAGAGTCCCTCAGACAAACCTGAAAATGATCGGATGCTGCGTGAGGCCCTGGAGCGTCATCGTGGCAAAGTGGTCCTAGGCATGAAGTTTGAGGACTCAACCATCGGCAAAGCTACCTCCACCGCGCTCATGCTACCGACACCTGCCGTGACCGGACCGAATCCAGATCTGGCAAATCTCGGACTACTTACGCTCTGGCCTGAAAATGATGAATGCATCCGTCGTGTGAATTGGCAGGTCACAGCGGCCGAAGCCGAGTCACTACAAAGCGGCTACGAGACTCTGCCAAATCCCAAGGACAAACGGCATCCAAGCGCTAGTCTCTTAATGGCGCGTAATATCGCGCCTATCGATCTGAGCACGCTCCCACCTGCATCCCGCCTCCGATTCTGTGAGGCTAATGCCTACCCTGCTCTCTCCCTGTTTGAAATGTTCATCCCCAGCATGTGGGAGGCTAATTTGGGCAAAGGGGAAATATTTCGAGGGAAAACAGTCCTCATCGGAGCTGTCGCCACAGATCTGCAAGACATCCAGAAGACGCCCGTCGGCAAAATTCCCGGCGTGCAGGTGCATGCTCATGCGGTGGCGGCTCTTCTTTCGCAGTCGTTCATACATGAAGCGCCACTTTGGTTTCGACCGCTCAGCATTCTATTCGCGGCACTGCTGGCATGGTGCATTTTATCTAGTCTGCGAACTCCGATCCTGTGTGTAGTAACGCTGGCCACAGTCGCCCTCACTTGGCAGTGGCTATGCGCAGGCTGTTTTGACTGGCTTAATCTGGAGTGCGGTTCCTACCCGTTTCTCATGGGGTTGACTCTGAGTGGAATCAGTGGACTTACCGGGAATCTGGTGCTCCAGAGGCGCGAATCACGCAAGCTTCAGCGCTTCCTCACTCGTTACACAGCGCCTGAGTTTGTAGATGAACTACTCGCAGATCGTGAAAGTCTTTACAGCACGCTTGGTGGCGTGGAGCGCACCGTGACGATATTCTTCTCCGACGTGCGCGGCTTTACCAGCATGTCGGAAAACATGACGCCTCAACAGGTGGTCACTCAGTTAAACCAATACCTCAGTCGCATGGTCGCCTGTGTATTTCAGAACCGGGGACTGGTGGACAAATTTATCGGTGACGCCGTCATGGCCCTCTGGGGTAGCGCGAGTGATCAGGGCAGCGTGGTGAACCGAAGGCAGAATGCCATTCAAGCTGTGACTGCGGCACTAGACATGCGCCAAGCCTTGCGAGAGCTAAATGCCGGTTGGCGTAGGGAAGGTATCGGAGAGTTGCAGTTTGGTATGGGCATTCATCAGGGCGAGGTCATCGTCGGGAATATCGGCTCAGAGGCACCCTATGAAAAGATGGACCTCACGGTCATTGGAGATGCCGTGAATCTGGCCTCACGGCTAGAGAGTATCACCAAGCAGTATGGCGTAGATCTCATCGTCAGTGAAAGCGTTCACACTCACATTCAGGATCGCTTTGTCTGCCGAACCGCCGATCTCGTCGCCGTGAAAGGCAAGTCCCAACCGGTGGAGGTCTTTAGCGTCGTGGGACCGCTCGGAGCTGACAATCCGGCAGGTCTAGCAGAGTTTGAACAAGGCGTGCTCTTGTATCGACAAGGAAACTTTACGGCAGCAACAAACGCCTTCACTCAGGCCAGTCAAGAGGGTCTGAATGACTCGCTCACACAAATGTACCTTCAACGCTGTGCCGACCTCATCACTCAGCCGCCGACGGATTGGACAGGTGTGTTCATCATGAAGACCAAATGACACTGGCTGCCATGATATTTCGTGGTTACACAGGATGAAGTCTAAAACTCCATGCCTGCCGCCGCCGAACCTCTTCCCGCCCAGCTCAAAGACTGGTTTGATGAAAAGCGCTACCGCTTCATCGCTGGCGAGTTGGCGACGATTTCGACCAAGTTTGACGAAGAGCGCTTCCTGAAGCAGACGCTGACAGGACTGGCCGAACGAAGTCTCATGCAGCGGCTGCATGAGTGCGCTGTGGCGGCAGAGGCTGCTTTACCAGGCAAGTTCCAGCAAAAGGTGAGTGTTCTACAAAAGCTAGCTCCACGGATGGAGCATTCGTTTGTGGCGATTTTTCTCAGTGATTTTGTGGCGACGTATGGCTTGGACGAGTTTGACTTTTCTATGGAGGCGCTGCGGTTTTTCACGCCTCATGGTTCGGCCGAGTTTGCGGTGCGGGCGTTTCTTCAAAAAGATTTATCCAGAGCTCTGAAATTCATACGCAACTGGGCGACGGACGAGAATGAACATGTGCGTCGGCTGGCCAGTGAAGGATCACGACCACGCCTGCCCTGGGGCCTGAAACTGAAGGAGCTGGTGCGTGATCCAGAACCCTGCGCAGACATCTTGGAGGCTTTAAAAGAAGACGAGTCACTCTATGTGCGACGTTCTGTCGCCAATCATCTCAACGACATCACGAAGGACCATCCCGAATGGGTTTTGAGTCGGTTAGAGAGCTGGGATATGACTCAAGAAACGCAGGCATGGATCGCCCGCCACGCCTGCCGTACGCTCATCAAGCGGGGTGATCCACGGGCTTTGAAGTTGTTTGGGTTTGGCAAAAAAGCGGCTGTATTCGTCGGGCTGACTTTGTCTGCTAGGGAGATCAAGCTGGGGGATCGCTTAAAAATAGAGGCCGAGCTCACTTCCGAGTCGTCCAAGTCTCAGCGGCTGGCGGTGGATTACATCGTGCACTACGTGAAAGCGCGTGGCGTGGCGTTTGAAAAGGTGTTTAAATGGACGGAACTGGAGCTGGCGGCTCAGCAAAAGGTGGTGCTGAGCAAAACCCAAGTCATCCGTGATTTTAGCACGCGAAAGCATCACGCGGGGCATCATCGGATCGAGCTTCAGATCAATGGTGAGCGTTTAGCGACAGCAGGCTTTGATCTGGTGCTGTGATCAGGACGTTGCGAAGGTCAAAAATCCGTGGCATGGACAGCCATGATGAAATGCTTTGGATGGGGAATCGCGATGGCGTTGTTTTTGACTTCTTGTGGTCCGGTGGACCGTGAGGGAGTCTCTTTGGCCTCGTATGAGACGTCAGCGACGGAAGCCCTAGTCCGAGAAATCATCCGAACGCTGCCGGATGTGAATCCTGGAGTGACGAAAAGTTACTCGATCTCCCTCGGCGAGATTATTTTAGGGCGTGACTTCACGCCGGCGAGTGTGCCGTTCATGAAGCGCTTTGCGGACATGAAGGTGCGTATGGTCAGCGCGAGTGTTTTAGCGGTGGTGCCGCCCGACAACATGATCGTAGACCCAGACTTACGTGTGGCCTCCTTTGTGATTCAGATCCGCACGATGAAGCAGACAAAGGGTAACGAATGGGAATACGAGGTCGGTTGGTCATACAAGAAGCTTTTCCAACGTCAAACATGGACGGTGACGGACTTAAACGGGACGTTTACGGCCAAGGCGGGGCCTGTGCTGGACGGGAATTGGAAGCCTGCGGCCAATCCTTGATCGTTGACCATGGGGCTGGGCTCTGCTTTGTCCTCTCTTATGTCTAAAGGTCTCGGCGTCACCGCAACTCAATTTTTCCAGCTCGGCTCAGCAGCAGAGCCGTTTGTGTTTGGCACAGGTGAAACACTCCCTGGCATTACATTGGCCTATGAGGTCTATGGGAAGCTGAATGATGAGAAGTCGAATGCGATTCTGCTCTTCCATGCGCTGTCAGGCAGCCAACATGCCGCAGGCATGACACCTGATGTGCCCGGCACGGATGAGCGCTGGACGGACGATATCAAGCAAGGCTGGTGGAATCTTTTCGTCGGACCTGGCAAGGCTTTGGATACGAACCGATACTGCGTGATTTGTGTGAATTATCTGGGTGGCTGCTATGGCAGCAGTGGGCCGGCTTCAATCAATCCGGCGACGGGGAAACCCTATGGGAAAGATTTCCCGTCGGTGTTATCGAGTGATGTGGTGCGCAGTCAGGCGGGGTTGTTGGATCATTTGGGCATCTCGACCTTACTCGCGGTGATCGGTGCTTCTGTGGGTGGACTTTTAGCGATCAATTTCGCGACTCTGTTTCCCCAACGGGTGAAGATTGTCATGCCAGTAGCCACGGGTCTGCGCACAACGGTGCTGACGCGTTTGACCTTGTTTGAGCAGGTCCTGGCCATCGAAAATGATCCGCATTTCAAAGGTGGCGAGTATTATGATGGCCCAGCGCCAGAGTATGGGCTGGCTTTAGCCCGCATGATCTCTCACAAGACTTTTGTGCACCTTGATGCGATCGAAAATCGCGCGCGTCAGACGGTGTCTCAGCCGAATGGTCAGCTGTCCTGGTATAAGGTCGGGCACAATGTGGAAAGCTACATGCTGCATCAGGGAAAAAAATTTGTGAAACGCTTCGATGCCAATGCCTACCTGCGCATCATCAACATGTGGCTACGCTATGATCCGCTCAAAGATGCGGGCGTGGAGAGCTATGAGGACTTGTTTGCGATCAGTCGTGCGGCTGGGCATCACTACCTGATCTTTAGCATCGATTCCGATTTCTGCTTTTATCCTGAGGAGCAGGCCGAGATGGTCGCAGCCCTAGAAAAGTCGAATGTCTCCTGCATGCACATCACCGTTCATTCAGATAAGGGTCATGATTCTTTCCTTCTCGAGCCGCAGCTCTACACGCCACATCTCGTCTACACGCTGGAAGGCCGCTGGCAGAAATCGTCTCTGGATGATGTGCAGGAAGTGGAGTGACTACCAGCAGTCCCCAAGTTCCGGGGCTGCGGAGACGTCCATCAGATAACGGTAGCCCTGCACAAGTTGGTCCTGAAATGGCGGCAGCAATGGGATGGACTCGCGCACATACTCGCCTATTTCCGTGCCTTCTAGTTCATCGAGCTGTTTCAGACAGGCGTCGTCGATGTCCCAGACTTCGCCATGGATGCTGGTGCCGTGGCTTGTATCTAAAATCATGCCTGGGTAACCGCCTAAATCGTAGAGACGATACCGTGGCTCTGTGGTGGCTAGGTCAATGAAGGTCTGCCCCCTCAGGTAGCCATGATTGGAGTGTCCGCGCTTCAGTGTGCCGTAAACGAAGATGAGCATGGTGAATCAGGAGAGTAAGTCATCGCGCTCGGTCAGCCATTGGGAGAGAGAAAAGCGCTTGGCCTCCAGTTCCTGAGCGCGGGTCAAAATAGGCGCTGGAGCCGTGGTGATGGTCAGCACTTCTCTGGCCAACTGCGCTGCCCATTGAGGCCAAAAATCAGGCTGAATCTGCACCTGCTGCACGCTACCCTGATGGAGCAGACCCAGCTTTCCGCGCCGTTGCCCTGCACCTGCCACCTTGACTGGGCCACGGATGACATCGTGCACGGCCGGTGCCACAAAACAAAAAGGCGCCTCGATCACATCCTCGGGCGTGGCGAGTCGGCAGCCTTTTTGTCCATGATGGGTCAGCGCGTCTGCTAGGGATCCGTGGATGCGGCGATAACTCTCTACCGCTGAAGTTTGCGCCCAAGAGTCGCTGGCAGGGACGATCACCGAGTAAGTGTAGTCGTCCTGATGCAAGACCACCCCGCCACCCGTCCAGCGCCGGACAATCGGCCAAGCAGGCAGTGCCTCCTGGAGTTTGGCTAAATTTTGCGCGTAGCCAAGCGTCGCCGTCGGCTGGTCCCAGGTATAAATGCGCAGCACTGGAACTGTGCTGTGCTCCAGCCAGGCCTGATCCACCGCCATGTTCATCGGCCCCGAGTGAGTGCCGTCGAGGTGCAGGATGAGCTGATCAAAAAAAGGTTCTCCAAAGTCCACGTTGGAATGATGGCTAGCAGGAGACGCTTGTCATTGGGGATTCCACGCTGCATAGAGAGGGAAAACAGAGGTTGCACTGATATTTAAGATGAGTATAATAATGATACTTTCCATAAATGTCTCCCACTTCTAGCCAGACTCCAGTGACTACGCCTCTGCATTTCCATGCGGCGGGTGATGGAGTGGAAGTGATTCAGAGTCAATCACCTCCAGCAGATCCAGCGGTAATGAAAGCAGCTGAGGGGTCGGGGCGTTTTGAGGCGGAGCTTCAAGAGCTGAATTTACGCAATGCGCGACTCGGGGCGTGGTTTGTGATGATTCTGGTGCCCTTTTGCTCGGTGTTGGATTGGCTGGCTTACCCTGAGCAGGTATGGAGCTTTCTGGTACTGCGATTGACGTGCTCGGCCTTATGCATCCCACTGCTACTTTCCCTTGAGAGATCCTGGGCAGGTCGTTTTCATCGGGCTTATCCGGTGATTTTGCCTTTGCTGCCAGCAATGGCCATTTGCCTCATGATTTACCTGACGGGCGATGGGAATTCCGGCTATTACGCTGGGTTGATGCTTTGTTTGGTCGGCACATCCTTTGTCTTTCATTGGACCTTTCGTGAGATCGGTCTGACAGTCGGGCTGGTGCTGGCCTGCTACTTTGCGGCGACAGTACCGAACCTGCATTTTAATGGAGATCTGAGATCCATCGGGCTCTTTATCAATAACACGCTATTCATCCTTTTGACCTGCGTGATCCTGTATTTCGGGAGTCGCCAACATCATGGGATTCGGTTGTTGGAATTTGTCAACCGCTGCAAAGTCGAGGCTCAACGTGAAGAATTACGGAATCGAAATGAAGAGCTGACCCAAACGCTACAACGCCTGCGGGAAACGGAAGCGCAACTTACGCAGAGTGAAAAGCTGGCCTCCATCGGGCGACTGAGCGCTGGGATTGTGCATGAAATCAAC
This sequence comes from Verrucomicrobiaceae bacterium, assembly GCA_027486585.1. Classification (GTDB taxonomy): domain Bacteria; phylum Verrucomicrobiota; class Verrucomicrobiia; order Verrucomicrobiales; family Verrucomicrobiaceae; genus Prosthecobacter. Next base: position 28,941 of record JAIXOU010000022.1, on the reverse strand, counting down.
AATCCACTGAACTTCGTGAAGTCGGCTCTGTTTGTATTGAAGAAAAAGTCCAAGGGCATGACGCCTGAAATGGCGGATTCGGTGAATCAGATCCTCTTCGACATTGGGGAAGGCGTGGATCGTGTTGCCAACATTGTTTCTGATTTACGCACCTTTGCGCATCCGGAAAACAAGGGAGCACTACCCGTGAATCTATCTCATGCCGTGGCAAAAGCAGTTCGGTTGATGAATAAGCAAGTCGCTGATGCAAAAGCAGAGCTGCTGGTGCAGATGCCTGAAAACTGCATCGTACTCGGAGATGACAATCACATCATCCAAATCCTGATCAATCTGATCCAAAACAGCCTGGATGCCATGGCAGGACGTGACAACCCGAGAGTCATCGTGAGCAGTGATTGGGATGCGAATGGCATCCGACTGTACCTTCGTGACAATGGTTCAGGAATCCCTGCAGAGCATCTCCAGCGCATCTTTGATCCCTTCTTCACCACCAAGGCCGTGGGCCAGGGGATGGGCCTGGGACTGAGCCTCTGCTACCGCATGATGCAGGGCATGGGGGGGCGGATCGAAGCCGCCAGCCAACTTGGTGCTTACACAGAATTTATTCTTCATTTTCAAATCCCCGCTGCTGCCTCATGACTCCTCTCCTCAGTCCCCATCACATCCTTTATGTGGATGATGAAGAACGCGCTCTGCACTACTTCCGTCAGTGTTTTGAGGACGAGTATGTCATTCACACGGCCACCAATGCAGCCGATGGTTACAAGCTGCTAGAAACTCACGGTGCCCGCATCGGCATGCTACTCACCGATCAACGCATGCCTGGTGAAAGTGGTGTAGAGTTGATGGATCGCGCGCGGAGATTGCAGCCCAATGTGATCCGCATTCTAGTGACAGCTTATACGGATTATGAGAGCGCGGTTAAAGCGGTCAATGAAGGCAGGGCCTGGCGATACTTACATAAGCCGATCGGGCCAGAAAAGCTGGGTGAGGTGCTCAAAGAAGGACTGGAGGCCTATCAGGCGCTGCTAGATCGTGATAAGTTTCTGCGCGAAAAGGCGGGCAATCTGCGAACGCAATTGATGACAGATAAGGTCATGGGCATGGGCATCATGGCAGAGGGGCTGAATCACCATATCCGCAATGCGCTGACCGTAGTGAGGGCTTTTATTGATCTAGCACCCATGAAGTTGATGGAGGAGATCGACGCACGTTACCCGAAAGACCCCTCTTTTTGGATCGAGATGCAGGGCCAGGCGCAATCTCAGATTGATCGCATACAGAGTCTGCTGACGAATCTGGCCCATGCCTCCTATGCGAAAAAGCTGAAGCGTGAAGATGAGCTGAATTTGCTTGCTGAACTGGAGGAAACACGGGCACAGCATCTTCAGCATATTCAGGATAAAAAGTTACGCATTGATTTACAAATAAAATCAGATGTCCCACTGCTGCTAGTGCATGGAGAGCGCTTCCGCCAGATGCTGCGGTTGCTGTTTATCGAGGAAATCACACATCTTCACGAAGGTGATTTTGTGCTCATTAAAGCCCACGTCGAAAAAGATGCCCAGGGAGATGAGTTTGTGATCATTGAGCTTGCTGATAATGGGGCCTGGGGCGGCCCACAGGATGTGGCGGCCAATCTCTTTGATCCCTTTTACACACGCAGTCGAAAGCCCGACGATTTCGGGGTCAATATGATGGCCTGCTATGTCACATTACACCTTCATGGCGGCAGCGTCACCGCACGCCGCCTGGAGCCTGGTGGGATGGAGATGGTCATGCGTATGCCCTTGGACCCAAACAAAAATACGAAGGAGGCAGAGGATTTCCTCCGCCGTTCCATGGGTCATGATGGGGAGTTGGGGAAGCTAGGTGAACTCGCTGCGTGAGATTATTTGCCCATAACCAAGCTGCGCTCAGTGGCAGCGCGCACAGCTTGAATGAGGGCATTGCGCAGGCCGTGGGCTTCGAGCTGCTCAAGTCCTGCAATGGTTGTTCCGCCTGGGCTGGTGACTTCGTCTCGCAGCACGGCTGGGTGTTTGCCTGTCTCTAGCACCATTTTGGCCGCACCAGCCACGGTTTGCGCCGCTAGAGTCAACGCTGCGCCACGAGGTAATCCCATGAGCACGCCGCCATCGGCCAGGGCTTCAATCACAGTATAAATGTAGGCAGGTCCGCTGCCACTCAGGCCGGTTACGGCATCCAGCAGCTTTTCAGAAACTTCATCCGCTGTGCCGACGGCACCTAGAATCTTTTTGGCCAAAGCAGCATCTTCAAGGGTAGCCGAACTACCGCGTGCGAACGCGGCAGCGCCCGTGGCGACAAGCGCAGGTGTGTTTGGCATGGAGCGAATGACGCGTTGTGCCGAGCCGAGCCAGCTTTCTAAATCAACCACTTTTAAACCTGCGGCGATGCTGAGATAAAGGCGACTGCCTGGAACACTAGAAAGCCCCGTGCAAAGCGCCTGCATGTCACCCGGCTTTACCGCCAAAAGGATCACATCTGAGGCTGCTGCAACCTCGGCTGGGGTGCCCGTGGTGACTGTGCAAGTCAGACCGTCTTTCAAAGCAGATACAGCCGCAGGCACCACATCGCTCAAGGCGACGAGAAGAGCTTCTTTGCCAAGTGCCTTTTCAACGCCACGCAAGAGCGCGCCGCCCATTTTTCCACAGCCGATGAGTCCGAGTTTAAGCATACTATCCCGATGTTGGCGTTAGGCAGTGGATCGCGCAAGAAGAGCTTTTTGCTGTAGCAATGGCCACAAGTCCATCGTTTGAAAGCCACTGATGAAACTTTGCCTCCTATTTTTGACTCTCTTTGCCTCTGTTGCTCAGGCGTTAGCCAAGCCGAACATCATCTATATTTTGGTCGATGACCTCGGCTATGGAGATCTCGGCTGCTATGGTCAAAAATCGGGCTTAAAGACACCCAATATCGACCGCATGGCCGCTGAGGGCATGAAGTTCACCCGCCACTACGCTGGCAGCACCGTCTGTGCACCCTCGCGCTGTGTTCTCATGACTGGGCTGCATTCAGGACATGGACGTGTCCGTGGTAACGATCCCTGGACCATCCCTGATAGCGATGTCACGGTTGCCAATTTGCTCAAGAAAGCAGGCTATCACACTGCCTGTATCGGTAAATTTGGACTGGGTAAACCTCTGCCGCTCAATGATCCTGAAAAGAAAGGGTTTGATGAGTTTTATGGCTACGTGGGAACCAGTCATGCGCACAATTTCTACAGCAAGGCGATCATCCAAAACGGTAACATCTTATCACTGAACAACACGGTCATTCCTAACACGCAAAAGCAAGTAGCCGACTACAAAGATACGGATCTAATCGGTACTGGCGTAGCTCCGCTGGATGGCCGCAAGGAGTGGGTGCCGGAGCTGTGCTCTGACGAGACGACTCGCTTTTTAACTGCCTGCGCTACTAAATCAGAAACGCCCTTTTTCCTCTATTACGCTCTCAATATCCCGCATGCCAATAACGAAGCGGGAAAAGGCTCACCTCTGGGTCACGGCATGGAATGTCCTGATTATGGAGAGTTTAAGAGCAAAGATTGGCCAGATGCAGAGAAGGGTTTTGCCCAGCTCGTCTGGTTCCTGGATCAAGAAGTCGGGCGTGTCATGGATCTGCTAAAGAAGCATGGCCTTGCCGAAAATACGCTGGTACTTTTTTCTAGCGACAACGGCCCGCATCAAGAAGGCGGTCACCAAAGTGACTTCTTCAACAGCAATGGCGAATTCAAAGGTATCAAGCGTGATCTGACCGATGGCGGAATTCGGGTGCCCTTCCTCGCTTGGTGGCCTGGCAAAGTCAAAGCAGGTGTGATAAGTGACCACGTCAGCGGTTTCCAAGATCTGCTGCCCACGGTCGCTGACCTCAGTGGTTCGGTTCTCACAACAGAAACAGACGGTCTCTCACTCAAGCCAACACTTCTTGGCGAATCGGGCCAAAAACAGCACCCGCACCTGTGCTGGTATTTCGGTGAAAAGGGCGGTATCAACGCAGCCTTAAAATGGCCCTGGAAACTCATCCAACTCAACACGGGTTCTGATAAAAAAGCGAAAAAGAAGCTCAAGATGACCAGCGAGCTCTACAATCTGGAAGACGACATCGGAGAAGAAACCAACCTAGCTTTCAAACACCCTGAGAAGGTCAAGGAACTGGAGCAACTTCTCACAGATTCATATCGGGAGCCATAGCCGTAAACATGCTTCACAAATCTGCTGCGGCTTGAGACGGCCCAGTATAGCTCACCATGATGGCTGTTTTCGATCGAATCACATACTGTTTCAAAGGCGCCCATAGATTGATTTCATGTGTTTAAAGCCTAGTTGAAAAGCAAGGCCGAGGTCAAGACGAAGCCTGTTGGTTCATGGTTTTAGTCTTGCTTTGAGCAGAAAAAACGGATGTGTTGTCTTTGTTTAACTGGTGATGAACAAATTCCGCAGACGACTATGGACCTATACTTTGTGTATGGGCATTGTCATGACAGCGATGGTCGCTTGGTTCTTGGGCGGTCAGAGTGGGGTTTTAAATGAGAAACTAGGACCTTCTATAGCGCTCAAAAAATCAAAGCCTGAGCAGGCCATAAAGGTGGTAAAAAACGGCGCGGTCATGGCTACACCACCTCCTTTAGTAAAGGCATCCACGCCGTTTCATCCTGTGGTCTTGAATCGCTACCAAGAGCGCTTGCTCAAAGAGGCCGTGCTGCTGGATCAGCGTCGACTCGAGGCCCGTGGGAATGAGCTTGCCAGAGAAGTGCGATTATGGCGCACCGATTTTAAATATCCTTTGGTTCGGGAAGAAACGATCCTTGGGCTGGATGCGAACGGTCGATCGCAGCCCGTGCGCCGAGATTTTTCCGTGGCTGATCATGCCATGGTGAAATTCCCTGAGGGAGTCACGCAAAAGCAAATGAATAACTGGGCCAAAAAGCATGGTTTCACGTTCAGGCATTCTTTAAAAACAACGGCCGTAAAATTGATCGCATCAGCGGAAGAGTCACTGGATACGGCGGATCGAATTATGGCAGCCTTTAAACAGGCTTTTCCACTGGCCCCACAGCAGGCGGCTGTGGCGGAAAGGGACTATTTGGTGTTTCCGACTCTGCTGCCAGATGACGCTAGTTTTTCCCAGCTCTGGGGAATGCATAATACAGGTCAGACTGGAGGCACGGCAGATGCTGATATTGATGCTCAGGAGGCCTGGGATTTGACGACAGGTTCACGTGAGATCCTTGTTGGCGTGATTGATACAGGGGTGGATCGTCATCACCCAGACCTAGCGCCGAACATGTGGCGCAATCCGAATGAACTCGCAGCCAACGGTGTCGATGATGATCGCAATGGTTTCATTGATGACATTTATGGCTGGGATTTCTTTGCTGACGACAATGATCCGATGGACGAAAACAACCACGGGACTCACTGCTCAGGCACGATTGGTGGTGTGGGAAACAATCGAGCAGGTGTCACTGGTGTCTGCTGGCAGGTCTCGATCGTTGGTATTCGTTTTCTTGGGCCCGTTGGGGGTAGCACCTCGGATGCGATCGAGTGTGTGAATTACTCACGGACTCTGGGGGTGGATTTGACCTCGAATTCATGGGGTGGTGGCGGCTTTAGCTCTCTATTGCAAGCTGCGATCGTCAATGCTGGTCAAGCCGATCAATTGTTTGTAGCCGCAGCAGGAAATGATGCTTCAAACTCAGATTTAGCACCTCAATATCCAGCAGGTTATGCGGCCGACAACATTGTCTCTGTGGCTGCCAGCACAGATCGTGATGGTTTATCGAGCTTCTCAAATTATGGTCAAACAACGGTGGATATAGCTGCCCCGGGTTCATCCATCCTGAGCACCGTCAGAAGTGGTGGTTACTCGACCTTTAGCGGCACATCGATGGCGACTCCCCATGTAGCGGGAGCCGTGGCTCTTTTAAAGAGTTTAGCACCAGAGATGCCAGCCCGTGAGATCAAGTCCCAACTTCTAGCCACTGCCGATCCTTTACCAGGCTTTAGGACGACGACTGTTTCTGGTGGGCGGCTGAATGTAGAAAGCTTGATTGCTCAATCTACAGGGCCACGACCGATCATTAGTGTTACCATGATTGAAGAGCAGCCAGGTGGCAATAATGATGGGATCAACAATCCGGGAGAGTCGCTGGCACTGCGCTTCAGTGTGAATAATCGAGGAACTGAAACTGCCCAAAATGTGCGAGCCACACTCAAGAGTAGCTCGAGTAATTCTCGTTACAGCATCACACGTGGAGAGATCAATCTAGGCCATATCGACGCGGGTCAGATCCTAACATCTCCAACGACTTTCTTGGTTCGATCACAGGCTTTAACACTGACGCCTTATGCAGAGGAGTTTCTCATCACGCTTCATTACGGGCCTGAGCAAGAACAAACGGTCCATCGAGTAACCCTCTACTTACACACCTCCTCTCGAATTGCAGGACGCGTCACACGCATTTCGGATGGTTCGCCAATCGAAGATGCTGTGGTAAGCTTAAATGGACCCGCAAACCACACGATTCAAACAGGTGCTGATGGACGTTACGCCATCATGGTGACAGACGGAGTCTATAAAATAAACGCTTCGGCGTCGGGATTTGTGCCGAGCTTTGAGGTCACCCAAAATGCGCCACCAGGGGCGGAAGGTGTCGATTTTTCTTTGGGCATTCCGCAGTTGCGTCTAACGCCGGAGACCGTGGTCGCGAATCTATTTACGAATCGAACTGCACGACAGTTTGTTGAGATGAGAAATGATGGCACTGCGCCTCTCGTTTGGTCACTTAAAGTGAATAAGCGTCAGCAAAATGAAGCGATCACACAGAAACCATTTATCTTGCCTGCTGCCCAGATTCCTGGATTCTCGGAGATAGCGGAAGGCGGTCCGAGAACGTCTTTTAAAACCCAGGACTCTTTCATGATGCCTGCCTTGGAAGTGCCCCTGGCTTCATTGATCGGTCGTACCATCGGTGCAGTCAGCACAATCTGGGATCGCTCTATTTTGATTAGTGATCTAAAGTCCCGTGGTGCCACAGTCATGACGATTGATTTACCGCTGACAGCTGCTGCGTTAGATGCGGTGGATGCGTTGATTGTCGATGACAGCATCGCCGATTTTTCGACAACCGAGATGGAACTTTTAAGGCAGCGTGTGGAGGCAGGCGCAGGCGTTTTATGTGAGGCAGACAATCCAAGTTCCATTAACCGTATTAATGAGCTTTTTGCTACTACAGGCATCGAGGCTGTTTCCGAAGGTTTTCGTGATCTAAAATTCACGGATATTCGAACGCACCCGATGACCACAGGCGTCACTACTTTGCAGGAATATGCCGTCGGAGCCACAGCGTTTGTTACGGGTTCAGCGCAAGTTCTCGTCCAAGATCCCAATGGACGCGCTCATGCCGCGATCTCCAGCCTTGGAGACGGCGTTGTCGTCTTTGTGGGCAATGAGATATCTGACAGCTCAAGCTTTGACTCTGGAGATGCACGTCGATTCGTGAATCAGATCATGGACGGTCTGTCTGGTCAGGTCCCTTGGCTGACAACGGGGGCTTACTCTGGCTTCATTCGGCCAGGAGAGCGATACCTGTTGCCGTTGGATCTCTCAGCACAGGACCAAGCTGCTGGCACATATCAGGCGGATATAACCTTTGACACAAACATTCCAACTCAGACGAATAATCGCCTGCCAATCACAATGATTGTCACAGCTGCACCAGAGATCGTTGGAAGCGCAGACAGGCTTTCTTTTGGCTCAGTGGTCGAAGGCGTGCTGGCAACTCAGACACTGACAATCCGTAATGATGGCAACCTGCCGCTGCATGTCAGTCGAGTATTGATTGAAGGTGCGGATGCGGCCTTCTTTCATCAGCCTATCAGCGAACCCTTTGAACTCGCTCCATCGGCTAAGCAGGATGTCGTTGTGACTTTTAATTCGTCCGCACCGAAGCGTCCGCACAATGCGCGTCTATTGATCCATTCAGATGATCCGACTCGCCCAGTCCTAGAGGTGTCTTTGCTGGGAGCAAGACAGGATCCACCAGATCTAGTCATAAACGCAAAAGAAGTTTTCTTGCAGCTGAAGCAAGGAAAGCTGGATTTTGCTGAGTTGACTTTCGAGAATCAAGGAACGGGTGTTTTATCTTGGCAGAATAGTTTACCAGAATCTCCTCCATGGGTTCAAATCACAGGAGCGGGTGGCAGTCTCAACCCCTTGGCACGGGGAAAAATACGATTGAATTATGATCCTGGCAATCTGAGTGCTGGCGACTATTCAACCACCTTACGGCTTGCGACGAATGATGTGGATACACCAGTCACTCTCGTGCCGGTGAATCTGCGTCTTATTGCGGAGCCAAGGCCGAGCTTTAAATCTTATCTCAGCTTTTCAGACACAATCATTGGAGAGCAATCTCAAGGGTTCATTCAGATCACTAACTTGGGCAGTGCAGATTGGAGCGTTAAAAACATCCTTTCGTTTGCGTCCAATTTTACATGTACCTCAGCCTTACCCTTCAAAGTTCCTGCTGGCCAAACCCGATTTTTATCAGTCAGATTCAGACCAACCAAAGTTGGGCCAGTGACAGGAAGTTTGATTTTAGGGACAAATAGCTCAGAGCGCTTCAGTTTTCTTGTCGTAGCAGGCATTGGCATTCGAGGCCCCACAATCCGCATGAGTGCAAGTGGTCTGAACTTTAGCTCTGCTCCGCCAGCCACGGTGCATAGGACGATAGCCATCACCAATGCTGGAGACCTACCCTTAATTTGGTCTTCGGCCCTGATGGGTGGCCCTCAGTGGCTAACCCTGAAACCAGCATCAGGAAATGTCGGGCGACGAAACACTCAAGTTATCCAAGTAGAAATGAATACAAGGGGGCTGGCTGCAGGTGCTTACCCTTCCAGAATACGTTTGCTAAGCAATGATAAGAGTCGTCCAGCTGTGGATCTGCCGATTCGGATGCAAATAACCAGCTCAGGGGTTATCGAGCTGTCAGAGACGGGTCTTGTTTTTCCCGAGATATGGATGGGTGCAGTCAGTCAAAAAAGCATGACGATCTCCAACGCTGGAAATGCTGCATTTGATATCTTATCGGTAGTTTCTTCTAGTAGTCGATTGAGAGCAGAAATGGCATCTCCCGTGACTCTGGGCCCTGGGACGCAAATACCAGTGACATTTTTCTACAGTTCCGCAGACGAAGGTTCTTTTAACGATACTTTTAAAGTCAGCACTTCGATCAAGACCAGCCGAGTCGTGACTCTTCCTGTAACGGCCAAGGTTGTGCGTCCGCCATCCATTGCAGTCAATCCTATAAAAATTGACGAGACGATAGATCCCGGTCAATGGATTACGCGAGACATTACGGTGAAAAATGATGGCGGGGCAGAGCTGAATTGGACTTCCAGCTTGAGAGATGGCACCGGCCCTGAGCTGCCCCTGTCAAATGTGTTAACAGAGTTTAATGCAAACACGGTGCTACTACTGACCAAGGTTCCTGATGCCTATTCTTTTCCTGGAGGAGTTGATGGAGATAGAATCATTGAAACAGTCGCTACCGGGATTTTTAAAGGAGGCAATATTCATTCAACGAATCTTGGGGGTGATGGTGCGATTCCCTATTCCGATAACAAGATGATATCGAACCCGCGAGCTGGTACGACTGGGAAATACTTTACCCGTAAAACGAATACGCTATTTGTTTTTGGGGCTGACCTTGATGGGGTGACGAGCTTTAAATTGGGAGGGAAACTAGATACTGGCGGTGCAGGTACAGCTGAAGCCATGAGTTTTACCCGAGAGATTGCAGGCACGACTTATCGAGCATTTTTCAAGCAAACACATGGTCTTAACAAACCAGCCGTCAACCACCTCATCATAGTTGCAGAAAAGCCCGGGCTTTCTCAGAACTTCTCGACTGACACGACCTTTGATGAGCATGAAATAACGGGCCTCTCTGGTAAAACACGGCTTTACCATTTACTGTTTGGCACTCTTCAAGGTCGCAAAGTGACGGCGCTAGAGGTGACGCAGTTAATGGATAGCTTTTTGAAAGTGGCTGTCCATTCCATGCAACCCGAATGGTTGCGTCTGGCACCCACTTCTGGATCCGTGCCTGCCCTGAGTCAGCGAGTGCAGGCGCTACAAATCGATACACGCTCATTACCAGGAGGCACTTATGGAGCGACGCTGCGCTTTAATAGCAATGCCAGCGGCCGTAGCCAAATAGACGTGCCAATTAGTGTGAAAGTGCCTTCCCGTTCTTTACTGATTGCAGATCCTGAATTGATCAAATTTCCGGACATCTATGTCGATACCAGCAATGATCAGACATGTGTGCTTAACAATGTGGGTAATCTGCCTATCACGATTACCGCCATTCACAGCAGCGAGTCGGCATTCACCATTTCAGGAATGCGTTTCCCCATCACTTTGCAACCACAGGAGAGTGGTGCGATCAATCTACTTTTTGCTCCAAAAGATGTGGCTGAAATAACCGGAACACTGACAGTCATGAGTGCAGGTCAATCAGAGCCAGCACTGCTTATCCCGATTACTGCACGAGCGACCGCTGGACCGCGCTTGGAAACACTCCCCGCTTCTATGGAAGTGGGCGTGGATCCAGGAAGCAGTGTGATAGAAACCATTAGAATAACTAATAATGGCGGGGCGACCTTGAAGTGGAATGCTAGTTTATCCAACAATCTGACGAGTTTGGTTACGCTAAATCGCAACTCAGGGACAACGGTGCCGAATGCTAGCAGCGCCTTAAATTTAACAGTGGGAACAACTCCATCCGCCTCAGCTCGGACGACCACTGGAAGTATAACCTTGAATAGCGATGATCCACGCAATCCAATGATCACTATTCCAGTCAGCATTACCGTGCGTGCCATTCCAAGACTGACGCTCTCTCCACCTGTAGCCAGCTTTCCAGACACCTTTATTCAAACGACCTCCACCCAAACATTAACGCTGAAGAACACTGGGAATGCCAAGCTTACGATCTCAAACATTGTCAGCACCGATGCTCAATTTAATTGGGCTGATCTAAGCACACCCATGCAGTTAGATATCGGGTCAAGCAGCACGATGACGCTTCAGTTTTCGCCAACAAACTTAGGTTCCTACAATGCCGAGCTCCGGTTCACGACCAATCAACCAGGCAAATCTGAAGTGGTGTTGGCCACTCTTGGGAAATGTGTTAGTCCGCCCAGTATTCGTGTTCAGCCCGACGTAGTGACCGTTACCCTTTCCAAAGGTGGAACTACGACGCAGAATCTAAGTATCTTGAATGAGGGCGGCGCTGTTCTGAATTGGCAGACTGTTTTACAATCTCGGGACGTTCAATCAGGCAATTTACATGACATCCTGCAAAGGGTGAATAATCACTACTCTGAGATTACCCAATGGATCCCTGATATCTATTCATTCACGGAAGGTGAATCAGGCTCTGTCATCTATGATGGAGGAGAGGATATGTATGACTCGGGCAATATTCTGGGAACAAACCTCAGCAACACGATCTCCTATTCTGACAATCAAGTCATCACTGGGCTTGCCGTCGGTCCAGGGGGACAATACTTCACTCGGAAAAGAGAGGGGCTTTTTGTTTTTGCAGCGGATTTGGATCGGGCTACGAGCTTTTCGGTTCGTGGGGATTTGGGTGCCGATGGTTCTGGGAAAGTCAGTGGTTCTGTCATAACCCGCACGTTCCATGGCATCACCTACAAAGGTTTTTTCAAATCTGTCAGTGGCACCACAGACCCATCGGTCAATCATCTTATCATTGTTGAAGACAAGCCAGGCATCGCCCGTGCTTACAGCAGTAATTCGGATCGAGATGACCACAACATCACGGGATTATCTGGATCAACTCGTTTATATTATCTTCTTTTTTCTAGCCGCAATGGAGCTGAAATTTCTTCAACGCTGGCAGGCCATGTGATGGACAGCTTTTTGAGCAACATTGCTTTGCCAAATCGATTGTCTTGGCTCTCCGTCACCCCTTTTGCAGGCTCGACCGCTAGCAGTCAAAGTTCCCTCGTGAGTTTAAAATTCGACGCCAGCATGCTCGATGTCGGGATTCACACAGCCAACGTACGGTTTACCAGCAATGCTTCCAATTCTTCTGTTGTGGATGTGCCTATCAGCATGCAGATCACGCCTCCCTTACTGGAGGGTTCGCCATCGGCCATTGATTTGATTCAGATCCAAAATCAAACAACGGTTTCTCAAGTAATTGAGCTTACGGCGCTACCTGGAAGCAGTCCAAATTGGACCGCTAGCAGCCCAGCACCCTGGATACGACTTTCAAAAACAGAGGGCTCAGGAACCGATCAGTTAGAAATTTCCTTTGACCGGCTTTTGGGGGTAGGGATCTACCAATCCAAGCTAACCATCTCTTATCCGGGCACGACGCTTGAACTACCGGTGACTTTGAGTGTGCGAGCTGCTTCTTACACCCAATTGCTGACGGAGTATGGCCAACCACGGATGCTAGGTCTGATTCGTGGACTGAATGCCGCGCCGTCTCTGCTCGTTGGTCTGCATCCAAATACATTGGCTGTTCAAACGGTTTTACGACTTCCCACGGATATCACAGATGCGGATATCACCACGGATGGAAAGCTTCTTTATGCCATCAGTTTCGCCGAACGTACGATCTCGGAAGTGGATCTTGGGACCTTCTCGCTCGTTCGAACACAGGCAATTCCTACTCCTAACGATGCAGGCAGGACAGCTCCTTATCATTATCATATTGAGGCTGGACGCCCAGGCACGGTTTATTACACAGATGCAGCGATCAATCCAATGTTACATGTCTTTGACTTTGTTGCCGGAAGTGATTTGTCCACATTTACGTTAAACAATGGCTCTGGTATCGGTGACTTTGTGGTCACACCAGATGGTTCTTCCATGTATGCTTGGTCGCAGACAGGTTGGGGATTGACTGGTAGTTCCACTTTAGCCCGCATCGATTGCAGCACGTCGGTGCTGAATCAAATCAGTGTGAGTGCTGCAACGCTCAGCCAAGCTCCTCTTGATGCTCCAGTTTTTTATTCAGCCAGTCGAGATGCGGTAATCACCAAAACTCAGAAGTTTAAACCGGACCTCAGCAGCTCACGGACATTTGCTTCGAGTCCATTCTACGCGGCATCAGCCTATGGGACGGTTTTGGCTAGCGCGAATCAATTGATTGATTCAGTAACAGGTGCCCCTTTGCAGACTTTGAGTGGATCGAGCAGCGGCGTCCAAGCTTTTACAGGAGACCAGACAGGTCTGCTTTATCTCCATGCTGCTACAGGCCTGCTAACTCGTCTAGAAGTGCCCAATCTGAGTGCGGCGGAAATGTCACCAAGACTAGCGGATGGCAGCCTTCTTCCTTCAGCACCTGCTTCCCTGCTTTGGAATGGCAGCCCTTTAGCAGCGAGCTACGACGTCTATTTTGGTAACGATTCAGTGGCTGTGGCGACTGCAAATAATCGTTCTTCAGGCACTGCTTATCGTGGAAATACACAAGCGACAAGTTTTGGGATCAGCAGTTCCGCCTTCGAACTCGGTCAGACTTATTACTGGCGTATTGATATTCGAAATTTAAATGGCAGCACCGTTAAAGGACCCGTCTGGAGCTTCCGTTTATCGGTTGCTTCGACCACGCCTTTGTCAGTTTCTGCAGCTAGTTTAAGAGGTAGCACATCCGTAGTTTCGTCTTCGTTGACGATTAACACCGCACGCAGCGATACAGCTTGGGCACTCACAGAAAACACGCCTTGGTTAAGCCTCTCAATAGCCTCAGGAGTCGGCCCTTCCACGACGACCCTTAACTTTAATCCCACAGGCCTTGCTGCTGGAGTTCATGCGGCTCAGATCAGCCTTACATCTGGGGCTGATACGGTGAGCATTCCTGTGACTTTCCAGTTATTGGGTACGCTGAACATCATCAAAATGGAAGCCGACCCTAGCTTGCCGCGCATTTATGCCTTGCATGCAGATCTGTCCAATCCTTCAGAGGCTTGGTTGCTCTGGATTGATCCCGTCACTGCTCGTATTGAGCAGTTTCTTCAGGTGGGCTTAGATGCCACAGATTTTGCCGTTCACACTGCGGATGATCGGCTTTATGTTTTGACACAAAATGGCTCCAGTCTTGTTTCTGTTCAGCGTCAACAAACACCTAGAATTACTAACTCACTGACCCTGGCGACACCGGCTGTAGCAGTGCACAATGGACCCGTTGGAAGAGTCGTGACACGCAGCGCAGCCAATACACTTCAAATGCTCCATTCAGTGACTGGAGGAGCTGTCGGGAGTAGCGTGATTTTGGCCAATGGCATCACACGCTCTTCTAGCAGCGGGAATCTGCTTTTCGCAGCGGTTCAGCAGTCCACATCTAGCACTGGTATTGAACGCTACACACTGAGCTCCAGCGGTATCTCCTATAGCTCGGCGAGTTATTGGAATGGAACCTTGGGTGGGCAGTTTGTGGTCTCAGGCAACGGTGAACGTGCCTTCTACAATCAGGCGGTTTATTCTCTCAATGGAAACATCGCCTTAAGCGCTAATCTGCCAGCAGCCATTGTTGCGTCTTCATGGAATGGACTCATGGCGTTTTCAACGACGAAGTCCTACTCAACAAGCGCGCAATGGGAAGCTTTGAGGAACTTACCCATTACTACAACGCTCATGGCGGTCACGGCTGATCAGTCAAGACTTGTGCAATTCTCGCCAACCACTCGTGTCTTCACATCCATCGATCCAGGGGCGATGGCGTTAGCACCATCCAACGTGGACTTTGGTCAGGTGCCTCTGGGCAGCACACAAATACTCAATGTGACGGTGAGTAACATCACAAGTCAGGATGTGACGGTGACGGTAAACTCTACTCAATCCGCCTTCAAGGTCTCAGCGCTTCCTGTTACCATTAATGTAGGGCAGTTTGCTCAGATCTCTGTTAGCGGAACTTTTTCTGCTTTAGGAACGCTAACTGGAACGCTGAACTTTAATGTGGCTGGTCAAGCGGCGCTGAATCGAACGGGCACCATCGCCGCACAAGTCATTAAAACCAATCCAGTGACTATTGATTTCAGTGCAGGAGCCCCGGCAGATAATACTCAAAGTAGTTCCTCAACCTATGCAGAAGATGGCTTAGTTTTGACGACACCGAATCAAATTCTACGTGTAGGTGCCAATCACATTAATCGGCCAAACAACGGTACGCCGCACATTGCGCCCCTAGCCAGTCAGCGACCTTTGACCATCCGACGTTCAGACAACGGTGTCTTTCACCTCTACTCGGTCGATTTGGCTGAACACAGCTATTTGTTTGCGTCTCCTAAAGTGATTACCTTTAATGGTGTCAAGGTCGGTGGCGCCAGCGTCACGACCAGTTTCAGTTTGGATGGTATCACGGATAGTACGGGGCCTTTAGCTGACTTTGAAACCTTCACCTTTCCCAGCAGCTTCCGTGATCTCATCTCCGCAGAGGTTACTGTCGATTTGTATGCTATGGACAATCTTGTGTTTGAGACGGCAGCGGGTTCTACCGCAGCGCCAGCCTCCATTGTTGCTTCTGCCTCAAAGGGAAGTTTAGATCTTGATGCCAATGGAGTAGCTGATGTTTGGGTTCCTAGTTCGGGGCTAAGCACAGTGACCCAGTCTATCTCACAGTACCGTTTCACTTACATAAGACGGAAGGGCATCGAAGCCAGAGCTGTAAGCCTGCAAGCCAGTCAAGACGGTCAAACGTGGACAAGCCTAACACCTGAGATAGATTATTCGGTTGAAACGGTCTCTAGCGATGCAGAAGCAGACTACGAAACGGTAAGCTTAAACATTCCCACGGCTAGCGATACCCTTTGGCAATTCCGATTGATCAGCAGCCCTTAGCACAGTCTTCATTTTCGATACGATGCCGACTCCTCTGACAAATAACCTCTTTGATATTGGTGATGACTTCGTGAATACAATCGTGTAAAGACTTTGATTGCCATGTTTTTTCGCTGCATTTTGAGTGCCTTCACCTTGCTGATCATCGGCTGCTCACGACCTACTTATCAGGAGCAGGGCTGGGCTTCATGCATTGCGGATGAGTATGCAGGCAGGCCCACCACCTCAGGACAGCCCTATTATCCACAGGCATTCACAGCAGCCCACACGTCTCTTCCCTTTGGCACTCAATGTGAGGTCACAAATTTACAAACTGGGCGGCAAGTGACCGTCGTGGTGAACGATCGGTTCCCCTACTATCCAGGACGCGTCATCAATCTGTCCCACGCGGCAGCACAGCAGATTGGACTGCCCTATTTACGGCTTTGCCAGGTGCGGGTTAAATCCTATCCGCCAACAGGTGGTGGTTATCAGCAGCCTTCTTATCAGCCTCAGCCGGTTTATCAGCAACAGCCTGCCTATCAACAACCGCAGCAATCATATGCACGAGCGCCAACGAATACACAACGGGCGGCATCGCCTCGCAGGAGTCAGACTGCTACGCCTAAGTATGCTGCGCCAAAACCAACTTATACAGCGCCCAAATACACTGCGCCGAGCTACACGGCACCCAAGCCTACTTACAGTCCTGGTGCCCCGAATGCTCCAGCCTTCAATGGTGGCGGCCCGCCTCCCGGTCTGAAGACTTTTTAATCAGTCTTACGGTTGACTGAGGTCATTCAGAGGCAACATCGGCGCTTTGCGATAACGATTCCAGCGCTCCAATGCACCCCAAGTGATGTAACTGAGAATGTAACCAATCGGCGCAAGCGCCCCACCGATGCATACGCCGCCCAGAAACATCGCTTTGGCAAAAGCTATGCCTTTTTCCAATGCTTCGGGTTCCTTGGTAATCGCGATCGTAGCAGCTAAGGCCGTGGGATCACCGAAGTGATGCATGAGCCAAGTACCCAGCATGTTTTCGACCCATGCGATCGGCGCTAGAGTCGCTGGATTGCTGGCCCAACAGAGAATCAGAGCAATGGGAATATTGACTCTAAACACCGCAGCCAATATTGCTGCCGTCGGCATCTGAATCGGCAGCAACTGAACGGTGACAAACAAGCCAACCGCCATCCCACCCGCAAAAGTGTGCTGGGTAGGCTTCCAGACATGCTTATCTAAAAAGTGACGCGCAAACCAACGCATGGTCGGACTCTGCTTGAGCTTCCTCGGATGCTTGAGGAAGCGATAAGCTTTAAAAATTGAGCGGCGAAAATAGCCATTAACGAAATCAACCATGTGAGAAATCAGTAACCTGAGGTGGCGACGTATGCGAGCAGCGCAACGCCGAGAATGATGCGATACCAAGCAAAGCCAACAAACGTGTGGCTCTGCACAAAGTGGATCAGCCATTTGACGACCACAAAAGCTGCAAGTGCAGAAACCAAAGTCCCGAGGGCAATCATGCTCCAGTTTTCATTCCCAAACGTGCCGTCTTTAAAGGCCGAGAGAATCTTAAAACCGCCAGCTGCCATCAGCGTCGGAATACCCAGCAGAAAGGAGAACTCAGTGGCTGCCGGACGCGCAATACCAAACGCCATGGCCATGAGGATGCTGGCTCCTGAACGGCTGGTGCCGGGAAAAACAGCAGCAGTTAGTTGAGCCACCGCGACGGCCACGACGACGGCCCAGGTGATTTCAGCCAAACCCGATTTGTTTTTGTAGAGCCGCTCTAAAATCAGGATGATCACACCGCCGATCAGCGTCGCCCAAGCCACAGGTGGAATTTGATCTGGCAGTTCGATGTCGAGTTTCTTGATCACTAAACCTCCAACAGCGGTGATAAGAAAGGCACCTGACAGCTTCAAGAGGTAATCCTGCGTCGGCTTTTCCTTCAGGGTGAAGGCCAAGTGCTTCACCCGCTGCATAAAGACGGCCAGCACAGCGATCACGGCCCCGCTTTGAATCACCACGTCAAAAAGATCCGTCTGCTTCGGTAACCAGCCAAAATTCTGCGGGATCAGCAGATGTCCGGTAGAGGAAATCGGCAGGAATTCGGTGACTCCTTCGATGATACCAAGGATGATGACGGCAAGCCAGTCGGGCATGGGTGGGTTTGAAAATTGGGGGGGTTAAAGGTGAGTACTTTCAGGTGGTTGTGGCTGAATGCAAGCTCACTAGCGTAACCATTTGCTAACGATGAGGCTTCAATTGGGGCGCAAATGTGTGAATCTGAGAGAAAGTTCTTTACGGGAGTCTTGTCACAAGATAGATGTTCGGTCGAACATAAAACGCACTTTACCTCGTTATGGCCAAAGCACCCAAAGAAACCTCCTCAGACGCAAGCACCAACAAAATCGCCGAGGCCCGTGCTCGGAATTTGGACTTGGCCATTCAACAAATCCAGAAGGACTACGGCGAGGGCTCCATCCTCCGCATGGTCGGGGATCATAAAGTCGATGTAGCCGTCATTCCGACGGGCAATATTTTGATCGATCAGGCCCTTGGCGTCGGCGGTTTTGCCCGTGGTCGTGTGGTCGAGATTTATGGCCCAGAGTCCTCAGGAAAGACGACCCTGACTCTCACCGTAATCGCCCAAGCCCAAAAAGCAGGTGGTTTGGCTGCTTTTATCGACGTCGAACACGCCCTAGATTCAAATTACGCACGCCGTCTCGGGGTGAAAATGGACGAGCTGCTTGTCTCTCAGCCTGGGTCAGGAGAAGAAGCCCTCCGAATTTGTGAAACGCTCGTGCGCTCTAACGCCCTTGATGTGGTCGTCATTGACTCCGTTGCTGCTCTCGTCACACGGCAAGAACTCGAAGGCGAAATCGGTGACAGCACCGTCGGTGCCCAGGCACGTCTCATGAGCGCTGCTTTGAGAAAGCTGACCGCCATCATCAGCAAAGCCCGCACCTGCGTCATCTTTACCAATCAGATCCGTGAAAAAATCGGTGTCATGTTTGGGAATCCAGAAACGACCCCTGGCGGTAAAGCCCTCAAATTCTACGCTAGTGTCCGTGTCGATATCCGTCGCATTGGAGCCATTAAGAGCAGCGATGGTACTGTCACAGGAAACCGCACCAAGGTGAAAATCGTCAAAAACAAACTTGCCCCACCTTACACCGAGGCAGAGTTTGACATCATGTATAACGAAGGCATTTCCAATGTCGGTTCCATGCTGGATCTGGCCATGGAATATGAAGTTCTGCAAAAACGAGGTTCCTGGATCAGTTACAAAGGTAGCCAACTGGCTCAGGGCCGCGATGCGGCTAAAGAAGCGCTAAAACTAGACACCGCGCTCTACACAGAAATCGAAGAAGCCGTGAAGGCCAAGCTCGTCGAAAAAGGTGCCCCTGCTGGCGGCGCACCTGCGGACTGAGCCGATCCCTCCATCTATATATGTCGAGAGAGACATCTGCACGCCGTGTAGATGTCTCTTTTTTCTGTTACGAGGGCGGCATTTCCGCGTCTTTCAGACTATTCCCCCCCTAGATCCGGAAATGGCTGAATGTCGAACGGAGAGTGCGTCTGGGCGGTTTAACCGGCAAAGTTCGGCCCCATTCAAAACAGCATCCAATTTAAGAATCCACTCTGCCTTGTCAGCACGCATTCCTGAACTATTCTCCGCAGCTCATGACCGATTTTTCGCCCCTTCTTGCTGTTAACGCTTTTGATTTCTCTTGGATTTCTGCTCCTGAAGCTTGGGTGGCCCTGCTGACGCTCACTGTCATGGAGATCGTGCTTGGCATTGATAACATCGTCTTCATTTCCATCCTCGTCGATAAAGTGCCGGTTGAGGATCGCCCCCGCACACGTTTTCTTGGGCTAGCTTTTGCCATGGTCACTCGGATCATGTTACTGCTCAGTATCACCTGGGTCATGCAGCTCAAAGAGCCGCTCTTTGACATTCTAGGGCATGCCATTTCAGGGAAAGATCTGATCCTGATCCTTGGCGGATTATTCCTCCTTTGGAAAAGCACCAAAGAACTTCATCACAAAGTCGAGGGCATTGATGAAGAAGAGCCTGCTTCTGGCAAAGCCAAAGCTGCTTTGGGAGCCATCTTATTTCAGATCGCCCTGCTAGATATCGTCTTTTCTCTCGACTCCGTGATTACGGCAGTAGGCATGGTGGATCAGGTGAGCATCATGATATTGGCCGTGATGATCGCAGTCGGTTTCATGATGATCTTTGCCGGCTCTGTCAGTGACTTCATCAGTCGCCATCCGACCGTTAAAGTCTTGGCACTATCCTTCCTACTGCTCATCGGCACCACCCTCATTGCTGAAGGGTTCCATTTCCACTTCGAAAAAGGATTCGTTTATTTTGCCATGGCCTTCTCAGTCTTCACCGAAATGCTCAATGTCCGCATGAAGAACAAAGCGGAAAAGAAACGGCAGGCAGAAGGCGTCTGAGTGCCGCATCCACCCAATGGCGGGTGAATCCTCAGTTTGCCAAATGCCTTCTCCATGCGCTAAGTGTCTAGATGGCTCATCAAGGCACATTACTCGTTACAGGTGGCGCAGGCTACATTGGCTCTCACACCGTCCGGCATTTGCAGGAGATGGGAGAAAAGATCATCGTTCTAGATAGCCTTGTCTTTGGGCATCGTGAGGCCCTGCCAATGGATCGGATTACTTTTATCGAAGGAGATATGAGTGATGCAGCCCTGATAGAACGCCTGTTTACGGAACATCAACCAGAAGCAGTGCTTCATTTTGCCGCTTTTGCTTATGTGGGCGAATCAGTGACGGATCCGCTCAAATATTACCGCAACAACCTTGCTGCACCCCTAATCCTGCTAGAGGCCATGCAGCGTCATGGCTGCAAGCGCTTCATCTTTTCCTCCACCTGCGCCACCTACGGCAACCCTGTTTTTGTGCCGATGAATGAGGATCATCCCCAAGCCCCAGTGAATCCTTATGGCGCATCCAAGTGGATGCTTGAGCGTGTCCTCCGCGACTGTGATCATGCCTGGGGATTAAAAGCCGTGTTCCTGCGTTACTTCAATGCCAGCGGATGCGACCCGAGTGGTGAAATCGGAGAGGATCATGATCCTGAAACCCATTTGATCCCACGAATCCTCATGGCGGCCACGGGTGAAATCCCAGAGATCAGCGTCTTTGGCACCGACTACCCCACCCCTGATGGCACCTGCATTCGAGACTACATTCATGTGTGCGACCTTGCCAGCGCGCACGCCAAAGCACTCGGTTATCTTCGTTCAGGAGGTGAGACCACCCCAGTCAATCTCGGCACCGGCCGTGGGTTCAGTGTGAAAGAGATCCTTCAAACGGCTGAATCCGTCACGGGAAAAACCATTCCCGTCACCTACGGGCCACGCCGGGCTGGCGACCCGCCAGAACTGATCTGTGACCCAGCCAAAGCCAAAGCCGTCCTCGGCTGGGAAGCCGAATACAAAGACCCGCGTAGCCATCTTGAGCACGCTTGGCAGTGGATGACCAGCCCAGGAAAAGGCAGATACCCTCGGTCAACTTGAACCCTCGTTTTTAAGAGGGTTTCAAGGAGTGCCGCTGGTCGGACTCGAACCGACAAGGGATGTTATCCCAGCAGATTTTAAGTCTGCTGTGTTTACCATTTCACCACAGCGGCGTGGAGTTGGGATGTCCAAACTAGCAGCTTTTTTTCAGAGGACTACGGCAAAATCACAGTTCTTTAGTTTTCCAGTCGTCCGGAGACTCCTTTTTCTCTGATTATGCACTCTTGTGACAAAATGGTTGCTGCCTGACAGAGGAACTGGCTAAGGTGGGGGCTATGGCCTCCCTCAACAAAGTCATGATCATTGGCAATCTCACCCGAGACCCCGAAGTGCGTTATACGCCAAAGGGTAGCGCGGTCTGTGATATGGCCATTGCGGTCAATCGCCGATACGTCACTGATAGCGGTGAACGTCAGGAAGAAGTAACCTACCTGGATATTGTCCTATGGAATAAGCAGGCCGAGCTTGCCGGCCAGTATCTTGCAAAAGGTCGTGCCGTATTCATCGAAGGTCGCCTGCAGATGGATACCTGGGAGGACAAGGCCTCTGGTCAAAAGCGCAGTAAAATCCGTATCGTCTGTGAAAACATGCAGTTCCTCGACAGCAAAAGCGCTGGTGGAGGTGGCGGCGGCGGTTCTTATCAAGGAGGAGACGACGGCGGTGAGGGAGGTGGCTACAGCGCACCTGCCCCAGCCCCTCAGCAAAGACGCCCAATGGGCGGCGGCGGAGGTGGTGGTGGCGGCGGTTATCAACGTCCTGCACCGCAGCAGCGTCCCCAGGCCGCTCCACAGCGTCCAGCTCCAGCGCATGAAGATGACTTTGGTGAGGGACCGATCACGGATGGCATGGAAGGCGATGACATCCCTTTTTGATCGCCTGACCTGCGCGTCCTTTGCGCAACAGTGAGCAGCTTTTGGCAACCCTCTAGGAAACTGGAGGGTTGTTCGTTTTGACGTTAGACCGCTGCTCATCATGAGCTGCGGGAAACCATTCAAAACCATGAAAACACTCATTCCGGCCTTATTCCTCGCCCTCATTAGCGTGACAGCCATCTTTGCCAAAGGCGGACCGGCCATCAATGACAAATGTCCTGTGGATGGCAAAACCGTCCGCATCATCTACCGCGTCTTCACGGATGCAGGCACGGTTGCCTTCTGCTGCGTGGATTGCATGGAAAGTTATAAGACAAGCCCCAGCCGCTACACAGTGACACCGAAGCCATCGGGCAGATAAGAACTGCAATCCGAAGGAAACTAGTTGGGGCTTGATCCTTGAGCAGTCATGGTATCATACCTCCATTTATGCCTGCGTATGCTACCCAATTCTCAATCTCCACTCGTGGAAAGGGGACTTATGAGATCACCGAACGCTGTGAGCAGATGGTTCGGGATTCTGGGATTCAGACAGGCACGGCGACGATTTTTGTGCAGCATACAAGCTGTAGTCTGGTGATTTTTGAAAACGCCGATCCTTCAGCTCGGACGGACCTTCACGCGTTTTTTGATCATCTTGTGCCTGAAGAAACGCCGTATTTCATCCACACCTATGAAGGACCAGATGACATGCCTAGCCATCTGCGAATGGCTCTAACGAGGACGAGCGAGGTGATTCCCGTCATGCGAGGAAAGTTGGCGTTGGGCACTTGGCAGGGCATTTTTCTCTTTGAACACCGCCGTGAACCACACACACGAAGCATCGTGGTTAGTATCGTTGGCGAGGCATAAAACCTGCTTGTTACTGGTCATTTAACCAAACTTGCAGACTTGGCATGCCGGCGTGCGTAGAGCACAATCGTTTTCGTGAATTTATATTCACCCACTCAGCCACTCTTTTCTTATGATGCGTTACGTCATTTTTGCAGCTGCTTCGTCGCTACTCGCGAATGCTCCTGCTTTTGCAGGCTTGTTGCCACCTACCCAGCCTTATGTCGAAGCCGGTGGTTCTGTCACTGGGCAGGCGGAGAATTATCATGCGCTGAGATCTGGCAATGGTGTGAATTGGGTGCAGGCACCGACGCCGAATGCGGTGGTGCCCAATACCGTGACTTATGAGAATGCCACGGGAACCAATAGCCTCTTCATGCAGGCGCAACCGGACAACGGCACGGGTGGTGTGCCTTTTGAGCGTGGCACCGCACCTGCGGTCAATGATCCAGGTGGTGCGTCTATTGACTACAGCATTCAAATCGCCACGCCCGGCATCTATCGGCTCTATCTGCGCTGGGATGGACACAGTGTGAGTTCTGACTCAATCTATGCAGGCTTTGTGGACCTGGCGGATGGCCCAGGTGGCACCCATGCGGACTACTATGTTGATAGTGGGCATGCAAGCTCCGACTTCGGCCAGCAGGGCTGGGATGGCAGTGGACAAGCGGAAACCAACACGGGTGCAGCGGCGCAGAATCCGATGACCTTCACGCTCGCCACAGGAAACTATACCCTGCGCATCGTAGCCCGTGAAGATGGTGTTTGTTTGGATTCTTTTCGACTTCAATTGGCCTCATACCCTGATCCAAATCCAAGCGCTGTGGCAGGGCAGAATGTGATCATCGGAAGTGATAGTTTTAGCTACACCAATGGCAGCATTAATAACCGCGCAGGGGGAGTGAACTGGGACTTTGACAACACCACGAATGGGGATGGCTTTGTCGGCTACACGAGGGTGCTGCCTGCATCGACGTGGGATACAGTCTTTGGATCTCCAATCGTCACGACAAGCACACTACGCACCAGTGATTCAGCCGCAAAACGGGAGTTTGGCAATGTGAGTGAGGGAGATGGCAGCGTGAATGAGGCAGGAGGGACGCGCTATCGACAGGTCTATTACCGAGTCAGAATGACCCGTGCTGCAGGTGCGACCTGGAGCGGCATCAGTGCCTATGATTTTAATACGGAGCGCATCTTCTTTGGTGTGGATTTCAATCCACCCGTGGTGGGCGGCCAGCGCCATTTTGCGGTTGGTGAAAATGGTGTCAGTTACACCAATGTGCCTGCTGTGGATGGCACGGAATACACGCTTGTGGCCAAGGTGGACTTTGTGAATGATCTAATCTCCCTCTGGGTAAATCCTGACCTCACTAAGCCAGAGGGGGTGCCTGCCGTGACCCGCACCTACTTGGGAGATAACTGGAATAGCGCCATCCGCCTTGGCTCAGGCGGCACGGGTCAGACGACGTGGGATGATGTCGCTGTCGGCACGAGTTGGGCAGCCATCCAGCGTGCTTATCCAAGCATCACGGCTGCTAGCGGGCCACATCAGGTCATCGCGGTGGAAAACTTTGATTATCCAGATGGCAATATCCTCGGCCATGACGGTGGTCTAGGCTTTGACTTTGATAATAACAACACGGGCGGCGGATTTGTAGGCAAGACTCAAACCGTCTCGAATTGGGACAACGTGGATGGCTGGCCCTATGTTTTTTCCAACCGCCTCGCTACCTGGGGCACGAGCGCCAAGCGTGAATATGACTCGCCGGAAGCAGACGGTAATTTTAGCAATGCCACGACGTCTCAGTACAAGACGATTTACTATCGCTTTGAAATGCAGCGCAGTGCTAGCAGCGTGGAGTGGAGTGGTCTGAGCATCTATGATGGCAATGCGGAGCGGCTGATGTTTGGCGTGCCCTTTGCTACAAATCCGAGCAGCAGTCGGCGTGAACTAGGCATCCACAATCTGGGTGCCAATCAATGGAGCTTCACAGGAATACCACCGGTCGCTGGCACAAAGTATCAGATCGTCGGGAAGATCGACTATCTGACCGGCACCGCCTCTCTTTTCATTAATCCCAACTTCAGCGCTGGTGAACCGACACCGAATGCGACGATCTCTTTTTCCAATGCTACGACGGCTCTGCGTTTCGGGTCAGGAGGCGGTGCCCCAACGTATTGGGATAAGCTCATCGTCGGCACCAGTTGGACGGCCATTCAAGGCTTTAGTTATCCTGTAGCCACTGCGGCCAGCGGCAGTGATCTCGTCGTCGGCAGCGAGGCCTTTAACTATGCTAACGGCCCGATCGCTATGAACAAGGGTGGGGTGCGCTGGGATCTACAAAACACGGTGCCGCCTGCCTTTAGCAATGATGCTTCAGATTGGGACCCTGCATTTGGTTCGCCAACAATCGCTGGCAATTCTCTTTCGACTCAAGAATCGGGTGCCGTGCGTCAATTCAATGGCGTGGAGGCTGAAGGCGCGATCAATGAGGATGCGACCAGCCGATTCAAAGCGGTGTATGTTAGCTATCAAATAACCCGCAGCGCCGGTGCGGCTTGGAGCGGGGCTTCACTCTTTGACTTTGGCACAGAGCGCATGCTCTTCGGTGTGCCCTTTGCCACGAATCCAGTATCTGGCGTGCGTGAGTTTGCCATTCATGATCTGAATGCCAATCAGCACAGTTTCTCAGGCATCGCCCCAATGAATGGACAGACTTACACTGTAGTCGCTAAGCTGGATTTTAGTGCCAATGTGGCCACGCTTTGGGTGAATCCGAATCTGGATCTCAATGAGGCCTCCAACATACCAGCGGCGACTCGTCCTTACGCGGGTGATAACTGGATGACAGCCATCCGTCTTGCCTCCGGTGGAACAGCTGCAACGACATGGGATAACCTCTCTGTCGGCACCAGCTGGCGCAGTATTCAGTCCGCCTTTAGCCCGCCCACAGCCTTTGCAGATAGCGTCACCCTGCGACCCAATAAAAAGGTGCTTCTAGATGTCTTCCGCAATGACGCTGGCGCAGGCAGTATCGAACTAGTCAGTCCGCCCACCCATGGCACGGCAAGCATTGATAGCGCTGGACGCGTCTTTTACAGCCACACCACGGGCTCTCCCACAACGGACAGTCTGACTTACCGGATCCTCGGTATCAATGGTCAATACTCCGCGCCGGTCACAGTGACATTCAATTTCAGCAATGCCCTACGCATCGCCAACCAAACGTCCGTGGTGCCACTCACAGCGCCTACCACGGGCCTAGCAGTCGTGGACTCCACACCTGGTCTGACCTTTAATGCGCCGAGTTGCATGTCGGCGGTGCCTGGGAATACGGACAAAGTACTCGTCGGTGAGCGCAATGGTAAAATCTGGCTCATCCCCAATATTCATGCAGCCAATCCAACACGACAACTTTTCCTGGATGTCGCTGCTGTGGTGAATCCGCGGAGCACGGAGGACTTCGAAGATGATGGCAATGAACTCGGCCTCAAAGGTCTAGCCTTGCACCCAAACTTCGCCACGAATCGGCAGTTCTTCATCACTTATAATTTCCTCATCAGTGGCCAGCGCTACGCTCGTGTCAGTCGCTTCACCGCCGTGAATGGCAATCTAGATCTCGGAGATACAGCTAGTGAGCAGCCCTTCATCACGCAGATCAATCCAAGCGCCATCCATAATATCGACTCCTGTCGTTTTGGTCCAGATGGCTATTTCTACTGGGCTTCCGGTGATGCTGGCGGACTCAATGATGGGAATCTGAATTCTCAGCGTATCGACAAAGACTTCTGGGCAGGCATTTTCCGCATCGACGTGGATAGGCAGTCTGCCAATCTGGAGCCAACAGCGCATCCCTCCATCGTACTCAATGCGGGAACGGCCTACTACAAAGTGCCGGCAAACAATCCTTTCATCGGAGCCGCCACGTTTAACGGACTGGCCCTCACTGGTAATGTGCGCACAGAGATCTTTGCCATCGGCTTCCGCAATCCGTGGCAGTTCAGTTTCGACCCACAAAACGGAGAAATGTGGGCTGGCGAGGTGGGTCTGGATTTATGGGAAGAAGTGAATGTCGTGACTCCGGGCGGCAATTACGGCTGGGGTTATTTAGAAGGCAACGCGGTCGGCGCACGCACGAATCCACCAAGTGGCTTCACACCGACGGCACCGCTTTGGACTTACTTCCACGGTGGCAGTGCGCTCGAAGGCCGCAGTGTCACAGGTGGCTTGGTTTATCGTGGGACCAAATACCCGACACTTACCGGCAAGTATGTCTTTGGAGACTTCGTCAGTGGTCATATCTGGACACTGCAACGCAATGGCAGCAACCCACCAACGGTGGAGCGCATTACAGGAGAGGCAGGGACTGTGGCCTTCATGCTCGATCCTGATCCAGCCAATGGCGACATCCTTCTGCTCGACTACGGTGATGGTAAAGTCCGCCGCATCATTTCTCAGACAGTGGATACCACCTACCCGACAAAATTGAGTGACACAGGACTCTTCGCTGACCTGACGGACCTCAGCTTTAATCCCGGTATCGAGCGCTACGATGTCAATCTGCCTTTCTGGAGTGACTATGCTAAAAAGTCGCGTTGGTTCATGCTGCCAAACGACAACGCTACCTTTGGCTATGTGCAGGATGGGAACTGGGACCTACCCACGGGGGCTGTCTGGATCAAACATTTTGATATGGAACTCACACGTGGGAATCCGACGACGGCTAAGCGGCTGGAAACTCGCCTGCTGGTGAAAAACGCGACCGGTAGCTACGGGGTCAGTTATCGCTGGAATGATGCAGGAACTGAAGCCTATCTCGTCGATGACGGTGGAGAAGATTTTGATATGACCGTCTCTATTTCTGCTGTCCCGACCAATGTACACTGGCGCATCCCCAGCCGCAGCGAATGCCTAGCCTGTCATACGCCTGCGGGTGGTCATGGGCTAAGCTTTGAAACTCGTCAGCTGAACCGCACAGGCAGCCTGGGCGGTAGCACGGGCAATTATCTAGAGCTGATGGCACAGGCTGGTTACCTCAGCAATGCCCCCACGCAATTTCATAACTTGCCCAAGTTTGCTTCGCTGAGTGATACCACGCAGACTCTGGAAACACGCGCTCGCTCTTGGCTTGCCGTGAATTGCAGTTACTGTCATCAATCGGGCGGCACCGCGCCTGGCGTCTTTGATCTGCGACCTGAACTGAGTCTGACGCAGGCCAATCTGATCGGCACCCATGTCGCTGTCGAGCTTGCGCCCACTCACCGTGCATTGGTGCGTGGAGATGCTCTCGCTAGCATCATTCGAAATCGCTCGGCTGCTAGTGGTGGTTACACGCGCATGCCGCCATTGGCCACAGCGGTGATCGATCCCGAAGGTGTACAAGTGCTGACGGATTGGATCAATGCTTCAGCAGCTCGTCAAACATACGCTGAATGGCGTATGGCAGAATTTGGCAGCGGCAGTTCTCCCACTGGTCTGCCAACCCATGATGCGGATGGTGATGGCATCTCAAATCAAGATGAGTATCTCACCCTAACTGATCCAAAAGACTCTGCCTCTAGGCTAGCTCCTGCTGTGAGCGTCTCCAGTGGCAATGTCGCTGTGCAGTTTCCGAATCTGCCAGGTCGTCTGATCAAAGTGCTGACGAGCACCGACTTACTGAATTGGAGCACCTGGCAATTGCCCGGAAACGATGGTCTGCCCGCCAACAGCGGCAGCACTCGCACGTTGATTGCCCCGCTGGAAAGCGAGCGGCGCTTCTTCAGACTCGATGTCCAAGAACAATAAATTT
>JAIXOU010000046.1 GCA_027486585.1 Verrucomicrobiaceae bacterium | reverse complement strand
CCTTGTGGATACCCCTGCGGCATTGGCATTCCGGGTTGCATTGGATACCCTGGAGGATAGCCCATTGGCGGTTGCCCAGGATAACCCATGGGCTGCGGATAGCCCTGCGGATAACCTTGTGGCATTGGCATCCCAGGCTGCATTGGATATCCCGATGGAAAAGCAATCGGCTGGGTCACAGCTCCCTCAGGCAATGTCGCGGGATTGGGTTCTGGATGTGTGGAAGAAGGCGATTGAGGATCCATGGTTATTGAAAAAACTGATTTGAATTATCTTAGATAAAAAGCACAGAACACTGCAAGCGCGGAATTGCCTTTTTCTCAGGAAGACTAACGCATTGCTTTGGTGAAACAGGACCTCTCTTCAGGCAGCATTCGCGCCTTAGGATCAATGTTGATCACGACTTCATGCGCTGCACTTTTGGCATTATCGACACGACTATCGCGGGCAATGGCAGCAAAAACAGCCTGCTGACCTGGCGTGAGATACCTCAAGTCCATCCCATCGAGAAGAGACACCGCTTTGTCAAAATCCTGCAACCGCCAGTAAGCCAGAGCAACCAAGAGTCTGCGCAATTGATCATTAGGCTGCTTTTGCAAAAGTTCCTCGACCTGAGAGAGCCCCAACTCAACCTTCCGCCCAGCAAGAAGAGTGGCATAAAGATAATGTTCCAGATAATTGCCATCGTCAGGCCAACGTCTCACCGCTTCACTCGAGGCAGCAATCAGCGCCTCCGTATTACCGTTCCATTCCGTTGTGCGCAAAAGCCCCTGAAAACCTACCCGTTCCGTTTGAGGATTCAGTGCCACGCTTCGGTAGGCATCCTCGGCGATGTCGTTATGACCCCGATCTTCTGAATATTTGGCGATCTTCTCCAACAGATTCGATTGATGTTCCGTATCAGCCGCTTGCTTGGCGACGATCAATGCGGAACGAGTCTCTTCGACCGATTTATTTAGCACATAGGCTAAGTGCGCCCGGAAAAAAGTACTCACACTATGGGACAGAATTGAATTCACTTTGGGGTCCTTGACCAAGCGTTCAAGATCATCATGCCGACGAAGCATCGTTAAAGCGGTCAGATAGTTTTCTAAAAGCGGCTGATAGGCCTTGGCCTCAGCCTCTGAAACCAGAGCTAAAACCATGTAGTATTCATTTTGCGGAGGTTGAATCAGCCATCGAACCAATGGCACCAAATCTTCTCTTTTGCGAGATTTAGCCGTCAGTGCGGCCTCCTCGATCAAAGCATTTTTGCGAAGCGGCTCCAAGGCCAACTGCCGCGTCAACGCGGCTACAAGGTGCCAGCCTGTTGATTTAGGATGTCCTCTCAGACGCTCGATCAATCTTTTGGATTCTTCTGGAGGCAGATTTTCCATCCCATTCAACAGCTCAATCGCCTGCAAGCCAATATCGTCATTGTCTTTGGCAACGATCCAAGCTTGGCGAATCCCATCTGCCACCTCACTCATTTTATCAGACTTCACCAAAACAGAAGCCAATCGCAGCATGTGCTGACGATCTTCGGGATGCTTTTCACTGAAGTTTTTAAAGGCCTTTTTAAGCATTTCGTCCTTTTGACTTTTACCCCAGACATCTTCCGCCAGCTTCATGATGTTCTGATTCGGCTTCTGATCAGTCAGTAGCTTTTCCAGTAATTCCGAGGCTTCTTTCGGCCGCTGAAGGTTGACCAATGCACGGACTCTCATTTGACGATCTGAATCATTGGTGACACCGCGTTTCTCGAGTTGATCCAGGAAAAACAAAGACTCAGGCCGTTTGGCCATCGTCAGAAACTCGGCATTCATTCGCAGAACATTGATATTGTCTGGTGACTTGATCACCGCCTCCTGAATCTTGGCAAACGCGGTCGGATACTGCCCATCGTTTGCCAAACTCTTAGCTTCTTGATAAAGACCCTCCGCCTGCCAATCCTGATATCGGTCGTGCAGTGGCCTTGCATACAAAAAGCCCAGTAAAACCATTCCCAGACAGGAAAAAACCAGCGTACTAATAGCCACCCAGCGCGCCGTTTTGGATTGCCTATCCCGATGCGCCTGCGTCGGCGGCACCATCCATTGCCAAGCCGTGATGAATGGCCGAAGCAAAATAAAGGGCTTGGGCTGTCCGTCTTGATTTGGATCAATCGTTTGATTGGTGAGCACTAAGTCGCGGGATGGTTGTGGGTTGAAGAGTCTAGACGTATTCTAGACATGGCTGTTCAATGTTCAAACTTAATGCAGCTCATTTCCTGACCACGACCTGACCGTCAGCATAGTGCAAAAGACGATTTTTCAGCCCTCTACGACTTTGGCGAGGAATAAACACAGAGGTCTCACCGATTTTAAGTTGGTTCTCAGAGGGGGCAGAAAACAGAGAAATCCAAGCCAGTTTCCACCAAGACATGCCTGCTTTTTCACCCTCGACACAGCTTACATATTCTAAAAACAGCACCTCACCCGTATGGCGATCCTCTTCGGCATGATACTTGTCCCGAAGAAAATCGGCAAACTGCTGCGTGAAGATAAAGCCGCTGGGATGGCGCTGCATGTCTAAGGCCATTGGATAGAAAAGTTCTATTTGCTATCCAAGACCAACCTCAGGCTCATGCAATCAAAGAATCCGTTCCAAAGCAACCTGTGGATCAGACTTCTTCTTCGCGTTTGCCTGTGTGCTGTATCGTGATTTGATTCGCTGAATTACATCTTCCTTTCCCGGACTTCGGCAGTGACGTCAGCCAGGAATTCGGCAATGGAGCGGACGCCGAGGTCGCCGCGTTTGGCGTGGCGGACGGAAACTCCGCCTGCCGCGGCTTCTTTCTCGCCGAGCACGAGCATGTAGGGGACTTTGTCGAGCTGAGCGTTGCGGATCTTGGCTCCTATTTTGTCTGCGTCTTGATTCAGTGTGACACGCAGGCCGGCGGCTTTGAGTTGGGCGAAGATTTCATCGGCAAAGGTGTCCACTTTTTCACTGATGGTGAGAATGCGGACCTGCTCTGGGGCCAGCCAGGTCGGGAAGTGACCGGCGAAGTGCTCGATCAGAACACCGCAGAAGCGTTCCATGCTGCCGAAGGGCGCACGATGGATCATGACTGGGCGGTGAGATTTGTTGTCAGAACCAATGTAGCTGAGATCAAAGCGGACGGGCAGCACATAATCGACCTGCACAGTGCCGAGCTGCCATTCACGACCGATGACGTCTTTGATGACAAAGTCGATCTTGGGTCCGTAGAAAGCGGCTTCGCCTGGCTCTTCGGTGAAAGGAACACCGAGTGTGGCGGCGGCGGCACGGCAGGCGTCTTCGGCTTTATCCCATTGCTCAGGATTACCAGTGAACTTGCTGCTGTCTGGGTCACGCAGGCCGACACGGACGCGGTAGTCTGTCATGCCGAGGGTATTTAAAACGATCTTCACGAGGGAAAGACAGCCGAGAACTTCAGCAGCGACTTGGTCTTCGGTGCAGAAAAGGTGGGCATCGTCCTGAGTGAAGCCACGGACGCGGGTAAGTCCATTGAGCTCACCGCTCTGTTCCCAGCGATAGACGGTGCCAAATTCGGCAAGGCGGACTGGCAATTCACGATAGCTGCGGGGTTGGCTGTCGAAAATTTTGATGTGATGAGGGCAGTTCATCGGCTTCAGCATGAAGCCGTCGAGGAGCTGATCGTCAGGCAGGACGTTTTCTTCAGAGACGACTTCTTTGCCTGCGCGGTCATTGAGCTGCTGGCGTAGTTTGGCAGAGATGCCGCCGAGGCGGGCCATGACTTCACCACAGCCGCAGCCTTCATGGATGACTTTAGCGAGGTCATCATTTTCGACGATGGCAGCGAACTGGCTGTCTTTATAATAGGGGAAATGACCGCTGGTTTTATACAGGGCTAGTTTGCCAATGTGTGGCGTGAAGACTTGGCTGTAGCCTTGCTTACGCAGTTCTTCACTGATGAAATTCTGCAACTCCTGGCGCAGGATAGCACCGTTCGGCGTCCAGAGGATAAGGCCCTGGCCCACGTCTTCGTCGATGTGGAAGAGCTTGAGTTCTTTCCCGAGTTTGCGGTGATCACGCTTCTTGGCTTCTTCGAGTCTAACGAAGTGGGCTTCCAGCTCTTCTTTGGATTCAAAGGCAGTGCCGTAAACGCGTTGCAGAGAGGCTTTGGTCTCGTCACCCATGTAAAAGGAAGCAGAGACGGAAGTGAGCTTGACGTGTTTACATTTGCCGCTGTATCCGACGTGTGGGCCTGCGCAGAGGTCAATGAAGTCGCCATTCTGGAAACAGGAGATTTGTTCGCCTTCAGGAATTTTATCGATCAGATCCAATTTGAAGATGCTGGGGTTTCCTGGGCGCTCACTAAGACCACCGAGACGTCCGCTCTCTGCCATGGCCTTGGCTTCCTCACGAGAGATGCCTTTCCACTCGAACTTCTGGTTCTCTTTCGAGATCTTTTTCATCTCGGCTTCGATTTTTTCAAAGTCGTCTGGAGTGATGCGGTGCTGCATCTGGAAATCATAATAGAAACCGTTTTCAATCGGCGGACCGTAGGCAAACTGGGCATCAGGCCAGAGACGCAGGATGGCGGTGGCCATGATGTGAGCACAGGAGTGGCGCAGGCGCTCGATGTCTGACATCTGGGCGCGTTGATCGAGAGTTTTGCGTTCGGTGGACATGGGAATAGGGCGCGCATTCTGGCGCAGGATGGGCGGTGTGCAAGGCTCAGACATCCAGAACTCATCAAAGTAATGGCAGATTCTTCACAAGAAGATGCAATTGGAAGCTTGTGATAACGCTGGTTTCATGGCTTCATCTCGCCTGACCATGATTCGCTTTTCACAGATTCTTTTTGCGCTTTCGCTCCTTGCGCTGTTTACGGGCTGTAAACGTCCTGAGGCAGATCCAAGGACCTCCATTCGCACCGTGGTTTTTCTTTCCGCTGATATGGCCAGGCCTTATGAGCTAACTCAGGTGCAGAACTTTCAGCGCATGGTCGGATTCCGAGACAAGGTCAATTTTATCCATCATGACGCTAAAGGTGATGCATCTCTACAGGCTGAACAGTTTGGTTTAGCCATGGCAGAAAAGCCATTCGCCCTTGCGATCAGTCCGGTGGATGCATCGCGAATTTCTGATCAGGTGGCAGCTGCTGTGCAAATG
Organism: Verrucomicrobiaceae bacterium; assembly: GCA_027486585.1. Classification (GTDB taxonomy): domain Bacteria; phylum Verrucomicrobiota; class Verrucomicrobiia; order Verrucomicrobiales; family Verrucomicrobiaceae; genus Prosthecobacter. Next base: position 34,287 of record JAIXOU010000046.1, on the reverse strand, counting down.
GGCGTGGTGGTCGTCGGAATTGGAGAGTCGGCGATGTCCCTGCCCTGCACGACAGCAGTAGCGACGGATCTGCGTGAGGCTGGGCGGCTGGCTGGCGATCTAACAGTGAAGGCGCTCAAAAGAAAAGCTTTGGCCGAAGGTCGCGTCGATGTCGTCGGTCGAGTGGTAGAAATCCGTGGAGAGGACGAGAACGCGACAAGTCAGGTGATGCACGAAGGTTTCATGGAGTCCCTCAAAACGGCACCTGGGGTAATTTTAGTTCATGATGCTCCAGGTGCCTGGACCAAGGACGGCGGTAAATCACGAGCTATGGATGCCCTGCGGCTACAGACGACTTTTGATGTGGTTTATGCCCAGAATGATGCCATGGCCCTTGGTGCTGTTATCGGGCTGGGTGAAACTCGTGCAAACATGATGGTCATCGGCACAGGTGGCTACGTCGGCGTGGACGGTGGGCTTTCCCTGGTCAATAAGGGTGACCTAGATGCGACGGTGTTTCTGCCGATCCTGGTCGATTTAGCCTGGAACTTCATCACGAAAAAGATGGATGAGCCAAGCTTCATCCCGCAGGCCTCCTATCGTGTGGCACCCACGGCAATTACAGCGAGCAATGCCGATCAAATGCTGCGCGAGGGTCCACCACCTCTGCCAACTCTCTGAGCTGGCAGAGGTGTAGTGATTTATTTCTTAGCTGCCTTCTTTGCGGGGGCTTTTTTTTACCACCGCTTTTTTAGCCGCGACTTTCTTTGTGGTCACCTTTTTAGCAGCTGCTTTTTTGGCGGCAGCTGGCTTTTTGACCGGTGCTTGCACTTCGATCACAGGCTCCCAAGTGATCTCGGGGGCATCACCCCAAAGTTCTTCTAAGGCGTAAAATTCGCGTTTCTCAGGGGAAAGGATGTGAACCAAAACGTTCGGAAAATTAATGATCAGCCATTGGCTCTCGTAGGTGCCATCACTGAAAAGCGGCTTCAAATTGTGCTTGATGCGCATTTGTTCCACGACCTCATCCCGCACGGCGCGGAGCTGCGGGTTGGAGTTGGCGGTGCAGATGACGAAGAAGTCGCTGACGGGGGATAGCCCGCGCAAGTCGAGCACCACAATGGACTCGGCCTTCTTGTCATCAGCATAATTGGCACAAAGGCGGGCGGTCTCGATAGCTTCCATGGTTGTATTAATGTCTGAGCTAACTTGAAACCCATTTTTGAAGATAAAGCAAGCTTCCATCCGAATCGTCTGCTTTTCTCGCTTGCCTACGCATCCAGTGTCCTGATAATGCACGCCCGATTTAACCATGAATTCTTCCACTCCCACCGAAACATCCTTTGAGCAGGCCATGGACCGCCTAGAGGAAATCGTGGCTGCGATGGAATCCGACCGAATGCCTCTGGATGAGATGGTTACCAGCTACGAAGAGGGCATGAAACTGCTGCAACTTTGTCGCCGTAGGATCGATACTGCCAGACAGCGGATCGAGACGATCAGCCTCGGGGCTGATGGTAAAGCTGAACTGGCCGCCTTTGACCCAACCCGCGCAGCAGAGACTTCTGTGGAAAATACAGCAAAGCCTGCAGCCACCACACGCCGACGCACGGCAAAGCCTGACGCTGAGGAAGCCAGCGACGACATCCGACTTTTTTGAACCTCGTGGACACTACCCTGCCTACCATCACCAGCCCGACTGATCTCAAAGCTCTGCCTTTAGAGCAACTGCCTGCACTTGCAGAAAAGATCCGTGCCACCCTCATCGAAACCTTAAGTGAGACCGGAGGACATCTCGGACCCAACCTTGGGGTTGTGGAGTTGACCATCGCCATGCATCGCGTGTTTGACACGCCGAATGACAAATTTGTCTTTGATGTCGCGCATCAGGGCTATGTTCACAAAATGCTGACAGGCCGCTGGGATAAAATCCACACCATCCGCCAATACGAAGGTCTCAATGGTTTCCTACTGCGCAGTGAAAGTGAGCATGACTGCTATGGCGCTGGTCATGCAGGTACCGCTCTGAGCGCTGCTCTGGGCATGGCAACTGCGCGTGATTTAAAAGGCACAGATGACCATGTCGTCTGTGTTTCAGGTGATGCGGCTTTCACTTGCGGCCCTGTTTTTGAAGCATTGAATAACATCGCTGCGCACACGAAGCGATTGATCACCGTGCTGAATGACAACGAGTGGAGCATTGACAAAAACGTCGGAGCGATCGCAAAGTATTTCAACAGCATCGCAACTCACCCCGGCTTTGCCAATCTACATGAAAAAGCGTCCAAATTTGTCGAGTTCATGCTCGGCGACGGTGCGCGGAAGCTGGCTGAACGCGTGGAAAACAGTGCCAAAGGCCTGCTCCTACCACAAAGTGAAGGGCCGCATAATCGCAGCACACTTTTCGAGGAGTTTGGCATCCGTTACTATGGGCCTATTGATGGGCATGATTTGCCTTTGCTCATCCAGACCTTTGAGTTTTTGAAGACTCAAAATGAGCCTGTTATCTTACACATCCTTACCGAAAAAGGACGTGGCTACAAACCTGCGCTGGAAGATCCAAGCAAGTTCCACGGGCTTGGAAAATACAACATTGAGACTGGTGAAACTCAGTCCACGGATAAGCCGACCTACAGCCAGGTCTTTGCGCGCACAGTCACGGACTTTGCCAAAGAAGATAAAAAGATCGTCGCAATCACGGCGGCCATGCCCGGCGGCACTGGCTTGATGTGCTTTAAGAAAGAAATTCCTGAGCGTTACTTTGATGTCGGAATTGCAGAGGAACATGCAGCTCTCTTTGCCTGCGGTCTCGCTGTGCAGGGCCTGCGTCCTTTCTTGACGATTTATTCGACCTTCATGCAGAGAGCGATCGATATGATCATCCACGACATGGCCATTCAGCATCTGCCTGTGCGTCTTTGCATGGACCGCGGTGGTCTCAGTGGTGATGACGGCCCGACCCATCATGGTCTTTTTGACATCGCCTACCTACGCGGCATTCCTGGACTCGTCCATATGCAGCCAAAAGATGAAGATGAATTTGTCGATATGCTTTGGACCATGGCCAACTATGAAAAAGGCCCAATAGCTATCCGTTACCCTCGTGGCAATGGCCCCGGAGTAACACCCAAAGCCAATCCGAGACTTTTAGAGATCGGCAAAGGCGAACTTATTTCAGATGGCACCGACGTGGCACTCATCGGCCTGGGCGACATGTTCACGACAGCCGAGGCAGCCAAGAAGCTGCTGGAGGCCAAAGGTCTCTCCGTAGCCCTGATTAATCCACGCTGGATCAAACCCCTAGATGCCTCACTGATTGAGGACATCGCTAAAAAGGTGAAGGTCGTCTGCACCCTCGAAGATCACATCCTCATGAACGGCTTTGGTTGTGGAGTGATCGAGCATCTCAGCACCGCAGGCATCACGACTCCGGTCGTTCGTGTCGGCTGGCCAGATGCCTTTGTCGAGCATGGCACACCTGCTATCCTCCGGAAAAAGCACGGGCTTACTGCCGAAGCTACGGTGGAAAAGGTGCTGGCTCAGCTTGCCCAGGCTAAATAAGGCAGGGACGCATCGGACAGCCTGCGGTTTTTCTGCACCAATCAAAAACAACCAACGAAGAAGGATCCATCATTTGGATACCTTCGACGTTGGTTTTTCGATGAAGGACGCGATAGCAAGCAGGATGGCTGCGGTGACGACGCACGAGTCGGCAACATTGAAGGAGGGCCAGGGATTGAAGGGCGGGAAGCCAAAGTCGAAGCGGAGGAAATCGACCACGTAACCGTCGAGGAAACCGCCGCCAAAAAGGACGCCGTCGTCATGGCGGCGAAAGACGCGATCGGTAAGGTTACCAAAAATACCAGAGATGAGTAAAGCGACAGCGGTGCGGCTCATCCAACCTGGAAAAGCATTCTGTCGATACATCCAGATGATGAAGCCCAGGGCACTCAGGGAGATGCAAGCAAAGGCATAGTTGGCATACTGCGTTCCATTGAACATGCCAAAAGCCACGCCGGTGTTGGCCGTATGATGCAGCCAAAAGATACCAGGAATGACGGCTTCCTCATCCGTGTGCAGGCCGTACTTGCCAACGATCCAGTTTTTCGACCATTGATCGAGAAGGTAAAGAGGCAAAGAAAGGCAAAGAAGTAGCTTGGTCATGAGCGGGGCGCATTCATGCATCCTCCTGAGTCTCTGGCAATCTGAAAGCGGCTAGGAGTGCGCAGTCAGGTCTGATTCTCCACCCGAAGTGCAGCAAAACCCCTGTCAAGGCCTCAAAACCCCTGAAAAACGGAAAAAATGACCTTTAAAAAAGGGAGCTTGTGAAATTTTTCACAAATACGAGTTGCCGCTCGTAAAGCCTTCCTGATAATGCTGCGGCCTCATGGGACACCTACTTGCTAACATTGACCTTACCTTCCTCATCGCTTCGGTGGTGAAGATCGTTTTTCTGACCTTTTTGGTCATTCTGCCCATGGTGGCGTACAGCGTCTATGCTGAACGCAGATTCTCGGCTGTGATTCAGGATCGCGTGGGGCCGAATCGGACGGGGATCCCGCTGACCTTATTCGGTTTCAAAAAAGACATCCAGATCCTCGGGATCGGGGGCCTGACCCAGCCAATGGCAGATGGCATCAAGTTTCTCCTGAAGGAAGACTTCACGCCAAAGTCGGTGAATGCCTTCTATTATTGGCTGGCTCCCTGCCTGACCATGGTGCCCGCACTCATGACCTGCGTGGTTCTGCCTTTTGGTTCCGAGCTGCGTTTGTCAGATCTGAACGGACTATTGAGCTGGGTGTATGGCGTGATTGGCATGGCTGATCTTCCTGTTTTCTCGTCGGTGCCGGTTCCCTCAGTGATTGCCGATCTGAGTGTCGGTCCACTTTACACCTTCGCCATCGCATCTCTCGGTGTTTATGGGATTGTGATCGCTGGCTGGGCCTCAAACTCCAAATATCCTTTCCTGGGCGGCGTGCGTGCTTCAGCCCAAATGATCAGCTATGAACTGTCACTCGGGCTTTCGATCATTCCGGTACTGATGGTCTTTGGTGAGCTGAATCTGACCAAGATGTCGATCTACCAAGATGCCAATGGCTGGCTGCTCCTCCCCCTCTGGGGTGAAGGGCTAAGCTTGGCCCGCTGGGTGCTCTGGATTCCGATGGGGCTCTCCTTCTGTATCTTTGTTGTGGCGATGTTCGCTGAGACGAATCGCCTACCATTCGACATGGCAGAGTGTGAAACGGAGTTGGTGGCTGGTTATCATACGGAGTACAGCTCAATGAAATTCGCCCTCTTCTTCCTGGGTGAATACGCAGCGATGATCATCGGTTCCGGTTTGGCCGTGACCCTCTTCCTGGGCGGTTGGAGCATTCCTTTCGGGCCACTTATTGGTCTGGGGTATTCCGCAGGTGATACACCGCTGTGGCTTGGACTACTCCACATTGGTGTTTTCCTGGGTAAAATTGTCTTCTTTATCCTTTTCTTCATTCTCATTCGCTGGACCTTGCCCCGCTTCCGGTTCGACCAGTTAATGAAACTCGGCTGGATGGTCATGTTTGAATTAGCCCTGTTTAATGTTGTGCTAACGGCTTTCCTCATGTGGTTGGTTCCGTTGAAATAATCCCCCTATTTATGGCAACGATCTTTGTAAAACGCCCTAAACTCGCCTGGCATGAAAGTTGGTTCATTTCCACTTTTGCCAAAGGCCTGAAAATCACTCTTGGTCATGCCTTGAAGACTTTCCTGGAAATTACCGGAAAGAAAGAAAAAGTGACCATGGAGTATCCCGAACAGAAGTGGGATGAAAATCTTCCAGAATATTATCGTGGTGCACCAGCCCTAGTAACAGACGAGCAGGACCGTGAGCGCTGTGTTAGCTGCCAGCTTTGCGAATTCATCTGCCCGCCAAAAGCGATCCGAATCACTCCAGGAGAAATCCCAAGCGACGATCCATGGGCCAAAGTGGAAAAGCGTCCGAAAGAATTCGATATCGACATGACTCGATGCATCTACTGTGGCATGTGCGAGGAAGTTTGCCCTGAGCAGGCCATTTATTTGCGCAAAGATTACGCCATTACCGGTGAATCCCGCGCAGAACTCATGCATGACAAGGCCAAGCTGTACCAAATCGGTGGCAAGCGTATTGGTCTGGTGAATAAATGGAATGAATTGAAATAGTCTAAATGCCCTCACTCCTCTTTTATCTTTTCGCACTCATTACCTTGGGCTTTGGCCTCATGGTGGTTCTGGCGCGCAACCCGGTCACAAGCGCCTTATCGCTGGCCATGAGCTTCGTAGGATTAGCTGCTCTGTTCATTAGTCTGGACGCTTTCTTCATCGGGACGATTCAGATCCTTGTTTACGCAGGTGCAGTGATGGTGCTTTTCCTGTTCATCATAATGCTTTTAGACATCAAGGCTGAGTCGGATCGGAAGACAAACGTGGCCGCCATTGTCGGTGCGATCGTGCTGGGCTCAGTATTGGCAGTTCAAATTGCAACCGTGAGTGCGGCGCATCATCAGAGTGACCTGACCTTGAATGAGGCAGCTTTAAATCTCGTGGCTGCTGGCAATCAAATGGCGGCGACCGATAAAGATCTTCCAACCATCTCGAAGGATCTCAAAGCAGGTATCCTGCCTGATACAAAGCTCATGGGATTGGCCTTGTTCAAACAATACGGTTTTCATCTGCAAGTCATGGGTTTGCTTCTCATGGTCGGCACTGTCGGTGTGGTCGTTCTTTCCAAACGCGATAAGGAGGTGGCACGATGATCACACTCAGTCATTACCTCGTAGTAAGCGGAATCCTCTTTGCACTTGGCCTAGCCGGTGTTGTGGCACGCCGAAACATCATCATCATTTACATGTGTTTGGAAATGATGCTCAGCGCAGCTAATCTGACCTTGGTGGCGTTCTCACGTTTCCATGTCTTGGCTGGTCTGCCTGATTACTCGGCCCAGGCTCTGGTTTTCTTCACCATCACCGTAGCTGCGGCCGAAGTGGCTGTAGGTTTGGCAATCATCGTGGCACTCTATCGCTCGAAACAGAGCGTCGAAGTCGAATCTGTGACCAAGCTTCAAGGCTAACCCTTTTTTCCTCATGACGCCCCCTGCTCAGGACACAACTGCATCCCTTCCGACACTGCTACTCATGCTGCCGTTTTTAACGGCGCTATCCATCTTGCTGGGTCACAAACTGCTCAAAGGAGCCAGTGTTGTGCTTTCCATTGCTTCAGCCGCCATTTGTTTTGTCATCAGCCTCATGCTGCTCGATGCACGTGATTCAGCTCCCATGTTGTTGCCTTTCATCGAGATTGGCAAATTCCGTATTGGTCTGGATGCGATGATCGATCAGCAAAGCCGAGGCATGATGTTTATCGTCACTTCCATTGGTCTGCTTGTGCATCTTTTCTCTCTAGGTTACATGAAAGAGGACGAGGGCAAGGTGCGCTTCTTTGGCTCCCTCTCGCTCTTCATGTTCTCCATGACCGGCATTGTTCTGGCTGGCAACTTGTTCATGATGTTCATTTTCTGGGAACTAGTCGGCTTGAGTTCTTATCTTCTGATTGGTCACTGGTTTGAGAAGCCATCCGCCGCGGAGGCCTGCAAAAAAGCTTTCCTAACCAATCGCATCGGCGACTTCGGATTCATGATTGGCATTCTGATGCTATTCATGGCCAATCACGGCGACGTGAGTTTTAGCGGTCTGAAGGGCGGCTTTGCCGAAGGCCCCCTGCATGAGATGACCCAAACCCACACCCTGTTCATGACCTTGGCTGCTCTTGGCATCTTCATGGGAGCCGTGGGCAAAAGCGCTCAGTTTCCTCTGCACGTCTGGCTGCCAGACGCCATGGAAGGCCCAACACCAGTGTCTGCTCTGATTCACGCCGCCACCATGGTGGCAGCCGGTGTGTTCATGCTCGTTCGTTGTAGTTTCGTCATCGAAGCATCGCCTGATGCAGCCACGATCATTGCGTGGATCGGCGGTCTCACGGCACTCATGGCCGCCTTGATGGCAACTCAGCAAAATGACATCAAACGTGTACTGGCCTATTCCACGCTTTCTCAGTTAGGTTACATGGTGATGGCCGTTGGGTTGTTAGCCATTCAAGTCAGCGTCAATCACCATGAGGCAGGTCCAGGCCATCCAGCCATGTTCCACCTTTATACTCATGCCTTCTTTAAAGCCATGCTCTTCCTAGGTTCTGGCGCCATCATTTATGCCTGCCATCACGAGCAAGACATTTGGAAAATGGGTGGACTCATGAAGCACATGCCAGTGACTTTCGTTACCTTTGCCATCGGCACGGCTTCCTTGATGGGTGTTCCTTTCATCACCAGCGGCTTTTGGAGTAAAGAGTCCATTCTGGGTGTCGGTTTTGAAGCCTGCCGTCCACTCTTCTGGATAGGCGTAGCAACAGCCATGTTAACTGCCTTTTACATGACTCGCATGTTTGTCATTACTTTCCTGGGTAAGCCTAGGACCGAGAGTGCTCATCACGCCATAGAGGCACCCATCATCATGGTTTTGCCATTGGTCGTCTTAGCAGCTTTAACGGTGCTTTCGACATTTGAGTCCTTTAATCGCTTGCTGGCAGCGATGATTCCCAATCATGCCGAAGATCATCCGACCGTTATGATTGCTTCTATTGCAGCCTTGATCATCGGTTCGAGTGTTGGTTTCTTACTTTACAGAGGCAAAAACAGCGATCCGCTTAACATCAAGCTTTTCGCTAATAAGTTCTACTTTGATGAAATCTATGCCGTGATTGTGAAGGTGCTTCAGGATCAACTGGCTTGGATTGTGAATGGCCTTGAGCGCATGTTTGTGGATGGCATCGTGGCGCGTCTTCCGGCGTTCATCGCCATGCGTATTGGTTCTGCTGCGCGCATCCTCACGGGTGGTCATTTGCAGGCCTACACTTTCCTACTCGGCGCGGGTGTGCTGATGGTCATTTATCTCGTCGTATTTGTGCTGCCCCAGTTGGGCCATTGATCATAAAATTGAAATGAGTCCGCTAGAAATCGTTATCCTTCTCCCTTTGCTTGCTGCCCTAGCCATCTGGCTCGGGGCACCTGCCCGCGCGACATCGGTCGGTGCCGCTGTTGTGAATCTTGTCATCACCCTGGGGCTAGTCTTCAGCTTCAAGGCAGCCTCTGCTGGAAAAGCTGGCTTTGCCTTTGAAAGCGCTCGGATTGTTCTGGATAATCCAGCGATCACTTTTGGTGTCGGTGCTGATGGTGTAGCTTTGATCCTGACTTTGCTCACCGCTTTGGTGACTTTTGCTGCCGTTTGGCAGATCGGAGACGACAAGCCTGCGATCTATCACATCGCCTCCTTACTGATTGCCGCAGGTGCGTTGGGAGCCTTCCTTTCGACGGATGTCTTCTTCCTCTATGCCTTCCATGAGCTAGCGCTGATCCCGACCTTCCTCATGATTGGTCTTTATGGCCATGGCGAGCCTGAACATCGCAAGGCCGTTGCTTGGAAAACCACCATCTATCTTGGAGCTGGAAGCTTGATCCTGTTGGCTGGACTCGTTTGGTTGGTTCTAGAATTTAGTGGTGGCGGCAAGTTGACCTTTGATCTCCAAGCTCTGCGTGCGCAGGCTGCATTGACTCCCTTGCCAATTGAAAAACAGGCTCAGATTTTCTTCGTACTCCTCTTGGGTTTTGGCACCTTGGTGAGTCTTTTCCCGCTGCACAGTTGGGCTGCCCCAGCCTATGCTACGGCTCCGACGCCAGTCGCCATGCTGCATTCCGGCGTCTTGAAAAAATTCGGGCTCTATGGTCTGCTGCGTATCGCCCTACCACTACTGCCACAAGGCGCTCAGGTTGCTTGGGTTCAGGAGGCTCTCTTGTTCATGCTGCTAGGCAACATCCTTGTGATGGGGCTAGTGACGATCAATCAGAAGCGTCTGGATGATGTGTTGGCCAATTCCTCGGTCATGCACATGGGCTACATCTTCCTCGGTCTTGCAGCTGGCACCGAGATTGCGCTTCGTGGGGCAGTTCTCTTGATGTTTGCCCACGGCATCAGCATCGCCCTCCTCTTTGCATTGGCAGGACGGATGCGGAATCAACTCGGCACGCTAGAATTCAGCAAGCTCGGCGGTTTGGGTGAGCACGCCCCAGCTTTCACGGTTCTCTTTGCCTTTGGCGCCTTTGCTTCTATCGGTCTGCCTGGTCTGGCGAACTTCGCCGGCGAACTCATGGTTTTTGTCGGGAGCTTCATGAATTATGGATCAACTTCCTTCGGTCCTCTGCAATGGGCTGTCATTGTTTCCCTTTGGGGCGTGGTGATGTCAGCGGTTTATATGCTTCGTGCTTATCGCAGTCTGTTTCATGGTTCAGCCATGTCTGGCTTATTCATGAGGGACCCATCCTTCAGCCAGCGCTTGCCGCTCATTCTGCTGGCCGCTGTTTTACTTATTGTCGGATGCTGCCCTTGGCTGCTCTTAAACCTTATCAAGTCTGACCTCGCTGCCGTGGTGGCCCCTTGAACCTTTTTGATCCATGTCTGTGTTTTCCATTGAAGTCGGTTTAGCCATCCTCGGGCTCTTTCTCCTCGCGCTTGAGGCGTTCATGCCAGCCATCACGCGTCGCACGCTTGCTGCCATCAGCATGGGTGGGGTGGCTTTAGCATTCCTATTATTCTTGTTGGTCAATAAGTCAGCGACCCAGATGCCTGAGTTTCTGCAAGCCTACCAACAGCTGGATACCCTGGCTATTTTCTACAAAGGCTTTTCATTGTTGATCACTTTCTTAGTGCTCTGGTTAACAAGTCAATGCGCAGGTTACCTCAGCAAATACACCGTCGATGGTCGTTTGTCTGAAATGTTCAGCCTGCCACTCATTGTCTGCGCTGGCATGATGTGGATGGCTGGTGCCAAAGATTTGGTCACCGTGTTTGTGTCCTTGGAGCTTGTGACCGTTAGCTTCTATGTGCTCGTTGCCTTTGCCCGCAAAAGCGCCCTCGCTTTGGAAGCTGGAGTGAAATATCTGATCCTCGGTGCGCTAAGCACAGGCATTCTTGTTTACGGCATTGCTTGGGTCTATGGCGCAACGGGTTCATTGACCTTCGAAGGCATTGCAAAAGCGCTAGCCAATCCTGAGACTGTGAAATTGCCAGTACTTCTAGGGGCGGCCTTGTTGCTCGCTGGTCTTGGCTTCAAAGTGGCTGCAGCTCCTTTCCAAATGTGGGTGCCTGACGTTTACCAGGGTGCCCCCATTCCTGTCACCACGTTTCTCTCGGTTGGCTCAAAAGCCGCTGGTTTCGTCATTCTGACGCGTGTCATCGACACTTTCTTCATTCAAGGCTCCCTCATCGCCTCTGAAGTGCACGGCTTATTACTCATCGGTGGTGCTCTCACGGTTCTTCTGGGAAGCCTGCCTGCTATTTTCCAGACCAGCGTCAAGCGTCTGCTTGCTTACTCAAGCATCAGTCATGCAGGCTATCTATTACTCGCTCTTTCAGCCCACGGTTCCACTCGTCTCGATCTGAGTGCTGGTGGTGTTGTGGCTTTTTATCTGGCGACTTATTTGCCGATGACCGTTCTGGGATTCCTCGTTCTGGCCATTCTCCGAATCAATGGCGGCGGTGAAGATGTTACCGATTTCCGAGGCTTAGCTAAACGTTCACCTCTCTTGGCCTTTGTTATGACGGTAGCTTTAGCTTCCTTGGCTGGTCTGCCATTGACGGCTGGTTTCATGGGCAAACTCTTTGTGTTTCTAGGTCTTGTTGATCAAACCGCCTGGGGTGCCCTAGCTGCTGCCGTGGTTGGCGCTGCCGCCGGTTTCTACTATTACTTCAAGACCATTTTGGCGATGTACACCTCAGACTCGTCATCCTCGTCTCAGCCTATTCCTCTCAATCTCTGGACAAAAGCAGGCGCTGTCGCATTGGCGATTAGCATCGTGGTTCTAGGTGTGTATCCACGACCACTGCAGAGCATGCTGATGGAGTCGCCAGCAACTGCGAGTGCAGCAGCTCATTGAGTTCTCGGATTAATTGGCTGTTTTTCGCCTCAAAGGATCGTTTAAAAGGTGAACTTTCCCTTCACTGGGCTTGACGATCCGTGTGGATGCCTTTCCTTCCACCTTTCCCCTCCTGCCGATGACTGACCTGCAATCCCAGACCCGCAAAGCCGATGTGCTGCTCGAAGCCCTGCCTTACATGCAGGGCTTCCGAGGCTGCACCTTTTTGATCAAAGTCGGCGGTAGCGCCATGGAAGATCCTGCCGTGGTAAACACCTTTTTAAAGGATGTCGTCTTCCTTGAAGCCGTCGGCATTAATCCGGTCATCGTTCATGGTGGCGGCAAGGCGATTTCTAAAGCCATGCAGGAAAGTGGCCTCGAAGCCAAGTTCATCAACGGCATGCGCGTCACCGATGAGGAAACGATCAAAATCGTTGAGCAAACCTTAGCGCGTGTGATCAATCCAGAAATCGTCGATAAGATCAATGCCTTTGGAGGCAAAGCGGTCGGCGTTCCCGGCACGGAAGTCTTTACAGGCGAGAAAATGAAAGCTGAACTCGGCTGGGTAGGAGAAGTCACAGGATGCAAGCTTGGCCTCATCCAGGCTGCGGTATCTGGTGAGTTTGTACCAGTGGTTTCACCTGTTGCGCGCGAAAACGCCAGCGGCAAGACACTCAATGTTAATGCCGATCTAGCCGCCTGCGCATTGGCGACTCGTTTGCAGGCAACCAAGCTTATTTTCCTCAGTGACGTGCGCGGTGTCATGCGTGATCCGAAGGATGAATCGACATTGATTCCCAGCCTCGACCCAGCAGCTATCGATCAACTAAAAAAAGATGGCATCATCAGTGGCGGCATGATTCCGAAAGTGGATTCATCCCTCGAATCTCTCCGAGGTGGAGTGGGGAAAGTTCATCTCATCGACGGACGCATTCCCCACGCCCTCATTTTAGAAATCTTCACGGATGTGGGGATCGGGACAGAGATTCATTTATGAAGAGGAAGTCTTCAGTTAGGGAATAAACAAAATTTAGGATTCAAAGGAATGGAAAAGACTCAAGATTTCGATCCAGCTTGGCTGGAAAAGTATGTCATGCCTAACTATGGACGCTTCCAAGTCTGGCCGGAGAAAGGCGAGGGTCCTTATGTCTGGGATCGCGATGGCAAAAAGTATCTCGACTTTGCTGGCGGCGTTGCTGTTTGTCCGTTGGGACATGCGCATCCTGAGGTGGCTGATGCTATCTCGCGCCAGGCTCACACCCTGATCCATGTGTCCAACTGGTACTGCATTCGTCAGCAGGCAGAACTGGCCAAGGTGCTGGTAGAAGATGTGATGAAAATTCACGGTAAATGCTTCTTCTCCAACAGTGGCGCGGAAGCCAATGAAGGCATGATCAAGCTGGCCCGAAAATACGGCGTCACCAAGCCGAAGTCAGATGGCAGCCCACGCTACGAGATCATCACCTTCACGGGCAGCTTCCATGGACGCACCTTTGGAGCCATGAGCGCAACGGCACAGGAGAAGATCCATGGTGGCTTTGGCCCCATCGTCCCTGGCTTTGTCTATGTTCCGTTTAATGACATCGAAGCCCTGAAGTCTGCGATCACAGACACAACCGTCGCTATCTTGGTCGAACCTGTTCAAGGTGAAAGTGGTGTCAATCCCATGACACCTGATTTCCTGCGCGCGGTGCAATCCCTGTGCCGCAATCATGATCTGCTCATGCTCTTGGATGAAGTTCAGTGCGGACTCGGACGCACAGGAGAGCTCTGTGGCTGGCGCAGCATCATTCCGGGTGAAGAGATCGTCCCAGATTCCGTGAGTTGGGCAAAATCCATCGGCAGCGGTTATCCGCTCGGATCTTTCTGGATTCGTGACCGCGCTTTGGGTGATGGGATCGAAACCAAGCTCTGCGACCTCTTGGGACCTGGCACGCATGGCACCACTTATGGCGGTAGCCCACTTGCCTGCACCGTCGCCATGGCCACCCTGAATGTCATTTTGCGTGATGGACTGACCGAAAAATCGGCCAAACTCGGCAAGCACATCGCCTGCGAGGTCTTAGCTTGGAATCAGCCGCTCATCCGTGAAGTGCGCGCTTTTGGCATGATGATTGGATTTGAGCTCGATGAGGAAAAGATTGCCGCCATGCCTGCTGTGAAAGCATCTGGCAAAATCGTTTCTATCTTCGTGGCCAAGGCCTTGCTAGATGCAGGCATGATGGTGGTGCCAGCTGGGCCCAAAGTCGTTCGTTGGCTGCCTCCGATGAATCTGACTGACGCGCAAGCGGCTGAAGGCCTGGAACTTTTTAAAGCCACTCTCGATCAGTTAGCCATATCCCTCTGAACAAACCGTTTTCGTCTGTCCTATGAAGCACCTTCTTTCCATCGAACAACTCAACGCTGACGAGATCGAAAAGATACTCGCGCTCGCCTACGTGTTGAAAAAGGACCGCAAAGCCTCTCCCCAGGTTCTGACTGGTCAGCAGTGGGCGCTGATCTTTACCAAATCTTCGACTCGCACGCGCGTCAGTTTTGAAGTCGGTGTTCGTGAGTTGGGCGGGCAGGTCATGTTTCTTTCTGGTGCCGATATCCAGCTCGGACGTGGTGAACCGATCAAAGACACAGCTCGTGTCATGGGTCGCATGATTCATGGCGCGATCATCCGCACCTTTGCCCAGCAGGATGTGGTGGAGTTTGCCGAATACAGTGGCATTCCCACCATCAATGCTCTTACCGATGATGAGCATCCCTGTCAGATCCTAGCCGATCTTCAGACTATCAATGAACGCCTCGGCAGCTGGAAAGGTAAACGCGTTGCCTTTCTTGGCGATGGGGACTGCAATGTTGCTCGCTCATGGATTTGGGCCAGCGCTCGCTTAGGATTTGAATTGGTCATTGGTGCCCCCAAAGAGTTCCAACCCGCCGCTGACTTCATGGCTAAAGTGCCGGGCCATACTGTCACCGTTACCGATGATCCCAAAGCGGCCGTCGAAGGTATCGATGCCATCTATACGGATGTCTGGGTCAGTATGGGTAAAGAAGACGAGGCCGCAGGTCGAATCGAAACGCTCAGACCGTGGCAAATCAATGCAGAACTGATGAAGCACGCCAAATCCAGCGCCATCGTCATGCATTGCTTGCCAGCTTATCGCGGTAAAGAGATCACCGAGGAAGTATTAGAACAGCAGGCCCCCATCATTTTTGATCAAGCTGAAAACCGTCTGCATGCTCAGAAAGCCGTGATCGTCTCGCTTGTTCGTGGTTAACTTGATCGGCTGATTGGTACAGCCACGATACGGATGTAGCTCGTAAGTTGGAGTTGAAGCCTTTTCTTCTGTCATGCATTCTGTGAAATCCACTCCACTACTCGCGGCGCGTTTACGAAACGTGAACAAGTCGTTTGGAGATGGCGGCTCTCGATTGCAAGTGTTGAAGGAGATCAATCTGGACGTCCGCTGTGGTGACATCACGATGCTTGTCGGACCTTCCGGTTGTGGAAAAACGACATTGATTAGTATCATCGCAGGCACTCTGAAGGTGGATGCTGGCTCTGGTGAGGTTTTGATCTTTGATCAAGACCTTCTCAAAATGAGCACTGGAGCCACGACGAAATTTCGCTCGACCAACATTGGTTTTATTTTTCAATCCTTCAATCTGATCCCGACACTTACTTGTGTTGAGAATGTCAGCGTTCCTTTACTCATTCAGGGAAAGAGCACTCGTTATGCTGAAAAGAAGGCCCGCGAAGTGCTGGAGCAAGTCGGTATGGGCGAAAGGATGAACCATCGCCCAAGTCAACTCTCGGGTGGCCAGCAGCAGCGTGTAGCCATTGCCCGCGCTTTGGTGCATGATCCACGACTCATCATCTGTGATGAACCAACAGCCGCGCTGGATGCTAAAAACGGTACGCTCGTCATGGAGCTTTTTGCCAACATAGCTCGCAGCCCTGATCGCGCCGTTTTGATCGTCACCCATGACAATCGTATCTTCACTCATGCAGACCGCATTGCCGCCATGGATGATGGCCGCATCCTTGAGTTGCATGATATGGATGAAACCCACCCGCTGCCAGAAATTCTACGGCATGGGTTTCACGCATAGATTTGACTAGAGCTTCTTCACTTTAAAGCTGCGGAACTGCACAGGATCACTGTGACCCGCAAAACCGATGAAGCCCTTCGTGTGATCGAGTCCTTTCGGCGGATGCGGGATTTGACTGCGGTCAAAGGTGCTGATGTCAGCATCCAGGATTTTGGTGCCATTCAGTGTGACTTTGATCCTCTGACCTTGCACTTCGATCTCTTGGAAGTTCCACTCACCGACTGGGCGCAGGTAACCATGCTTAGCACCAACGCAGTGGTAAATGCTGCCATGATACTGATAAGGCTCCAGGCCTTTTTTACCCGCAGCTGCCATCTTGGCATTGTAACCATCGCTATCGATGACTTGCAGTTCAAGACCATCAGAGGCCGAATGTCCACCCAGGGGTGTGCGCAGAGCGATACCATTATTGCCTGCAGGCGGCAGCTTGAACTCAACACGAATGATGCCATTTTCGAATTCATCCTTAGTCAGTAGATCGCCGCCTTTGCCAGTCTTGCAGGTAATGGCACCGTCCACGACTTCATAGTTATCTACGGCACCCTGCCAGCCCGTCAGATCCTTGCCATTGACGTATTCGACAAAACCATCAGCGTCCTTGGAAGCTAGCTCAGTCATTGCTTCTTCTGAGCTAATTTCACGAATA
Organism: Verrucomicrobiaceae bacterium; assembly: GCA_027486585.1. Lineage (GTDB taxonomy): Bacteria > Verrucomicrobiota > Verrucomicrobiia > Verrucomicrobiales > Verrucomicrobiaceae > Prosthecobacter. Next base: position 17,581 of record JAIXOU010000046.1, on the reverse strand, counting down.
AACACATTGCGCCAGCGAATCTCACTTCCGTGGGTTTGCAATTGGATCGGGCCTTTGGCAAAAGCAGGATCTTTGATCCAACCATTGGCCAACTTTTCAGGAGCCTTTTCCTCTTTCTTTTTAGCGTCAGTCATTGCTGGCTTTGCATAGGCGATGTAACCCGCCTTTTTGTTGGCGAAGAAGTTCTCTAAAACGGCATTATCCACGACCTTTTCACCATTAAAGATCACCGTGACTCGCTCACCGATCATGCGTACCTTGAAGCTATTCCATTCACCAAAGGGCTTATCCATAAGCTTGCTTGGATCCTTGCCAGGAGCGCCTTTGCTGTTGTTCCAGAGCCCGCCAGAGCCTTTGTCCTGGCCGAGGCCCCGTGGATCACCCTTTGTGCTATCCCAAATCTGCACCTGTGGAATACCCCGCAAGTAGATGCCACTGTCACCTTCTGGTAAGGCTTTGTATTCAACCATGAATTCAAAGTCACCATAGTCCTTGTCGGTGGTGAGGTAGAGGCCTTTACCGTCATTGACGAGTTCACCGTTTTCGACCTTCCAATGAGCCTTGATATTTTCGGGTCCGTTTTTGCCTTCTGGCAAACCGCCTTCGACTGATTTCTTTTTGTAATCGGCCAATTGCTCTGGCGTCATCTTCCACAGTTCCGTTGGATCTTTCGTGCTCCATCCATACCAGCCTGATAGGTCGGTGCCGTTAAAGAGCGCCTGAAAGCCCTGAGGCGGCACATTGTTTTCAGCAGAAACCAGTCCCGTAAATGCGGCGAGTGAGGCTAGGAATAGATAGGAGGATGACAACTTCATGGTGGAGGATGAAGAGTCGTCTTGCCTTCCTCAGATCTTTCATGGCCAACGAGTTTCTTGGGACAGTTTCAATCCATGAATCCATCTCATCCGTGCTTGCCAAAAGAGAAGTTTTTGTGTCAGTCTGGATCTCTCCCGAATGTCTGACCCCGAAACTCCGATTTCAACTGCCCCATCAACCCTGCATTGGTCGGGCATGACTCACGTGGGGCGGTTCAGGAAAAACAATGAAGATGTGTTTCTAGCCTTAACCTACGATGCCTGTGAAGCGCGTTATCTGGGAAAGACAGGCCACGGAGATTTCTCAACGGGAGATTTTGTCTTTGCGGTGAGTGATGGCATGGGAGGAGCCAAGTCGGGCGAGTTTGCCAGCAAAATCACTGTGGAAAAAATCACCCGACTGATGCCCCGGGCCTACAAACTGGCAGCTCAGGGATTGGGTGCAGGCTTTGACGAAGTACTCAATGAACTCTGCCATCAAGTGCACGCTGACCTACTGAAGCTAGGGCGTAGTTATGCCGAATGCGCAGGCATGGGAGCAACGCTGAGTCTGGCCTGCTTTTCACCTGGCTGGATGCATTTCGTGCATGTGGGGGATAGCCGAATCTATTATCTTCCTGCTTCAGGCGGCATGACTCAACTGACCCATGATCATAGTCATGTCGGCTGGCTGCGGCGGAATGGAAAGCTCAATGAGCGTGAAGCCCGCACTCACCCGGCCAAGAATGTGCTCAATCAGGCGCTGGGAGCAGGCCAGCAAACGCTGCGGCCTCATCTCGGTTCTGTCAGTTGCTATGCCGGTGATCGCTTTCTCATCTGCTCAGACGGCGTCATTGATGGACTCTGGGATGCCCGCTTGCTTGAGCATGCCACGAACCCTTCCCCTGATCGGCCAAAGGCAACCAAGATCGTTGAACTAGCTGTCTCAGAATCCGGGCGTGACAACTGCACCGCCATTGTCGTGGAACTGGTTTAAGCCCAGGACTCATTCTTTCATCGACATTTCACAAACGACTTACAAGCCATTTACCGACGGCTGACACATCGGTTTCAAAAGGTGAGACAATGTTTGCAGGTGAGGGAAGCGCGGCTTCCAACCGAAAATTTCAAATAGTGGGTTGTTCTTCTGGCTGTTGGCATCCTTCGAAAACTTCAGGGCGGACCGAGTGGTCCGCCCTGTTTGTTTTTGTGCTGGTTGGAGCTTGTTCCTGGGCATAGCCCAGTCTATTCACGCGGATGAACTCGGAGCCTTCTTTTCCCCAGCAGATGTTTCGTCAGACGATGGAAGTGGTGCTGATTGTCTTGGTGGCGTTGGGAATCGAGTTGGGCATTCAGAAGCAATGGATGCCGATGAATGGGATCTGTCTGCTGATCATGGTCTGGGCACTGGCGAAAACGGTGTTCTTTTTTATCGAGAATCTTCAGCACATCCTGTTGGCAACTTCCCACAACATTCCTTACCATCGTTTTCTTGGTCTGATGGGCGTGAACATGGCGCAGATCACCCTTTCCTTTGCCTTGGATTACTGGTGTCTTGAGACAGCCAATCTCGGCAGCTTCAGTGGCTTTCAAGAAACTTGGAACCAAGGCGAAGTTATCTTCGAGTGTTTCTTTTTCAGCGTACTGAACTTCTCCTTCTTTGGCTTTGGCGATGTCACTCCGCAGACGATTCCGGCCAAAGTCGTGACGATGATGGAGGTCATTCTGGCTTTCTTCACGGTCATTTTTCTGCTGTCAGATTTCATCAGCTTAAAGGACTCGATCCGAGCCGAGAAAAAACAGGGCGACTGATCAGGGTTCTCTGGGATGAAATCGATAGTGACCTGTTAGTGGGAATTCAAACAGACGATCCTCACACTGCGGGCCTTGTCCGATGTTATGGACGATCCAGGGGTTGCCGGTGCCGGTTGGTGAGGGCACGACAAGGGCGATGTGTGGCAGTTTTCCAGCCACGGTGCAGGTGATGAGGTCGCCTGGTTTGTAGTCCGCGGCTATTTGAGTCACGGGGAGAGAAGCTCTGCGCCGTTTGAAGAATGTTTGCAAATTCGGCACGCGGCGGTGGTCGATGTTCTTGTCAGTGGAACTGAGTCCCCAGTTTTTGGGATAAACTGAAAAAGCCCGCTTCATGTCTTCATGCACGAGCTTTTGCAAATCGATCCCGAGCGCCCGGTAAGAGCGGATGACTTCATCGGTGCAGACGCCAGTGTCAGAGGGGACATCGCCTCCAGGATAACTCAGGGAAACATAGGCAGGATCATAGCGAACGCGCTGCTGGGTGCGGTCCAGGGCTGCATGAGTCAACTTCGTGGCAAAGCTTTCATCCTTTGGCACCTGTTTCCGTGCAGCTTCCGCTGCCTTCGTGGTATCCTGGGCATGGCAGCTCGCGGCGATCAGGTTCAAGCAAGCGAGGACAGAGAGCTGGAGGCATCGTGAGTGTCGTTTCATAACAGGGTCAACGGATTGACCTTGGTCACTAAAGGAATGTTCACTCGATTTCCGCCGAGCCGATGAGACTCAAAGACGGCGCTGATCATTTCAATGGTTTGACGACCTTGCTGCGCATCACACAGCGGGGTGCGATTTTCTTGGATTGCTGCAATCAGATCCCGACCAGCCACCTCGTGGCTGGAAACTTTTTGACCGAGATTCGCGATAGGTTCAGGCTTACCTAAACCGGCTGTCGTGATGGGAATCCAAGCGCGGGCTGGTGAGGATGGCTGAAACGGGTTGCCCGGCAAAAAGTGAGCCAACGGTTCCTGATCAATGCGGAAGTCGATGATACCTTTAGTGCCAATGATTTGCAGGCCAAAGCCAGCTTCTTTAACACCCGCATTTTGGATCGAATCGAAGTATAAAGTGATGCCAGTGGCCAATTCGTAGCGGGCATGCACTTCATTGCCTGCGAGTAAGCCGATCCCTTCATCTCCCTGTTTAAGATCGGCTTTGGTGATGAGATGACCGTCCTGTTTGACGACCGCACTGCAGGCGATGGGATCACCACCGAAATAACAGCCCAAGTTGACGATGTGTGATCCGAGCACCCAAAGATCCAGTGATCCACCGCGTGCATCTTCTTTGCCTCGACCGCGCATTTCAAGCATCCGACCAAGGAGGCCGTCTTGGATTAGCTTGGCGACGATAGGCAAAACGGGGTGTTGGCGGTTTCTGTGAGCGATTGCCAGTTTAGTGCCTGCTTTTTCACAGGCGAGGATGATCTCATCGACCTCCTCCAAGCTTCGGCAAAAAGGCTTTTCCACATAAATGCCGCGAGCCCCAGCCTGAATGGAGGCTAAAATCATGTCTCGATGCTGATCGACGTGACGTGGACCAACAGCAACAATGTCTGGTTTGACCTCGGTGAGCATCTGACGGTAATCCGCAAAACCGCGCTGTAACGAGAGTTTCTTTTGGGCTGCGGCTAATCCTTTGGGGTCAGCATCTGCGACAGCTACAATCTCTGTTTCGGGTATCTTAGACCACAAAGTGTCTAGCCCATGCCCATAGTTGCCACGTCCCGTGTGGCCGATGATGGCGACGCGCAGTTTCTTAGCATCGTTTGCTTGAAGAGTGGCCAGTGAAGCAGGCAAGACTGCGATAAAAGATCGGCGATTCATGGATGATCAAAACGACGTAGCTCGACTAAAACACGCAGAAATTTTAAGCTAGATTGATCCGAGATCCGACGGCCATTGACCGATTAAGCCCCCATCTTTGATCTGTGTTCGCTCGGCCGCCAGCCGATCCATTTTTTGAAGGTATTGCTAAAAACGAATGGGTTCTGGTAGCCGACGGTATTGGAGACTGTTTCGACTTTAAGATTGGTGGTGGAGAGCAGCTCACAGGCCTTTCTCATGCGCAGCCACGTAACGTGATGCATGGGTGTGCGGCCGAGGGCACGACGGCAGAGCCGACGCAGATGCTCGGCACTGACATGGGCACGGTGGGCTAGCTCATCGAGCGTCCAATCACGCCCCACATCAGCCGCAACCATTTCCCAAAGACGCCAGAGACGGTCGTCTTGCTGCCAAGGTTGGGCAAAGCGCTCGACATAGCTGTGGATCAGCTCGACCCAATGAAACATGGCGGCGGGCTTAGACTCCTGAGCAGACTCGGAGATGAGCCCTTCGATAGCATTCCATAGGGGCTGTCCCTGAAAAGTGGCCATCTGCGGTGAGCTGCTATTGAGGATAGGTTTCTGCTCCGGTTGCTGTTCATAACGCACCCAGCAGCAGCGCCAATCTTTTCCCTTTACGGCTTCAAAGGCATTCACCATGAAGGCGGGCAGGGCCACCGCCATGCCGGCGCTGCATTTCTGCCATCGACCATCCACGAGCACTCGGCCCTCACCACTGAGGCATGCTAAAAAGTAAAGACCGCCCTGATGCATGCGCACGATGCGGTATGGGGCACGTGCAGTCATAATGCCAGCGTGGGAGATGCGGTGTGATTTCAGAGTTCCACAGACTGGGGCTCCGCGCAGCCATGGGCGCTTATCTGAATCGCTGGCCTGCACGACTTTAAACTCTGTCTTTTCGCCCAGGGTGTGCGTTTCGGATAGTTCAAGGATGGAAGAAGAGCCGTGCATGTGCAAAAGTTTACGGTTGTTTAGAATGGTTGATGGTGGTTTACGATTGATCCTAACCTCTGTCATCCACCCTTAGCTATCGTAAACAACCGTCAACTTCACTCACAGCCATGGCAAACATCTGGACCGGAATCGGAAATCCCTACACGAAACAAGAAGTCGTAGATCGTCTCAAGGCCACCCTCGCCAAAGGTGAGCCGATCATCGCTGCTGGTGCAGGCACGGGGATCAGTGCTAAATTCATCGAAAAGGGCGGTGCCGATCTGATCATCATTTATAACAGCGGCCGCTTCCGCATGATGGGACATGGCAGTACGTGCGGTCTCATGGCCTATGGTGATGCCAATGCCATCGCCATGGAAATTGGGGAATATGAAGTGCTACCAGTGGTCAAAGAAATCCCAGTGATTTGTGGTGTTCATGCAACCGACCCACGCCGCCGCATGTGGCATTGGCTGGGACGTGTGAAGGAGATGGGTTTCTCTGGTGTGAACAATTTCCCCACTCACACGATCGTCGATGGTCATTTCCGTGGCGTGCTGGAAGAGACCGGCATGGGCGTGCACAAGGAATTTGAGATGATCGGCCTAGCCACAAAGATGGACCTCTTCAGCATCGTTTATGTCGCCACTCCTGAGGAGGCCATCGAGATGGCCAAGAATGGAGCCGATGCCATCATTGCCCACGTCGGCACCACGGTCGGTGGCAGCATCGGCGTGACCAATGCCGTGGTCAGTTGGGATCACACCGTGAAGGTCACTCAGGACATCATTGATGCCGCCCGCAGCGTGAAGAAGGACATTTTCACTCTGACTCACGGTGGCCCCATCAATACGCCCAAAGATGTGGAGTTTATCCTGAGCAAGACCTCAGCAGATGGGTTCGTGGGCGCTAGCAGCCTAGAGCGCATGGGCGTGGAGGATTCTCTGACGACTCTGACCCGCGAATTCAAAAAAGTGCCGAAACCGTAGTCGGCATCGTTTGCTAGCCTTGAGTTGCAAAAGCCTGAGGACATGGCCACTACTGGTCGTGTTCTCGGATTTATTGTCACCCTCATGTCTCTCAGTCGTTTTTATTTAGCGTCGGCGCTTTGGCAGCCGGAAAACCTGGTCTTTTCTGGAGACGAGGCTGCGCATTGTTCTCGAGTTCTGCGGCGGCAGATCGGCGACCGGATTGAGGTCTTTGATGGCGATGGACGAGTCGCAGCAGCGAAGATCACCGCCCTGTCTAAAAACAGTGTCCAGGCAGACATCGAGTCCATCGTGCAGCATGAGATGCGCTCGGCTGAAGTGCACCTTCTGCCAGCGATGATCAAGGCGGAGCCATTTGAGTGGCTTTTGGAAAAGGCCACCGAGCTGGGAGCTAGCAGCGTGCGTCCGGTGATGACTCAGCGTAGCGTCGTGCAGCTAAGTGGCGATCAGTTGGAGAAAAAGTGGCTCAAATGGCAACGACATATGATCGAGTCAGCCAAGCAATGTCACACGCCCTGGGTCCCCCAATTGGAGCGACCCGCGGATTTAAAGAGTGTTTTACCCTCTCTACCAGCGGATGCCATCAAAGTGATGCCAGCGCTGACGGAGCACACCTGCGGGCTACATGACCTTTCCTTTGCTGGGAAAAACTGTGTATTTGCACTCATCGGACCTGAAGGTGACTTCACCTCCGAAGAAGAAGCTTTGGCAGAAAAACATGGCTTTCAGCCAGTCACCTTGGGACCGCTCATTCTTCGGGCCGAGACAGCCGCCATCACGACGCTGGCCATTTTGGGACACGAAATGAGACGCTTCCCAAAAAACCAAGAACACTGATATCACAGAGTTTTTGATGGCAGATCCTTTTCCATCCCAGAAGCCGATCATTCGCCAGACATGCCGTTCATCCAGGCAAAAAAGGGGCTAATTCAGCTGCATCAAAACGCCAAACGAAAAGCTGTGTCGAGGACTGAAATTGCTCCTGAATCCACCCAACCAAAATCTCCGATAGAAAACCTTTTTCCAAACGCCCCCCCCTGAGCCATGAGTCGCAGTTTGACAGAGACGGCGTAAAGTGGACAATCAACGCACAATGGAGGAACTACCAGACATCCCTGATGAGATCAAAAAAGAGAAAGGCCTGTGGGAAAAAACCCGCAAGAGCCTGATCGAACGTCTCAACAATTGGGAAGACCAAAAGACCTGGAATGAGTTTTATCAGACTTACTGGCGGCTCATCTACAGCGTGGCAACAAAGGCTGGGCTGACTCGCGATGAGGCTTTTGATGTGATTCAGGAGACCACCATCGCCATCGCCCGACAGGTGCAAAAGGGACAATACGATCCAAGAGCGGGGTCCTTCAAAGCCTGGCTGCTGCAAATGACCCGCTGGCGCGTCCTGGATGTTTTCCGTGCGCGCAAACGTCAACCGTCCCTTGCTGATCTGGGTAACGCAGACAGCGAGGACACTTCGAATCTGGCCCTGGACAACCTTTCCAGCGAGAAGGACAATTTACTCGAAAGCATCTGGGATAAGGAGTGGCGGGACAACATCACCTCAGCCGCGCTGGAGCGGGTGAAATCAAAAGTATCGCCACGCCAGTTCCAAATTTTTGATTGTTATGTCATGAAAGGCTGGGGTGTCAAAAAGACCAGTGAGGCCCTTGGAATCAATGCTGCCCAAGTCTATCTGGCCAAGCATCGTGTAGGGGCTTTGGTCAAAAAAGAAGTCCAAGCGCTAGAACACACCATGCTCTGATCGACTGCGAACTTTTTCGCCATCATTCGACAAAGTTCGAATCATGAGCGACTGACAGGCGTTCCAGTGACTGTCCTCTGATGCGTTTGCTCCAAAACATCCTCCGTCTCCTCATCCCCCTCGGTATTCTAGGGGCCTGCGTCTATGGTGCATGGTGGCTGATCAGCAATCCGCCAGTGCAGGAGACCATGGAGGTCCCGCCGATACTGGTCCGAGTAGAAGGCACTGCCCTGCATGCCCAGACTTACGATCTGAAGGTGAAATCCCAAGGCACCGTGCAGCCGCGCACCCGCAGCACCTTGCTGCCTGAAGTCAGTGGCAAGATCATCGAGATGAGCCCGTCCTTCCGCCCAGGTGGGTTCTTTGCTAAAGATGAGGTTCTGATGAAGCTAGACACGATCGACTACGAGACTGCCATCATCGTCGCCAAGGCAGATGAAGCGCAGTCACTAGTCATGCTGGCGGAAGAAAAAGCACGTGCCGAACAGGCCAATGAAAACTGGAAGGCAATGGGCCGCAGTGGGGCGGCATCGGCCTTTGTGCTGCGTGTCCCGCAACTGGCCAAAGCCGAAGCAGACGTGGCCTCGGCCAAGGCAAGAGTGACGAAAGCCGAGCGCGACCTAGAGCGGACCGTCATTCGTGCGCCCTACGCTGGGCAGGTCCTGGAGCAGGCGGCGGACGTAGGCCAATTCGTCAATCAAGGCAGCACTCTCGGGCGCATCTTTGCTGTGGATTACGTGGAGATCCGACTGCCCCTGCCAGAGCTGGAAAGTCAGTTCCTGTCCCTGCCACAACCCTTTCAAGATGAGTCTGCGCCACAAAATGCGATGGTCGCTTTAAAGGCCAACTTGCATGGAAAAACCGTCCTTTGGCAGGGCAAGATCGTGCGGGTCGAAAGTAGCCTGGATGAGCAGACACGCCAGACCATGGCCATTGCTCAAGTGACCGATCCCTATGCACGCCGCAGCGATGGTGCCCCGCCATTAACAATTGGAGCCTTTGTCGAGGCAGAAATCGCAGGCGATCCGCTGCAGGGCGTCTACGTCATCCCTCGGAATGCGGTCCGCGCAGGGAATGAGATCATCCTCATCGATCGACCTCAAAACACCCTGCGTCGCCTGACTGTGGAGCCACTGGTCAGCACTGAGAAACACATCGTCATCTCGGCCAAGGCCACCAACGCCCCGAAAGAAGGAGACGTGCTTTGTTTGACACCCATCCCCTTCCCCGCAGACGGAGCCCGCGTGCTGCCCACCATCGATGGAAGTGCTGAGCCTCCACCGGCCAAGAAAGACAAGGAAAAGAAACCACCCGTCGTCAGTCAAAAGGCGGCCTAGTTGTTGCTCATAGGCTGTTGATCATTCAGATCCTCTTGTTATGCCAAGCCTCCCCGCTGATCCGCCAAAGGGCATTTCCCTGCTAACGGCCACTGCCATTGTCATCGCCAACATGGTGGGCACAGGCATCTTCACCAGTCTCGGCTATCAGGTCACCGATCTACCTTCAGGATTCACCCTCATGGCACTTTGGGCTCTTGGAGGAGTTTGCGCCTTTTGTGGTGCCTTAGCTTATGGAGAGCTGGCGGCGACGATGCCGAAATCAGGCGGTGAATATCAGTTTCTCTCTCGCACCTTTCATCCCTGTGTGGGCTTTGTGGCAGGCTGGCTGTCGGCGACGGTTGGTTTTGCCGCTCCTATTGCCTTGGCCGCCATGGCTTTAGGCAAATACTTCAGTGGCATCAGCAGTGTCATCTCGCCACTGACGCTCTCTCTGATGGTGGTCACCCTGGTGACCTGTGTGCATTTTGGCGGCATTCAAATCGGCGCGCGTTTTCAAAACGTGGCCACTTGGCTGAAGGTGCTACTCATTCTTGTCTTCATCATTGCCGGCTTCTGTGTCAGTCCCGGTCAGCCCGTGAATTTTCTGCCATCAGCCTCAGATGTGAAGCTCATCACCAGCCCCGCCTTTGCCATCAGCCTTGTTTTTGTTATGTATGCTTACGCGGGCTGGAATGCGGCGACTTACATCGTCGGAGAAATCCGCGATCCGCAAAGAAATGTCCCGCTAGCGATCGGCATCGGCACCTTTGTCGTCAGCCTGCTCTACATCGCCCTGAACGCTGTTTTTCTGCATGTGGCGCCCATCTCAGCCCTCGCAGGTCAGGTGGATGTGGCCCATGTCGCGGCGGATTACATCTTTGGCCCGACCGGGGGACGCATCATGTCAGGCCTCATCTGTCTGGGCTTAGTCTCTAGCATCAGCGCCATGACCTGGGTCGGCCCGCGAGTGACTCAGGCCCTTGGCCAGGATCTGCGACTCCTGGCACCCTTGGCAGCTTCTACGAAGAGTGGCGTTCCTTGGGCAGCCCTGCTGGCACAACTGCTCATCGTCGTACTTTTACTGCTCACCGCCACCTTTGAAAAAGTGCTCAGCTATGTCCAGTTCAGCATTCAATTCTGCTCCTTCTTAACCGTCGTCGGACTGATGCGCCTGCGCCGCACTCATCCCGAACTTCCACGCCCCGTGCGCTGCTGGGGATATCCTTTCACACCAATCGTGTTTCTCGCCATAAGCCTCTGGATGATGGTCTGGCAACTGCTCAATCAGACCCGAGAGTCCTTAGCTGGCCTCGTCACCATTCTCGTCGGCGTCTTGATCTACTGGCTCTCTCCAAAGAACGCCCCCGATTCTGTCGAGGGTTGATAGTTGCATCTGAGCTGCTCTTTGCTACGAGAGTGCCAGCCATGCAGCAATCCATCATCACACTCGACCTCGAAGGCGTCCTTGTTCCAGAAATCTGGATTGCCTTTGCTGAAAAAACCGGCATCACAGAACTGCGCCGCACGACCCGTGAAGAACCGGACTACGATGTGCTCATGCAAGGTCGGCTAGCCATCCTCGATCAGCATGGCTTAAAGCTGCCAGACATCCAGGAGGTCATCGCCACGCTCTCCCCGATGGAAGGAGCCAAGGCTTTTCTCGATGAACTTCGCTCACTGACTCAGGTCATCATTCTGAGCGATACCTTTGGCGAATTCGCCCAACCACTCATGCGCCAACTCGGCTGGCCGACGATCTTTTGCCATCACCTCGAATGCGACAGCTCCGGCCGCATCGTGAATTACAAACTGCGGCAGCCCAACCAAAAGCAAAAAGCGGTCTCAGCCTTCAAATCGCTTAACTATAAAGTCATCGCAGCCGGAGATTCCTTCAATGACACCACCATGTTGGGCGAGGCAGATAAAGGCTTCTTCTTTCATGCTCCAGCAAGCATCCGCGCCCAATTTCCTCATTTCCAAGCCTTTGATCGTTACGAGGATTTACTCGTGGCCATGAAAGCCGAACTGTAAAAAAAAATGCTTAAAGTTGGCCGAAGTTGGCCTGCAACCTGCTTAAACCACTATTGAAGCGCGAGCTTCACAACAACGAGCTGAGCTGTCACTTCATGGTTGGGGACAGTCCGGTCACCTTAGGCCCGGTAGAATTTTGGTTGGGTTCTACCGGGCCGCTGTGTGTTTAAGAATCAACACTTTCTGAATTTGCTGAAATCAGTCATCCATTTGGAATGATCCGCAGAAATGAAGAGGCTTGACGAATCGCAACCAAACGGCTCCAATGACCGCCCTACCATTAACTATGAACGAAGCCTTCCCAGACATTCAGAAGATCCAATTTGAGGGTCCTAAATCCAAAAACCCTCTGTCTTTCAAGCACTACAATGCTGATGAAATCGTGGCAGGTAAGAAGATGCGTGACCATCTCCGTTTTGGCGTGGCTTACTGGCATGCCATGCGTAACAGCTTGGCTGATCCATTTGGTGCAGGCACCGCGGTCCGCCCTTGGGACGACGGCACAGATTCAGTTGCCAATGCTCAACGCCGCGTTTGGGCCTGCTTTGAATTCATGGATAAGTTGGGTGTGGACTACTACTGCTTCCATGACCGTGACGTCGCACCAGAAGGTAAGACACTAGCTGACAGCAACAAAATGTTTGATGCCGTCGCTGATGAGTTAGAAAAAGCTCAGAACCAGACTGGCAAGAAGTTGCTTTGGGGCACGGCTTGCCTCTTTGTCCACCCACGCTACAATCAAGGTGCATCGACCAGCCCAAATGCCAACGTCTTTGCCTATGCTGCAGCACAGGTAAAAAAGGCCATGGATGTAACGCATCGCCTGGGCGGCGAAGGCTACACCTTCTGGGGTGGCCGTGAAGGTTACGCTTCTCTTTGGAACACCAACATGAAGCGCGAGGTCGATCACTTGGCTGCCTTCCTCCACATGGCGGTGGACTATAAAAAGAAGATCGGCTTCAAAGGCCCCTTCTACATCGAACCCAAGCCACGTGAGCCTTCCACGCATCAGTATGACAGTGATGCCGCAGCCTGCTTAAACTTCCTCCGTGAGCACGGCCTGATGGAGCATTTCAAACTCAATCTTGAAACCAATCACGCCACCCTCGCAGGTCACAGCATGTGGCATGAGATGGAAGTGGCTGTTGCAGCAAATGCCCTTGGCTCTGTCGATGCCAATACCGGTGACGAACTCATCGGCTGGGATACAGATCAGTTCCCGACCGACATCTACCTCACCACGCAGATGATGCTGGTCATTCTGAAAAGCGGTGGCCTGACCACTGGTGGCCTGAACTTCGACGCCAAAGTGCGCCGTGAGTCCTTTGAACCGGTCGATCTCTTCCACGCCCACATTGGTGGCATGGATGCCTTTGCACGCGGCCTTAAAATCGCTGCAGCCATCATTGAAGACGGTCGTCTGGACGCCTTCAAGAAAGCCCGCTACAGCACCTTTGACACTGGCATCGGCGCCAAGATCGAATCTGGCAAGACCAGCTTTGAGGAATTGGAAGCCTACACCCTGGAAAATGGCGAGCCACTCATCGGCTCGGGCCGTCAGGAAATGCTGGAAAACCTGATCAACGACTTCATTTAAGTCGGACAGGATCAACCCTTCAATTCAATTAGAGGCAGGTCGAAAGGCCTGCCTCTTTTGGTTTCAATCTTCATCGTCCAGCCTCACCTGGAATGGAAATGCCGACCTTGCGCTCGTGTTTGTAGTAGCGATCTCGATGATAGCGGTGATGTCCTGCTGGATCGACCACGCGCCAGCCAGAGTTCAGCTTCTCCTGAACGTCAGCGCAGCTAGAAAAAAGGCAGCAGAAGGTCAGCGCCGAAAGACTGAAAAGGAATCTCATGCTGATAAGCAACTTCATTTCTGCCAGAACCACCGAAGTTTCCTTTTCGGTTCGGGAGCTACGGGAACAGCGGGACGCACCGTCATTTTGGGAGGACTTGCCTTAACCACCACCGCACGAGGCTCAGGGGCAGGCCCCTCAATGATAACAGTCATACCTTTGCTGATCATCTTGGAAAGTCGGATCACGTCCCAGTTAGCCGTCCTCATGCAGCCGTGGCTGGCACTGCGCCCAATGGTCTGTGGTTGATTGGTGCCGTGAATGCCAATGCCCGGACGACTCAGCCCGATCCACATGACACCCACAGGGTTATTGGGGCCGATAGGCAATTCATAAAAGTTGCTGCTGCGCACTCCGTATTCCAACACACTTTTATCCCAGCGAAAGGTCGGCATCTGGGCGATTCCCAGGATCTTCCAAGTCCCAGGAGGCGTGGCCAAATGACCGCTTCCAGGCGTAATCGGCAGACTCGCAAGCAACGTTTCACCTTCCCACAAACCGAGTAACTTTTCACGGGTATCGATCTTGATCACACGCGTCAAAAACTCGGGCACTTCGGGCAAAATGGCCGGCGCAAGTTCTTCGATGAGAAAAGGCTGCACACTTGGCACCTTCACCGCATCACCGACTTTGAGCCCACTCATTTTCACAGGAAGATTGATATGACTGAGAAACTCCGGCGAGCAGTGAAAACGTTCCGTTAAAAACTCCAATAACGAGTCATAGGGCAGATACTTCTTTTTGCTCTGAGCAGAAGGTTGACTGGGCAGTTCTCCCACAAAGGCAAGGTCCTCCTGCCTGATCGTGTAGCTCGCATATGTTTGAACCACACTGGATAGATCCAGCGAGTGAACATCTATCTCCGTTTCGGGCAGCCCTTTCGCCCGTTGATAACGCTTCAGCGCTTTTGTCGTGAACTCGCCCGGACGGCCATCCACTTTTCCTGGACCAAAGAGCTGTGTATCCAGGAAGATTTGCAGCTTCAAGATGTCCTCAATCGGCTCTGGTGCAGGCGGCAACGGATCTGGGATCGCAGCCAAAGCAGAGATCGTGACCAGCAAAAAGAGGGTAAGATAAACCAAACGTTTCATGGGAGAATTTAGCAGAGAAACCAAGTGCAGATAGGACGACTCGTCGGAGCAATCAAATTTAGCTCTGAAAATAAGCGGAAAATCGGCCAACTTTGTCATCTTCATCACAGCTTCTGGCATCTTGAAAAACGAATCACTGCCAGGATTGACAAAACAACCACCCACGATCCCATACTCCTATCATGAATCCCCATTCCAAATTCATCATCATCGCTGCGGTCACAGGTCTTTTGGCGGTCATTCTTGGAGCCTTAGGGGCTCATGGTGCGGTGCATGATACGCTTGTCGCCAACGGCAAACTGGAGTCCTGGGAAGTAGGCGTGCGCTATCACCTGCCCCACGCCATGCTTCTGTATGGCTTGGCCATGTTTAGCCGATCAGGCGGGAAAAAGCTCACCCTAGCTTGGCTCAGCCTGTTCACTGGCCTGTTACTCTTCAGTGGCTCGATCTATCTACTTGCCTACTTTGGATGGAAATGGCTAGGCCCAGTCACGCCGCTCGGAGGCCTCTTTCTCATGATAGGCTGGCTACAGCTAGCCTTTGTGAAATGGCAGCGTGAATGAGCTATGGCTTAAAGCAAAGAGCGTGAACAAAGTGAAACAACACTCTATTCACGCTCTTGAAACAAATGCCCTGCGATTAAAGAATCGAAGGAATCTTCACATCAGGATTGGTCTCAGCAGCGTAATCGACGCCTTCAAGGCCAAAACCAAAGAGACGAAGGAAACTGGATTGATAACCTTCGAAATCGCCGAGTTGAGTAAAGTTCTCGGTATTCACTTCGATCCAGCGCTGACCGACGAGGGCCTGAACGGCTGGGGTCATTTCCCAGTCATCGACACGAATGCGTCCGACTTCATCTGGCTGAGGATTTCCGCTGTAAAGACGGTCGCGGAAAAGGCGGTCCATCTGCTCGATGCAATCTTCGTGGGAGCCATCGGCCTTCATGACTTTATATAGCAGGGAGATGTATAAAGGCACAACAGGAATCGCTGAGCTAGCCTGCGTGACGAGCGCCTTGTTCACAGAAACCCAGGCCTTGCCTTTGATTCCTGCCAGCTTGGCATCCAAGACCTTTTGCACGCGCTCCAGGTCCTCTTTGGCACGGCCAATCGTGCCGTTCTTGTAGATTGGCCATGTGACTTCAGGCCCAATGTAGGAATACGACACCGTCTGAACGCCCTCCGCCAAGACACCAGCGGCTTGTAGCTCGTCAATCCACATTTCCCAGTCTTCGCCCCCCATGACGGCCACCGTTTGAGCAATGTCATCCCCTTCAGCGGGCTCGATGGACACTTCGTTGACGACACCGGTCCCAGTATTGAGATTTTTATTGGTGTAAACTTCACCGATCGGCTTCAGCACAGACTTGTAAACTTCACCCGTGATCGGATGCGTGCGGCGAGGGGAAGCAAGGCTGTAAATGACGCAATCCACCTGACCAAGATCCGCTTTGATGGCAGCAATGGTTTCCGCTTTGATGGCAGAGGAATAGGCATCGCCATTAATGGAGCGTG
Source organism: Verrucomicrobiaceae bacterium (assembly GCA_027486585.1). Taxonomy (GTDB): domain Bacteria; phylum Verrucomicrobiota; class Verrucomicrobiia; order Verrucomicrobiales; family Verrucomicrobiaceae; genus Prosthecobacter. The sequence continues at coordinate 1,634 of JAIXOU010000046.1, read as the reverse complement.
CATACAGCCCTGCGGCTTTGGCTTCATTTTCAAAAGCGGCCGTATTGTACCAGCCTGCGGTAGCGCAGCGGTCCGCTTCACCTGGACGCTCAAAGAAAACCCCCAAGGTGGCGGCATGGCTGCCGAATGCTGCGGCAATGCGTGAAGACAATCCGTAACCTGTAGAGGAACCGATCACTAACACCTTTTTCGGGCCATTGGCCACAAGGCCGCGACCTTTCACAACAGCAATCTGCTGGGCGACATGTTTGGCGCAACCTTCTGGGTGAGCCGTAGTACAAATGAATCCACGAATTTTGGGGGCGATGATCATAGTTGGATTCGTCAGCGTTAGCAGCAGCAGACTGCCTGACAACTGGTTTTACCATTCCAGACGGGTGGGCGGCTGTCCGGAAAATGGACACAACCGCCATTCTTGGGCCTCATTCAGTCAAAATCTGGTGCTGCGATGATGAATGGAGTTACCGTCAATTGGGGTAAAACGAAAAATTGAGGGGTTTTTCGCTAAATTTCCGACCCCTAACCAAACCACTCGCCAATGTCCATGAATGCAATGCAAGTAGCCCAAAGACAGCCATCGGACCTGATCGCAACCGAGGAAAAAAAGGACAGAGGCTTCATCAGCTTTTTGCATACCCCGATTGGGGACGCATCCAGACAGAGCTGACACTATTCCAAAGTCGGTCGTTGCGCAAACTGAACGTTCGTGACGCTTCATTCAAAGAAGACGCCGAAGCGAATCTCAACAAGCGGCTCGACAAGATCATGAGGCCCAAGCGGTCGTCACCCGACAGCAGGCGCACAGGCGTGCAGTGTTTCGGCTCGAGATGCGCAGGATCGTTCTTGCGATACGGGTGTGCTCGGCGCCAGCTCAGTCATCGTTTCGTCGGCTTTGAAGGGCGTGATGAAATGTGCGTCGAAGAACTCGGTGCGATGGTCGGAATGCCAGTGGCGTCGAGCGCCCGGGCGATGGCTCCGCGCATCGAACCGCCACTCAGGGCGACAGCATTGATCTCGAGGGTTCCGGGGGGGGGCATGCCCGGGCTCTCAGCGCACAGCCGGGGACGCCCTCGCAGCCATACATGCGGGGCTGCCCTCGGGCATCGGTGGCACCGCGTCGTCTCTGCGCTCCAGTCTTTCCCTGCAGCGGGCAGATCACCCAAGCATGACGCAGGGGGAGTCCTCAAGGCTTGCTTTCATCAAACATGGCTCCATTGGCCAGGGGGGCCGTTGGTGAGGCATCGACTGGATCCTGCCCTGCCGGTCCCGCCCAGGCTTTCTCGTTGAATGAGGCACGGCGCGTGAAAATGGGGGAAGCCAAAGAGGTTTACAGACAATCGGCCATGGGGTACGATTTTTTTCGATGTGGTTGGTGACTCTCCCGAGGCTTAACCGAGCCCACCGGCATGCACCCGAGCTCCTGCGTTATTCCAGCCCGGTTACCTCAAGAGCAATTTTGTAGCAGGCAAACGAATCTATTTTTTTGACAAACGTTTTCAAGACAACTATTCTAAAACCAGGGCAAACGCATGAAATGAATAACTGGGTATGGTAAATACTCGATGAACAAATCACTGTACAAATTACCATAACCACTGATGAGGGTATGGATGGAAGCCACCCTTATCACCACT
>JAIXOU010000062.1 GCA_027486585.1 Verrucomicrobiaceae bacterium | reverse complement strand
TCTGCTCAATCAAGGCGTCCAGCGCCTGGTTCAATGCTTCCTTCTTTTTATCTTGGTTCTTTCTCATCGTTGCTTTGTGCTTGGGATTGCCCCCTCACACAAACTTTCTGACAGGCTCCTTGTTCCATGCTCAGGTTTTTGCCTCGCGAGCCATTGGAGAGGCTGGAGCGCCGACATCGGCCTGCTGGGCTCTCACCGTGATCGTGAAGTATGATTCAGAGGCACTCAAGCGCCTGACCGTAAGCCTCAGCTACATCGAGCAGCCAGAGCAGAAGCTATATGCCCTGACAGCAATGTTTGCCCTTGATCCGAAGACCGCCGAGCGATGGCCTATATCAAGTTTCCCTGCTTCCCTGCGTGATGGATCGGTTCACACCATGGATGGTTGCATTTACAGTGGCGCGAGTTTTGAAGATGCCCTTACCGAGGTATATCATTCGGGTGCTAGCGGATACCTTTTCGAAGAGCTTCCCACGATCTATCAAACGACCGATGTTGCCCGCCATGAAGAGAAGAAGTGACACACCAAACTAAAAGGCCGAACATCAAAGGGTGCATAGCTGCGAGGAACGGGCCAGCCAATGCCTCTCAAACGCGGGACTGAACACTGCCTTCAAACGCCTTGGCGATTTTTTCTGTCCCCTTTTTTCTGTCAGCCTCCGCTGCCACATCCCTGAACACTGACAGAAACAAGAAGAGCAAAAATATGGCAGGCAAAAAGAGGAGATACACTGTCCAGCAAAGTCCTTTTTATTCCGCAGAGAGGAATAAGATAAAGGGGCTGAGCAATTTCGTTGCCACAGCCCCTGGATCCCTGACTTTGCCGTCACTCTTTAATCGTCTTACTTGCCGCTGACGTCGAAGCTGAAGAGCAGTTCTTGGTCGCGTAGGTAGAGTCTGCCACCGCTGACGACTGGGTGGGTCCAGACCATGCCTTTGGGGTTACGTTGAGTGGTTTGCGGACTGAGGGTGAAGCGGCCTTTTTCCTTCCAGGCTTTTGGGTCGGCTTCGATCAGGACGGCGGTGCCGGTTTTTTCTTCGAGCAGATAGAGCATGCCATCCGCAGCGTGGAGGCTGCCTTTGCCGAGGGCTTTCTTTTCGGTCCACTGCACGGCGCCTGTTTTCAGCTCCATGCAGGTCCAGCCGGCTTTGTCATTGTAGCCGTAAAGGTAGTCGCCAATGAGGATGACGCCACCGTGATGGTTCACCATGTCTGTGCTGGCGTAGAGTTCTTCCACGGCATTGGCGGCACCGATTTTGATCGACTTGCAGCCGACTCCGTAACCTGCGGCGACGAAGACTTGGCCGTCTTTAAAAATGGGGGTCGGGATGACGGCGGTCTTGCCAGGGAAGGCGGATTTCCAGAGCAGTTTGCCATCGGCGGCATTGACGCCTGCGATGGTTTCCATCGTGAGCTGGATGATCTGGCGGGTGCCGTTGTGAGTGACGGCGATGGCGCTGGCGTATTGAGCGTTGTCGGTCCATTCGGCGGACTGCCAGGCGACTTTGCCAGTGGTTTTATCAAAGGCGGTGAGTGTGCCCTGGGGGCCGCCTGGGGTAGTGATCACGAGATTGCCATCGACCAGCGGACTTTCGCAGTAGCCCCAGCCGGGGATCTTGCCGCCGAGTTCGGTCATGCTGGCCTTCCAGACTTCTTTGCCATCGGCAATCGTCAGGCAGACGAGCACGCCTTTGCCGCTGAGAGCATAAACTTTATCGCCATCGACACTCGGGGTGGCACGTGGGCCGTTGCCCCAGCCATTGGTGAGCAAAGCTCCGACTTCAGCGGCCCATTTTTCTTTGCCTGTGGCGACATCGACGGCGATGACATACTCCACGGCATCTCGTGAGCCCATGGTGTAGAGTGTGCTGCCGACGACGGCGACGCCTGAGTAGCCAAGTCCGACGTCTTCATTACGCCAAACTTGCTTAGGCCCTGCATCGGACCATTTTTTCAATAAGCCTGTTTCAGAAGAGATATCTGAGCGGTCAGTGCCACGGAAGGTCGGCCAGTCGGCAGCGTTGGCAGAAAGGGTGAGGGCGAGGGCGGATAGGAGGTGAATCTTCATGACAAGGGATCTGAAACGCAGATTCAGCCCTGAGTCGCCTAGAAAGACCAGAAAAATCGTGCGGAATCGTCATTTTACGCGCGGTCTTTGCATCATTCCTTTGCGTCTTGGCCTCTTTGCGTGAAATCCTAGCGCTGAATGTCCCAACCCACCCTTATCCTCGGCACTCGCGGTAGCGAGCTCGCCCTGACCCAGACTGAAACGGTCACCCAAGAGCTTTTGAAAGCCCACGCTCACCTGAACGTGGAGCGGAAGATCATCCAGACCAGTGGCGACAAGCGCCAAGACCTGCGCTTTTCCGAGTTCAGTGACGTGGTGCAGGTGGACAAGGGCATCTTCATCAAAGAGCTGGAGATGGCTTTGGAAAAGGGCGAGATCCATGCGGCGGTGCATAGCCTGAAAGACATGCCGTCTGATTTGGCCGCTGGATTTCAACTAGCTGCCGTGCTGCCACGTGCACCGATCGAAGATGTGCTAATCACCCGAGAAGCCTGCACTTTGGAGACTCTTCCCAAGGGAGCCCGTGTCGGCACCAGCAGTGTACGCCGTGCGGCTCAGCTGAAGTGGCTGCGTCCCGATGTCGAAATCGTCGAGATCCGTGGCAATGTGCCGACACGCGTGAAAAAGGTGCTCGGTGAGCAGCCTCTGGATGCCGTGATGCTGGCTGCGGCTGGCCTGCTGCGACTGGGCCTCATGTCGGGAGATCGTATCGAGATCGAGGGCCAGACCATTCACGCGCTGACACTTGATCCGGTGACTTTTTTACCAGCCGCTGGTCAGGGAGCCATTGCCATTGAATGTCGCGCAGGCGATACCGAGTCCTACGCTCTCTTGCGTGCTTTGAATCATGCCGAGACTGAAACACGTGTCATTGCCGAGCGGGAATACCTGCGCCTCCTCGGAGCCGGCTGCCAGACGCCTGTCGGTGCCCACACCTGGATCACCGGAGATGAGCTGCACATGGCCGTGCGTGTTTTTGATGAAGCTGACCTTTCAGCCGCACCCAAAGAATTCAAAATCAGCGGACCTGCGAATGCGCCGAAGGAGCTGGCGGCTAGGTTGGCGCAGCTGTTGAAGCTGTCGTAAGCTGAGTCGAACCCTGGGTGTCAAGCGTCCGACATGGACCGTTTCGGCAAGTGCGTTGGCTGTCTATTCCGATGCGGTCTTCATGCAAGGCTGTAGACTGGCAGCCAACCCAATGGTGGGCCGATGGTTTCTGCCGTCATGATGTCGTTGGCTAGAACGTATTCCTCGTTACCGTTCAGTTTCTTATGTCTCTCCTCAGCTTATCCCATGTTTCCAAAGCCTACCGCGAGCCCGGTAGTGGTCAATTGGTGCCCGTTTTAAAGGACATTTCCCTCACGATTCAGGCCGGTGAATCTGTGGCAATCGTCGGGCCTTCTGGTTGTGGCAAAAGTACACTGCTCAACATCCTCGGCACCCTCGATTTGGCGGATGCTGGGGATTTTGTGTTTGAGGGTGAATCCATCGCTGGCTGCTCGACAGCCGATCTCGCGAAGCTGCGCAGCGAAAAGATCGGCTTCATCTTTCAACTCCATCACCTGATGCCGCAGTGCACGGTTTTGGAGAATGTGCTGCTGCCGACTTTAGCGCTCAAGGTGAAGCCTGCGGCCGATGTCCTAAAAAAACGTGCGGAACAGTTGTTGGCCTCGGTTGGCCTACAGGATCGGCTTTCCTGGAAGCCTGCGCAACTTTCGGGCGGCGAGCGTCAGCGCGTGGCCGTGGTCCGCGCTTTGATCAATGAGCCTAGACTCATCCTGGCTGACGAGCCTACGGGAGCATTGGATGAAAAGAACGCCGAGTCCCTGACGACCCTGCTGCTGGATCTGCAAAAGACCACGGGTGTGAGTTTGGTGATGGTGACGCATCATCCAGCTCAGGCCGCCAGGATGGGGCGAGTTTTGACCATGCATGAGGGAGCTTTGAACCGTTGATTGGAGGTTGCTCGGCATGACACTGTTTCAATTCATTCTGTCTTCCGCCCGCCATTATTGGCGTGCACACTTAGGACTGCTTTTGGGGGCCTTTTTGGCTTCGGCGATTCTGTGCGGCTCGCTGCTGGTGGGCGATTCTGTGCGGGCTAGCCTGCGTCGAGTAGCGGAGTTGCGACTTGGCCAAGTGGAGTCTGGACTTTTAGGCGGAGATCGTTGGTTTACGGAAAATCTGGCTCGTCAGGTGCAGTCTGTGCCAGCCATCTTGGCTGTTGGTTCAGCCAGCGGAGCCAATGGCAAGGTGCGAGTGAATGGCGCGCAGGTGCTTGGCGTCGATGCGGATTTCTGGAAGCTGAGTGCGAGTGGAACTCCCGTGCCGCTTGGCAAGACGGACATGGCCTTGAATGAGCCGTTGGCTAAGAAGCTTGGCGTCAAGGTGGGTGATACGGTCTTGGTGCGCATGGAGCGGCCCAGTGCCATCTCTCGGGATGCGCCACTCTCTGGCAGCACAAACCAAGACATCTCTCTGCGCCGTAAAGTCGGGGCGATTGTCAGTGCGGAGGACTTCGGTGCCTTTCAGCTCATTGCTTCACAAATCACGCCGGATTCCGTGTTTGTGAATTTAGCCGACTTGCAGACTCAACTGGAAATGGACGGCAAGGTGAATGCCGCGCTTTCTAGCAAGGCTCTACGAGATCGCACGGCCGAGCTGGAGAAGGTGAAGACGTTGGAGGACTTTGGTTTACGACTTACACGGGTCTCTGGCTCGGTGAAGGAGTGGGAAGTCAGCACCACGCGTGTGTTTGTGGATCAAACGCTGGCCGCGAAACTGTTGCAGCGTGAGGGCAGTTATGGTGTGCTGACGTATCTGGTGAATGGCCTGAAGTCGGCCAAAGGCGGCACGCCTTATTCCATGATCACTGCAGCTGATCGTATGAATCGAGGCAGCGCGCCGACAGAATCCGGGATCACCATCACTCAATGGTTGGCTGATGATCATGGATTGAAGATCGGCGATTCTTTGGAGATCTTTTATTTTGTCGTGGGGCTGGGTCGTGAACTGAAACAACAAACGGCCAGTTTCACCGTGAAGGGTATTTTACCGATGTCTGACCCTGACGTGATCCTAGCCTGGACACCTGAGTTTCCTGGGGTGTCTGACGTGGATAACTGCCGTGACTGGGAGCCCGGCATTCCCATGGACATGAAGGCCATTCGTGATCAAGACGAAAAGTATTGGGACGACTACAAAGGCACTCCGAAGGGTTTTATCAGCCTTTCTGCAGGTCAGAAATTATGGTCGAATCGTTTCGGCCAACTCACCGCCATTCGTTTTGCTGACAGTGGTCAAGATGAGGCGGCGCTGCGTCAGGAATTGCTGGCCCAATTGACCCTCGCCGACATTGGACTTGTTCCACGCTCATTCAAAGCGGATGCGGATGCCGCCGCTAAGGGCAGTGTCGATTTTGGTGGGCTCTTTATTGGGCTGAGTCTCTTTTTGATTGCCGCAGCCTTGGTTTTTGCGGCCTTGTTGTTTTTGTTCACGCTTGAGCGTCGCGCCGCTCAGGTTGGGCTGCTTTTAGCTTTGGGCTGGTCCGCTAAGATGGTGCGGCTCGCCTTGCTGGGAGAGGCCGGTGTGATTGCTGTTGTCGGGAGCTTGGTGGGTCTCTTGGGTGGAGTTGGTTATACCAAACTGGCATTGCATGGCCTAAGTGGTGCCTGGTCGGGAGCTTCTCAGGGGCTGCCACTGGTGTATTCGGGCAGCGTTGGTACCATGACCGGTGCAGGCGTGGGTTCCGTGGTGGTGGTCTTGTTGACGCTCTGGTGGGCTGGTCGGAAAATGCTGCGGGCTCAACCCAGAGACCTGCTCGGAGCCTGGAGCGCTGAGGAGGTGGATGCCAGCTCTTCCAAGCCAAAACGACTCTGGATTCCTTGGGTGATCCTGCTGGTTGCTGGCGGGTTTGTCTTTGCCGCCAAGTCTGCCAAAGCACCCGAAGCAGTCGCTGGCATGTTTTTTGGCAGTGGTTTCATGTTCCTCATTTCTGGGCTGATGCTGGCAGGCCGCTGGATGCGGCGGGATGGACGTCAGCTGGCACAGACACTCTGGCAGATCGGTCAGCGGAATGTGTCTCGCCGGCCAGCCCGCAGTTTGGCGGTGATCGGCATGATGGCAGGTGGCATCTTCATGGTCACCGCGGTGAATGCTTTCCGCATGAATGCGGGAGATACCACTCAGCCGAATTCTGGCACCGGTGGTTTTGCTTTGATCGGCGAGTCGTCGCTGCCGATCTACGAGGATCTGAATACCAAGGCTGGAATTGATGCGTTTGGGTTGGACGAAAAACTCATGGCTCGCGTCAAGGTCGTGCCTTTCCGCGTCAGGGAAGGGGATGATGCCAGCTGTTTGAATCTTAATCGCGCGCAGAAGCCCGTGCTTGTTGGCGTGAATCCGCTGCTGCTCGTTGATCGTTTCCGATTGGCTGGCGGAGCTGGTTGGGAGTCCCTGGCTGATTTGGTTTTTGATCGTGAGGTGAAGCCAAAAGGCGCGACTGATAACGTGTTGCACCCACTCAATCCATTGCAGGGTGCTCCTGTGGCCATGGCCGATCAAGCCACGGCCATGTGGGGACTTGGAAAAGGCGTGGGTGATGCGGTAACCTATCAAAACTCAGCTGGAGAGTATTTCGACATCACTCTGCGCGGTTTGCTGGCAGGCTCCATTCTTCAGGGAAAGATGGTCACCAGCGAGTCGGCCTTTCTCAAAGCCTACCCCGATGCTGCTGGCTATCGGTTCTTCCTCATTGATGCCCCTGCGGATCAAGTCGCTGAAGTCAGTGCTCACCTGACGCGCCAGCTTGAACCGCGCGGGCTTGCTCTTGAGCCTGCTCGTCAGCGGTTGGAGACTTTTCTGAGTGTGCAAAACACCTACATCGGCATCTTTACCATTCTCGGTGGACTGGGGGTGCTGCTCGGCACAGCGGGACTTGGTGTCCTCGTAGCTCGCCATGTTCTTGAGCGTCGCGGTGAACTCGGGCTCATGCAGGCCCTGGGTTTCCTGCCCACGGCTCTGCGAAGCCTCGTGCTTGGTGAGCACGTCGCCCTGTTAGTGAGCGGCTTGTTGCTTGGTGTCTTCTGTGCCCTCATTGCGGTTTGGCCAAGCGTCTCTCAAGGTGGCGGCGATCTACCTATCGCCTTCCTCGCCACTCTGCTTGGCGGTGTATTCACCTTTGGTGTCTTCATTTGTGGATTGGCCGTGAGAATGGCCTTGAAAGGTCGCCTGCTCGATTCGATTCGTCGCGAGTAGCTGCGGTGGGGACGATCATCGGTAAATGGATCCACCCTGCATCCATGAAAAAGCGGACTGATTTTTGTCAGGCCGCTTTTTTAGGTGCGTCATCGTCTAGTAGCTACGCCGAGTATTGGTTTCCACCGTGGTGGAAAGTGGGACGACTGTCGTGGGGGTGCGTAGCGTGGTTTGTTCGGTCGTGGTGGTCGTCGTGGTGCCACGGTTGTGGCGATGATCGTGATCATCATCGTAATAGGTTTCGCAGTTTGTCAGGCAGAACAGGCCTGCCAATGCCAAGACAGCCAAGGCTGATTGGTTCAACATCTTGGCTTTGTTTTCGGGGGATTTTGAAGTGGGTTTCATGGCCTCCAGGCTACGAGTTAAAGCACCCTCAGGCCATGGGGTCTAACCCCACCAGACGGCTTCAACTCAGCCGGAATTTCCAAGTCGGGTTTCACCCCATGGCCTCATGATAAGCGAGCAGCGAGAGGTGGATGCGTTAAGACAAATCACCACCCCCGAACCAAATCTCATGAAGAAACCCTTGTTGTTCATCTCCGCACTCAGTCTCCTGCAACTCACCGCGAATGCTCAAGTCATCGTCGGCACCACATCACCCGCGGCACCCAATGTCATTGTGGTGCGCACTTTGGACCCTGCTGTGGTGCAGCGTCAGCTGTCACAGGCTCCTAAGGTCGTGGTCGTCACGCCTGCACCGCCGACTGCGGTGAAGACCACCAAGACAACCACCGTCGTGGATGCACCCGGCCAACCGCGTCGTATCTATAACTCAGAGCGCAGTGTCGTGTTGGTAGAGGACCAAGGCCAAAGTCGCGAGCTCCCCTACGTGACACTGCCAGTGCTCTTTGTGAAAGAGACTTCTGAGTTGCTCGATGACGAATCACGCAATGCCCTCCAGCAAGTGGCGGGGGTGATCCTCGCGATCAGCAAAACAGAAGCAGGTACCGTCTTTGACATCGAAGGCCACACGAGCACCGATGGCACGAGCGAGTATAATGCGACTTTGTCAGCTGCGCGAGCCCAGCGAGTGTATGATGAACTTACCCAGCGCTATGGTGTGCCAGCGAGTGTGCTGAGCGCCCACGGCTATGGTGAAAGTTTCCCCATGTATCCCCAGGGCAACGAAGCTGAAATGCAGCAGGACCGCCGCGTGCTACTCGTGCGGACGAAATAACTCCGCAACATTTTGAGGCGTGGTAGGGCCCACTGTGCCGAATCTATCCTGCTTTCTCATCAAACTAAACCGTGAGCAAATCAGATTTGCTCACGGTTTCATATGTGATGATGAGGTAGGTCTGTGTCAGTCTTACTGGCAAGCCTCACAGGTCCCGCCATTCCGCATGGCCTCGATGGAGCAGGCTTGGATCTGCTCTTCGGTGTAGGCGGTTTTGGTGGATTGGCCGATGACGCCGCGGAGTTCTTTGTCCACTTGGCTGGTAGATTTTTCGATGTTGCTGGCGCTGCGGGTGCGGAGGTAATAGGTGGTCTTGAGGCCTTTTTTCCAGGCTCCACGATACATGTGGGAGAGGACGCGCATGTCGGCATCGCCACAGAAGAGGTTCACGGACTGGGACTGATCAATCCACTTCTGACGACGAGCGGCGGCATCGATCAACCAGCTCCAGTCGATGCTGTAGGCAGTGGCGTAGCGGCGCTTGAGATCGACGGGGATTTCTTCGATGCCTTCGATTTCGCCGTCCATGTATTTGAGCTTTTCCTGGATGTCGTTGGTCCACAGGCCGCGTTTTTTGAGGTCGCGGATGAGGTAAGGATTCAGGAGCATGAAGTCGCCAGAGAGGTTGGACTTCACGAGCATGTTGCTCATGAGGGGCTCGATGCAGGGGCTGCTGCCCATGATGTTGCTGATGGTGGCGGTAGGAGCGATGGCGAGGACGTTGCTGTTTCTCATGCCATGCTTGGCGATCTTGGCGCGCAGGGCGGACCAGTCCATTTTGCCGCCGCGTGGGACGTCGATTTCGACGCCGCGCTCTTTGGCGAGCAGATCGACGGTGTCCTGGGGCAGGAGTCCGCGATCCCATTTGCTGCCTTTATAAGTGGAGTAGGTGCCTTTTTCAGCGGCGACGTCGCTGCTGGCTTCATAGGCATAGTAGGCGATGGCTTCCATGAATTCGTCGTTGAATTCGACGGCTTCCTTGGAGGCAAAGGGGATGCCTTTCCGATAGAGGGCGTATTGCAGGCCCATGACGCCGAGGCCGATGGGGCGGTGGCGATTGTTGGAAGTGCGGGCGGCATCAGTCGGGTAAAAATTGATGTCGATGACGTTGTCGAGCATGCGCACAGCGGTGCGGATGGTCTCGCGGAGCTTGGCGTGGTCGATGGCACCAGAGTCGTCGAGGTGATTGTCGATCAGGACAGAGCCGAGGTTACAAACGGCGGTTTCATCTTCGCTGGTGTTCAGAGTGATCTCGGTGCAGAGATTGCTGCTGTGGATGACGCCCACATGATCCTGAGGGCTGCGGACGTTGCAGGGATCTTTAAAGGTGATCCAGGGGTGACCGGTCTCGAAGATGGACTTGAGCATCTTCTTCCAGAGGTCGAGGGCTTCGACTTCTTTGCCGAAGATTTCGCCAGCTTTGGCTTTGGCTTCGTATTCGACGTAGCGTTTTTCAAAGGCGCTGCCGAAGAGTTCGTGCAGATCAGCGACTTCGTTGGCGCGGAAAAGAGTCCAGTTTTCACGGGCCTCCATGCGTTTCATGAAGAGGTCTGGAATCCAGTTGGCAGTGTTTAGGTCGTGCGTGCGGCGGCGGTCGTCGCCGGTGTTGACGCGGAGCTGCAGGAAGTCTTCGATGTCGTTATGCCAGACTTCGAGGTAGGCACAGCCTGAGCCGCGGCGCTTGCCACCTTGATTGACGGCGATGAGCTGGTCATTGTGCAGCTTGAGGAAGGGGATGACGCCTTGGCTTTCACCATTGGTGCCTTTAATATGGCCACCAGTGCCGCGCACGGCCGTCCAGGAGCCGCCGAGTCCGCCAGCCCATTTGGAAAGGAAAGCGTTCTCTGCGATGCCGCGATACATGATGGACTCGATGCTGTCGTCCACCTTGTAGAGGTAGCAGGAGCTGAGCTGGCTGTGCAGGGTGCCGCTATTAAAGAGTGTCGGGGTGCTGGAGCAGAAGCGGCGGCCTTTGTAAAGCTTGTAGAGGGCAATGATTTTTTCCTCGGGATTCTCTTCCTGGACGCAGAGGCCCATGGCGACGCGCATCCAGAAGAGCTGGGGAGCCTCAAGGCGTTTGTTGGGCTTCACCTTCTTATCGATGATGAGGTAGCGGTCGTAGAGGGTCTGGATGCCGACGAAGTCGAAGTCCATGTCAGCTGCTGGGTCGAGGGCGTCGGCGAGTTTGTCGAGGTCGAACTCAAGCAGCCGCGGGGTGATGCGGTCGATCTCGACTCCACGGGTCAAATTACGGCGGAAGGCGCGGCGATGGAAGTCTCTGAGAGCTTCGATGCCGTCGCGTACGATGTCCCAGCCGAGGACTTCTTCATAAATGTAGCTGAGCAGGATGCGGGCGGAGAATTTAGCGAAATCGGCGTCGCGTTGCAGCAGGGTCTTGGCATTCAGGATGACAGTCTGCTTCAGGTGCTCCATGGAGATGTCGGAATTCAAGGAGCGGCGGAGCTCCATCTCGATCTCGCTGCGAGTGAGGCAGAGGTCGAGACCGAGTAGGGCAAAGTCGATGCGCTTTTTGAGGTCCTGCCCATCCCAGAGGAAGGAGGAACCATCGGTGCCTTTGACGACGATCAGGGCCTGCTGCTGCTCGCTGTCGATCGCGTCATTCAAAACGGCTTCTTGTTCTTCACTTTCACGCATTTTGGAGCGGAGGGCACGGTACTGGATGTAGCTGCGGGCGACTTTGAAGAAGCCCTGTTTCATGAGTTCTTCTTCGACGAGGTTCTGCACGTCTTCGATGTGCATGAACTGCTTGTTTTCTTCCGCAGCGGCAGCGCTGACAGCTTCGGCGATCTGGACGGCTGGACCGGAATCGAGCTCCATGGAAAGGAAGGCCTTGCGGACGGCGATCTCGATCTTGTTATGGTTCCATGGGACGAGGTGACCGCTGCGGCGGATGACCTTGGTGTTGACGATGAGTGGCTGTGGCAGGTTGTTGTCTGCGAGGCTGTCGTATTCCGTACGCTTCCGGCGCTCGGCCAAGCTGCGGGCCACGTCGTGGGCGTTGTGACGGACGAGGGCGCGCTCGATGCAGTGATAAATATCCTTCGCGTTCAGTGTGGCGGCTTTTCCGGCTCCTTCGGAAAGCTTGGCACTGCGCTCATGGAGTTCATCGGTGACGGCACGTGAGATGGTCTGCACGAGCTGGCGGTTTTTGTCATTGTAGATGTCGCTCTCTTTTTCACGCGCCATGAATAGATCCGCCAATGCGCTGCCGACCGTGTCTGCGATCTCGCCCATGTCGAAGTCGCGTTCATTGCCGCCGACCTTCACTTTAATAGCTGAGGCGGTGCTGTCCCCTGAGCCGACGTTGAGCGCACTCCATTTGAAGCTAGGCTTTTGGTCTTTAGGGGTGTGAGCGACTTTTTTGAGGGCTTTGTCTTCGTGGAGCAGATTGGCAATCATGGCGGGAGCGGAGCTAGGGGATGAACGGGAACGGGCGGGAGGGAAAATCAGCAGAAAGGAAGACTGCTCGGTATGGCCAAGCAGTCTTCATTCTAAAAAACAGCTTACAGATCGTCGTCGGAGCAGTTGGCGAGAGCAGAGGATTTTTGATAATCCGTGACCTTGCCTTCGAAGAAATTCTGCTCTTTACGGACGTCCATCATTTCCGCCAACCAAGGCAGAGGATTGGTGACGCCTGGATTGAGAACTGGCAATCCGCAACCGGCAAGGCGGCGGTCGGCGATGTAGTCGGTGTATTGCTCGAATTCTTCGGAGCTCAGTCCTACTGCGTTGACGGGCAGGCAGTCACGGATGAATTCTTTTTCCAGAGCGACACCTTCGCGCATGGTTTCGACGAGGTCTTCACGGAACTCTTGAGTCCAGATGTCTGGATTCTCTTCGATGAGATCCATGAACAGATTGCGGAAGACTTCGATGTGATTGGATTCGTCACGCAGGGTGTAGCGGAACATTTGGCCGATACCAGGGAACTTGTTTTGGCGGTAGAGGCTGAGAATCATGCCGAAAAGACCGTAGAACTGGGTGCCTTCCATGCACTGACCAAAGACGAAGATGTTTTTGGCCAGAAGCTGTTTGTTTTCCAGCTTCGTGAGGTCGAGGTCGCGGCGCAGGTTGTTGCTGTGTTTGGTGACGAACTCGTTCTTGCGCACAATCGTCGGGATCTGCTCGAACATGGCCTCGCACTCATGCGGATTGATGCCGAGGGAAGAAATCATGTAGAGCAGGCTGTCTGCATGGATGTTTTCTTCATGGGCATGACGGCCGAGGACGAGTTTCAGCTCTGGAGCGGTGACCAGTTCCCGAACGACGTGCTGCACATTGTCACCGACGATGCCTTCCGCTGCGCTGAAGTAGCCAATGCCCATCATGATGATCCAGCGCTCGTTTTGGGAAACTTCGGAGGAGCGCCATTGCTCGACGTCCTTTTGCATCTGGATGTCTTCAGGTTCCCAATGATTGGCCTTCATCGTGCGGTAGAGGTCGTAGGCCCACTGGTATTTCAGGGGCAGCAGATTGAAGGTCATGGTCTGGCGGCCATTGATCACTTTTTTGGCGGCGAAGGCTGCCTCAGCTTTATCATGATCGAGAGTAAACTCACGATTGCCAATCTTGTATGTTTTGTCCATGAGCGTGTTCGGGAGGAGTTTGGGAGTGATAGTTGATGAAACTTAATAAACGGGAGAGAAAAATCAGGCACGGTTATAACTACTAGATATCGCCGCGCCGGTGTTCATCATGCACAAGATGTAGTGTATGGACAAGATGTTTTTAACCACCCATGGGGGTCAAAACCGTTTCTCAACGCTATTACAAGGGTTCCACGCCCAAAATATTTTTTTGACGTTAAAATGTCTGAAATGAGCTGCATTTTTGAGAAGGTTTTTGGCTCTGTGGAAAGCCTTTGAGAATCAAGATATTGTGAATAAGTTAATTAAGGCGAGCTGAAAATGGGCCAAAATGGGTGGGTTATTCACAAATTTCGAAAATCAAAAAATCGAATTCAGAATTACCAGAATGCGCCGAGCGATTGCCGTTTTATGGCTATTTCAGGAAGCGTTTAGCGGCGATCCAGAGGCCGATAGGCACGAGGCCACTGAGCACGATAGCCCAGCCTGGATGGCTGTTTCCTAAGGCCCCAATGGCCGCAAAAGCGAAGCCGACGGGAAGTGAGCCGCAGGCAAGTGAGATGACGAAGCTGCGGAAATCCATTTTGACTAAACCTGCCAGACAGGCCACGGCTTCGGGCAAAACAGGCATCCAGCGGGAGAGTGCGACGAGCCAGCCACCGCGTTTCTCGAAGATAGCTGCGCCTTTGCTTAAGGCCTCCTCTCCAGCGATCCAGCGGGCAGCAGGCCGCCCAAAACAACGACAAAAGGTATAGGCAACTAACCCTGATAGAAACGAACCTGTTGAGGCTAAGCAGCCCCCGATGAACCAGCCATACGTTAGACCTAACGCCGACATGACAATCGTGCTAGGCACTGGCAGCGCGATGTCTGCAATGAGCAGTCCAATACCAGCCAACCAGGCCCAAAAACCAAACTGGGCCATCCAGGTGCGTGATCCTTCTGGGCTCAGAGTCGCGTCAAAGCGCTCTCCCCAAATCATGAACGGCACGAGGATTCCCACCAAGATGAGGACAATAATTCCGGTAAGCCAGAGGGTTTCACGTTTGATCAACATGCGCGTATCCAAGCTGTGACTAGCCTCGAAAGCAAGAGAGACAGGGCGTTGCGTCTTTGGGGTTCATTCGCGACTTCCTTTGGTTCTGCGATACGCTTTGTTCGCTCTGCTTAGATGGAATGTTCATCCCCTCGCCAGTAACGATAGGCATCACTTTGAGCCGCATGGCAGGGTAGAGATCACTTCTCTGATTGATTGTGAAGATGTAGCTGTCATCGTAATTTTTGATCAGTAGTGCTATTCATCCATTCGTGGATGTCATCTTTGCTGAACTGGACCCACCGCAGGAGTTGGATCTAGCGGCAAATTGGCTGACATAGCCGTGCTGAGAGAAACACCCAATCATGAAACACTTCATTCTCACCCTTGCTTTGTTCTTTGTTGGAGCGGCGATTCAGGCCGCCGAACTTCGAGCTGGCGTGGCGAAGATCGACATTACAGATCGGACTGTACCAGTGAATGATACATTGTTCGCCAAAGCTCTCGTTCTAAAGAGTGGTGAAACGATCGCTGTGCTGATAACCGTCGATGCTGTGGCCATTGGGGAGATAGGGCGCATCGGAAATGGCTTCATGGCGACAGTGCGTGAGCAGTTAGAAAAGCAGGACAGTATTCCTCCATCGAGTGTGGTGATCAATGCAAGCCATTGTCACGGCATCATCCGCCCAGACACCGCACAGCTCGTGGTGCAAGTCGTTAGGGAAGCGTCAAAGAATTTGATGCCGGTCAAGGTTGGATCAGGCACGGGGATTGAGAATCGGATCAGTGAAAATCGCCGACTCAAGATGAAGGACGGCAGCGAGGTGGACATGCGGCGTGCCTACTCAATGCCGCGTGATGAGGATGTGGCGAGTGTGGGCTCTATTGATCCTTCGATTGGGCTGCTGCGGCTGGATCGCGAGGATGGAAGCCCGTTGGCGGTGCTCTACAACTTCGCCTGTCACCCAATCATGAATCCGCCCAGCAAAGGCAACTCCGCTGACTACCCTGGCTATGCATCCAAGGTCATCGAGGAATCACTCGGTGGCGGCGCGATGGCGTTTTTTGTCCAGGGCTGCTGCGGTGACATCAATCCAGTGCGCTACAAAGAAGTGACTAGGCCCGCTGATGCGGAGCCGCTCGGAACGATGCTCGGAGCAAGCGTTTTGAGTGCGCTGAGGAAGATCGAAGCGAAGTCTGAGGGTAAATTGAATGTGAGTAACGAAGTCATCTCAATTCCACGTGCGGCGGATTATGAGAAACGCATTTCAATGATTCAGTCGGAGCAAGTCCGGCTGCTTGCCTCGCTAAAGCCAACGAACATCAACTTCAAAACATTCCTGCCTTTGCTGATCCAGCAGAAGTTGTCTCCGGATTTCCCCTCACATTACGCACAGAGTTATTTGCATGATCAGACTCAGGATCGAAAAGCGATCACTCAGCTTGATGCCGACAATCGTGTGGTGGTGGAGAATTATCTAAAGAACATTTCGGTGATGGAGCAGCTCACTCGCTTGAGCACCAATTTGGCTCTATTGAAGAAGCATCTCGAAGAAACCAAAGCAGCTGGCAAGCCCTCGCTCGATGTTGAAGTCTGCGGACTACGAGTTGGCGACTTCAAACTCGTGACTTTCCCTGGCGAACTCACGGTGCAAGTCGGCCTGAACATCAAGAAAGCGGCCGCAGATTCAGGTGCCTTCATCGCTGGTTACACGAACGGCTACATCTATTACACGCCGACAGTTTCCCAACGACTCAATACTGGTTATGCGCAGGAGGACTGCGACAGTCTCGTGGCTCCTGAGTGGCAGAAGATTTTCGAGACGAAGGCGCTGGAAGTTTTGCAGCATCTGTCCCGCTGATCGGCTCTTCAAATGGAACACTTTATGAAGGCATTCTTCAGCACAGCGCTCTGCTTGTTCAGGGTCATTGGAATCGTCTAGGCCTCAAAGCACGCTCCCGATAAATTCAGGGAAAAGGAAGAGGAGTTTTGCCCATCACTGTCGTGATTGAAGGAACTCGAGGATCCCTTCGGCCAGACTCTGACTGATGCCTGGGAGCTTGGCGATTTCTTCAGGGCTGGCCTTACGGAGACGGGTGACGGAGCCGAAGGCCTTGAGTAGGCTGGCTTTTCGGGCTTGGCTGACGCCGGGGCAGTCGTCTAGCAGGCTTTCGGCGACTCGGCGACCGAGCAGGAGCTGATGGTAGCCATTGGCCCAGCGGTGGGCTTCGTCTCGAATGCGCTGGAGGAGTTTGAGCGCTCCGCGATCATGTGGAATGATGACGGGATCGGATTCGCCAGGAAAAAAGACTTCCTCATTTTGTTGTGCCAAGCCAACGGTGGGCAGGCCGCCCAAGCCCAGCTTTTGCAGCTCGGCGACAGCCATGCCTAACTGGCCTTTACCTCCATCGACGATAACAAGATCGGGCAGACGGACGCTGCCGGGGACGCGTTCCATAGCTTCAAGAGGAGATTCCTGGGTGAAGTCGGCGGCTTCTGCTCCGATGGCTTCTCGTCCTTCTTTTAACACGCGGGAGAAGCGGCGGCGAATGACTTCGGCCATGCTGATGAAGTCGTTTTGACCAGTGACAGCGCGGATGCGGTAGCGACGGTAATTGGAGTTATCGGGCACGCCATTTTTAAAGCGAACCATGCTGGCCACACAATGGGCAAGGCCGATGTTGGCGATGTCAAAGCACTCCATGATGAGGGGTGGCTTTTCTAAGCTGAGCAATTCTTGCAGTTCCTTCACGTCCGCCATGGGGTCAATGGTGGACATGACTTTGGCCCGGGCTCCGCGCTCAAAGGTGCGTGTGGGAGTGATGGTTTTCCGCAGGTCTTCGACCATGTCGCGCAGCTCGGCTGCTTTTTCGAAATCCAGTCGAGCCGCTGCTTTTTGCATCTCTTCCTCGAGAACGGTGAGCAGGTCCTTCATGCCTTTGCCTTCGAGAAAGCCGCAGGCTTCGGCCATTTTTTGACGGTAGTCCTCGATGCTGACACGGCCGATGCAGGGGGCGCAGCAGTTTTTGATGATGTCGTTGGAGCAGTGCTTGTAGTCCTGCTCTCCCGGCCGGATGGGCTTGCAGACGCGGAGGCCGAACTTTTTATTGAGCCAATTGAGGGTGGTTTTTAAAGCACTGCTGTGGGCAAAGGGACCAAAGTAGCGCGCCCCATCATCCCGTTTCATGCGAGTGAGGGTGAAGCGGGGGAAGTCGTCCTGAAGGTTGACTCGGACGAGGAAGAAGCGCTTATCGTCCTTGAAGCTGATGTTGTATTTGGGCCGGAAATCTTTGATGAGCTTGCCCTCAAGGAGCAGGGACTCGGACTCGTTGCGCACCTCATGAATGTCAAAATCCCAGATGCTGGCGATGAGGGCGCGGGTTTTGCGATCTGTTAATTTGCTGCGTGCTGGGGTAAAGTAGTTGCTGAGGCGCTTTCTTAAATCCCGTGCTTTTCCCACGTAAATGACGCTGCCCAGCCGGTCACGCATGATGTAGACGCCGGGCGTGTGGGGCACGTCGCGGAGTTTTGCCATGAGGTCGGGTTTGGATTTTGGATCGGTCATGGGTGGTTGGAATAAGGATTACGCATGGGTTTGCGCTTTCGTCATTCGAGATTCGTCATTCCTTGCACTCAGCGCGGATCCGTTGCAGGTCTAGGACTGTGAAAATTCCCCATATCGTCATCGCCAAGATCATCCGCGCCCTCCACGACATTTTTGTGGATCGGCGTTACGCGGATAAGGCGGTGGAATTTACCTTTAAACATCACCCCAAATGGGGCAGTCGTGACCGTCGCATGTTTGCGGAGGCTATTTATGAAATCGTCCGTCACTGGCGCTGGTACTGGTATTTGGCAGGTCTGCACGACGAGGATCATCATCGACCAGAGGCTATCAGTGAGGAAGAGCTCTGGCGTGTTTGGGCAGCCTACTGGGTCATGACAGAAGGTGATCTGCCAGCTTTTGATGAGCTTTTTGCGGTTCGCAAAGAAGACATCCTAGCGCGGTCCAAGCGTGAGGTGTCGCCTCTGATCCGTGCTTCGATCCCGAACTGGATGGACGAGCGCCTCGGTCGTGAGCTGGGGGAGGCGTGGCCGGCGGTTCGGGCGACGCTGAACACGCCGGCTCATGTTTATCTGCGCGTGAACACGCTGAAAACTGAGCGTCGTACGCTGAAAACACGTTTGGCTCAGGATGGCTTCACGACGGAGCCACTGAAAGAGATCCCGACGGCCTTGGAGATGAAGCAGCGTTACAATGTCTTTGGCATGGCGGCATTTAAAGAGGGTTTATTTGAGGTGCAGGATGCCTCCTCTCAATGCGTGGCTCCTTTTTTGCAGGTGGAGCCTGGCATGAAGGTGATCGACGCCTGTGCTGGTGGCGGTGGTAAGACGCTGCACATTGGCGCACTGATGCAGAATAAAGGCCGTATCCTCGCGCTGGACGTGCATCAGTGGAAGCTCAATGAACTGAGGAAGCGCTGTGGTCGTGCTGGTGTCGATGTCGCTGAGACACGCATGATTGAAGGATCGAAATCCATCAAACGGCTGGCAGGTTATGCTGACCGTGTGCTGCTGGATGTGCCTTGCTCTGGCCTTGGAGTTTTGCGCAGAAACCCAGATGCTAAGTGGAAGCTGAGTAACGAAGAGATCGACCGTCTCATCATTGAGCAACAAGACATCCTCACACGCTACAGCGTCATGGTGAAGCCGGGCGGAAAGCTGGTGTATGCGACCTGCTCTGTGCTGCCGAGCGAGAATGAGGATCAGGTGCAGAAGTTCCTGGCCAAGCATGGTGACGACTGGACACTCGAGGAGGAGATGAAGATCAATCCTGCGGAGAGTGGTCATGACGGTTTTTATGGAGCGCGGCTCGTGCGTAAAGCTGCGGTTGTTCCAGAGACTGCTGTATCCCAAAGTGAGGCTTCTGAATCTGCCGATGAAACGCCTACCAACACTCCTGAAACCGCTGCGGAATGATCGGCTCGCTGTCTTAGCGCTGATCGCCGCCTCTTGGCTTTCGGTTCTTCGTGCGCAGACTTCTGTTCCGCTTCCGCACCGCGAGCTGCGTGGGTCGTGGATTGCGACGGTGCATAACATTAACTGGCCCTCGCAGCCAGGGTTGCCGATAGCTCAGCAACAGGCGGAACTGAAAAGACTGATCCAAAGTGCTCACGATCATGGTTTAAACTGTCTGATCTTCCAGGTGCGGCCTGCGGCTGATGCTCTTTATGAATCAAAGATCGAGCCCTGGTCCTGCTATCTCAGTGGACTGATGAGTCTGCCGCCCTCGCCGAAGTGGGATCCTCTGGAATTTGCGATTCGGGAAGCGCACTCGCATGGCATCGAGCTGCACGCTTGGTTTAATCCTTACCGAGCCATGGCCGGAGATCGCTTTGCCCCAAGTGCGAATCATGTGCGCCGCCAGCACCCCGAGTGGACGATCAAATATGGCAAAGACTGGTGGATGAATCCTGGACTTCCCGAGGTTCAGCAGCGGGTGATTGACGTCATTGCGGATGTCACGCGTCGGTATGATGTGGATGGCATTCACATGGATGATTATTTTTATCCCTATCCAGTGAATGGCAGTGATGGCAAGCCGATCCCGTTTGACGACGATGCGACCTTTGCCAGCTACAAGGCGAGCGGCGGTGTATTGGAGCAGATGGCTTGGCGTCGGCAAAACGTCGATACGGTGGTGAAAATGGCTTACACCACGGTTAAAAGCATCAAGCGGACCGTGAAGTTTGGCATCAGTCCCTTCGGCTTGTGGCGGCCCAATTACCCACCTGGAACGGGCGGTGGTCTGGATCCTTTTGAGCATCTGGGGGCCGATAGTCGAGGCTGGCTGCAAAAGGGCTGGGTGGATTATCTGACGCCGCAGCTTTACTGGACGATTGATCGCCCGAAGCTCGGTTTTTCGACCTATTACGACTGGTGGCTCGCTGAAAATACGATGGGTCGCCACATTTGGCCTGGCATGAACACCAGCAAAGTCGGCGATGACCGCAGGGCAGGGGAGATTCTGGCTCAAATCAGCGTGGTGCGCGCTAAGCAGACTCTCATGCCGCCTGGGCATTTTCACTGGAATTTTGGTGCCCTCGATAAGGATCTGGGAAAGGTAGGCACGCTGACCTTAGAACGTGCCTATAACATTCATACGATCCTGCCCGCCAGTCCTTGGCTGAGTAGTGTGGCGCTACCAGCTCCATTGGTGGAATCGGTGAACGATGGGAAACGTGTCCGCTGGAATTTCAAGGATCTGCGTTGGGATCAATATGGACGCTGGTGGGTCATCCAGGCGCTCATTGAAGGCAAATGGCAGGTGGTCGAGGTGGCTTTTCACGACAAACATGAGATCGACTGGCCTCAAAAAGCGGCTGCTGTCTCTGTTCGTGCAGCGGGTCCTGCCTGGGAATTGGGGCAGGCTGGGGTGATTGCCAAATGAGGAAGTTTGGCTTAGATAAGCTGAAAGTGATGCTATGAAAAAGAAACCTCCAGCGAAGAAAAAGACTTCATCTCAAGCTCTGGCGATCAAGCCGAAAGTGAAGGCTAAGGGAGCGCCAATAGTGAAGTATCAGGTACGTGAGGTTTTACGCCCAGAGTTTTACAGTTACATCTCAGAAACACTGAGAGCCGCCCGCAGCAAGGCCTACAAGGCTATTGATTCCTACATGGTGGATGCTTACTGGAATGTGGGTCGGCGTATAGTCGAAGAGGAACAACACGGCAAGGAACGGGCGGATTATGGCGCATCTCTGCTATACCATTTGTCCATTCGTCTGAAGGGCGATTTTGGCCCTGGCTATGGTGAGCGTGAACTGCGGCGTATGCGTCAGTTTTTTCGCTGCTTTCCAATTCGGGGCGCAGTGCGCCCCGAATTTGTAAACGATTCTGATTCAATTGATTGTGTGATTCGGGGCGCACTGCGCCCCGAATTGAGTTGGACGCATTATCGTTTGCTGATTCGGGTTGAGGATTCTGACGCTCGGCGATGGTATATGAACGAGGCTGTCGAACAAAATTGGTCCAGTCGTGCTCTCGAGCGACAGATCAATTCTCTCTATTATCAGCGTCTTCTTTCCAGTAGGGATAAGCGTACCGTTATCGAGGAAATGCTTGAAAAGACAGCTGCGATGGCCTCGTCCCCACGCGATTTCATTTGTGACCCTGTCGTTCTTGAGTTTTTGGACATTCCCGCTGCATCTGGCATGCGAGAATTGCAGCTTGAGCAGGCCATTATTAATAAACTCCAGCACTTCTTACTCGAACTTGGAAAAGGTTTTGCCTTTGTCGCACGTCAGCAGCGCATCAGTACGGATACCAAGGACTTTTATATTGACCTCGTTTTCTACAATTACCTGCTCAAATGCTTTGTTTTGATTGATCTAAAAATGCATCAACTGATGCATCAGGACATTGGTCAAATGGACATGTATGTCCGAATGTATGAAGATCAGCACAAAGGACCTGGGGACAATCCGACGGTCGGCCTTATTTTGTGCACGGAAAAAGACCAAACCGTGGTCAAGTATTCGGTGTTGAATGATAGCCAACAGATTTTTGCCTCCAAATATCAGCTTTACCTGCCGACAGAGGAAGAATTGAAACGTGAAATCGAGCGAGAACACCAGGAAGTACTGCGTGAGCAGATGGCGGAGTCCCCATTTTCAGACGAGGGAGAAAGGGCCGATTGAATGGGGTCGCGGCGAAATCTCAGACAAATACCCCAGGGCAAACGCATGAAATGAATAACTGGGTATGGTAAATACTCGATGAACAAATCACTGTACAAATTACCATAACCACTGATGAGGGTATGGATGGAAGCCACCCTTATCACCACTG
>JAIXOU010000081.1 GCA_027486585.1 Verrucomicrobiaceae bacterium | reverse complement strand
GGCACTCAGCAGGGGGCGCAGGCTTCTGCTGAAATGAAGCACAAGGTGCAGCAGAAGAAGCGCACCAGCATCAACAAGACAGCACCGATGAAGAAGATCGTCTCGACGAGCCAAAACTCGGCGATCTCACTGCCAGACGCACCACCTGATCTGCTTGATGTGCCTGACGTGAGTTCCATGGTCGGTGGGGGCTCCTTGGGTAGCGGCGGTTTTGGAAAAGCCGGTGCCGGTGGCGGTTTTGGCACGGGTATGGGCATGGGTGCTATGCAGGGTTTTGTCAGTCTGCCACCGTCCATGCGTAGCCGCTGTGCTCCGCAGGAGCGTTTGAAGAAACTGGCTGAAACAGGGGGCAGTCCTGAATGTGAGCGCGTGGTTTCCAATTCTCTGGAATGGTTGAAGCAGAAGCAGAATCCAGATGGTTCCTGGCCCGGTCCAAACAAGGCGGCGATGACGGGTTTGGCGCTTCTTTGCTACCTGGGCCGTTGTGAGACACCAGAGTCACCCTTCTATGGCGATACCGTTTTGAAGGGAATTAATTTCTTGGTCGAGCTTTCAAACAAAAATGAACACGGCTTCATCGGAGAAGAAATCAAAAGCAACGGCAGCACTTATGCTCACGGGATTGCAACTTATGCTTTGGGTGAAATGTACACCTTGGCCCGTCTCGGCAGCAAAGAGCTTCCAGGCATGAAGGATGCCTTTGTAAAAGGCGTGAAGCTGATCATTGATAATCAAAATGGTCGCGGTTCATGGAGCTACGGTGGCATTGATGCGGGCAAACCGTATGCCTACAATAAAGACAGCAAGGGTGAGGATCTATCGTTGGCTGGTTGGCAGTTCCAAGCACTTAAAGCCGCGAAGAATAGCGGCCTGAAAATTGATGGACTGCACAGCGCCATGGATAAAATGGTGGATTACATTTTGGTCAAGCAAACGAAAGATGGCGGTTTTGGTGGGGCAAATCGTGACGCCCACTACAATCAGTGGAGCCTGACCGGAGTTGGTACCTTGGCCTTGCAAACAGCCTCCAAAGGCAAAACCAAGGCGATCAAAGATTCCGTCGAATTTCTCCATAAGTTCTTGGAGGCCGAGCCTCTGGATTGGAATAAAAACTGCAATCCTTACTGCTGGTACTACTACACTCAGGCCTTCTTCCAGGCAGGTGGGGAAGATTGGAAGTTCTACAATCAGCAATTCCTTCCGCAAATCCTCGCAGCTCAATCGCCCGATGGCAGTTTCAAGAAAGGCCGCGCCAACTGGCCAGGTGGAGATGCTCCTGATCCAGTCTATCGCCAATGTCTTTGCACGCTGATGTTGGAGGTCTACTATCGCTATCTGAAGGTGGCTGACCGTGAGGAAACTTCCTTCTTTGATAAATAAGACAGCACGAGTTTATTCAATCACTTCAATGCCGTGCTCACAATGGGGGCGCGGCATTTGTTTTTTCCAAGATTCCGCTCATTACTACACACAGTTTACTACATTCTATTTCTTCATTATGACCCGCGTTCGTTTTGCCCCATCTCCCACCGGTGACCTCCATGTCGGAGGTGCCCGCACTGCCCTGTTTAACTGGCTTTTTGCTCGTAAAACTGGAGGGACATTTATCCTGCGGGTCGAGGATACCGATGGTGCCCGAAATACCGAAGAAGCGGCCCAGGGCATTCTCAAAGGTCTTCGTTGGCTTGGTTTGGATTGGGATGAGGGGCCTGATGCAGGTGGGAATTATGGCCCTTATTTTCAAAGTCAGCGTAAAGCGATCTATGATGCTTATTTGGCCAAGCTAGAGGCAGCTGGTCGTGTCTATACTGAGGACAGTGGTGCTGTGCGTTTTAAATTCAGCCGCACACCGATCACGGTACATGATCTTGTCTGTGGAGACGTCATGTTTGCTGCCACAGAGGAGCCTGACATGACCGTTCGGCGCCCTGACGGTAGTTATATTTTCCACTTTGTGAATGTCGTGGACGATATCGAAATGAAGATGACTCATGTTTTCCGTGGGGAAGATCATCTTTCCAATACTTGGAAGCACATCGACCTCTTCAATGCTTTTGGTGCCATACCTCCTACGTATGCTCACATCCCTCTGATTCTGAATCCAGATGGGACAAAGATGAGCAAGCGTGACGAAGGCAGCGCGGTGGAAAAGAGCTACATGAACGAGGGCTTCTTGCCAGAAGCT
Organism: Verrucomicrobiaceae bacterium; assembly: GCA_027486585.1. Lineage (GTDB taxonomy): Bacteria > Verrucomicrobiota > Verrucomicrobiia > Verrucomicrobiales > Verrucomicrobiaceae > Prosthecobacter. The sequence continues at coordinate 130,104 of JAIXOU010000081.1, read as the reverse complement.
GTTTTCAACTATCTCTGTCTGCTGGGTTGGACGCCACGCACCGAAGGCGAAAAGCTCACTAGGGAAGCTCTGGTCAACCTCTTTGATCCAGCCGAGATCCATAATGCTAATGCCCGCTTTGACATGCATAAATGCCAGTGGTTTAACGCCCAGTATCTTCGTGCGCTGAGTGCCGAAGAACTTCTGGCCTCTTGCCGGCGATTTATCGAAAAAGCTGGCTACACGATCACAGATGACGCAGTGGCCGCTGCGGCTGTTTACAGCGTGAAAGAGAAAGTCAGCCTGCTGACAGAGATACCTGCCTGGGTGCACTATTTCTTCCGCAGTGACTACCCTTATGAGGATGATGTGATGATAAAGCTGAAAGCTAAACCAGAAAATGCCACGCTTTTAAAAGCTGCAGCAGATGGCTTTCGCACTCTCACCGATTGGTCTGAAGCTACGGTTCAGACAGCCATTGAAGAGGCTGCCAAAGCCCACTCTGTTAAACCAGGTGCTCTGATGCCTTTGTTGCGTTTTGCGCTGAGTGGACAATCCCGTGGACCAGGTGTGAACACCATCGCCCATCTCATTGGTCAAGAAAGCACTCTTCAGCGCATTGAACACACCCTGGGGCTTATAGGCTAAGCCGCCAGTAGTCCCGCCCGCATCGCCTCGATGGGGGCGGGTTGATCGAACCAGTGTTCAAAGGAGATGGCCCCTTGGTGCAGGAGTAGGCACATGCCATCAGCCTGTTTGGCGCCGGCCGCTTTTGCCTGCTGCATAAGGTCGGTCGGCTCGTTGGCGCGGTAAACCATGTCATAAACAAGGTGGCGTGACTCCAGGCATCCTGCTGGCAGTAGAGCGCTATCTTCGGCTTTCATGCCGAGGGAAGTGGCGTTCACAATTAGATCGATCTCTGAAAGGTGCTTGGCTAAATCCTGGGCATCCAGAGAGCAGGTTTTTAGAGTAGCTTGGCCATGGGAGCTTTGGTTTAGCTCGGCTAAAAGTGTCTGTAATTTGGACTCGGTGCGATTGGCCAGAAGCAGACTTTTGCAGCCTGCTAGGACGCTTTGAACCGCGACAGCTCGCCCAGCGCCGCCGCCTGCTCCGATGATGAGTAGGCGCAGATCTTTAACCTCGGCAGCAAAGGCTTCCTGTACGCTGCGTAGAAAGCCGGGGCCATCGGTATTGTATCCAAACAATTGTCCGTTTCGAATCGCCAGCGTATTCACCGCTCCCAGTTGGCGGGCTAGCGGGTCGAGGACATCCACAGCGTTCAGTGCCTCAAACTTATGAGGAATGGTGATGTTGACGCCCAGAAAACCTTGCCTTTGAAACAGACCAAAAGCTTCTTCCACGTGACCGATGGGCACTTGAACCCTCGCATACTGGGCGTCGATGCCACAGGCTTGCAGCGCGGGGTTATGCATCTGCGGAGATTTGGAGTGTGCAATAGGATCGCCAATGACCGCTAGTCGCGCAGATGGGGTCAGGGTAGGGAAGTGCTGAAGCTGGTCGAAAGTAAAATAAGTGGCCACATCTCAGACATGGCGCTGGTGCGAGAATGGTCAAGCTCTTGCATATCTCGGTTGACGTGGCACCCAGCACTGAGCACTGAGCGTTTTACATTTGCTCATGGCCCGAGAATACACGCTACATCAATCCACTTCATCTGCACCCCGCATTGATTACAAAGCTGAACTCAATGAGCAGCAATATGCTGCTGTCACCGCACCACCAGGGCAGACACTCGTCATCGCCGGTGCTGGTTCAGGGAAAACACGCACGCTAACTTATCGTGTAGCCTGGCTTTTGGATAATGGCGTGCTGCCAGAGCAGATCTTGCTGCTGACCTTTACCAACAAAGCCGCCCGGGAAATGCTGGACCGCGTCACCGCTCTGGTGCCGGTGGATATTCAGCGACTATGGAGCGGCACTTTTCACAGCATTGGCAATAAGCTGTTGCGCTGGAACTCTGAGCGTCTGGGGTATCGCAAAGGTTTCTCCATCATGGATCGCGAAGACCAAAAAGACTTGCTGGAGACTGTCGTGAACAATAGCGGCATCGACACCTCCGGTTTCCGATTTCCAAAAGCCGAGGTGTTGGGGGACATCTACTCGATGGCCAACAACACCTGCCTCTCCTTGCCTGAGATCATCGCTTCACGCTATCCGTATTTTGACAAGGTTTTGGATCATATCATTACCCTGCGGAAGCTTTACCAGACCAAGAAGGTAGAGACGAATTGTATGGATTTTGATGATTTGCTCACACAATCCGTTGCCTTGTTAAAGGAGAATCCAGATTTGCTGGAGCGTTATCGCCAGCAGTTCGAATTTGTGCTTGTCGATGAGTATCAGGATACCAATAGCTTACAGTCGGAGTTTGTGGAACTGCTCACTGGCGCCGATGGCAATCTCATGGTCGTGGGGGATGATGCACAGTCGATCTACTCTTGGCGTGGAGCTGATGTGACCAATATCTTAAACTTTGCCGATCACTGGCCAAGAGCACGTTCTCATAAGATCGAGGTAAACTACCGCAGCGTGCCTGAAGTGCTGGCTTTAGCCAATGCCAGCATTGCCAATAATCGCGCGCAGATTCGGAAAAACCTGCTGCCAGCCCGGGAAGGCAAAGGCACTCTGCCCGCACTTGTACCCCTGGATAGCGGCAGTGCCCAGGCTGGCTTTGTTTCTCAGCGCATCTTGGAGTTGATGGATGAAGGTGTGGATTTCAATGAGATGGCAGTCATCTATCGGGCCCATTTCCATAGCATGGAAATTCAGATGGAACTGACCAATCGTGGTATCCCATTTAAAATCACCAGCGGCCTGCGCTTTTTTGAACAGGCTCATGTCAAAGATGTGGCCTGCTTCATGAAGTTTGCCGTCAATCGCCGGGATGAGGTCAGCTTCATGCGCATGGTGAAATTGATACCTGGCATTGGCAGCACGAGCGCGACCAAGCTCTGGAATGCCTGGATGAAAACAGATGCCGCAAACGCTGAAGTGATGACGGGGAAATTTAGTGAATTATTGCTGCCGATGGCCGTGCCGAAGAAGGCAAAAGCTAGCTGGGATCAGTTCGCCTACACATTGGATGAACTCATTGTGGATGGCAAAATTTCCACCCCGCCTGAGATGATCCGCAGCATCTTCGATGGTGTTTATCAGGAGTACATGCAGGCCAAATTTAAGAACGCCGAGCAGCGTGAACAAGATCTGGAGCAGCTCAGCAATTACAGCAGTCGTTTCACGGATCCGCTGGAGTTTCTCAGTCAGCTATCCCTGCTGAGTGGCGTTGATACAGATAACAAACCCGACCAAGAGGAAGAGCGGGATGCTGTCACGCTCACCACAGCTCATCAAGCCAAGGGCTTGGAATGGCATACGGTCTTTGCCGTCTGGATGGCAGATGGCATGTTTCCTCATGCCCGTGCTGTCGAAGAAAGCGATCTCGGTCTCGAAGAAGAACGCCGCCTTTTTTACGTGACCGTTACTCGTGCCAAAGACGAACTTTATCTCACCTATCCCGTGCTCAATCATCAAGCACGAGACGGTGACATCCTCATGAAACCCAGTCGCTTCATCACTGAATTAGATCCAGAGTTGATGGAAAAGTGGAACGTGCGCAGCGGCTGGTGATCAGCTTTGACGGGCGCGGATGTCGAGAAGATGTTTCATGACATGATTCACTTTTCCATTCCACTCCGATGTGCCAAAAGCGTCATGCAGGGTGCGGTAAAGTGTGTAAAGCTCAGCATACACCGCTACGTTTTCGGGGATCGGATAATAGACCTTTTCACGCACCGCCGTCACGTTTGACTGAAGCTCCTGCCAGCTTCCTTCTCCGGCAGCTGCGGCTGCAAAGATCGCCGCGCCGAGGGCGCAGGTTTGCTCGCTTTGGCTTACTTTCATCGGCTTGCCGATGATGTCGGCGTAGCACTGCATCAGGGTGGCGTTTTTGATGCTAAGACCGCCTGTATTGATGACTTCATCAATCTTCACGCCATATTCTTCGACGCGCTTGATAATCGTTAGGGCTCCGAAAGCGGTAGCTTCAATGTAAGCGCGGTAAATTTCGTGAGCTTCGGTATGCAGAGTTTGGCCGAGCAGCAGTCCAGTGAGTCGAACATCGACGAGGATGGTGCGGTTGCCGTTATTCCAATCCAGCGCCAATAGGCCGGTGAAGCCTGGTTTTTTTCCAGCCATGGCCTTTTCCATATTCACAAACTTCTCTCCAACAGTGCTGCCGTAGCTCTCCGGAACGAGGTGGTTGACGAACCAAAGGAAGATGTCTCCGACAGCACTTTGACCTGCTTCAATGCCATAGTAGCCCGGCAAAACGGAGCCGTTCACGATGCCGCAGACACCGGGGACATCTGCCAAAGGCTTGTGGTTTGGAGCGATCATGAGATCACAGGTGCTGGTGCCGAGAATCTTCACGAGGGTGCCTTCCTTTATACCGGCGCCGACAGCTCCCATATGGGCATCAAAAGCACCAACAGCGATGGCAATGCCAGGTTTTAAACCCAGTCGCTGTGCCCATTCATTGCATAGATGACCCGCTTTTGTGTCCGCCGTGTAGGCTTCATTGAAAAGACGGTCACGAAGATCGGCAAGTGCGGGATCCAATTTGCTCAGGAATTCCTTGTCTGGAAGCCCCCCCCATTCATTGCTGAACATCGCCTTGTGCCCTGCCGCGCAGACGCTTCGCTTCAGGGTTAACGGGTCGGTGTTGCCAGAGAGAACGGCAGGGATCCAGTCGCAGTGCTCCACAAAGCTGTAAGCTGCTCCAAAGACCTGTTCATCGATGCGGCGCAGGCGCAGGATCTTGCTCCACCACCATTCGCTGGAGTAGATGCCGCCGCATTTGGCAATGATGTTCGGGCGCATCTCTTGCGCTAAATGGGTGATTTCAGCTGCCTCTGCGTATCCGGTATGATCTTTCCAGAGCCAGACCATGGCATTGAGATTTTCTTTAAACTCTGGAAGCAGTCCTAATGGGGTGCCTTCACGATTCACGGGAATCGGTGTGCTGCCGGTTGTGTCGATACCGATACCCACAACGTGAGCGGCGTCGAACTGCGGATCTTTGTCTTTCGCCTGCTGGAGCGCGCCTTTGATGACGACTTCCAAGCCTTCAAGATAATCCTGGGGATTTTGGCGGGCAACATGCGGATCTTTGGGATCTAGCAGAATCCCCATTTCACCGCTCGGATAGTTGAAAACCGTCGATCCCAGCTCCACTCCATTATCCAGGTCAATGAGAAGAGATCGGCAGGAGTTGGTGCCATAGTCGATGCCAAGGGAGTAGCGTTTCATGTCGGTTGGTTGGTGGAAGTGAGCGCAGGATGCTAGCTTGATCATCCCGCCGTGCTAGCTAAAACCAGACGATATTATTCTGAAATTGCTGCGCATCATTCATTCAGGGCTTGGCAATTTCTGAAGACGCCGCTAAAACAATTCCATGGCAGTTTCTATCTCTATCGATTACACAGGCGGGCTTCGTTGCACAGCGACGCACGGTCCCTCCCAGACTTCAATCATCACTGACGCCCCCGTGGATAATCACGGAAAAGGTGAGTCCTTTTCACCAACCGATCTTGTTGCCACAGCGTTGGCTAGTTGCATGGCGACAGTCATGAATATCAAAGCTCAGCAAAAGGGTTATGATATGGTTGGCATGAAGGTCAGTGTGGAGAAGCATATGAGTGAGGACACTCCTCGCCGTATTGTTCGGCTTCCTGTGACCATTGAGGTGCCGCTTTCTCCTGAGCATCCTGATCGTAAAGTGCTTGAAGCGACGGCTCTAGCCTGTCCTGTGCATCAGAGTCTGCATCCAGACATCGATAAGACGGTGACCTTTGTTTGGAATGGCTAGTTTTGTCTGGCTAGGGCAGACATTACAGTGAATCGAACATTTGGCGAAAGGCCGCGGGCTTGGCAGGCGTAAGTTTAGCACCCTCCATTGCTATGCTTTACCGCCGCGCTTTCATTTCACTGAACTCCATCCTGTTTCTTTCCGCTTCTGCCTTTGCGCAGGATGGGGAGAAAATCACGTATGAGGACCACGTTCGGCCTTTGTTAGAGAACAAATGTTTCTCTTGCCACAATCCCGACAAAAAGAAGGGGGATCTCGATCTGACGAGCATGGGTGGCGTGCTGACGGGCGGAGGTGGCGGTGCCGTTGTGGATGCGGGGAATCCAGACGCCAGCCGTCTCTGGACGACCTGTGCCAAGAAAGAGGAACCCTTTATGCCGCCTGAGGGCACAGCTTTGGATGCCAAGGAACTGGCCATTTTGGCTAAATGGATCTCAGGTGGTGTTTTGGAGACAAAATCTAGTTTGGCCAAAAAATCCACGAAGCCTAAGGTGGACATGGCAGTGACCGTTACGAGTGGGAAGCCCGCAGGACCCATCGCTAAACCTGAAAACGTTCTCTTAGAACCAGTTATAGTGACGCCGCGCAGCACCGCTGTGACGGCCATGGCCGCCAGTCCATGGACCTCCCTTGTCGCTTTTGCTGCGCCAAAACAGATCCTGCTTTATGATACGGATACAAAACAACTCGCAGGCATTTTCCCCTACACGGAAGGTTACGCGCGCACTTTGAGCTTTAGCCGAAATGGATCACTTCTCGTCATGGGTGGCGGGCGCGGAGGCAAGCTCGGCCATGCGATTGTCTGGGATGTGAAGACCGGCAAGCGTATCGTCGAAGTGGGTAAAGAGTTTGATCAGGTCATGAGTGCCGACATCAGTCCAGACCAGAAGATGGTCGTGATCGGTAGCCCTTCTAAAAAGGTCAAAGTGTATGACACGGCCACGGGCGAGGAACTCTACACCATCAGCAAGCACACCGAATGGATCATGGGAACAGCCTTCAGCCCAGATGGCGTGCTTTTGGCCAGCTCTGATCGCAATGGCAATGTCATGGTTTGGGAAGCTGCCAATGGTGGAGAATTTTATGTTCTCGGACAGCACAAAGCATCCTCCACGGATCTGGCCTGGCGCGCGGACTCCAATGTTTTGGCCTCAAGCAGCCGGGATGGTTCCATTATCGTGTGGGAGATGACTGAGGGCAAACAAATCGCTACCTGGCAGGCTCATGGCAGTGGCACTGAAAGTCTTTCCTTCACGCCTGAAGGCACTTTGGTGACCTGCGGCCTAGATGGCAGCGTCAGTCATTGGGACATCAAAGGCTCCAAGCTGGCAGATCTCCCCAAGCAGCCAGACGTGGCCACTCAGGTCGTCTCATTACACGACGGTAAGACCTGCGTTGTCGGTAACTTCCTGGGTGAAGTGAAAATGTATGACTTGAAGATGAAAAAGGAAGTGGGTGCCCTTAGCTCCAATCCGCCGCTCATTACTCAGCGGATCATCGAAGCCGAAAAGCGTGCGACTGAACTCGTCGCTAAGCTGCCATCCCTGCAAGAAGCTGCAAAAAAAGCAGAAGCAGGACTCAAAGCCTATGATGACAGCTTGGCCAAAGTCCGTGCCGAACTCGCAGAGCAGGAACGCCGCAGTAAAAGTTACCCAGCTGAAATAGCTGCCGAGGAGAAGGCGTTGGTTGCGGCAAAGGCTGCCATCACTAAAGCTACGGCTGACAAAACCGCCCGCCTTGCTGCGATCAAAGCGTTTGAAGAAAAATCGCTGAAGTTTACGGCTCTCCAAAAAGAGCAAGCTGTCGCCGTCGCAGAAGCTGCCAAATTGGCTGTGGCAGATAAAGCTGCGACTGATGCCAATGCGGCACTGGAAGCTGCCAAAAAAGAACTCGCCGCCAAGGCGGGTGATGCTGCTTTAACCGCTAAAGTCAAAGATCTGGAAGGCAAGCTGACTGCCGCCAAGGCCGAGCAGCAAAAGCTGGCACCGCTGAAAGCCAAAGCGGATCAGCTCACGGCTTCTGCCACGAAAGCCAAGGCCGAGCTAGGTGCCGCACCATCTCCTGTCGCTGATTTGGACAAACTCATTGCCGATAATACCGCTAAAGTGAAAACGACGGCTGACAGCATCGCCGCGAAAAAGGCTGAATTGCCTAAATTGCCAGCCTTGGTGAAAGCTGGTCCTGATCGCATCAAAGGTGCCGAGTCTCAGGTCGTCAAAGGCAGGGAAGAACTAGCCTTAGCCCAATTCACCGCCAAGTCTGTCACAGAAGAAATCAACATCCTTCAAAAGCTCCCCACAGCTCTTAAGGCCGCGCAGTTCAATGTCGGCGTTCTTTCAGAGAAAGCCAATTTGGCTAAGCTCGAAGGCAGCTTTAACGACTACACAGCGGCAAAGAAAGACAATGAAGATGCCAAGGTCAGTAACACGGCCAAGATCGAATCTTCGAAAAAGACAATCGCTGAAACCACCGCTGCTATCCCACAGCATGAGGCTACGACAGCAAAGCTTAAAACTGAATTGAACGCCTTAGAGCAGGCTTCCGCACCAAGTAAGGGTGCCGATGCTACGGCTAATGCGAATTTGGAAAATCATAAAAAAACGCTCGCAGCTCGGGTGGCTGAAGTGGCAGCTTTGACCAAGGCCAAGGACGAAGGTGTGGCTGCTGCCAAGAAAGCGGCTGATGACATCGGCAAAGCCATCGAGCCGCTGAAGAAAAAGCTGGCTGAAGTGTCGGCCAAGCTTAAAGGCCCAGCTGAGCAGGTCGCTAGCAAGCAGGCCAATGTGGCTAAGCTGGATGCCGCCAATGCTGAAGCTAAAAAGGCTGTTTCTGCACTTACTCCATTGATCCCAGTCAAAGAAAAGACGGCTGCCGAAGCAGAAGCTGCTATGAAAAAGTCAGTGGCTGAGATTCAAGCGGCAGAAAAGGCATTATCGGAAGTGAAAAAGGGTAAGGATGCACCAGCCATCGCCAAAGCGCAGTCAGAACTGGACGCAAAACGTGCGGCTAAATCTGCTGGTGAAAAATCTCTCAATGAGGCGAAGCAAGCCACCAATAAAGCCAAAGCTGAACTTGCTGCTGCTAATAATACCCAGACCCAGGCGGAGAAACGCCTTTCTCAAGCCAAAGCTGAGCTGGCAGCGGCAGAAAAGAATGCGGCTCCATTCAAAGGTCAGTTTGAAAGCATCACGAAAGAGATCGCCTCGCAGGAAAAAGCTCGCACTGATAAGCAGGCTCTGCCAGCCGCTTTGGAGGCAGATTTTGCCAGCAAGACCAAGCCCATCAATGACGCTATTGCTCAGCTCAAAGCTGCTCAAGCGCCGCTGGAGAAATCCTTTGCCGATGCCCGTGCTAAATTGGAAGGCGAGTTAAAGATCATCGAGGCAAAGCGGATCGAAGTCACCAAAGCAACCGAGACTGTGGAGACGACCAAGAAGCAAAAAGCAGCTGCTGAATCAGCGCTGGCAGCCGCTGAAAAGGATAATCCGCAGCGTGACAAAAACCTCGTCGAGATCAGTGCTGAACTGGCCAAACTGCAACCTCAGTTAGAGCCCATGCGCGCTAAGGTGAAGCAGCTGGAAACGCAGTACTTTACCATGCTGCCGAAGTAAGCTTTCCTGCCCTATGTTCAAGCTAACGGATAAAGTAGCCCTCGTCACGGGTGCAGGTTCAGGCATCGGTCAGGCCATCGCGCTTGTCTTTGCCCGTCAGGGCGCTCACGTCGAGGTCATCGATCTGAAGCTGGAAGCGGCTCAGATCACAGTGGATCAAATCATCGCTGCTGGTGGCAGTGCTCAGGCTTCTGCCTGTGACGTCGGTGACCATCTGGCAGTGAAAACCTTGTTTGAGTCGATTGCCCTTAGCCGTTCGAAGATCGACATCTTGGTGAATAATGCAGGTGTCGCTCACATTGGCACCCTATTAACCACAAGTGAAGCAGATCTGGATCGTCTTTACCGGATCAACATCAAAGGCGTCTTTAATTGCGCGCAGGTAGCTGTTGAGCAAATGGTCAAGCAGGGCGGGGGAGTGGTCTTAAACATGTGCAGCATTGCTGCGGAGATGGGGTTGGCTGATCGTTTTGCTTATTCCATGACCAAGGGGGCTGTGCTATCCATGACTCTGTCGATGGCGAAGGATTTTATTAAAGTTGGCATCCGCTGTAACTGCATTTGTCCAGCCCGCGTTCACACCCCGTTTGTCGATGGTTTTTTGGCCAATACTTATCCTGGGCGTGAAGCGGAAATGTTTCAAAAACTGAGCGAGGCCCAGCCCATCGGACGCATGGCAAGGCCTGATGAGATCGCCCATCTAGCTCTTTATCTTTGCAGCGACGAGGCAGGTTTTATCACGGGTAGCTCCTATTCCATCGACGGTGGCGCAGTGAACCTGCGCTAATACTGTAAAGTCACATACAGTCGTCCAGGGCACGCAGAGCAAGAGCTTTTGTGCTGATTGATTAGTTGATGTCGTTTTGAAAGCTGAACAGCTCCTTAGTCTTCCCAAACTTTGAGCAGTTCTACTTCAAAAATGAGCGTCTCATCGGCACCAATGTCGATGCCTGCTCCACGTGAACCGTAGGCAAGCTGAGAGGGGATAAAGAAGCGAAATTTCGCGCCTTCCTTCATGAGTTGCAGTCCTTCCGTCCAGCCTTTAATGACGCGATTGAGTGGGAATTCTGCTGGTTCGCGGCCAGCCAGGTAGCTGCTGTCAAATTCCACGCCATTGATGAGCGTGCCCCGGTAGTTCACCACGACAGTGTCGGTTTTCTTGGGGCTTTTGCCCTTGCCCTCGGTGAGCACAAGGTATTGCAGACCGCTTTTGGTAGTGATGACGCCTTCTTTTTGGGCGTTTTCAGCGAGGAAGGCTTTTCCGATTTCTAGGGCAGGGGATGGCATAAATGGGGCGCGCTTTATGCCAAGGCTTTACGGTTTGAGCAAGCAGGAATGCCATAGTCTTTCGTTGCCTCCGGCTTTGCTCTCGGGAAATTAGGCCTTCATGTCAGACCATCCTTTGCTCCGCCGCCTTCCTGTTTCAAAGGACTGCTCCAGCGATGAACTCCTCAGTCTTTTTCTCGATTATGTGACGGAGAGAAAGCTGGAGCTGTATCCGGCTCAGGAAGAGGCCATCTTGGAGCTGTTTGAGGATAAAAATGTGATCCTGGCTACGCCAACAGGTTCTGGGAAATCACTGGTGGCAACGGCCATGCACTTTCGTTCGATGGCTCAGGGACGGCGCTCTATTTATACTTGTCCGATCAAGGCGCTGGTGAATGAGAAATTTTTGGCGCTTTGTCGTGACTTTGGTCCTGAAAATGTGGGAATGGCCACGGGAGATGCAACGGTAAACCGAGATGCACCGATTCTCTGTTGCACGGCTGAAATTTTAGCTAACTACGCTTTGCGTGAGGGAGCTCGTGCGCCGTTCCGCGAGGTGATCATGGACGAGTTCCACTACTACGCGGATCACGAGCGTGGTGTGGCTTGGCAGGTGCCACTGCTGACGATGAGTCAGTCACGTTTTTTGCTGATTTCGGCCACGCTTGGCACGCCTGATTTTTTTCAAAAAGAAGTCGCTCGTTTGACTGGCACGGAAACGGTGATTGTTTCCTCCACTCAGAGGCCTGTTCCACTGGAGTTCAGTTATGTTGAGACTTCGGTGGATGTGACGTTGCAGGAGTTGATTGCTGAAAATAAAGCACCCGTCTATCTCGTGCACTTTACCCAGAATGATGCTGCGCAGGCAGCGCAGGATCTGATGAGTCTGAACTTCTGTTCCACCGCTGAAAAGGCCAGTATCAAAGAGCTGATGCAGGGGGCTAAGTTTACCAGTCCGTATGGCAAGGAGGTGAAAAAGTATCTGCATCACGGTATCGGCATTCATCATGCCGGTCTTCTGCCCAAGTATCGAATCCTAGTCGAAAAGCTGGCGCAAATGGGACTGCTGAAAGTCATCTGTGGCACGGATACCTTGGGCGTGGGCGTGAATGTCCCCATCCGGACGGTGTTGCTGACCAAGCTCAGTAAATATGGCGGACAAAAAGTGGCCACACTCAGCGCGCGTGACTTTCATCAGATTACCGGACGTGCAGGGCGGCGCGGCTTTGATGACATTGGTTTTGTCGTGGCGCAGGCACCGGAGCACATGATTGAAAATGCCAAGATGGAAGCCAAGGCCGCTGGTGATGTGAAGAAGATGCGAAAGATGGTCAAAAAGAAAGCACCTGAAGGCTTCGTAGGTTGGAGTGAAGACACTTTTAAAAAGCTGCAAACGGCCACTCCAGAGCCGCTGGTGTCACGCTTCCAAGTTTCTCATGGCCTGCTGCTGCAAGTGCTCAGTCGCCCAGATGATGGCTGCCGTGCGATGCTGCGTTTGATCCAGGACTCGCATGAAACGAACAATGCCAAAAAGCAGCATCGGAAGCGTGCCTGGCAGCTATTCCGCGCCCTGATCGAACGGAAGATCGTGGACATCGTGCCTGTAAACCAACGTGCGGGTGGGTCCAAGCTGCGGCTGAATGTGGAGCTTCAAGAAGACTTCTCTCTCAACCATGCTCTGTCACTTTATCTCATTGATGCCCTGACTTTGATCGATCCCAATTCACCAAGCTATGCGGTGGATGTGATGACGCTTTGCGAATCCATTTTGGAGAATCCTGATCTCATCCTGCGCCGCCAGCTTAGCAAGGTGAAGGACGAAGCCATGGCTGGCATGAAGGCCGAAGGCGTGCCGTATGAGGAGCGGATCGCTAAACTGGAGGAGCTGGAATACCCGAAGCCGAATCGCGATTTCATTTACAATACCTTCAACGATTTTGCCTCCATGCATCCCTGGGTCGGTCAGGAAAACATTCGGCCCAAAAGTATCGCCCGTGAGATGTATGAAAACTTCCGCAGCTTTGCTGACTACGTGCACGATTACGACCTGCACCGTGCCGAGGGCGTGCTGCTTCGGCATCTCAGCAGCGTTCATAAAGTGCTCGCTCAGACTGTGCCTGAAGCAGCTAAGACGGAGCCTGTGCAAGAGATGGAAGCCTGGCTTGCCGGTCTGCTGCGTGGCACCGATTCCAGCCTGCTGGATGAATGGGAGCGTCTGCGTGATCCCGATTGGAAACCCAGTGAAGAGAAGCCTGAAGAAGCGCCTGACATCACTCGAAACAAGCGCGAGTTCACGGCTCTCATTCGCACCGAGATTTTCCGTTTCCTGCGTCCTCTGGCTCTTCAAAATCTGGAGAACGCACTGAGTTCGCTTGGCGCTGGAGCCCTCGGGTGGACCGTGGAACGACTGCGAGTCTTAGTCGATGATTACCTTTTGGATCATGAGCGCATCCGTCTTGATAATGAGGCCCGCAATGGCCGCCACACTTACATTGAAGCCAGTGAGGATCAGCAAACCTGGCGCATCCACCAAGTTCTCGTCGATCCTGAAGAGCTCAACGATTGGCAATTGGAGTTCACTGTCGATCTACGTCAGGCCAAGGAAGATGGGAAGCCTACCTTGATTTTGGTTGTGTTAAAACCGGTTCTTGAGATGGGAGTCTGAATTTGGAAAAGCCGCCCAAGTCGGCCATCGCCTATTTCATGCTTATGTCCTGAGGATTGCTGAATCTAGGCTGAACAAGAACGTCAGACGAAGCTCCAGAAAAATCCGATCAAGGCACAGGCGGCGATGACAGGGATCAGGCCAATTTTGAACCGGTGCATGGTCACAAAGGCAGTGATGGCGAGAATGGCCACGAAGGAATCCAGTTGATCGCCAGTGGGCCAAAGAGCGTGAGTGGTGAATTTGAGGCCGAGATTGAGGATGACCCCAACGACAGCGGCCGTTATGGCTGTGAGCACCGCACTGAATCGTTGACGCTCCGAGAGGTTCTCGATGTGGGGTGCACCGAGGAACACAAAAAGAAAGCTGGGCACAAAAGTGCTCCAAGTCGTAATCAGCGAGCTGACGGTTGCTGCTAGCAGCGGGCTGAGTGTTCCCGGATGCTGCCAGCCGCCGACGAAGCCGACGAATTGCAATACCATGATCAGTGGGCCTGGCGTGGTCTCGGCTAGGGCTAGTCCACTCATCATCTGGGCGTGGGTCAGCCAAGCATGAATCTCCACCGCCTGCTGGGCCACATAGGGAAGCACGGCATAGGCACCGCCAAAGGTGACCAAGGACGCTTTGCTAAAGAACAGTCCCTGCTGGGCCTGCGTGCTGCTCCAGCCAAGCCAATAGGCGACGAGAAAAAGTGGCAGGCTCCAGAGACTGAGACAGAGGCCCGTGATGATCAGACTGCGCTTCCAGGAAGCCCGTGGCGCTGGGGGTAACGGGAGACTGGGCTGACTATCTTCCTTGAAGCTGCCGTGGCCTTTGCTTGCAGGAAATTGAGTTGGGTAGAGACGATGGCCGACCCATCCCAGCCAGGCCGTCATCAGCACGATGAAGACAAAAGAGAGGTGGAAAAAGTAAATGGAGACGAAAGACATCATAGCCACAGCCCAAAGTGTGGGGCTTTTGAGGGATTTTTTGCCAATGCGCAAGACAGCCTCAAGAACGACCGCGATCACGGCAGCCATTAGCCCATGAAAAAGCGCCGCAAGCCAGGGTAAATGCCCGCCCGCCATGTAAAGCCAGCTCAGCCCGTATAGCAAGAGGGCCGAGGGCAGCACAAAGAGGCAACCCGCGGCAATCCCTCCCTTGGCACCATGCAGACGCCAGCCCAGATAAGTGGCCAGTTGCTGTGCCTCGGGTCCCGGTAAGAGCATGCAGAAATTCAGTGCATGGAGAAAGTGTGTTTCACTGATCCAGCGGCGCTTTTCCACCAACTCCTGGTGCATGATGGCAATCTGGCCCGCAGGTCCGCCAAAGCTAATGAAACCCAGCTTGAGCCAATAACGCAGCGCTTCATTAAAAGAGGGAGTCATAGAATTGAATTGGCTCCGAGCTGAAGGAATGAGAGCCGAAGTGGATCGGACATAAGGCACGTTTTTGAGTTTGGCAACGTGCCCCGAAAAGGATGAAAATGGTGGGCAGGGTTGGGTTCGAACCAACGTAGGCGTAAGCCAGAAGATTTACAGTCTTCCCCCTTTAACCGCTCGGGCACCTACCCATTCCCATCCTTTCGGAAGGGCCGCGATTATGGACTACGTAAAACGTTTGGCAAGTAAGTTTTGCAGTTGCCTGCACTTTCTTTTTTGAATGCCTGTTTTTTGATGTCGCAAATGAAGGTGTAACTGAACTTTTTGCTCGGATCAGACCCATTTCACTCCTTAACCAAAGCGGGAGCCTTCTCTGGCAGTTGGATCGTTGGTGCGCCACCGAGATAGCCGAGTGAGGTCAGGAACACATCCATCTGTTTTGTGGTGACTTGAATCCAGGGTTCCTTGTTGAAGAAACCATGGGGCATCTCAGCGGCACTCCACATTTCGGCGCGTAGGCCCAGCGTTTTGGCTTTGGCCACATACTCATCACCACCAGCCTTGAGTTTGTCGGCAGTGCCGAAGAAGAGAATGGCTGGAGGTGTGTCTTTGCTGACAAAATTATTGGGTGTGATCGCCTCGGCCATTTCTAGATTCATGGAGTTGTCACCCGTATCGCGCTGCTTGAAAAGCGTGGCAATGTTCATGGCGGGATTGAAGAGCACCATCGCGTTGGGTTTGGCGGAAATGGTCTTTTCATCAGACTCGGCATCATAGGCAGCGCAGAGGGCGGTGCAGGCCGCAAGGTGGCCGCCAGCAGAGCCACCGGAGGCAATGACCTTGCTAGGATCAATGCCAAGTTCGACGGCATGGCCACGCACCCAGCGAATGGCACTCTTGGCATCTTCCACGGCCTTGTCGGGTGTGGTCTTGTGAAGGCTCTGGATACGATAGTCGGCTGAAATGGCGATGATGCCACGCGTAGCCAGATACTCTGCCTGCGGCACAAACTGGAGGTAGGAGCCACTCTTCCAACCGCCACCAAAGAAAAAGACGACGCAGGGGCGCTGCACGGCCGCTTGCACTTCGCCTGCTGGGGCAAACACATGCAACTTCAGTTCACCTTGTGGGGTCGTTTTATAAACCACCTCAGTTGCCTTGACTGGCTCGGCAGTGAGCTTGACGACGGCCTTCTTTCCACCGCCTTTGGCTTTTTGAGCGTGAAGGATCGGCGTGGCGAGGAGCAGCAAACAGAGGATAACTTTCATGATGGCCGTACAACGTGCCCCGCTCAGAGATGTTGCGCTCGACTTTGGTGGGCCATGCCCAGACAGCTTTGCATTCAAGATTCAAAAAGAACCAAAAATCTGTCCAAAGTGGCTGTTGACGGGCCTTTAAACGTTGCTGCCTATTCTCTATGACAGATCGAACGACTTCCTTTCTTGAATTGCTGACCACCCATGACCGGGCGTTGTCGATGTATGTTCATAGTCTTGTGCCTCGTGATTCGTCTGCTGAGGATATTCTGCAACAGACGAAGCTTTTGCTCTGGAAGCACTTCGCTGATTTTGAATTGGGCACTAACTTTTTGGCTTGGGCACGTAAGATTGCGTTTCATCAAATTCTTTCCCATCGGCGTCAGAAAAAGCGTGAGCATTTGCCGCTGGATGAGGTCACTTTGGAGGCTCTTGGGGCGGCCGTGAGCGAGCTGGCATCGGAACTGCCTCAGCGACATGAGGCGCTGAGGCATTGCATGGCGCGGCTGCCCATAGAGCACCGACAACTCATGCAGTTACGCTATTACGATGATTTGGAAATCGAGCAGGTGGCTGAGCGCGTCAATCGCACAGAAGCCGCTGTTTATCGGGCTCTCAGTCGTGTCCGCATGACGCTCATGGAGTGTGTTCAGAAACAAATGGCCGCTGAAATGGCCTGAAAATAGACATCTTTATGACAGCTCAAGAACAGTGGAACTTAAGTGAACTTTGGGAAAAAGCCCGGGACGGCAGGGCGACGGAGGCCGAGGCGCTAAGACTCAATGCCCTGATCAATGACCATGCTGAGGTTCTGCCCTTGATTGCGCGGATGGCCCTGATGGATGCCCAGCTACGTGACATGGAAGAGGCCGCTTTCCAGGCTAAGCCAGCTTTTGAGTCTGCTCATGTTCAGCCTCGTGCTTGGCCATGGCATATGATGACAGCCGCGGCAGCTGCCTTGGTCGCAGCCGGGGCTGTTTGGCTTCTCACGGCAGAACCGGCGCCTGTGGCCACACTGGTGAAAGCTCAGTCATGCAAGTGGGGCAACAGTGCTCTGCCAACCCTTGAAGGGGGGCTTTTAACGCCTGGACTGCTGGATTTGGTGGAAGGCATGGCGACGCTTCAATTCAAAAGTGGTGCTGAGGTGGTGATGGAGGCTCCTGTTAGCTTGGAGGTCCTTTCCAGCATGGAATGTCGAGTGCGTAAAGGCACTGTCGTTGCAGATGTGCCAGATCAGGCTAAGGGCTTTACCATTTACACGCCTGAGACAAAGGTGGTGGACTGGGGGACTCGTTTTGGTGTGAGTGCTGGTGATGATGGTAAATGCCTAGTGCATGTGATCAAAGGTCTGGTCGAAGTGCAACGCAAGGGTGAGTCAAAATCCAAGGAACTGCGTGCCGGAGAGCGGGCAGATTATGGTGGTTTTCTGGCAAGTGCGGTGAATCCTGATGCCGAACGCGAAGCAGAGCCGGGTCGCTGGTTGCCTGAAACGATTAAAGATCTCGGTGATGGTTGGCAAGCTGTTACGACGGCTTTTGGTGAGGGGCGGGATTCATGGATTCAATCCAATCCCAATGTCAAAGTCACAGGTCAAGAGTCTTACCTGCGTGTGAAACATTCGACCTTTGATGGTAAGTTAGATCGCAAAGCTTACATGGCTTTTGATATCTCCCGCTTCAAAGGTAAGCAGATCGAAGAGGCTGAGTTTGTGATCAATGTCGAGCCAAGCGATCTCGGCTTTGCATCGCTCGTTCCAGACGCAACTTTTCGCCTTTATGCCCTAACGCGCGAGGATGCGGACCAATGGCGTGAGTCTGAACTTAACTGGAGGAATGCTCCTGCCCATGATGACCAGCCAAAGCATCGCACTTCACCTATTGCAGAAGAGACGGTTTGCATTGGTTCATTTATGATGCCCCAGGGCACGACGCGCGGTGCTTTTTCCGTGAAGAGTACCGCATTGGCTGAAGCTTTGCGTAGTGACACGAACGGCACCTTGTCGCTCATCCTTTGTCGCGAGACCAATGAGACGGATCGCAATGGGTTGGCCCATGCTTTTGCCAGTAAAGAAAACCAACGGAATTCACCGCCCACCCTGCGGGTGAAGGTGGCTGATTGATTGGGTTTATTTGCTCTTTTGAGTTTCCCACCAGGCTTCGATGGTCGGCAGATCAAAGAGTCGAAACTTACGGCCGACTCGCTTTTCAAAAGTTGTTTGGGCCTGCTTGGCTACATCAAGCGATGGATCCTCTTTGAGTGCCTTTAAAAGAATCTCATTCGTGCTTTTATCCGTGCTGGCACGGAGCAGGAAAGCGCTTCTGAGACGGAATTCCCATGGCTGCTTGAAGTCTTGAAGCAGACCAGTGAGCTGCGCATGGGTTATGTCCGCTTCTGCACGGATGGAGCCGTCTTTGAAAAGGTCCTGAATTGGCAGTGTAAATCCTGGATCAATGCTGATGCTGTATTCATAGTAGTTTTGAACACGTTTAAACTCAGCCTGGCAGGCATGATTGAGATGCTTCATCGCTGGGTCAAACATGGCATCCACAATGGCCTGTAAATCATCTCGGCTGCCAATGGCGATGGCTTTGTCTGCGTATTCACTGAGCCGGTTGCGTTCCTTGAGTAAAATGAGTTCACTGGTGCTAGGTGAGACGGAAGGCATCATGCTGGCTACCTCAGCCGCGTCTGAAGCCCCCATTCTTGTCTTTTCTCCAGAGGGCAGAAAGGAGGACTGTTTGAGAACCAAGGCTACGCGGTCAGTCATTTCTTGTACCTGTGCCTTGGTGTGTTCTTTTTCTTCAGCCTGGGCATCCAGTTGCTTTTGCAGTGCTGAAATTTGTGATTCTGCACGATTCAGACTGGCTGTTAAATTGGCCTCGGATTGGCCTAGTGCCTGACCCGTGGAGACTGCGCCTTGATTGATTTTTGGCGCGACGCTTGATTTGTAGAACATGACGATCCCCAGCAAGATGAGGAATTGAATCATCACAAAGGCGGGCCAGCTGACGCGATGTTGGCGATGATTGTCCCGTTTGGCGTGGCTTACTTCCGGTAGGATCGAGTTCTTATCATGACTCATTTCAGTACCAATTTTGTTGGTTTTACTCTTGGCGGATTTGTCTTGGTCAGGGGCGGGCATTTTTAAGACATTCTAATGGCTTTGAATTCAACGGAATCAATCTGCAAACTGAAACAAAAATCTAGCACAGGAAGTCTTGTTATTGATCAATGTCGTCGCTAGAGTCATGCTCAACTTATCCATGCCAGATCTTCCTCAACCCATGCAGTTTTCTGCAAACGAGCTACTTCGACGTCGCGTCTTGTGGGTGCTAGCCGCTGTATTTCTCGTCCTGCTTCTTGGCGTGTGGCCATATCAGCATTGGGATTTTGAGCAGCGTAGCAGTGTTTTCGGGGGCATTATTCGAAAGGCAAATCAAGATGCTGAGTGGTGGTTTTGTTTGTTCACTCCATTCATTGTGGCTTGGCTTGTTTGGAGAATGAGGGCCAATTTGTCTGCATTGCCGATGCACGCACATTGGTCTGGGATTCCCGTTTTGACTCTAGGCATGGTTTTTTATTGGTTCGGCTTCAAGGTGGATACGGCCTATCCCGGCTATCTTTCGGCACAACTCATCACTCTGGGTTTGATCTTAGCGATCGGTGGGTTGGCTTGGTTCCGGCAGCTGTTTTTTCCTTGGGCTTTTTTGGTGTTCACCTGGCCGATGTTACCCTTGGAAAATTTGATGGCTGTGCCTCTGCGACATCTTACGGCACAGGCCTCCAGCGTGATGCTGAATCTGGTTGGCGTAGATGTCGTGCGGGAAGGGACTGGCCTGCACTCGGCGGCTGATGCGACAAGCGGATTAGTCCGTGGGCAGCTTTTTCAGCTGGATGTCGAAGAGCCCTGCAGTGGCATTCGATCTCTCTTTTCCTTGATGATGATTAGCGCGCTCTATGGCTGGCTATCATTGAAGACCTGGCTTCCCCGGGGAATTCTTTTTGCCAGTGCTATTCCGCTAGCCATGGTGGGAAACATGGTGCGCATGGTCTTGCTTGCACTAGGTAGTCTTTGGTTCGGTACAGAATTTGCAGTGGGTCGGAACATTGATGGTCAGCAGGAAATGAGTTTTTACCATAGCATGGCAGGCTTTGCTGTCTTTGGGGTCGCCTTGTCCGGCATGTTCGCGCTTTGCACACAGCTGGAGAGATGGCTTGATCGTGGTAAGCCTGGGGTCAAAGAAACGAATATTGAAGTTGGCCCACCGTCGCTTCCATGGCTGCCATTTGCTTCCATCCTGGTCATTTTGGGCGGCGGATTAGTGATCTGCATGATGTCAGATTCCAGTTATCACGTGGCGCCCGCCGGTATTCGAGCTGAGATGCCAAGCATACTCGGAAGCTATGCCAGCAGTGATCAACCCATGACCTCCCGTGAGCAATCCATTCTCGCGGAAGATGTGAAGATTGAGCGTCGGGTTTTCACCAAACCGGATCGCGTGATCCTAGCCACAGCCGTCTTGAGTGGTGCGGAAAAAAGGTCACTTCATCCACCTGATGTCTGCTTGCCAGCTCAGGGCTGGAAGATTGGTAGCTCGACCACTATTCCCGTTGATATCGGAACGGGAAAAGAAATCAACGCAACGCTCATGAATATGTATCGTGAGGTGGAAAACGAGTCGGGCCAAAAGATGCGTGTTAAGGCGCTAAGTGTGTTTTGGTATCAAGGCTCAGACGAGGCTACTAGCGCTTCATATCAGGGACATGTTATCAAAACTTATACAGATGCGTTCATCAAAAATATCAATCACCGCTGGGCGCTGATGATGTTTTTTGTGCCGATTAAGCAGTCGATAGGTGGACTTGATGATGCCTATTCCGAGATAGCAGCCCTTGAGGATACAAAGGCATTTATCAAGGAGTTGATCCCGAGCATGATCGTGAAGTGAATCATGCCGTAGGCATCTCGGCCACAGCTTCAT
The DNA here is from genome assembly GCA_027486585.1 of Verrucomicrobiaceae bacterium. Taxonomy (GTDB): domain Bacteria; phylum Verrucomicrobiota; class Verrucomicrobiia; order Verrucomicrobiales; family Verrucomicrobiaceae; genus Prosthecobacter. The sequence continues at coordinate 109,097 of JAIXOU010000081.1, read as the reverse complement.
CAAAAGCTTGGGCCATCACTAGAAGTCCCTCTTCCAAGGCTTCACGAGGCATGGTCAGAGGTGGGCAGATTTTGACCGTCTGTCCCCAGGCACCTACCGGAGCAAAGAGCAACAGGCCCTTTTGATAGCAGAGTTCAATGACTCGATGCGCCAAATCATGATCGGGCTGCTTGGTGCCACGTTTTACAGTCTGGATCCCAGCTACAAAACCTGCACAGGTGACATTGCCGATCACTTCAGGGTGCTTGGCCTGAATGCTTTTGCAGCCTGTATGCAAGATGGGGCCGAGTCGTGCTGCGTTGCCGGTGAGATCTTCCCGCAGAAGTTTGCGAATGTTGGCAATGGCCGCTGCGCAGCAGACAGGATTGCCAGAATGGGTGCTGGTCATCGATCCAGGGGGGAACATGTCCATGATTTCTGCACTGCCGATGACTGCACTTAGGGGCAGGGAAGAGGAGATGCCCTTGCCACAGCAGATGAGGTCTGGCACCACCTCATAATGTTCAAAAGCCCAAAACTTACCGGTGCGGCCAAAGCCTGATTGCACTTCATCAAAAGTCAGCACGACTTGATGCTCGGTACACCAAGCCCGAAGTTTTTGGATGTATTCCACCGGCGCAAAGTCAGGGCCTACTCCCTGGTAACTTTCCATGATCACTCCGGCAATTTGGCTGGGTTTAAGTCCGCTTTTTTCAATGCCTTGGAGGAAGCCCTCAAAGCTGCTGTCTTCTTCCCAATACTGATCCGGGAACGGCACATTGATGATGGCTGGATCAAGGTTCACAATCCAAGCTTTTTGCCCCGCCATGCCACCGGCTTGCTGGCTGGCCATGGTGCGACCATGATAACCGCGCTCGAAGCCAACAATGCCAATTTTCTCACGGCCACCGACCTGGATGCCATGGGCACGGGAAAGCTTGATGGCACATTCAGTGGCTTCACTGCCGCTGCTGAGTAGAAATACTTTTTGCAAAGCTGCCGGAGAGACACTGGCGATGAGTTCAGCCAATTCAGGGCGTTCTTCGCTGGGAAAAACGTAGTTGTGAATCAGGCCACTATTCACCTGATCAATGATGGCCTGGCGGACTTCAGGCACGCCGTGGCCACAATTTGTCACCAGCACACCGCTGCTCCAGTCCAGCCAGCGATTACCATACTTATCAAAGATGGAAATGTCTTCTGCCCGATCCCATACAATGGGGGGCATGCCACGCATCGACAAGGGTTCAAATTTACGGCTGCGCTCAATGTGCTGCAAAGAGTCTGGATGGGGCACGGGTGTGCAGATCGTGCGGTATTGAGTCGAGACGTGAGGGACGTTTTGCGGTGTGGTGTCGAATTCTTTGCCCATGGGGATATGTCGTTTCTAAAGCTATGCCTATCATGAGCTTTGCGCTAAGTCTTCGCTACTCGCAAACTGGCGGCTCTGGGTATTTTTGTGACTCATTGCAGACTCGGCGTCGATGGTATTCACGACAGCCTTTTGATTCATGAGCATTTCGTGCTATGAACAGCGATGAGTAAACGTGTCCTCTGCCTCATTACTGATGGCTTTGAAGAAATTGAAACCATCACGCCCGTTGATCTTCTTCGCCGTGGCGGTGTTGAGGTGATCATCACTTCGATGGGTGAGGGCATCCATGTCACTGGCCGCAGTGGTATCACGATGCATGCAGATGCCAAGTTTGCGGAGGTCGATGTCAGTACTTTTGATCTGCTGTTTATTCCGGGTGGTCCGCAGGTGGCGGCTCTTCGTGTGGATGCGCGCGTTCTAACCACCGCCCGCATCTTTGCTAGTGCCGGGAAAGCGATAGCTGCGATTTGTGCCGCCCCTTTAGTTCTGCATGAGGCGGGCTTGTTGAATGGCAAAGCCTACACAGCGCATGACTCGACCTATTCGGAACTTTTGGATGCAAAGCCAGACCAGCGTGTGGTCATGGATGGAAATCTGATCACCTCGCGCGGTGTTGGCACAGCTTTGGATTTTGGGCTGACTCTTTTGGCCTATCTATCAGGGGCCGAGGAATCAGCGAGGGTTGCCAAGGCTATCATGGCGTGAATCCTATCTGCTGTTATTCCTCCACGATGTCCGCTGACTGATCTTCTCTCCTTATGGCTTTGACCATTCTTCGCACTCTTTTCCATTCGCCTGTGGTGGACATCATTCATCACCTCAAGCATTCTCATGGAATGACCGTGCGCGAGTTGGCAGAGCACATGAAGATGAGTTACATGGGGGTGAAGCAACACTGCGTGGAGATGGAGAAAAACGGTTGCCTGGATAGTTTCCGTCGCTCCGTCCCACATGGTCGGCCGGAAAAACTCTATCGGCTGACGGTGAAAATGGATCCCTTGTTTCCTTCGGTCGGTTGCGAGCTGATTTTGGACCTGCTGGCGCAGGCTGAGCGTAACTTTGGACCGACGGCACCTGAAAAACTGCTGCACTCTTGGTTCCAGACGAAAGCGGATGTCTGGGCATTGAAGCTGCAAAAGGAAACCTCACTTGAGAATAAAGCCATCACGCTTGCCCGCCTCCGCACGATAAATGGCCACATGTGCATGGTGGAAACTTCGCAGACGGGTGCACTGAGACTGGTGGATTACCATCTGCCTCTAGCACCACTGATGCAGAAGTATCCAGGATTGGCGGACATCGAATGTGAAGTCTTGGAGCGCCTGCTCGGACAGCCCGTGGAGAGGACTGTTCAGGCGTTTTCAGGGCTTAAACAAGTGATCTTCACCATCAGGACCTAAGGCTGCACTCGGTCTGCATCCAGAACATGGTCTGTAGAAGTTTTTTATTGGCCGATACATGGGGCGCATGCTAATGAAGGCCATGAACTTTTTAGATCTTTTCTTTCCTGAGCAAGCACAGGCAAGTTATTTGAATCAGATCGCAAATCAGGGCGCGATCATTGCAAGGGAGCAGTCTCGTCAGCGCTTTCACTTGGAGCAGAAACGAAGAGTCCAAGAATCTAAGAACCAGGGCATGGAAAAAAGAGTGGAACAGTTAGAGCATGATCTTTGTCAGGCTGGTCTTGTGATTGAAACACTTCTCGAACTCCTTGAAGAAGCCAAGGTATTGGATCGTCAATCTGTCGCATTGCGTGCCCATGAAATTGACGCCCGAGACGGAGTCATTGATGGACAGAAAACGCCTCCGAGCCCACCGCCAAAGGAACCCTTTATTCCCAAGCGTCGATGGAATGGGCCAAGAGAAGGATAGAGAGGACCGAGCCGCCTCTTCCTACTCGCTCTCAACACTTAACTCAAAACGCGCCTCTCGGAATCTTGACTTTTCATGAGCTAGCTTCGTGCTATTCGGGAGGTTATGGCATCTCCTCTTTTTGATCTCTCTGGCAAATGTGCGCTTGTAACCGGCGGTAGCAAAGGGCTTGGCAAGGCCATGGCTCGTGGCTTTGCGGAAGCAGGAGCAGATGTTTTCATCTCCAGTCGCAACGCGGATGAACTCCAGGCTGCCGCAGCTGAAATCGGTGCGGGACTTTCCGTGCGTGTGGAGTGGATGGTCGCCGACATGGCTGATCGTGCTCAGGTGCGCGGTCTGGCCGTCGAAGCTGAAAGCCGGCTCGGTAAGATCGACATTCTGGTCAATAATGCAGGCATCAACAATCCCCAGGCCATTGATGAAATCACCGATGACGTTTGGGATCGGAATGTGGAGGTAGATCTGACCAGCGTGATGTCACTGACCCGCGCTTTGGTGCCTGGAATGAAGGCGCGGAAGTGGGGACGCGTGATCCATATCTCCAGCGTCTTAGGCGTGGGTGGCCGCCTGAAACGAAATGTCTATTGTGCCTGCAAGGCAGCGCTGATTGGCCTTGCGCGTGCCAGCGCTCTGGATCTAGGGCCTTATGGCATCACCGTGAATTGCCTCTGCCCAGGCCCCTTTTTGACCGACATGCCTGGGAAACTCCTGAATGACGAGGAGAAGCAATACTTCGCCGATCGTACCGCTTTGAAGCGCTGGGCTGCGCCTCGTGAGCTTGCCGGACCTGCACTCCTCCTGGCCAGTGAAGCCGGTGCTTACATCACAGGGCAGGGAATCGTCGTGGACGGCGGTGCTGCGGTGAATGTTCTCTGATTCGGGCGTGACGGCCTCTAACTCTGCCTCAGTTCTGCGCCGCACATGGCCAAGCTCTTTGCCGAATGGCTATGGCTTAAGCGTGAAGTATAGAGGATAGCGGGTGCTCTTGAAGGTTCCGGTGCGAACAAAGGCTTTTTTCTCCACGAGGTCTTGCAAGACGTGGGTGGTCGTGGCTCGCGCCGTCCCATGCTCAGGCATGGCGCGATGAGCGTGGCCTGTCCCAACCCCTCAGAAAAGGCTTTCTCGGCAGGCGGAATTTTAGGATTATCCGTGGCGGGGCCCAATTTACGATGGATGGAGGAATGCAGACAGTCACGTTTGCTGAGCCTCTGCCATGAACCCAAAAGCGTCGTCCGAGTTGATCGCTTCCTCTTTCGTGGCCAGGACGCCGGACGCTTCACTCAAAAAGAACTGAGCCTGATAGTGAAGGCTGCACGCGCGGCTGTGGGAAGATGGGTTTTGGCAACTGCTGAAGCATGAAGTAACCGCGTCCGATCTGTCGCGTGCCACTCGGTATGATCAGCCCCTGATAGGTGGCAGAGCGCAGGATGCGGGCTGCACCAGGAATGTAGGGGTGCGGTTCATTGAAATTGAATTTACCGCCAAAGACACCTGTAATGGCGTTGACTGTAAAAGTGGTGTTGGTGATGCCCACGCCTGGGAAGCTGAGCTTAGTTCCTGGCGTTAGATCTAAGAGACGATCCACTACGGTCGGCGGTCCCAGAAGCCCCGCATGAAGGAAAGCCAAGCGGGCATTACCAGGAGTGGCTGGCAGAGTCTTTCCAAGAACAATCTGTGTGCGACTCGTTGCCGTGAAGCGCCCACCCAAGAGCCCCATGCTCAGAGGGCCGAGTCCGTCCATGTAATTGCCTTTGAGAGAGGCAGGTCTTGACCAAGTAAGGTCTCCCTGAAGCAGGGTCTGTGTTGGCGCGGGTAAAAGGATCTCTCCATGCAAACTGCCCGCACTCGGCAGCATCGTATAAACCGTGCAGTTTCCGCCCACGGCCAAAAGTGAAGCCGCTGTAAAAGCATCCCCATCTGGCAGGCGCCCCACGAAGGAGAATGCACCGCCTTTGGGGGGAATGGTAAAGGAAGCATAACCCTGGCCCTGAGGTATGGACTCTGCGCCGATCAGCGGCGTGGGAATACTCATCGAAAAGGTGTGATAACCTGAGTAAACGGAAGTCTCGGAGAGAGTGCCAATGAGGCGCGGCCAACATGAGGTGACAGGACAATCCACCACATTTTGCCCAGTGATGCCACCCGAGATGAACTGCATTTCTGGACTGTAACTGAGGGTCATGTCCAACTTTAAGGCTGAAAGACCAGGGCGTGGGATCGTCACGCCGATCTTGATCTCCTGGCTCTGAGTCAGACAGGTAATCAGGCTGGAGGGTAAAGTGAGGGTGCTTTTTCCTAAACGTAGTTTGCCCGTGAGTCTGCCGATGTTTGAGATGGTGAAATCTGCACGCCCGCCTAGCTCACCATTCACTGAGCCACGGGCGATCATGCCTGAATAATCCCGAGCCACGCCAGCAGGTAATCCAGTGACCTCTAACTCTGCCTGCACCGTGCTTGAGCCAAAGGAATTCGTTGCTGTCAGACTGAACTTTAAGCGTCCACCAGCTGGGCTGAGCTGCGTCGCCCTGCCAGAAATGATACCCGTCTGAGCATTCAGCACTAGCCCACGTGGAAGGCCTTTTGCAGTGTATGAAACAGCCACACCACTGGCTGGGTTGAGGGGTGCTTCATAGCTGTACTCTTGAGCTAATCCAGTGCTCGGGAGGATGAGCGGATCACCCATGATTTCAGGGCCAGTATTATAGACGCCTAAAGTGGACTGACCCGAAAATAAAGCGCCAGCGGTGCCTGTCACCTCACAGCTGTAGATGCCGGCATCTGCTAGCTCCAAATTGGAAATCTTTAGCACCGGCCCATCTAGGCCAGTGAAACGAGTGTCCGCAATTAGGGGCACGCCAGCTTTAAACCAGACATAAGAAAGCGGAGCACTGCTTGTGGCATTCACGCTAAAGCTGACCTCTGCCCCCTCTGGTAAGCTGGTGATCGTGGACTTTCGCTCCACCACAGTTAGCACAGCTGGTGCCGTCTGCGCCTGTCCCCCTGGATTCACGGCGGTAACATAATAGTGAAACCTTCCATCATCCAACTTCGCCGCGGGTAGGGTCAGCATGCGTGAGTTTGATCGGGGGATACGTTTGACTGGCGTTGGGCCTTTGAACCACTGGTAAACGTTGCTTTGATAGCCTTCGAACTGGCTCACAAAACTGACAGGCTGGCCTGCATAAGCGATCTGATCTTGCACCGCTCCAAGCACTTGCGGGGCATATTCCTGGTGGCCAATGCCGAGGAGATCTAGATGAAAGACCGCCTCATCAGGGTCATTACTCATGACTCTGAAACTAGCTGCCAAATTCCGCTGAGCAGTGGCTGAATAGTCCAGATAGACCGCTGTGCTACCCTTTGGTGGGATGGCGATTGGAGAGAAATCCCTCAATCCAAAGCTGCCCGAGCCCAGGCCGGTAATCGTCGCAGAGTTTAAATTCAGCACTGCGTTGCCAAGATTGCGAATCGTGATTTTACGGCTCACCAGCGTGGGTGCCTTCACATCGGCAAACTCCACCACATCCAAGTTGGAAGTCAAAGTACGCTTTGGAGATAACTCTAAACCAATATCAGGCTCGGCCACATGAGCCGTTAACTTTAGATCAAAGGGGGACTCATCCACATCACTACTCACGATGTGCAGCGTGGCATTGTAAGTGCCTGGCAGGCTGCCCTGAAAGCGTAGTCCTAGAGGTGAAAAACCAGATGGGTTCAGCACCTCTGTATCAAACTGAGTGATGCTGAAAGCAGCTGCATTTGGCCCATCAATCACGGTCTCGCCGATAGTCATTGGGCGGGTGCCTTGATTAGAGACCATGAGTCCGCGTGTCACCGACTGGCCACTCCTTAGATTGAGTCCAAAAGGCAGCTGACTTTTACCATCCACATAAATGTTATTTGTCTGCACTGCATCTGCTACCTGAATCTCAGCGGCGTCCACATACGCAGAAAGATTGATGATTAGCGGGTTATCAAAGACCGAGTTACTCGTGAGTCTTAATGTGGCATTTCGGAATCCGCCATTTTTTGGATTAAATGTCACCGTGAAGCTCTGGCTGGCACCCGGTATCAATGAGCTGGTTGGTAGCGCAGAGACAATGTAATCCGCCGCGTGTGGCCCTGATTTAGTTAGGCTAATGCCGGTCAGATTAAATCCTCCATTATTCCCAATCGTGAATCTTTTCACCGTGGATAAGCCTAAAGTTAAAGTGCCAAAACTGAGATTGCTGGTTTCATAGTGGTAGCGATTATCTGTATCGTTACTAACAAAGATTGACGGAAAGTTTTGATCTCCATTGATCAGCATTAAATCAAAGACGCTCTCTGACGTGTCATTGGTTAGAATCCTCATCTGAGCCACGGCTGGCTCAAAAAAGGAGCCACGGTAAGTGACGGGGATAGACATCATTCCACCCACTGGAATTTGCAGGCTTAAAGGGCTGCGGTCTCTTAGGATGAAATCGCCTGCAAATCGACCTGTAATCTCAACGGACTTGATGCCAAGCGGGGCAGTGCCCAGATTATAAATCGTTACAGCTCTGGAGGACACAGATGAGTAATTCGACGCGAAAAAGAGGGGCGCTTTGGTGAGCGTCTCTGATTCATCAAAGGAAGAAGATGGTATCGAAAACTCAGGCGCGCCGACTCCTCCTGTGCCGCTGAGTTGCACCTCGAAAACTGGCGAGTAGTAGGCATTGCTGGTCAATGTCAGCTTTGCGGTTCTGATTCCTGATGCGGAAGGTCTCATCCGCACATTGACCGTGTATTTCACCCCCTCAGCCAACTGGGCTGGAAGCGCGGCTGCCAGGGAGAAATCAGTGGCATTCACGCCAGAGAAAGAGGCCTGTAGACCCGTCAGTGGCTGAGAGCCGGTGTTCGTTATGTTTAGCCCATAAGTGGTCGTCGTCCCCACAGCGGTCGCCCCCAGATCCATCTCCGCTCCAGTGTCAGCTTGCATCGTTGCATCTGGAGTCTGCACCCGCATGTCTGCAATACTTCCGTTGCGCAAGATGAAGGGGCAGAGATTTCCAAAAAAGGCATCAAATTCGCTGGTTCCGAGGGTGATTTCATCCGCTGTGTAAGCGATTGAGCCTTTATAAAAGGACATCGTTGTCACATCATTTGCATAAATGCGCTGGGCTCCGATCGGCAGTGAGGCATCTTTGAACTTTGGTGCACTGGAACTCCTTGGCGCAATCACATTCGGTGATTGTGGGAACCGATTTGTCGGCATGCGCAGGTTTAGAAAATTCGAATTATAATAACTTCCTTGAATCAGTGACCAACCAAAAGTGCTGTTAAGAAAGGCTGCATCTGAGGAAAGGTAGCTCAAATTCTTGCCCACCACGATGAGACACTTCCCCTGAGCCGTGCGTAGTCGGATGAGATCCGCCGAGTCCTGATCCATCGGAATGGGTAAGCCTTCAAGCGGCGGTATGAGCACCGCATCAGCGTTGAATGCAGCATCCCAATCTGTAGATGTGGTGCCTGTAAAATCGACCACGGCATTCCCAGCTTCTTGCAGGAGCTGAACCATCCGAGCATACGTGCTGCCAGAAGCGGTCGAAACATAAGCCTGATTGGCAAAAATAGAATAATAAGCTAGCGGCGCATCTGCTGTGCCAGCCAAGGTGATTTCAAAGGGGTTTTCATCTAGATCATTACTCGTGATCAGTAAGACGGCAGACTGCTGACCTTGAATCGTTGGCAGGTATCTGACCGTAAAACTCGTTGAGCCACCCGCAGAGACAGTTGAGCTGGGGCTGGAGACCACTGTAAATAAATCGGCATCCTGGCCGAGGATGTTGAGAGCGATGCCGCCAAGTTGATCGACACCTGTGTTACGAATGGTAAATGTTCGTTGCACAGCTTGCGTGGCTAGAGTGTTCCCAAAGTTCACGGTAGAGACTCCATCCACAAGACCAGAACCCGACGGCTGCTCAACGGCTATATCCGGAGCTAAGACCAATCCTGAGCCAGTCACGACTAACTGAAAAATAGATTCATCAGCGTCATTGCTGGCGATGCGCAGATTCGCCTGCTTTAGACCAGGACTGGTGGGTGCAAAAATGAGGTTAAAAGATGACGTTGCACCAGATGGAATAGAAGCGGCCGGCGGAGACTGAACTCGGAACTCATTCGCATCGGCACCGGTCACCATCACATTCAAATGGTTGAGTTCTGCTCCGCCATCATTACGCACCGTGAAACTGCGGCTAGAGGTCAAGGTCACGCCCACGCCGCCATAGCTCACGGTAGAAACCCCTGAAACCATTTCTGTACCCAGAGGTGAATCCACAGAAATCTCTGGAGCAAGTGGAGTGCCCGAACCAATGACCACATCTTCCAGGGCCCACTGATCAAAGGTCGTCCCAGAAGCACTCAGCTGCCGCCAGCGGAAACTCGTCGCCACTGATCGTGCCGCAGCTGGGATAGCCACCACATAACTACGCCAGGCACGATTGTAATACGGGCCACCAAGACGAGTAAAGTTCCTGCCATCGAGTGCATACTCCAGCACAGGCTCCTCACCCGTATCCACAGACTCCCAATTTCCTGACGGGCCGTTGGCTAGCGCAACTGTGAACGAAACCGCTGTCAGAGTCCGCGTATCAATCGGGTAAGTCGTTGCGAAGCGGCTTCCCTCTCCTGCAAAATAGAGGCTGTTTCCCGTGGAGCCTGCGCCTGCCTGCTGGCCTAGGGTGTTTGCAGTCACAGTGCCACCAAACTCAGACCACAGATTTCCATCAATACCTGGATCAAAATCATCACTCAAAGAAGGCAGTGGCATGCGTGTGGTGATTCGGATGATCTGACTGTCTGAACCGACTTCGTTTGTTGCTTTTAAAGTGCAGTCATAAACACCCACAGCCGTCGGAATGCCGATGATGGATCCATTCGCAGGATTCACGACCAAGCCTGGTGGCAAACTCGTGGCAGAAAAGCTCGTTGGCTGATTCGTAGCTGTGATTTGATAAAAAAATCCGCCTCCCACGAATGCCAAAGCCGTGCCAGAGTTGGTGATGTCTGGAGCTGCTGCCGGTGGCCCTATCAAATAGCTTGCATCGGCGAAACCGAGGATCTCGCTGCCGCCCCCAAACTGACTCGTGAATTCATGATGAAAATACCAACGATTATTCGAGGGAGAGGCCACCCAGTTCGCCATGTCGGCCAGGTTAGTGAAGGTGGAGATGACCGAGGTAGCGCCATCTGGAACTCGTGCCCGAGTGATCGTGGCGCCCGTGGCATAGGCTAGGTAAAGGTAACCGCCAAAATCCTCAGCAACTCCCCAAACCGCCCAGTTTTCAGAGGCATTCCAGGTCGGCCTCCGCATGCTTCCTTGGGGGATCACCTCCCCGCTGGGCACCCGCACCTCAAAAACGTCTGTGCCTGTATGCAACACCACTCGGCCATAACCACTGAAGATACCGCTGCCTGAGCCCATGACGACGGCTTGCCCCAAATTGATGATGGGAGTCGTGCGCGCTCCTGTCGTCGCATGAATCGGGATCAGCTGATTGACCGTGCCCGCAGAACTGGTTTCCGTACCATTTGCCGCCAATACGTAGGCTTGGTTGGTGGCTAGGTCAGTACATAGCCCATTTGCCACACGGCCAATTGAGGCTCCATCGCTGAGATCCGCCAAGTTATAGCCTGCCGTCGCAGAATCCCCAGTCACGAAGACTCGCGTACTTGAAAGCGCGATGCCACCTCGATCATCTCCAGTGAGGCCAAAATGATCGATAACTTGGGCATTTGTGGTTTTTAGTTCACTGATCTGGAAGCCTAAGTTTGGCGCTGGGTTGGATGCGCGCCCATTGAGGTTAATGAGGAATGAACTCTCATCCGCATCATCGCTCACGATGCTCAGCACCGCACTGCGGCTGCCAATCGCAGCTGGAAAAAAGCGAATCACAAAAGAAGCGCTGGTGCCTGCTGGAAGAACAGCTGGCGGAAGCGTGAGAAAGCTGTAGTCACCGGATTGCAGCCCACTAAGTGAGGTGGCAATATTGGATAAAGCCGCCTGCCCTAAATTCCGGATCACAAAGGTCTGTGATCGAGAAAGCCCGCGCGCCACAGAGCCAAAGAAAACTGAGGACGCTCCAGCGGTGAGCACATTGCCCTCGGCTGTCTCCAGGCTGATTTCAGGCATCGCAGGCAAGCCTGAGCCGACGATGCTGATGTCAAAAGGACTCTCATTTCCGTCATTGCTTGTCAGGCGTAGAGTGATGGATTTTTGCCCCAATGATTGGGGAGAAAACTGTAGCAAAAAACTCGTGGACTGGCCAGCGGGGAGCGTCGTTGCCGAGAGTCCAGGTTGGCTAAAATCACTGATTGAATTCCCATCGACCACAATACCCAAGCCGTTCAAATCGGCCCCGCCTGAATTGGTGATGGTGAATGCGAGGGTGCGATTCAGCCCCAAGGTCACTCCGCCAAAATTCACCTGCGACACGCCATCGACCAGATTCCCAGTCTCAGGCTGGGATACCCCTATTTCTGGCGCAAAGATGCCTGCTGAAAGATTTAATTTGATGGTCCCCTCCGCGCTGCCACGGCCATCCACCGCGATCAGGTACGAAAGACCGGCTACACAGTTCCAGGTGGCACGACTCTGTGCAGTGCTGCCTGCATCATCGTTACCTGTTACCAGAGACAATGCATTCAAGTCTGAGCCGGTATAGACGGCCAATACGCTATCAAAATCACTGCCAAAAGTATCCACCACCACAACGCCATTGGTGGGTGCCGTCCATTCCCACCAGACAGATGCAGTCGGCGCTGCCAAGGGACTGTGAATGGGCTCTCCAGGCTCCTCCGTGGCAGAGATGTTACTCCCCGTCACCGTCGCAGAGACTCCTGGCACGATGCTTCGATTGGCAAAAGAATCATTGATCAGACCGGGCACCGTGGGCTGGAAATAATAATTGAGTGAAAAGATACCTTCCAGAGTCCCTGCACCATCCACAGCGATGGAGAGCTGCTGCCCCGAGACGACGGGAGTGCTGATGAAGCTCTGCACTCCGCCCGTGTCATTGTTTGCGGCACGCGCCGTCAATGCACCCACGGCCGTGCCGGTGTAGGCAGCTAAGGTCGTATCTAAAGAGCTGCCATAGGTGTTGAAGGAGATCACCCCATCCGAAGGCGCCGTCCAGCGGAACCAAACAGACTCGATCGGGGTGGATGCTGACGCATGATTTGGCTCACCACTTTCAGCAGATGCACGCAGGTTCGTCCCATTCACGCGGCCTGTTGCACCTGGCAGAACTTCAGCTGTGGCAAAGGCATCGTTACTCGGACGTACAGAAATAGGATCTACCCCGACAAAAACCACAGAGCTGGTGATGCTGCCAAATGGGTTGGTAATCACCACAGAGTAGTTACCCTCGTTCACTTTTTGAACCGCAGGCAGTGTGTAAAGAGCTGATCGGGCATTCGAGATCGGGGCATTTTCAAAAAACCACTGGTACGTCAGCGGCACGCTTCCATTGGCCAACACCATCAGGCTTAATGGATCACCGACAATCATCTGCGCGCCTACCGGCTGGACGGCAATCACAGGCGGCGAATTCGCGCTAACTGGCGCAGGATAGTTCAAGACGATGTCTCCGACATCACCCGAATAACCGTCAACTTGGATAAAGAAGCGCTGGCCGGTCACCGCATTAAAGGTCACAGAACTTGTCAGGCCAGACGAGTCATCATTTGAGCCGATCAAGTTCATCGCCGTGAGACTAGCCGTGCCAGAATAGATAGCCATGGTCGTATCAAAACTACTGCCGGAAGTTGTGATGGTGAAGCTACCACTGCTTCCGGCCTCCCATTCCCACCAAACAGTCACGCCACCTGCAGTGCTGGGATTTCTGCGCTCACCGACTTCACTCCCAGCTAGGCGGTTACTCCCCCTTGTTTGCGTGCTGCCAGCGGCAAGCACCACTCGGTTTGCAAACAAATCATTCACTGGCGGGGTGATGATGGTGAAGGGAAAGGTGGCCGAAGCAGCCGTTACTGAGGGCGCACTCGCCTGGACACTCAGGTTCACCGTGCTTAGCGCTTGGGGCACGCTGAAATTAGCCGAGTAGGTCCCATCATTCGCCGAGACATCAGGCAACACACCATTGTCTAAAAAAGGAACGACAGCTCCAGCGCCAAGAGTGCCAGTGACCGTCGCACCCGTAACGGGCAGTAGGTCAGAAACCATGATGTAAATAGCCGCATTCGACCCGGCATTCAGTTGTGCAGACTGAGCCGATGCACGCAGCTCTAAAACGCCATCAGCGGCCACCGTCAGTGCGGCATTGGCATCCACCATACCGCCAGTAAGAATCCGCCCTTGCAGTGAAGCCAAGGGGCGGGCTGCGACGAGCAGACGGTTTTTCAACTCGATCATACTCGCTGCTGGGTGCAGACTTCTCACCAGCGCAGCTACCCCAGCGACATGCGGAGTGGCCATACTCGTCCCCTGAAAGGAAGCATAGCTAGTATCAGATGTGGCGGTGCAGGAAAGGATCTCTACCCCAGGAGCCGCGATGTCCACTGTCGTGCGGCCAAAGCAAGAGAAGCTTGCCAGTGCTCCCGTGCGTGTAATCGCCGCTACTGAGACCATGTTGGCCGTATCATAATTGGACGGATAATGGGGGGTTAAATCATTATTCGTGGCCGAATTTCCTGCCGCTGCGATGAAAAGCACCCCAGCTTGGCTTGCTGCGGCAATGGCATCATTCAGTGACTGACTGTAACCCCCACCTCCCCAGCTATTGCTCAAAATGGTCGCCCCATGGGCCACACCATAATTGATGCATTTGATCGCATCTGAAGTAGCACCAGAGCCTGAGGCACTTAGAAATTTCAGCCCCATCAGACGCACGTTATACGCCACGCCCACATGCTGCCCAGCGTTGTTTGCGGTAGCTGCAATGGTGCCGGCGCAGTGTGTTCCATGATTGTTATCGTCCATCGGATCACCGCTATTGGTGATGCCGTTGATCCCGTGTACATCATCGACATAGCCATTGGCATCATCATCGATGCCATTGCCTGCAATTTCCCTCGTATTACGCCACATATTGGCCGCCAAATCTTGGTGGGTGTAGCGGATGCCAGAATCGATCACCCCGACGATCACATTGGGTGATCCTCGGGTCAAAGCCCATGCAGGCACTGCATTCACATCCACATCCTGGGTGCCGCTATTTTGACCCGTATTCCGCAGCCCCCAGAGGGCTCCGTTCGTAAAAGCAGTGTCCGTTGGCACTTGCTGAGTCGTCACAATCCAGTCCGGCTCCACATAGTCATAAAGACCCGTGGCCATCAACTCCTTGACCAAGCTCTTCGCCTCTTGGCTGCTGAGCGCTCCAACTTGAGTCTTAGAGCCCACCTTTTCCAAATGCATCAAGCCACGCACGCCCCCCTGCTGACTCAATGCCTTTGGGCGCAATGATTTCTGAGCCATCGTCTGATTCAGCACAGCAGATTCCAAACGATGATTCGTGTTTTTCAGCTTGGCCAAGATACCCCTAGAGGAAGCCTTTTTCCCATCAATGGTAATGATGTTTTGAGCCTGAACACTCACCAAACCCAAGGCCAGCCAAACCGGAAAAAGGCAGATCAAAGCTCGATAAAATAAAATGGATGAGACTTTCACAACAAATGATGAATTAAGGATGGACTGCCTTGTTCTAAGAATCGGCCACAGTTACTCAATCTTTAGAGGATGTCACAAGCTTTATTTCTGTCGCCCTTAAGAATAATATGATGGATTATGCCGCCGCAGGAAAGGGTAGGGGATGGAGTGCTGATTATTCTCGCTGAACTTTCTTCTCACCTTTGGCCCTCTGGGATGTGCTGTCATTGCGCCAAGATAAACACAGAGGCTCCTAGGCACTCAAACTCCAGCAAAATCGATTTACCCCTCCCGACTCACGATAGGCAGAAATAGCCTGATTCGACAGCGTCAGAAAGGTGGCACCGCAAGAGTTAGGATAACCGCAGAGAAAGCCCAATAGTTCTAACCTCTGTTGAATGACGGATAGCAACTTTTCAGACGAAGCACCAAAGCTCAGAGGGCAGAGGGCAGAGGGCAGAGGTCAGAGGGCAGAGGGCAGAGGGCAGAGGGCAGAGGGCAGAGATGAGAAAAGGATGAAGGGTGAAACGGGAGCCGTAGCTCAGAAGTCAGAGAATAGGCGTCTTGCGTTCAGAGCGGGGAATTTCAGGCCTGGGCAGCAGAGTTAGGTAATCTTGTCCAGTACGGCACGCTTGAACCACGCCGGAATTTGGTCCGTCTTCAGTTCCAGCGTCTGCCCTTCGGTGATCTCTGCCAGCCAAGTATGCGTGCGGTCGGCGTTGTCTGTCGAGTTGTCGAAAATGTAGGCACGGTTGGTGTGCCGGATGGCGGAGATGAGGAGATCGAGGGAGCGGTAGTAGCGTTTCTCCACGAGATCGGGCGGCATCTCGTGACCTCTGACCTCTATCTGCAATCTTCTACCCGCTATTTTCCATCTGCAATCTTCTATCCGCTACTGTTCCGCGGCCTGACGGCACGGGCCTGTTAGGCCGGTTCGGCGGCTTTCTTTTCAAAGTTTTCGCGGGCAACTTTGCGGGCGACGGAGACAATGTGGTTGCAGGCTTCCATGCAGAGCAGGGGAATGGAGTTTTCCTGGCCTGAGACCTGACCTGCCTCATGTCCGAGCTTGGATGCGGCGGGGCCACTGAGGGGTTGAGCTGCATCGAGAGGGTAAACGATGCGGCGAAGGCAGTGGGTGGCACTGGCGCAGTATTTGCCAATGATCTCGCTGCCTTGTGGGTCAGTGATGCCGTTGGCAAAACGATACATGCCTGTTTGCCGCCCCAGAAGGTCACGCAGAGTGACTGGCTGAAGGCTGCCTTTTTCCTGAGCCATGGCCATGCCGACAGCGGCGGGATAAAAGAATTCCAGAGCTAAGTGCAGCTCGGTCAGGTCTGCTAGATCGAGCTGCCAGCCGCTTTTCAGCGTGGGGGCTGTTTTGATGGCGCGGAATTCTCCGGCCACATCATTCCGAGCGATCTCGCGGGCTGATTCAGGCTGACTGTGTTTTTGCAGGGCTTCTTCGGGGGTGTTTTGGTCTTCTAAATGACGGAGGCTGAAGCCTGATGTGGCAGAACCTAAAATGCGCACCTGACCGATGACGTTTTTCCCGGCATCTAGCCAGGCGGCGAGGGCTTGTTTGAGTTCATCTTTAACGGGGATGTCGGCGGCCTGCTGAAGGGACCATTTTTGATCGAAATCATTCACCTGATCTAAGATGACGTCGGCCATCAATCGCTCGGTGCCGATGGCGCTGCTGTAGTAGAGGTGGCGACCATGCAGTTCGATCGGATTACTGCGAAAGACCTCCATCTGGCTGAGGGCCTTACCCACTTCTTTTTCCATGCCCAGGAGAACGGGGATGTCCTGAAAGCTATGCAGACCATCCGCGATGAAAAAGGGGACAACGACGACGTTTGGAGCGGTGGTCAGCGTGTGCCAGTCGGCCACAAACGGGGCCTCTTCCATGTAGGTGTCGATCACTTCAGCAAAGCCGTAGCCGCCTTCACGAATGAATTTCACCTGGTCCTGGATCGCCTTGGTGGAGTTATCGTTCAGGTTGGTGCCGTGACCGACGATGATCAGGCTGGTCTCGGAGCGCGGTACGCCGCTGGCCACTTCATCAGCTCTCTGCAAGAGCAGGCGGGTCATGTTTGGGTGAATACCGACGGGGTCACAGTAGTGGATCGTTTTGCCATCACGCTCGGTCGTGGGGCCGGTGAGGCGTAATTCTCGTGGCAGCACCTGCTGGCAAAAGTAGCCCTCACTGATGAAATTGGGGACGATGTAGATGACGTCACTGTCGATGCTTTCATAGACCTCCCGCATGGTGGGCTCTTCTTTCCAGAAACAGCAGGCGACTTCGCGGAACAGGCCGCGCTGACGAATGGCATCGGCATGAAGATGGGTCGGTGCGCTGGAGTCGGGGTTCACGGTCGATCCGTGACCGATGATGATGAGGGCGGCGTGGGTGTGAGAAAGCGAGTTCAAGAGACGAGTGTTACGTCTCAGCTTTGCCACTGATGCCTATGAAATGCCAGTCTAGATCTAAATCTAGGTCAGATCTCTCCAAAGTTTTTCTCCCGCACCACAACGATGGCGGTGAGCATGTCGTCGGCTTCTTTGCGGATTTTGGAATCTAGACTGGAGGCACTGCGATTGTAACGGCGATAAAGCAGCTTTAGCTGAGCCTGAATCTGATCTTTGGACATCTTCGGCGTGATCTCACAAAGCTCTTCAGGAGTTTTGGGTTTGTCCGGCACCGTCGCTGGTTTAGCGAGTTGATTCAGAACACCACCGGCTGTCGGAGCGACAGGAGCGGGGGCTGTCACGGGCGCTTGTTTGGGAGCCTCGGTCTTGGCGGTCTGGGACTTTGAGAGGGATGCGAGGATCTTCTTGAACATAGGAACGGTGAGTTGGAATGGGGATAAAAAAGTAACGGCTGAAACTACTCGATCCGCATGGTTCTGAGGTGAGCGCTTTTGCGTTTTAGATCTTCATCCGATAGGACACCTGCGCCTTTGTAGCTGACAGCGACTTCGCGACTGCGGCCGGATTGTTTATCCACGACAAGGGCGCGCACGCGCTGGTTTTCATCGTAGCTGAAGGTGACGGCGATTTCACAACCTTTTGGGCGGTTGGGTGGCACTTCCAGGGTGATGCGGCCGATGACATCGACAAACTTGGCGTCTTCATCTTCGCCCTGGGTGATGTCCACCTCAATGACGCGCTCGTTGTCCTCGCTGGTTTGATAAATCTGAGTACGGGAGCAGGGGATCGGCGTGTTTTTCGGGATCACGACGGAATTCATGAGCTTCTCTTCCCCAGTCCTAGCATTGTAAACCATGGCTACCGTGCCGTAGCTGGCATTGCAGACTTCCTGAATGCGGGCAGATCGTTTGGCAAAGATGGCAGCGCCGAGGGCCACACATTCATCGACATTGCCGCAGGATTTGGGAACTTTACCAAAGAGCTTTTCCAGAACGGTCTTCACCTTCGGGATACGAGTGGAGCCGCCGACGAGCACGACATGGTCGATCTCGCTGGTTTTTAGCTTGGCGGAATCCAGTGCCTGCTCCACCAGCATGACGGTGCGGGTGAGCATCTGGCGGATGAGTTTTTCAAAGCTTTCACGAGTCAGATCAATGCGGGCAATGCCATCATTCTTATCATTGGCCACGGTGTCATTCACGCGCTGAAGCTTGGAGAGCATTTTCTTAGCATCTTCCGTGGTCTGGAGCACGCGGCGGCGGTGACGCTCATCGGTGAAGAGTTTGGCACCGGTTTGTTTGCTGTATTGCTCAGCGTAGGCTTCCAGCAGCATTTCATCAAAGTTGCTGCCACCGAGGTGACGCGCGCCTTCGCTGGTGAGAATGCGGATATTGTCACCTTCGACATTGAGGATCGTCACGTCCAGGGTGCCACCACCGAGGTCGTAGACGAGGATGCGGCCCTGCACGCCCTGACTGTGGGCATAATAAACGGCGGCAGCGGTGGGCTCATTGACCAGACGCTTCACCTTTAAATCGGCCATTTCAGCAGCTGCGATGGTGCTCTTACGGGCCAGTTCATTGAAGTTAGCGGGAACGGTGATGACGACCTCTTTGATTTCTCCGATGATTTTGGAGCAGTCACGTTTCAGCTTAGAAAGGATCAGGGCCGAGATTTCTGCGGGGGTCCATTTTTTACCGTCGATCTCCACGAGGTGCTCGGGATCGTCCATGTAGCGTTTGATTTGAAACACGGTGCGGTCTGGCTCGCCACCGTCACGGGCAGCGCTGCCGACCAGCTTGACATCTTCATGCGCCTCAAAAAAGACGACGGACGGGGTGAGCCGCTCACCATCAGAGTTTGGGACAATCTCAGGATTGCCATCAGGTTTCAAATAGGCGAGCCCGGAGAGCGTGGTGCCAAGATCGATGCCAACATATTCAGCCATAAAAGTTGTTTGAGTGAGGGTGAGATCTTTAATTGACGGTTACTATTGACTGGAGGTGCGGACCTCTACTTTTCGTAGGATGACCTCTTGGCCTTCCTCTCGGGAATACATAAAGCCAGATCGACAAGTTTCAACGACTCGTGGCTTCTCTTTTCCAGGAAGGCTGTCCACGACGGCAATTCGCTTGCGCAACTGCGTATCCACTTCCGTTCCGGCGGCAATGTCAAACTCACTGACGCCATGTTGAAGAAGGATATCCTCAAAGGAAGCACGCAGTGTGCCGAGTTGAGCGACAACATCACCGCCACTGTGACCGCTGTAACGGGCGCTCAGAGCATCAATGAGGTCGATGCGCTTGATGAGGTCATTGGCAAACATGATGACGGTCCCTTCATCTGTCGGCAATCCTCGGCGCATGATTTCATGTTTCTCTTCCAGCTCCAGGAGCTGGCCACGCAGGCGTGCTTCGATCTCCTGCCAGTGGCGAAGTTGAGCTTCTGCTTGGGCAAATTCGGCGCGCCGATCTTGCAGGCCTGAAAGTTCACTTTTCACACGCTCAGTCTGAGTGATCTGATCATGCAACGATTTTTCAATTTCTGCCAGGCGCTTGCGCTGTTCGGATTCGAGAGCGGTGAGGCTAGCGGATTGCTTCTGTGATTTGTCAGTCATCTCAGCAAGCGCAGTTTCCATTTCCAAGCGCTCTTTCTTGGCGGCTTCAGCACGTGCCGAGTCTCGGTTAAAGCTTTCCTGGAGAGAATTGATCTTCACTTGCAGGGCGAGCTCACGCTCAGCCGCCTCGCGCAAGGAGTTGGTTGTCTCAGTTTGGCGTGTCGTTAGGCTGGCAAGAGCTGCGCCTAGGGTCAGCACCTGATCGCCGACATGAGTGAATTCGACCACACGTTTCTGCTCGGTTGAGATTTGTTCGCGCGCTTCAAGCAAGGCCGTGTCGGCTTTTTGAAGTGCTTCTTGGCGCGCTGCGAGTTCTTTGCCGAGACGATCCTCTTCTTGTTTGAGCGTTTGGACGCGATCCAGGCGCTCCGTAAGCACACCTTCCAGATTGCTGACTTGATTGCGGGCAGCTTCGGCTTTTGGCCGTGCTTCTTTGACTTCACGCTCGATCTCCTGAAGCGCGGTTTCAGCTGCACGTGATTGTTCCTGCACGGCTTTAAGCCGGGCATTTTCGGCGTCCACTTCCGCTTGTGCTTTAATCAGACGTTCTTCACGCAGACGATGAGCTTCCTCGAGTTGAGAGATCTGCTGTTGGAGTTCAGCTAATTTTTTGTTGGAGCTGTCCGTGGTGACGTTGAGACGTGTCACGTATTGAGAGGCTTCATCGCGCTCTCGGCTAAGTGTCGCTAGCATGGCCTGGATACCTGCCATTTCGGTATTCAGTGCAGGGATGCCTTTACGCAGGTTTTTCTCTTCTTCGCGGGCTTTGAGCGCAGCCTCTTCAGCTTCCTGGCGTTTGGTTTCGACGGTATGCAGGGCTTGATTGGCTTTCTCGGTCCGGCTGAGGGCGTCTGCGTGGCTTTCCTCCTCAGATTTTAGCTTCTTGGTCAGCTCTGTTATTTGAAGATGGGTATCTTTGATCGTTAGCTCGATAACGGCCAGATCTTTGCGTAACATCTCTTGTTGAGATTTTAGTTCTGCTGCCGTTTTTTCTTCGGTCTGGCGCAGCTTTTCACTGTCTTTGCAGGCTTGTGTGGCAGCGGCCAATTGTTTTTCAACGGTAGCGAGTTCCAAGGCACGCTTTTCAGCCGCAGTGACTTTAGCGTTGACTTCGCGGAGTTTGGCTTCGGCGCTGTTGGCCTCGGCCAACTTGCTCTTGGTTTCAGCTTCGAGATTGTTCCGTTTATCGTTCAGCAGCTTGTCTAGATTGACGGCTTCAATGCGCAGAGACTCGGCCTGTTCGGAGGCTGCTCGGCGGTCAACTTGGGCTTTCTCGAGAGCCGCAGCCATGGTTTGTTTGTCCTGAGCCAGGGTGCGAACTTCTGTTCTGAGCACTTCAACGTCTGCTTTTAATCCTGGGAGGATGGTTTCATGTGCTTCGCGTTGGGCCAGAAGAGTGGCGACAAAGGCATTGATGGTCTCTTTCTCAGTTTCAAGTTGAGTGACTTCAAGCTTGGTTTTTTCCAGAGTCGCTTGAGCGTTGTTTAACTCGACGAGCTTTGTTTCCAGGTCTTTCACTTGCTGTGTCAGTCCGGTGATACGCACTTCTGTAGTGGCGACTGTTTTCAGCTTGTCGGCTAGGTCAGACTGCAATCTGTCTGTTTCTTCGCGTAATGCCGGAAGACGTTTTTCATGATCAGAACGCTCATCACTGAGTCGTTGGGACTCTGCCTTTGCTTTCTCAAACTCTTGATTTGCGGCGATGAGAGCAGCCTTGGCTTCTCCGAGTTTCTTCTCTGTGGAAGAGAGCTCGATGACGCGGGCGTCAAAGGTCGCCGTTAGATGACGCAATTCAGCAAGGCGCGCTTCGGATGCCGCAATGTCTTGCTGACGAGTCGTGAGTAGATCGGTGGCCTCACGATGCTGGGTTTTCAGGCCAGTGAGCTCATTCTGGCTGGCTAAGTGTGTGGCGGCGAGTGTGGTTAAGAGGGTTTCAAGCCCGCCAATTTTGGCCTGTAAATCAACGAGACGCGTACTGTGCTGCTCATGGCTGGCTGCGGAGCTTTCAGCAGCAAGACGTTTGCTCTCGGCCTCTGCTTGGATGGCTGCTAGCTCTGTTTGGCCACTGGTGAGTTTTTCACGCAGTTTTTCCATCTCAGATTGCAAACGTTCGTGATGACGGTTTGCCTCTTCTGTCTGTTCTTTGGCTTGCTTGGCCTTGGTGTCTGCTTCGGAGAGGTCCTTCTGCTTGATCTCCAAGGACAATTCCGTGCTGCGCAGGCTTTCACGCATTTTTCCGAGTTCAGTCGAAAGGGTGTCTTTTTGCTCTTCAGTGGTGAGGATTTCTTTTTCGAGAACTTCGCGGCGGCTGCTAAGAGTCTGCGTGAGTGTATGCTGAGCGCGCCCCTGTTCTGTCGCTGCTAAAAGGTCACGAGTGAGCGTATCACGCTGAGCCGACATGTCCTGAATTGCGGTAGTGAGTTCGGCTTTGTGGGACTCAACCGCTTTTAAGGTTTCATTGGCGTTGCCCAGTTTGGCGTCTGTTCCTGCTAAGTCATCAAGCTTGTGGGTAAGATCAGCGGACTTAGCCTGCAATTGAGACAACTCTTTTTCCAGGCTTTCGAGAGCCATGGTTTTGGTCTGGATCGCTTCGTCTAGGTGCTTGGATTTTGCTTCGAGTTCTCCGGTGGCAAGCTTGCTTTGTTGCAGTAGCGCACTGAGTTCGTTTTGCTGCTTAGAGACAGAGGCTTCAAGCTCGGATTTCTTACTGCTGAGGACTTTGAGTTCGCCTTCGGTTTCGGCCACTGAAGCCTGAATCGATGTCAAACGCTCGGCGCTCTTTTGCAGTTCAGTGACCTGGGTCTCCAGTTTCGGAATCTCTGCTTCACGGCTCTGAATTTGAGAGGTGAGTGCCAGATACGCTGCATTGGCTTTAGAGTGGGTCTCTTCAAGGCCTGAGACGGCTAACTGCAATTCGGCTTTTTGGGATTCCAGCTTCTGCAGGTCTTGTCCCGTTTTGCTGAGCTGAGCTTCGGTCGTTGAGAGGTTACCGACTCGCGCTTGGATTGCTGCTTCTTGTGTCGCAAGTGTCTTGATCTCAGTCTCGAGTTGAGTGAGTTCTGTCCTCTTGCTTTGAAGTGCCTGCTCTAAGGCTTTCGTTTCAGTGCTCGCATTTGTGCTGAGCTTGATCTGCTCATCCTTAGCTGCGGCTATCTGTGCCCTGAGTTCTGCTAGTTTGAGCTCGAGCGACTGAGTCTCCGCAAGGGCTACCTGATGAGATTTCTGGGTGTTTTCCGTCTGCGAGTTTAGCGATGAAACCGTTGATTCGGCGGATTGCTGTTTGGCAAGCAAAGCCGTCAAGGCCAGTTCGATCATGCCATGCTGGTTCTTGACCGCAGAGAGATTCTTTTCTCCATCGCTAAGCTGAGCACGCAGGGTGCTGACTTGCTCTTCCAGTTGTGCTTTTTCTTTTGATAATTCAGCGACTCCGTTTTGTGCTTCAGATTGGGTTGCTTGAACGGCTTTTTGAGCGCCAGTAAGACTGGATTCAATCTTGGTTAACTCGGCTTTTTTCGTGCCGATGAGTTCTTCCAGCGTCTTGAGTGTGGTCTCGCTTTTGGCTGCGTTGGCTTGAAGCTGACTGAATTGAAGAGAAAGCTCCGTGAAGTTTTGTGTTTGGGCAGTCAGTTCTTTGGCCCGAGTTTCTGACTCTAGAAGCTGTGACTTTAACTCTTCGAACTTCGCGGCAGCTTCTTGGCGATCTTTTTGAGCTTTTTCGGCATCACGATGCAGAGCTTGGAGCCCACTTGTTGCCATGCTGATGTCAGCCTGTACCTTGCTCAGTTCGGTCCGATTCGATTCCAGTTGGCTATCAAGATTAGCCGCTTCACGGCGCTTGATGGCCAGTTTTTCGGTCTCTGTCTGAGCATTGGCTAAATCAGCTTTGAGCTTTGCTAGGTTTTCCTCAGCTGCCTTGGCCTCGGTTTGGCGTGTTTCCAGCGCCTTCTCTAAAGCACGGATTTCATCTCGGCGCCGAGCTTCTTTTTCGTTCTCTGTTCGCAGTAAATCACGCTCCAGTTTGAGCTTGGTTAGCTCTTCTTTCAGTTCGTCCGCTTGTTTTTTAAGCGTCGGGTCGATGACTTCTGGGCGCTGTATTGGCAGGCTTACAGCTGAGGGGGCCATCGTCGCTGCACCTATCTCGTTTCGAACCAGGGGCGCACGGGTCGGTTGGATGGGGCCAGTTTCATCGGCAGCTGGTGCATCACGGGCAGGGATTGAGTCGGTGTTGCCGCTGCGCCCATCTGATTTAGGGGCTAATCCTTTGCCTCCTGTTCCAGGTTTTACTTCGACAGAAGGTGCCGTTCCCTTGGGGGCGCGTTCACGAAAGCGGGAGTCTAACTGACCAAAGCGGATTTTATCTCCACCTTTGATTTTTGATCGCTCGATTCGTTGGCCATTAACGAAGGTGCCATTAGAGGATTTTAGATCGACCAATTCGTAGGCACCATCTGCCTGTTTGGTCATTTCTGCGTGGAAGCCAGAGATGTAGCTGTTGTCGATGACGATGTCATTCTTGGCATCACGACCTATGGAAAGACGGTCTTCGAGAATGTCGAAGACGAATTCATTTCCGTCGTTGAGATTAAAAGCCAGATAGGGCATGTGGTGGCAACTGCAGCGTGAGAGGTGAAATATTAATTTTGGATGATCATTGAATCAATCTGAATAAGTCTGCGCACTCGTAATGATTGCTTTAGCAGTCTATTTTCAAGATTGAATCATAGTGACCATAAAAATACATGGTATTTCAATTCAATCACGCGAATCTTGCAGATCATTATTTTAAAATAATCTGCCGATTGGTCGCCTCAAGGATCGGTAAACGGGGATTATTCGCCAGTTTGGGCCTTCCTGATCTCCTCATTGGACCATTTATCCCATGCTGCAAAGTCCTGAGCATAATCTTGTCCTGCAAGAATGGTCATCACATTGCGCACCTGCTCATTTTGGGGGTGCTGTGGATTTTTGAGGATGTTCATAAAGAGAGGGAGCTGCAGTTCGCGCTTCCGATTCATGAGATCAGAAAAGAGAACCTCAATGACATCAGGATTCATTTTGGCATCGACGAGATAGCCTGCGATTAATCCGTAGTCTTCGTCGCTGGTCAGGTTGACTAAGTGGCGGCTGGCATTGACTTGGGCCTCGCTGTTGAGCTTTTTCACCAGATTATGGAGATCTCTCGCCATCGCAGGGATCTCCTTATTGGACCGCAGAATCTCATCAATCATGAGGTCGCCCTCTTCCACGGTTGTCAGCTTTTCTCCCCCAGCTGGCATGGCTGGAGTTGGCGTTTGTGATGGGGCCTCGGCTGATTTGATGGGCTCAGTCTTGGAGACTGCTGGTGCCGGCTTTTTGGGGGCTGGTTTAGCGCTGTCTTGGCCAGCCCATTGCCAACCAAAAAAGAGCGCAACGATTAAGAGGAGACTGCCTGCAATGAGAAGAAGACGATTACGTGAAGAATTGGGATTCATGTCAGGAGTTGGGACAAGCGATAACTGGGTGTTTGTTCAATTTGGGCGGAAAATCGTCCTGTGAAAAACACTGGTTAAAGAACTAAGCTCGGACTTCTTCGCCAGTTTGAGTGCTTGTGATTTTAATTTCTTCGCGATGCAGGTTTGGATCACTGCGGAAGGTGAGGCGCGCCTCATACTTGCGTTCGAGTTCGACCAGGAGTTCGCCATCTTCAGTTTTAAGGCGTTGCATCACTTCTGGATGAACGACAACAACGAGGGACTTCTGTTCCGGTTTGCCACGGCCAAGAATGGCGCTCAGGGTGCGCTGAAGCTCGACGCTCATGGTCATGGTGGTTTTCACTTGGCCGTTGCCTTTGCAGTATGGGCAGGGCTCATAGAGGGCGCTGCTCAGGCTTTCATGGAGGCGCTGACGAGTCATTTCCATGAGGCCAAATTGGCTGATGGGGAGGACCTGAGTTTTGGCCTTGTCACGCTTGAGGTGCTCCTGCATAGCTTTAGACACAGCCTGCTGATCGCGGCGGTGTTTCATGTCGATAAAGTCCACGACGATGAGTCCACCCATGTTACGGAGACGGAGCTGACGTGCGACTTCTTGAGCGGCTTCGAGATTGGTCTCGACGATGACTCGGTCGAGGTCTTTGGAGCCTTTGTTTCTGCCGGTGTTGACGTCGATGGAGACGAGCGCTTCGGTTTGATCAATCACGATGTAGCCTCCGCAGGGTAGCCAAACTTGGCGGTAGAAGGCGTTGTCGATTTGCTTCTGAATGCCGTAATGTTCAAAGAGGGCGACTTGGCCTTGATAAAAAGTGATGCGGCTCTTGGCGCGGCGGGAAATTTGAGCAGCCATCTTTTGCATACGCTCGACGGTTTCACGGTCATCGCAGGCGACTTCGTCGATCTCTTCGGTGAGGAAGTCACGGACAGTGCGCTCAATGAGTTCTGGCTCTTCAAAGCAGCAGACGGGGGCTTTATGGCCATCACGTTTGGTGACGATGTCATTCCACTGTTCGATGAGCAGGCTGAGATCACGAATGATGTGGCGGGCACGTTTGCCTGAGGCTTCGGTGCGCATGATGAGGCCCATGCCTTCTGGGAGATTAACCTTTTCGATGATCTTGCGAAGGCGCGCGCGCTCTTTGGGGTCTTCGACTTTGCGGGAGATACCAAATTGATCATTCTGGGGCATGAGGACGAGCAGTCGGCCGGCCAGAGAGATGTTCGTGGTGACTCGTGGACCTTTATTGCCGATGGGGCCTTTTGTGACCTGAACCATAATCTCAGAACCTACGGGGTAGAGACTAGGGATGTCTTCAGCCTTAATGCGCTTCTGCTTTTTCGGGGCACCGCCGCGGGTGACTTCTTCCATGCCTTGATTGGATAGGGCTTCAGGAATGGCATCCCAAAAGTGCAGGAAGGCATTTTTATCTAGGCCTACGTCGATGAACATGGCCTTGAGTCCTTGTTCGATGTTTTTGACGCGGCCTTTGAAAATGGAGCCGACGATGGTACTCGTGCCGACGCGCTCGATGGTATACTCTTCGAGTGCTCCGTTATCGAGCAGTGCCACGCGATTTTCCAGCCTTTCGCAGTTGATGACGAGACGTGTGCCGGTTTTTAGATCTTTTTTGCCAGTGATGAATTCTTTGATTCTTTGAACGATGCCGAGGGCCATAAAGTTATAGTTGTTTGGTTAGGAAGTTGTTTTGCCGCTATTGCGGCGCGCGGAATAACCTGCGGAAAAAACCACCGTTGGATGTTCCTGAAGGTTGGGGTGATTCGCTAGAGCTAGCTCCACGACTGAAGATGCCCGCCCGTCGGGGCGTGCTCGTCGGGGTCTCACGGTTGGAGTCAGACTGTTTACGAATATTGGGTGCGGCGATGCGGACACGCGGGGCGGCGTCGGATGCCTCGCGCTCTGGTGCGTCGGTGCCTGTGTCGCCGTCTTCATCAACAGCAGCTAATGCTGGAATGCCGGAATCAGCATAGCTGACGGACTCGATCTTGTTAAAGTTGCCGGTTACTTCGGCAAGGGCTTCGATCTTTGGATTGTAGCCATTGTCTAAGGCTAAGGATTGCTCAAGGACGCGGTGGGCGACAGGGGCTGCGCAGCCGCCGCCGGACTTACCGCCCTGCACTAGGATACAGACTGCATACTTGGCATTCACGTACGGAGCGAAGCTGATGAAAAGGGTGTGGTTATCTTCGAGTCGATTACCGCGATCATCTCTTCTCCAGTTCTGAGCTGTTCCAGTTTTTCCTGCGACTTCAACCCCTGGAATTCGCGCGGCTTTGGCTGTGCCACTGGCGTCGTTGACGACTTTCCACATGCCTTTGCGCACGACTTCCAGTTCTTTGTCTGAGAAGTGCTCATTCAAATCGGCGCGAAGTTGTGGCTTGTGTGGCTCCACTGTTTCTGAGCCATCCATGACTTTATAGAGGAGGTGCGGCTTGTAGGCTTTTCCTGAAGCGACAGCACCAGTGACAGAGGCCATTTGTAACGGTGAAGCTAAAACAGAGCCTTGGCCAATGGACGTATTGGCTGTGTAACCAGAGCTCCAGCGTTCTTGTGGACTGTGCACTCTTAACCACTCAGGGTTTGGCAGGATGCCCGTGTCTTCTTCGTCGAGTTCGATGCCTGTGCGTTCGCCCAAGGCTAACATTTTTCCAACCTTCGTAATGTTTTCGATGCCTGCCGCATTGCCGTATTGATAAAAGAAGCAGTTGCAGGAGCGCATCAGTGCATCGCTGAGTCCCAATGATCCGTGTGATCCTCCACTTTGGCGTTGAATCCAGCATTGCATGGCATTGGTGCCGTAGGTGACACTGCCGCTGCAGTTGTAGCGATTGTTTTGAATTTTGGCGACGCAGCCAGCTAGAGCAATAGGTACCTTGTAAGTCGATCCCGGTGCGAAACCACGAATGGCTCGATTCAGCATGGGGAATACGGGGTTATCGTTGAGCGCATCCCAGTCTTTTTGGGTGATGCTTGGAATAAATCGGTTCGGGTCGTAGTTGGGTACTGTGGCCATGGCCAAGACCTCGCCACTCTGGGGATTGATGACCACGACTGAGCCACGGCCAATGTTGCCATCTCGAAGCGCTTTTTCAGCGATGAATTGGATGCGTGCATCGAGGGTCAGATAGACATCGTTGCCTTTGCGTGGTGCCTCATAGCTGCCTTTGATTTCACCAACGATTCGCCCACGTTCATTTTTCTGCATGGTGCGGACTCCAGGGCGGCCTTTCAGGTAGGAGTCGAAGCTTTTCTCCACGCCGGCACCACCAAAATCGTCCGGCATGTAATAGTCCCAGCCCTTGCGTTCTTCAGCAGAGACTCGCTGATCATCTGGAAGACGGACATAACCCAGCATATGGCAGGCAAGCGCGCCAAAGGGATAGACGCGGCTTCCACGCTCTGCCACGGTCACGCCCGGCAGAGAGAGATTATGCTCGGCAAACCGGCTGAATTCAGAAAAGGTAAGGTTATCTCTGTAGACGTAAGGGATGACGCCACCAAAGCTGCGGTAATGCACTCGTAGATCCTGCTCATCTTGATCGGCACCTGCTAAGTTCATCTCAGCCAGCCGGTTTTCGATGAGTTCCCTAAACATCGTGACAATGTCAGGTTCTTCCTTCTGACGGATGATGCCACGATCCTTGAACTCAAATCCTACCGTTGGGATATTGACCTTCTTGATTCGGCATTGACGTGCATATTCATCATGCACTTCACGCAAGTTCACGCGAACTTCAAAGGTAGCTTTATTCGTGGCTAGAACGATACCGTTGCGATCTTTAATCTCGCCACGAACGCCGGGGATACGAGCGCGCTCGCGCTTAGCTTCCGGCACTTTATTGACGAATTCTTGGTGGTGCTCAATCTGAAGCCACCATAGTCGGTACACGAGAACCCCAAACCCGCACAAAATGGCGAGGGTCAATAGGTAGAGTCGGAAGCGATATTTAACGACCATCGAAAGAGTACCTCAGTCCATCATATTTAATTTCATATCTAGACAGTCCAGCTAAGGAATACAGCAAAAGAAAAAGCAAAGGAGATGCTAACATGGCTAAAAGAGTATCCGTGACCATTTTTGACCAGATGGCCGCAGGGAAATGCAGGCTGCCACGCAAGAAGGTCATCATCAGGTATTCTAAAAG
The DNA here is from genome assembly GCA_027486585.1 of Verrucomicrobiaceae bacterium. Classification (GTDB taxonomy): domain Bacteria; phylum Verrucomicrobiota; class Verrucomicrobiia; order Verrucomicrobiales; family Verrucomicrobiaceae; genus Prosthecobacter. The sequence goes on along the minus strand of JAIXOU010000081.1, from coordinate 79,563 downwards.
CAGCCAAAGAAAGGTCGTGACGCCTACCAGCAGCACTGGAAGCTCGAGTCTGCCGCGTTTGAACAAGGGCCTTACGCCTTGGAGAAAGGTTCCCAAAAAAGCAAAGAGGATGATCGAGACACCGAATCCAAATCCACCTACAGACATGAGCTCTGGTGCTGCGAGAGACCCTGAGATGAGGCTGTCTGAAGCGCTTTTGATGGTGTTAGACGCGCCAGGTAGATAGCGCGCGTCCCACATAAAGCCTGTGATGAAAGCCATGAAGAGCATCATCGGGAAGGGGACAGCTACGGCTGAAGCAAAGAAAAAGACAGGCGGCAAAAGAAGTGTGGCGTAATGAGCCATGGACAATCCAGGAATGAACTCCTGAACCACAAAAGTGAGCAACAGTAGCAGGATGGTGACCGGATAGAAAATCATGAAACTTAAAGGTCAGTCATTTCTTGGGCGGACTGTCTTCGACGGGGACTTCGAGGACAAACACGTGCTCTAAAATCGAAAAATCGACAGCTGGTTCAACCACGGCATCGGCGGTGATGTCTTTGTTTTCGTACCGCTTCACACGTCCAACCAATAAGCCTGCTGGAAAGACGCCGCCTTCACCTGTGGAAATGACGTTGCTACCTGGATTGATGATGGCATTGCGATTCAAAAAACGCAGCCTCAGGTCGGGGCGCATGTCCAGTCCTGCGCGTTCGCCAGAGATGATGCCTTGCTCAATCGTGCCCTCGATTTTGGCTGAGACGCGGCACATTTCATCGGTGAGCAAAATAACCTCACACATATGGGGGGCCATTTTGCCGGTCTTGCCGATAAGGCCTGTTGCGCTAATGACGGGCGTGTCTGTGGCTAGGCCATCAAGCAGGCCTTTGTCAATGATCATGGTATTCCACCAAGTCGAGGAAACGCGCTTAATGACTCGCGCTGCGATCATTTTGTAAGGTGATGCTTTCTTAAATTCCAGAAGATCACGTAGTTTGTTATTCTCGTCTAGAGTCTGAACATATTTCTGTGAAATGATGCTCAGTCTTTCGTTCTCAATTTGAAGGCGATCATTCTCTCGTTTGATCTCGCGCGGGTCAATCGATGTGACTAAAGCGCCGGAGACCCCATCCTCAATTGCCGCGCTTGAGTGCACGAAAGGTGAGAGTGCTGACATTGCGCGACTCTGGATCATGCGCGTTGTCGGTGTGTCCAGCATGAAGACTGAAACGACTGCCGCAATGAACATAAGCAGCGCCAGGATGTTAAGCTTTTTCATGGATGCCTTGTCACCAGATTGATCAGTTCAGAGATAACTCTGACCTAACAGCTGTGAAGAATCACATCATTCGTTAGGTTCAGACCTCGGTTGTGCTGACCTTCTTCAAAAATTCAAGTTCACCTAGAACTCGACCGGCACCTTCACCCACGGCGCTCAATGGATCATCAGCGATGTGGACCGGCAGTGCAGTTTCTTCCTGAAGAAGTTTATCAAGGCCGCGGAGCAGGGCTCCACCACCTGCAAGCATGATGCCGCGATCAACCAAGTCAGCGGCAAGTTCAGGCGGACAGCGTTCAAGAGTGGTGCGGACGGCATCAATGATGGCGTTCAAGGGTTCTAGCATGGCCTCACGCACTTCCTGGCTGGTGATGGTAATGGTTTTCGGGAGTCCCGCTACCATGTCGCGTCCTTTAACTTCCATGGTTGTTTCCTTGCCAAGTGGGAAGGCCGATCCGATGCGAAGCTTGATCTCCTCAGCAGTGCGCTCACCAATCATGAGATTATAGGCACGCTTCATGTAATTGATGATGGATTCGTCAAGTTCATCGCCTGCGACACGGACGCTGCGGCTGTAAACAATGCCACTTAGGGAAATGATGGCGACTTCAGTCGTTCCACCACCAATATCGACAATCATATTGCCAGCAGCTTCTTGGACCGGCAGACCGACGCCGATGGCGGCAGCCATGGGTTCTTCGATCAGATAGACTTCACGTGCTCCAGCCTGCTCGGCGCTTTCTTTGACAGCGCGCTTTTCCACTTCGGTAATGCCTGACGGCACAGCAATGACGACACGAGGTCCGCGGAATGCGCGGCGATTATTGTTCACCTTGCGAATGAAGTGACGGAGCATGGCCTCTGTCACACGGAAGTCCGCAATAACGCCGTCTTTTAGAGGGCGAATGGCAGTGATCCCACCGGGGGTTCTTCCTAGCATCCGTTTAGCGTCGTCGCCAACGGCGACCACTTCATTGGTGCCGGTTTTGACGGCGACAACGGAGGGTTCTCGAAGTACAATGCCGTGATCCTTGAGGTAAACGAGAGTATTTGCGGTACCAAGATCGATACCCATATCATTGGCTACGAAGCCGAAGAATTTGCCGAACATTATTTAGAATTGTGAAAAGTTACTGAGGAAAAAGAATAGAAACTAGAGTCGTGACGGATAACTCCGGCTTTTTTTGAGGTTCACAAAAAGCACGTTCTGGCCCAAGTTTCTAACTATCAAATCCTAAGTGCAGGCATATTTAGGGTCAAGAGAAGATTCACCCATGTGAAAATCAATCTCAATTGACCCCAAAGTGGCACGTCGGGCACTTAAAAGGTGCCAGTTTAGCCCAAATTTGACCTTTTGATCAGATTCTGCCATCAAAGCGTGGCATGTACACGGGCCAGTGCCATGAGCATGTAGGCTGTTGTCAGACTCGTGTCGCTCTCCATCCAGCGCCCGGCGCTGTTGGCCCAAGAGCCATCGCCTTTTTGCAGATTGAGGAGCTTCTGGGATAGATCAACGCGCCAATCGACAATTTTGCCATCTTTGGTTTTCAGGAAGTCTACATCGGCGATCGCCAGGGCTTTAGCCATAGTGTGGTAATAATAATAGAGGCCCTCTGCGCCCAGACCTGGATTTTCATCCAAGGTGTAGTTTTCGGTAATCCATTGCATGACTGCTTGGAGCCGAGGATCATTTTTGTCCACGCCTGCATAGATGAAGCTTAGAATGCCTGCATAACTGATACTGCCGTAGCTGCGCAGGGCTGTGCGGCCATCAGCTGTTTTGGTTTCACCACCGCGAGTTTCACCAGGGCTGTAGATGAATCCACCCGCATCTTTAGCGTCGGTGCTGACCCAACTTGCTTTATTAGTTTCAGGACGATTTTGGCAGTTTTGAATGAACTGTATGGCTGCGGCATAATTGAGTTGGGGCTCGTTTTTACCAGCATCTCCTTTGTCGGCGAGCAGGGCTTGGGAGTAGTAAAGCGCTTCGAGTGCGAAGTGGGTATTCGAAAGATCTGCGTGGGCTGGATTATTCGGTTTTGGCGTGCCGTAGCCGACGCCTCCGTCATTGGGATTATCGAGTTTGCCTTTTTCATCAAAATCATTCTGCTGACCAATGATGAATCGGCGTGCAGCTAGCAGCTTTGCTTCACGATCAAGGTTAGGCGCCAGCATGAGTGCCGTTAATGCCAAGGAGGTGTTGTAATTGGCTCTTGCCTTCACGTAAATGCCGCCATCAGGCTGTACATTTTTCATCAGAAAGGCAATGGCTTTTTCTACTTCGGGTGGCAGGGGATCTGTCGCTTTTCTTTCAGGAGCTAACAATAAGCTCGTAATGGCCAGGGCAGTGAATGCTACAGGTTCTGCATCGCCCCATTGACCCGTTTCCGAGTTTTGTTTTGACTTTAAGAAGCTTAGGCCGCGTTCATAAGCCAGTCGTATCTCCTGTTTCAAAGATTCATGACGCGCAGGTTGTGTGGCTGCTTGGGAGAGCAGTAGGTGTGGTGCCGCTAAAAAGAGAGCAAGAGTGGTCTTTAGTTTCATGGTTTTGCGGGGGTGATGATGAGGGTGACTGGAGTCATTTTTTCTGGAATGTTGTCTGGAAGCGAGATCCATAGATCGTCTCTCCAATTTCCTTCTGCCGGTGAATTAAAGATAGCTCCGCGATCCAGCCAGGTGCCTATGATTGACCCTTCTTGTTGAGCAATGAAGCCACGCTCATCGATGTAGGAGCCGTTGAAAATCCAAGTGTCTAAGTCCGTTGGTGCCTTACGTGTATCAGAGTTTTGTGCCCACTGGGATAAGGCACTATTTTTGACTTCTGTGCCGACTTTCCATTCGGCGGAGATGTTGACACGATTGGCACCTTTAGTCTTGGGTGGTTCCTCCTTCCATGCTTTGGGGCGTTCAGCTTCAGGCACCTTGGAAAGCAGACCTTCGGTGGCAGGTTCATAGTTAACTAAAAGCATGGCCACTTGAATGGCTGTTGGGCTGATGGCTGTTGTCAGGACGGTTTCGTGGGTCTTTCCAGTTTCGGTTGTAAGCATGTACTCAATGGGAGCCTTCTTTAGGCATACCTGACATGGAATTCTGACTTCTCGGGTATCAGCTTTGATTTTGATGCCATCAAGATCGTATTCGGTAGCTGAAAGTTTTTTGATCCGTTGCTGCGCCTCGCTCATCTGCTTGGCTGGGTCCGGCGGCGTGGCAGGTTCTTGACTTAACAAGATAGTTGATTGGAAAAGGATGAGGGCAAGCAAAAGACGCAACATGCGGGCAGTAAATACATATTTATCGGCTCGTCTATTTAATTGCTAAATTGGCGAGCCACAAATCCAATAAAGAGCAGTAATGATCCCATTTTAATAGCTGTCGGATAGAAATGGACCGCTTTTATTCTTCCTCTCGTCGCTGACCAAGAAGCAGGAAGGCATAATGAGCAAATTGTGCCAGAGCACTGAGGAAGGCTGCCACATAGGTTAGAGCAGCAGCGCTTAGCACTTTATTCATGGCATCAAATTCAGCTCCAGGAGTGACTGCACCTGTCGCAAGCAGGATTTTTTTGGCTCGGGCTGTGGCATCAAATTCTACGGGTAGAGTCACAAGCTGAAAGACCATGACAATTCCAAAAGCAACGGCCAGAACCGGTATCGCTAGTTTTGGCATGAATAGCATTCCGGCAAAGCCGACAATCGGAATGATCGTGCCAGCCATCGTGGTGATGCCGACTGCCGCCATGCGCCACTGCAATGGCGCGTAGAGTTGCTGGTGTTGGATGGCGTGCCCGCATTCATGGGCAGCAACACCAAGTGCCGCGACGGATTGGCCGTAGTAGTTGGCCTCGGAGAGCACCAAGCGGCGGTTAGATGGATCATAGTGGTCCACGAGTTCACCCTGTGCTGAGTGTATGCTCACATCCCGGATGTTATTCAGATCAAGGATTCGCTGAGCGACCTCTGCGCCCGTCATGCCCGAGGATGCGCGTACTTGTGAGTATTTGCGGTAGTTGCTGCTGACTTTCCACGAAGCATAAATGGACAGGAGCATGGTGAGAATGATGACAAGTAAGAACATAGTAGGTTAGAATAGTGTTATAAGTTTACGGTCAACTTTAGAGGTGTGGTTGCGGTGAAGTGTTGAATCAAAAATCAGCTCAGGATTGTAACGTCCATTCGTGAGTATCTTCGGCATTGAAGAAATAAAATGCATGGTTAGATTAAGGCCTACTTTGGGTTCACTTCTTAAATCTCTCAGTCTGATCGCAGACCCGACACGGGTCCGGCTCTTGCTCTTGCTTCAGCAGGAAGAGTTGAGTGTGGCTGAGCTTCAGGAAGTGCTTTCACTGCCCCAGTCGAATATCTCAGCACAGCTTAGTAAGCTCAAAGCGGCAGGTTTGGTCAATGATCGGCGCAGTGGAAAGAATCGCCTTTATCGACTTGAAGAACCCAGCAAGCAGGAGGCTGATTCAAGGCATCATTTTTTTGCTCTTTTGGAAGCTGCTGGTAATGAAATGCGTGAGGTGAGAAAAGATGCAACGGCTCTTAAGGTGGTGCTTCAGAAGCGAGAGAGGACGGCGCAGGCTTACTTTGATGCACTTGCAGGCAAATTTGGTCGGCACTACATTCCTGGCCGCTCCTGGAAAGGACTCGGCGAGACCGTTTTGAAACTAATGCCGCCACTGATGATTGCAGATCTCGGGGCAGGTGAGGGCACGCTTTCCCAGCTTCTGGCGCAAACAGCCAAGCGTGTGATTGCGGTCGATAGTAGTGAGAAAATGGTTTCTTACGGTTCTGAATTGGCCTTGAAGCATGGCTTCACCAATCTGGAATACAGGCTCGGAGATCTCGAAAGTCCGCCGATTGATCCAGGAACCATGGATCTTGTCTTTCTCAGTCAGGCGCTTCATCACGCGCAACGGCCTGCGCAGGCGCTGAAGGCTGCTTTTGCATTACTCAAGCCTGGTGGGCGGATTGCCATTCTGGATCTAATGAAGCACCAGTTTGAGAAGGCGCGTGAGCTTTATGCCGACGTTTGGTTGGGTTTTTCGGAAAGCGAACTTCATGAGATGCTTGAACAGGCTGGTTTTTCAAACATTGAGACGAATATCGTTCATCGTGAATCGCAAAGCCCACATTTCCAGACAGTGCTGGCCATGGCTGAGCGTCTATCCTGATGAGTTTGTGGTTTAGGTTGTTCCTCTTTAATAGACTTTCTATATGCCACTGCCCGATGATGAAGGACTCTCCAAGCGCATGAAGAAGCTGCGCCTGCGTTTGGAGGACTTGGAGGAGCAGTTCGTTCGTGGCAGCGGCGCGGGTGGGCAGAAGGTCAATAAGACTTCCTCTACTGTCATGCTTCGTCACGTTCCCAGCGGAGTCGAGATCCGCTGTCAGCGTGAGCGTTCCCAGGTGATGAATCGCTACTGGGCCCGAGTTGAGCTTTGTGACAGGATCGAGTCGATCTTGAATGAAGCTAAATTGGCGGCGCAAAATGAGCGAGAAAAAGTTCGTCGTCAGAATCGTCCGCGGCCTCGTGGGCTACAGCAGCGCATTTTGAAGGAAAAGAAAAATCGCGGTGAAGTGAAAAAGAACCGCAGTCGGGTCAAGGATGACTGATTCAGTCAGACCACGAACACTTGCTGCTTTGAAAAATGGCACCTTTTCCGTCTGTCGGAGAAAGTGCCCAGGGGGGGATTCGAACCCACGACCAATTGGTTAAGAGCCAACTGCTCTACCACTGAGCTACCTGGGCAAAGCTAACAAACAAACTATAGAACCACCAAGTGCGCGGGGAGGGATTCGAACCCTCGACCAATTAGTTAAAAGCCAACTGCTCTACCGCTGAGCTACCCGCGCGAAAGGGGGGCCAATGAGATAATCAATCCTGAGCGACAAGCAAGCTTGAATGTGATCGAAAGTGAACTTTTTCAGCGAGGTTCACTCAAGTTTGATTCTAAATCAGATTAGAGGTCCATCCAATGGCGCAGTAATCACTTGAGAGTGACCTGGATGCCAGGGATGGCATCGGTCAGTTGTTTGACTCCAGCAGGAGTGACTTTGGTTTGAAAAACAGTGACTTGTTTTAGACTTTTGAGGGATGTGAGGCTTTTAAGCCCTGCGTCCGTGATTTCTGTGCCAAAAAGGTTGAGAGTTTGAAGTTTTTTAAGGCTGGCAAGTGCCGTTAAACCTGCATCCGTTATTTTAGTCTGTCGCAGATCTAAAACGGCCAAGTGAGAAACCTCGGATAGAGTTTTTAAAGCTGCATCCGTAATGACGGTGCGCCCTAGATCCAATTGGGCGATCTGATCCTTTAATGGCAGCAGTAGAGCGATTTTTGAATCATCACATTTGGAGACGCCTGTGAGGAAGTCGGCACGCAGAAGAGGGCTGTCTGCTTTGAGGAGTGAGATTTGGGCTCCACCTGCTTTAGCTTTGGCGATATCGGCATCCGCGGCAGGTTTTAGATCTTTTGAAAGCTCCACATAAAAAAGATCATGGTCACGAGGTTTGACGGGCTTTGGGGCGGATGCTGTAGCTGCAGCAACAGCATCAGCAGGGGCACCTTCCATGTTGCCTGTCCATCCACCGAAGTCTGCACCTGATTCGATCCATTCCTTGAGGAGCTTGATTTCCTCAGCTGTCATTGGATCACCTTTCGGCGGCATGAACATGTCATCATCCTTGGGGAGATTGACCACTTCATGCATGTAACTTTTAGCGAGATTGCCAGGAACAATGGATGGTCCATTTTCAGCCCCTTTAAGCATAGCCCAAGCGGCATCTAGACGTAGGTCGCCCTTCGGTTTTTTCGGCTTGCCGTCCACGACCTTGGTGGCGCTGTGGCAGTCGAGACATTTTTTTTGGAGAACCGGTAGGATCTGTCTTTCGAAGTTCACGGCGGCCTGGCTGCTGAAAGAAAATAGAGCTAGCGAGCTAATGACAATGGGAAGGCAGTTTTTGACAAAGGTGAACATGTGGAAGAGAGAGTTTTGGCTAAGGTCAAAGGGGCTCAAAAAAGAGTTCTTTCACCTATGTGGTGATGGAAACGCTTGCCTTAGCGTGATTTATCTAGCAAAACAATATTACCACCTTAACCCATGCCAAACAACCTCGCCACTGATGCCATTCTCCGTCGTTCCACCTTGGCCATCGTTATGGGTGGTGGTGCTGGAACTCGACTTTTCCCGCTAACTAAAGATCGTGCCAAACCAGCCGTGCCACTGGCTGGGAAGTATCGCATCGTCGATATCCCGATTAGTAACTGCATCAATTCAGGGGTACGCCAGGTCTATGTGCTCACCCAATACAATAGTGCGTCGCTGAATCGTCACATTGCTAGGACATATAAGTTTGATCAATTTACTCGTGGTTTTGTGGAGGTCTTAGCCGCCCAGCAAACGCAGGAAGGTGAGCGCTGGTATCAGGGAACAGCGGATGCTGTGCGGCAGAATCTCCGCTATTTCACAGAAAATAATTATGACTATTACATGATCCTGAGTGGTGATCAGCTCTACCGTATGGACTTTCGTGAAGTGATGGCGCAACACATCAGGACGAAGGCCGAGCTAACCATCGCGACCCTTCCGGTTAATGCAAAGGATGCGACGAGCTTTGGCATCATGAAAACCGATGCCACAGGTCGGATCCATGAGTTTGTGGAAAAACCGAAGGATCCAGAAGTCTTGAAAGGCCTGCAGATGCCGGCAGAGACACTTGCCGAACTGGGGCTTTCACCTGATGAGCCCCGTTATCAGGCCAGCATGGGTATCTATATTTTTAATCGCCAAGCGCTCATCGACAGTCTGGACAATGACTGCATGGACTTTGGCAAGCACATCATTCCTTCAGCCCTAAAGAAATACAATGTTCATGCGTTTAACTTCCAAGGTTACTGGGAAGACATCGGCACCATTCGTTCCTTCTTCCATGCAAACTTGGATCTCTGTAAGCTGGTGCCTCAGTATGACTTCTTTGATTCAGTCGCACCGATCTTCACTCATGCACGCATTCTGCCTGCGACCAAGATTAATGGGGCCGACATCAAAGAGGCGCTTATTTCAGACGGTTGTATCATCACAGATGCTCATGTCGAAACGGCTGTTATCGGCGTGAGATCTATCATTGAAACCGGCACCACCTTGCGTGAGGTCGTCATTATGGGGGCAGATTATTATGCGGGTGCTGCTGGCACGGATCCGAACAAAGCTCCTCCGGGTATTGGCCGTAATTGCCGGATCGAGCGCACTATCATTGATAAAAATGTACACATTGGAGACAACGTGGTGATTACTCCAGACGGGAAGCCCGATAACATGGACAGCGAGCTATTCTACATCCGCGACGGTATCGTTGTGATTCCAAAGGATACCGCCATTCCTTCGGGAACTTGGATTTAGTCGCAACGCCGTTAAGTCGTCTTGTCAGTACATCGTCGAGAGAGTGGCTCTGGCAAGTGTTGGGAATGCTTGTCGGAAAAACCCGTCGTTAACACCCATGCTACTGCTGCCGATCTTCGCGATTGGATTGGGCGTGTCGGAGCCCATGCTCGGTCGGTACCGTTAAAAAATCGTGAAGTTTTGGTGATTGGGCCCTGCATGGTTACAATTCTTGTTCGCCAACTATTCCCAATCCACGACCATTGCGCAGCCAATTCTTATCTTTGGTCTAACGGCTAGCGGCGTGAATTATATGCGTCGCTATACCCGCGCTCGAAGCTGCGTCTGAAACGTGGATCATACACGCCAGTGTGGGCGCCGGGATCGTTTTGGCGTCCGGCAACACGGTCCCTGAGGCCTATGTCGTAGCCCTGATTGTAGGCCGGATCACTGGCTGGCGGAGGTGTATAACTGTTTCCTCCCTGGTAGCTGGGCGGTTGCGCATTGGGCTGAGTTTGCCAGGATGGAGGTTGGGTTCCTGGATATGGGGCCAGTGGCGGCATGTAGCCCTGATCATAACCAGCACGGTAAGCGGTCTGTGTGCCGGGGCTGTAACTCTGAAAGTGCCGCGTGTAGCTCTTGCTCAGGCCATTAGAGCTGTCGGATCGCGCATCTGAAATGCCTCGCTCATAGGCCGCTTGATTTTGTTGCTGGGAGTAATCCTGTGTTTGTTGGCGATACTGCTCACGCTGTTCTGAGTATGGCGGCGGAACTTGTGGGCCAAAAGGGCTCATGGGGTTTCCGTATTGATCGACACATTGGGTGAGGAGCAGAGGAAGCAATAGAATGTAGGCACGCATAAAATAAAGCTGATCGACGGTAACGGCTATAAATTGAATAGAAAGCCCAAGAGGATTTGATTTCTCAGGGGTTTTGAACGGCTCTTCGAGCTATTGTTCAAATCGGATCACGTATTCGCCCTTTTTGTGCATGTGTACATGATCGCGGGCGCGTGTTTCGAGATAGCTGGTGTCAGTCTTGATCCAATCCACTTCACGAAGCAGTTGATCACGCTTCGTTCTCAGCGAATCTCGCTGGGATTGCATGGCTTCCAGTTTGGCGCGTTGAGCTTTTTGCTCGCCAAGAGGTTGCTTGTAAACGGCTACCACGACGGGCACCACCAGGAGAAGTAGGCAGAATTTACCGAGTCGAACCAAGCCGCGCAAAGCGCGATCGACATGCTTGGCTGGCTGAGGAGGTTCGATGTGAAATTCTTCGTATTTCATGGTGATACCGCGTCGGGCGGCTAGTTGAATTAGACCTTCATGCGGCCACCGAAGATCGCGTTTTCACCCAGTTCCTGCTCAATGCGCAGAAGCTGGTTGTACTTGGCGATACGGTCGCTGCGGGAAAGGGAGCCTGTCTTGATCTGGCCGCAATTGGTGGCTACAGCGAGGTCGGCAATGGTGTAATCTTCAGTTTCACCTGATCGATGGCTCATGACGGCAGTATAACCATGGCGGTGAGCCAGATCGACTGCGTCCAGAGTCTCGGTGAGGGAGCCGATTTGGTTCACCTTCACAAGGATGGAGTTAGCGATGTTTTGATCAATGCCTTTTTGCAGGAACTTCGTGTTCGTGACGAAGAGATCGTCACCCACAAGCTGAGTCGTAGCTCCAAGTTCTTTGGAGAGCACGGCCCAGCCAGCCCAATCGTTTTCGGCACAGCCGTCTTCGATGGAGATGATCGGGAAGTCTTTTTTCAGTTCAGCGTAGTAGGCCACTAGTTCAGCAGCGCTGCGCTCGGATTTGTCGCTCTTTTTGAAGACGTATTTGCCTTTGGCCTTGTCATAGAATTCGGAGGAAGCGACGTCCAGGGCGATGAAGATGTCTTCACCCATTTTGTAGCCAGCTTTTTCGATGGCTTGAGCGATCACTTCGAGGGCGTGATGCGCGCTTTTCAGAGTTGGAGCAAAGCCACCTTCGTCACCTACGGCGGTGTTTAGACCTAGGTCATGAAGGATCTTCTTCAGAGCGTGGAAGACTTCGGCACCATAACGCAGAGCTTCAGAGAAGGTCGGCGCGCCTTTTGGCATGATCATGAATTCTTGGAAGTCGATTGGAGCATCGGAGTGGGCTCCACCATTGATGATGTTCATCATCGGCACAGGCAATACCTTAGCGTTTGGACCACCGATGTACTTGTAAAGAGGCTGACCCATGGCAGCAGCAGCAGCTTTGGCGCAGGCCAAGGAAGCGCCGAGAATGGCGTTTGCACCCAGTTTGGACTTCGTCGGCGTGCCGTCGATTTCGAGCATGGCTTTATCGATGGAGACTTGATCGGCGGCATTGCTACCGATGATGCAATCAGCGATTTCGTTGTTTACTGCATCGACGGCTTTGAGGACGCCTTTGCCGAGATAACGTTTTTTGTCGCCATCACGCAGTTCTAATGCTTCGTGTTCGCCGGTGCTGGCACCGCTTGGCACCGCAGCGCGGCCGATAGCGCCACCATCCAGGATGACGTCCACTTCGACGGTTGGGTTGCCACGTGAGTCGAGGACTTCACGTGCGATAACTTCTACAATGGTAAGGTCGTCCATGTCTTGATTTATTTAATTTTACTTAAGTAATGGGGGTTTGGCAAGTGTTCATCCGAAGGAAGTCACAAATGCGGGGCTGAAATAGCAGGATTCAGTCCAGACACAACCGACAATGTAAATCGGCTCAGTCATAATTCAGGGCGGATCAATACCAGCCTTTCTCTCCGAGAGTCGCGCACGGGTCGAATGCTGGACTGTCGAATGTGATCAGGTGGAACTCTGGATGCGCTGCCTGCTGTGGAGGTTGACGGTGCTGATCAATGAGGCGCTTCAAATGGCAATGCGGTCTAGTCTGGAGTCGCTAAATGATGATCCCTTGCAGACACTGAAAAGTGGTTGCCTAAATGCTATTAGGGAAGAGTGCTGGGCTTAGCTGCGTTTGGTTCATCTTATGATTCGATCCACGCTTATCTTTTTGGCCATCGTTTTGTCTCTGCCTTCCGTCCGCGCTGATTTTGAGGCGGGGGCGGCGGTTATAGATATCACGCCGGTGAAGCTACCGGTCTTCGTGAATGGGGGGATGACAAGCCGCTATCTCGACAAAATCCGAACGCGGGTGAATGCTAGGGCGGTCGTGCTAAGCGATGGTCAAACCCAGGTCGCCATTGTGGTAGCGGATAGTTGCATGATGAGCCGAGAGGTTCTGGATGCGGCCAAAACCATGGCAGCAGCAAAGTCTGGCATACCCACGAATCGGTTGCTGATTTCAGCCACGCATACGCACACAGCTCCGGCTTCCATGGGGTGTTTGGGCACAGATGCAGATCCGAGTTACATACCTTATTTGAAGGACAAGTTGGTGGAGGTGATCCTGGCGGCGCAGTCAGCGTTAGAACCAGCTCGCATAGGTTTTGGGAAGGCGGATGCGGCTGAATTCACGGCCCTGCGGCAATGGATTCGTCGGCCTGATCGTCTAGCCGAAGATCCTTTTGGAAACCTGACAGTGAGAGCCAATATGCACGCTGGGAAAAACTGGGATGAGGCCGTGGGGGAATCAGGGCCGGAAGATCCTGATCTTTCGCTGATTTCAATTCAGACTCGGGCAGGGGAGCCTCTGGCTGTTTTGGCCAATTTTTCCATGCACTACTTTGGGGATAAGGACATTAGCTCCGACTACTTTGGCCTCTTCTCAGATGGACTGAAGCAGCGGATCGATCCAAACGGAAAGATGGTCGGCATGATGTCCCATGGGTGCAGTGGAGATATTTACCGTGTGGATTACACGGTTCCTGAAAAAGATCGACCAAAGCCGACCATCGAAGAGTACACCGACGGTTTGCTGGAGATCGCCATGAAGGCATATGGGAGCATTGAATATCGAGCTAATGCAGACATCGCCATGGCAGAGCAGCGCATGGTATTAAACTATCGAGTTCCTGACAAACAGCGGCTGGAGTGGGCGCAGCGCATCGTCACCGAGATGGGCGACCGTTTGGCCAAGACGCCGACAGAAGTCTATGCGCGCGAGCAGATTCTGCTGCATGAACGGCAGAAAACGGAGATCGTGGTTCAGGGGTTGCGCATTGGAGACATCGGCATCGCAACCACACCAAATGAGACTTATGCGATCACCGGGCTGAAGATTAAAGCCGCCAGCCCACTACCAAAGAACATGGTCATCGAGCTGGCCAACGGCGGCGATGGCTACATCCCGCCGCCGGAAATGCATGCCTGGGGTGGCTACAACACATGGGCGGCGCGCTCGGCTGGACTGGAGGTTATGGCGGAGCCAAAGATCACTCAGGCGGCCATTTCATTACTAGAAAAAGTCAGTGGTGCACAACGGAAGACACCGGCACTTACGGCAGGTCCGGCCACAAAAGCCATCGCTGGTTTGAAGCCGTCCGCCTGGTGGCGGTTGAATGAATTCACAGGGCCTCTGGCTGCGGATGAAAGTGGTAATCACCAATCAGCTACTTATGAAGGCGGCGTGGCCTATTATCTTGAGGGGCCTCATTCTTCTCAGTTTTGTGCTGGCGAAAAGAACCGCGCGCCTCATTTTGTCAGTGGTCGTTTGTGCACCGATTTATCAGCCATGGGTGAGTCATGGTCGGCCTCTTTCTGGTTCTGGAATGGGATGCCCAATGACGCCCGTGAGATTACAGGTTGGCTGTATTCTAGGGATCACAATCATGGCCTCAGTGCATATGGTGAGCATTTGGGCATCGGAGGCATAGGTGCTCACTCAGGCAGGCTTATCTTTCAGGCCGACAAGTCACTCGTTGGCAAATCAGACATCCCGCGCTGGACCTGGCAACATGTCGTGCTCGTTCGTGAGGCGGGTAGGGTTCATGTTTATCTGAATGGCAATCTAGAGATCGAGGGGGCCGCACCTGACTCGAAGATCGCAGCCTGTTTCTTTGGAGCACGCAGTGATTATGATTCCAGCTGGGAGGGACGCCTTGACGAGATTGCTCTCTTTAATCGTGCCTTAAGTGATGAAGAGATCAGACAATTGACGATCAAATAGCTCGTGCATCCTAAAGAGCGGCGTTGACTGAAAATCTAGGATGAGTTGTGCGGCGAAAATTAGGCCGTGATCATCTCTCGCATGACTTCACTCTGTCGCTCCAGGCTGGCTTGGTATTGAGTCAGCACGGCTTGGGAAATGGCGTTCAGAGTGGCAAGCACATTGCGCCCGCCTTTGGCGTCTGCTTCAAAGCTGAGATGAGGCACGCCGTGGTTGTTGAGAAGAAACTCAAGGTACTCAACTGGGGCGGCATTCGGCAGGTCGCGCTTATTATATTGTAACACTAATGGCAGGCGATCGACGTCGCTGCCGTTGAGTCGTAGGTTGGCTTCCAGGGATTGAAAGGCATGGACGTTGTCCCGCTGGCGATCCATCTGGCTATCAGCGACGAAGACAACGCCGTCAGCTTGACGTAGCACGAGCTGTAAGGTGGCATTGTATGTAATCTGACCGGGCACCGTATAGAGATGAAAACTGATGCGGTATCCCGGAATAGCGGCGCTTTCGACAGCAAGGAAGTCAAAGAACAGTGTGCGATCCTGAGCCGTGGAAAGGCTGACAAGGTCGCTGCGGCCTTGAGGATCTAGCTTGGCATGAATTTGGCGCAGGTTAGAGGTCTTACCGCTAAGCGGAGTCCCACAATAAACGATTTTGAAGCGAATCGTCTTTTCCTGGTGGTCAATGGCTGGCATCAGATAATCATGCGTGAAAGCTCTCGGGCGATCAAGGTAATCTTATCACGTAAACCAAGAGTGGGCTCTGCATCATGAAGGACGCCAAGGATGGATCCCTCTGGGAAGCAGAAGGTCATGAGGCGATCTCCTGAATTCATGGTGAAGGTCTCTGCGCCTTCGATGCCGATGAGCGGAGCGAGCGTGCGCAAATGCTGCGCTAGGTCAGTTGCTTGCTTTTGGAACTCGCGTGCCTGTGGCTTGTGTGCGCCAATATGGGAGATGGATTGTGTGCCCTGAATGCAGACGCAAGCAGCAATGCCTGGTAGGCCGCAGGCCATTTCAACGACTTTTTGGGGCGTCAATTCACTGTCGGTATCCAGCAGCGCACGCAGCAGGATCTGATCTGGATCGGTGTCGTACATTTGGACTCCCAGGTTTGAGTTGGTGGCATGATTTTTGACGGAAGGTGGCACTTTAACGGCCTGTGGTCTTGCTGTTGGCTGGGCGGCAGGGACTGGGGCGGGAGCTGGCTCCTCGATACGAGGGGGCGTGAAGGCAGCCCTTGGTTTTGAGGCTGCGGCTTCCGGCACATCAATCACAGGTAATTGGCGTGCGCGAGTTTCCGAAGGGGCAGATTGATCCAAGGGGCCACTGGCTGCGGCAACAGCGGCTGCACTCCAGCTTTGTTCAAGGCTGGGTTGGCGTCCGAGTAGCTGATCACTGGTGAAGCCTTCTTCCATAGGGTTGGAAGATTTCATGAATGAGAAGCCTGAATGAAGGGAGTTTGTCTCCTGATGGCGCTCCGGTGGTAATACTGTCGTTTCGGTGATGGGATAGTTAGCCGTAGGTAGTTGTGTGCTCTCCTCTTGCTGAGTAAAGAAGGACGCTGGTGCTCTGAAGACTTCAGGTTGATTAGATTCAGAAGACTGAGGCTGGAAGAACGAGATCTGAGGTTCTGGTTCAGGAGCTTTAAAGGTAATGGGAACTTCTAGTTTCGGCGATTCAAAGCTGGTCTGTTGAGGTAGGAAAGTGGCTTGTACTTGTGGTGCAGGCTGTTGAGGCTGGAATGTTCCCTGTGCTTGTTGAGCAGGCTGCTGCGGCTGGAAGGTGAATAGGGGTTTAGTTTGACCTGATGTGGGAAGGGCAAATGGGTCAACTGTTTTTGGTGTCAGTGGCTGAAGTGCAGCTGCTGGCATGCCGAAACCTGAAGCTGGCATGGTTGGATTAGATGTTGCAGAGCTAAAGCTCGGCATTGATGGGCTTTGTAGGCCGCTGGGTGGAGCATCCACTTGCCGTGCTGCAGGAGCTAGGAACGGTGAGGTGGGACCAGGAATAGAGGCTGCATTAAGGTCCACCGGTGCTGCTAGGGGGGGAGCCATTTGGGCAGAGGGAGCCGCGTTTATGGGCTCGACGCGCATTACATTTTGACTAGGCACCGGTGCAGCTACCATTGCCGGAGTAGCTCCAAGGCTAGCGAGGTTTGGCAGAGTCTGCGGTGCGCTGGCTCCAGCCATGGCAGCTTGTAGCTCTTCAACGGGTACGCGAAGTTGGAAGTCTCGCTTCGCGGTGTTGAGAACATTGCGGAAGCCGACGTCTGTAATGCCATCGACGAACAGTCCGAGCTCCGCTATGGGAGCTTGGGCAGAGGCAAGCTCTTGAATCTTGGCTGAAGGCAGAGCAGTCGTAATCCAAGCAGGAACGACCATTGGATCAAAACCCAATTCGGCGGAAGTGTAGCCTTTGAGGAGATTGGCAAAGCAGATTCGAATAAGAGGAGCGCTTGTGCTAGGCGCTGAAGCCATGGGCATGACTGGTGGCTGGACTGGGCGTGCTGGAGCCACATCAGGCGCAGGTTCTCCTGTTGGCACAGCCTTGGCTCCAAACAATGAACCTAATGGGGATTCCATCGGGTTCGCAGGTGCTGCTTGCGGTATTTGAGCAAACGGAGAGACTGTAGGTGTCGTTTGTGGCTCTTGATTGAAAGAATTTGCTGCGGGTGCTGCCTGATGACTCTGCCCGAAGGGTGAGGCTGCCGTGGGAGATGGCGCTTGCCCAAAAGGTGAAGCAGCAGGTGCTGCCTGAGGACTCTGCCCGAAGGGTGAGGCTGCCGTGGGAGACGGCGCTTGCCCGAAAGGTGAAGCTGCGGCTGCTGCCTGAGGACTCTGCCCGAAGGGTAAGGCTGCCGTGGGAGATGGTGCTTGCCCGAAAGGTGAAGCTACGGGTGCTGCCTGATTACTCTGCCCAAATGGTGAGGCTGCCGTGGGAGATGGTGCTTGCCCGAAAGGTGAAGCTACGGGTGCCGGTTGTTGACTCTGCCCGAATGGTGAGGCTGTCAAAGGTCGGGACTTAGTATCATTGTCGGCCTCATTCATTTGAGATCCTGCTGCAGCAAAGGGACTTATTGGGAAAGCCGGTGCACCTAGCGATGGCTGACCTGGGAGTGATAATTGAGGAGCTGCGGCTTCGCGATTAGGCACATCGGCCAATGGCGGAGGTGGTCCTTGGCGGCGAGGTGGTAACATCATGCCGGACGGGGCCGCTGACATGCTGGGAGCTTGCGCTTCTGGCGCAGAAGCGGGCATGGAAAATGGGCTGGCGCCTACTGCCGGCGGCAAATTAGTGGCTGATGCCTGGGTGGTCGCTGCAATAAGGTAAGGCAGCTTTGATGTAGGTAGTGGAATCATCCGCGGATCCTGCGGAGAGATCGGAGTCTGGAAGAGGGCTGGGCAGACACGATATATCTCAAAGATAGGCAATGCTGCCTGTCCACCACGCAGTGCTTCATTGAGGACTTGTGGAGAGACTGCCACAGGTTGCTCCATGGGCAGTGCACCAGTTCTAGCAATCTCTGGCGGTAACAGCGGAAGGATGTCAGCCACCGTTAAGGGCGCACTCGTGCTAGGAGAGGGAGATGCTGCAAAGGGGGATTGTTGCAGCGGAGCTGTGTTGACCGCTTCTCCTTGAGTAAACTTGAAAAGCGGAGCTCCGAAGGGCGATGCAGCATTCAAGGGTGGCGCAGAGACGGTCATATTGTTGGAGGGATTTTGTGCCGGTATGGAAAAGGCTGATTGAAGATTCCCAGGCACAGACGGATCTGCCTCCTGACGACTGTCAGGATTAGCTTGAAACATGCTGCGAAAGGAAAAACTCATAAAATTCAACAAACTGAACTCAACATCGGCCGATTTGGTTAAAGGTTAATTTACGGTAATTATAATTTTTAACACCCTAAAAATCATTATTTAACATAATTTGATTATCAGCAAGCACTTAATCGCATGTTTTCACCTCTGTTAACATATGCTGAACACCGTTTGTAGAGGCGTGATCGTGCCTATTGAGGCTGCACTAATTGAAGTTGAGTGTGAAGAGGTGATTGACCAGCCACTATCTGCGGTCTTTGGTGCGGCCTTGGCTTTTGCCGAGAAAAACTCAATCCTTTACTCAAATATGGCACTCTCCGTAGGTACCCCAGCTCCTGACTTTACCGTCACCACACTCGGCGCAAATGGCCCCGAGCTTTTCAAACTGTCTGAAAAAATCGGCCAGTCTAATATCCTGCTCCTTTTTGTGCCTATGGCCTTCACCGGAGTCTGCACCGCAGAATTTTGTGAGATCTCCAACGGCATCAATGAGTACACGGCTCTGAATGCCACGGTTGTCGGCATCAGCGGTGACAACCCGTTTGCACAAAAAGCCTGGGCGGACAAAGAGGGTATCACTCTTCAACTCCTCAGCGATTACGATCACAAGATCACTTACGCCTATGATGTTGCCTACGAGGCCTTCCTGCCAGCGAAGAACCTGATCATGGGCGGAGTCCCCAAGCGTTCCGCTTTCATCATCGACAAAGCTGGCGTGATTCAATACGCCGAAGCTTTGGAAAGCCCGGGTGATCTGCCAAACTTCGTCGCGATCAAAGCTAAGCTCGCTGAGTTGGCCTGATTTTTGTCCTTTTGTCTGGTTGTTGGTTTCTTTAGCCCCAGTGGATAGCCTCCGCTGGGGCTATTTTATGATTTTTGCCATAAATCACCCTTTTGCTAGCGTCTCTTGATTCTGGGGGCTAGGGTACCTGCCCGCCACACGGCGGCCCCTTATATCACTATGTGCGGAATTGTAGGCTACATTGGCAAGCGGCAGGCCAGCCCGATCCTTCTGGATGGGTTGAGCAGGCTGGAGTATCGCGGTTACGACTCAGCAGGCATCGCCCTCCTGAATGGTAGCCCTGACGTCACCATCATCAAGCGTGCAGGTCGCATTGCGAATCTGCGTGAAGCCGTCGGTGAACTCAGTCCGACTGGCAATACAGGCATCTCACACACCCGTTGGGCCACTCATGGTGCGCCGACGGATGAAAATGCGCATCCGCATCGTGATCAGAGTGGTAAGCTCGTGCTCGTCCACAATGGCGTGATCGAAAACTATCAGACGCTGCGCGATCAACTGATCGCTCAAGGAGACACCTTTGAATCTCAAACCGATACCGAAGTTCTTGCGCATCTTATTGGGCGTTACTTTGAGGCTTCGGATGAAGCTGATGGACCGGCGCGTTTGCGTCAGGCGCTTCAGTCAGCTTTAGCTAAAGTGAAGGGAACCTATGGCATCGCCATCATGCATGCAGACGTGCCTGGCGTCATCATTGGTGCTCGTCTCGGTAGTCCCTTGGTTGTTGGTTTAGGCGACGGTGAATACTATCTGGCCTCAGACGTGTCTGCCATCGTCGCTCACACGCGTGACGTGGTTTATCTCAACGATCATGATCTCGTGACTGTGACTTCTGGTAGCTATGACGTCAGCAGCATGGCCAGTGGCGGTGGTGCAGCTCAGGTTAAGGTTAGCCGTATCGAGTTTACCGCTGATGATGCAGATAAAGGTAAGTATGAGCATTTCATGCTCAAAGAAATTTTTGAGCAGCCACAGTCGCTACGCAACACCATGCGCGGCAGGCTTTCTCGCGATGACGGAGCTGCCATTTTAGGTGGACTGAACATGTCACCCCAAGAGTTGCGCAGCATCGACCGCATCATCCTCAGTGGCTGTGGCACAGCTTTCCATGCCGCCATGGTCGGAGAATACGTGATCGAGACCCTGGCGCGTATCCCTACCGAGGTGGAGATCGCTTCAGAGTTCCGCTACCGCAACGTCCCATCTGACAAAGACACGCTGCAATTTGTTTTGAGCCAGAGTGGCGAGACGATTGATACCCTGGCCGCTTTGCGTGAGGCTCGTCGCAAAGGCATTCGCTGCTTAGGCATCGTCAATAGTGTCGGTAGCACCATTGCTCGTGAGAGCGATGGCGGATGCTACATCCATGCAGGACCAGAGATCGGTGTCGCTGCCACCAAGACCTTCACCTCTACGGTGATGATGGTCACGCTGTTAGGCATGTTATTTGGCCGCATTCATCATCTTAGCACTGCCGATGGTCTGGAGATGATCGACGAACTCGAGGCCATCCCAGACAAGATCGCCAGCATTCTGAAGCAGACGGACAAGATCAAAGCCATCGCGCAGAAGCATGCGAATGCTGAAGGGATGCTCTTCATGGGCCGTCAGGCCAATTATCCGGTGGCCATGGAAGGCGCGCTGAAGATGAAGGAAATCAGCTACATCTACGCTAGCGGTCATCCGAGCGCTGAGTTGAAGCACGGCATCATTGCTCTGGTAAAGCCCGATATGCCTAGTGTTTTCATTGCCCCAGATGATGCTGTCTTTGATAAAAACGTCAGCAACATCGAAGAAGTGCTTGCCCGCAAAGGTCCGGTCATTGCTGTCACTACGGAAGGCCGCACTGAGTTGGAACGACTAACCGATGACGTGATCTACGTGCCTGATTGCCCATCTTATCTGAGCCCGCTGCTCACCGTCATTCCTCTGCAACTCTTCTCCTACTACGTCGCGGTTGCTCGTGGCTGTGATGTGGATAAGCCGCGCAATTTGGCCAAGAGCGTCACAGTGGAGTAGGCGTTATTTGCCGATACAGAAGCTGGAAAAGATCACATCCAGGATCTGCTCCACATCAATCACGCCCACAACCTCTCCGAGAGCTGCTAAAGCTTCTCGGAGATCCAGGGCCACGTATTCAGGCGCAGTGCCCGTGCTCAGCGCCGATCTTGCCGCTTCGACATGAATCACCAGTCTTTCAAAGCAGATCTTATGTCGCGTATTGATCGCCACAGGGTGATCAGACATCAGTGGACCAGCCAGCAGGATGACGTCGCGTATGGCATCTCTCAGTGTCTCCACGCCTTCTCCTCTTGCGCATGAAAGCGCCACACCGGATTCCCAACCTTCTGCGATTCCGAGATCTGCTTTGTTCAAAAGCAGGATACGCCGTGACTCGACGCTTTGGGGTAATGACACCCTTTTTGCCGCTGATGGTGGCAGGCTGGCATCCACAACCTCCAGGATTAAATCCGCACGTTCCAGCTCCCGATGCGTCCGCTGAATGCCGACCTGTTCGATGTCGTCGCCGCCTTCTCTGAGACCTGCTGTATCGACAAGGCGCAAAGGAATGCCGTGCACCTGAATGATTTCTTCAATCGTGTCCCTGGTTGTGCCAGCGGTCGGACTGACGATGGCACGTTCAAAGCCTAACAAAAGATTGAGGAGGCTGGATTTCCCCACATTCGGTTCACCACAGATCACGGTGCGGGCTCCGTGGCGCAGGATGCGGCCCTGTTCACTCGTGGCGATCAGGCGTCGTGCACGATCCAGCACGGCATCCATTTTGGCAGTTAATGCAGCGCCTGTATCAGGAGAGATATCCTCTTCTGGAAAATCAATGTAGGCTTCCACATGCGCTAAGACTGGCAGCAATTCTTCACGCAGAGCATTGGCTTCCCGTCCGATAGCGCCGCCGAGTTGCTCATGGGCAGCGCGCATGGCCAGAGTGCTTTGTGCATGAATCAGATCCATCACCGCTTCTGCCTGGGTCAGATCCATCTTACCGTTTAAAAAAGCTCGCTGGGTGAACTCGCCTGGCTCAGCGGCACGGGCACCTGCAGTCAGTAAAGACTCCAGCACTTTTTGCGTGACCAGCAACCCGCCATGTCCCTGGAACTCCACGACATCTTCACCTGTGTAGCTGGCAGGTCCGCGAAACAGCAGCATCAGTCCCTCATCCAAAACATGACCCTGACCATCATTTACCTGAACACGGTGAGCCTTGCGGACGCTTAATTCTAAAAGGGGATGCCTGGATTGAAAAACTCTCTGGGCGATGTCCAAAGCCTGCGGGCCAGAGACGCGTAGCACAGAAATAGCTGCCTCCCCGAGGGCGGTCGAAACAGCGGCGATGGTGTCATTTAGCATCTTTTAGAAATAGGTGGGCAGGGTAGCTGGAGCAAGTGATGGCTTCTTTAAAGCAGAGCTTTCGCCCAGGCGTCTTCTTTGAAGCCCACCAGGCCTAAGTCTTTCTTGGCATCAATCGAAAAGGGGCGCTTCACGAGGTTGCCATTTTCAGAGAGCAACTTCAGTGCTTCCGCCGTGCTCATACTCGGCAGCTTGTCCTTCAGCCCCAGGGCGCGGTAGTCCATGCCAGAGGTGTTAAAGAGTAGCCGCAGTTGATCAGCCTGAGCCGCTAACATCGCAGTCAATTCAGGCAGACTCGGAGGTGTCTCTCGGATGGGGATCTCGTTGAATGAGATGTTGTGCGCACGCAGCCATTTGACAGCGCTTTTGCAGGTGGAGCAGCCTTGGTAGGTATAGATTTTCATGGGGTGGAAGTCACATGTCGCAGCATCCATTTCGCCACGGTGGCGTAGATGGGGAAGTCGGTGATGAGCACATTGTCATGATCGGCCTCAGGGACATCGATCCATTGTTTTTCAATCGTTTCAGGCAGTGCCATATAGAGACGTTTTCCTGATTCCTGAGGAATGACACGATCACTCGTGCCATGGGCGACGAGGGTTGGTATCGTGATTTTTGCCGCTGGCAGATCAGAGCGGATCTCCTGAATCGCGATGCCTGTTTTCCATTGATAAATCCAGCCTGCCATGCCAGCCCAGGCATTCCCCAGAATGCAGCCGACTCGATCACTGACATTCTTTTGAATCGCTGTCTCGAGACGATCAAAACTACTCAGAATGACCAGCGCCTGCCACGGTTGATCTGGCCTCGCTGCCGCATGCATGGATACCGCTCCGCCCATGGACATGCCCATCAGACCCGCCGCCACTGGGTTGAACTTAAACTTCTCGGCAGATTCTTGGAGCGCTCGTGCTGGAATATCAGCTTCGCGAATGCCAAAGGTGGCGTAGGCTTCTGGATGTTCACCGTGGGCTGGCATATCGGGTAAAATACAGCGAAAGCCGACCGCACAGAGTCGCTCCGCGATGGGTAAGTAATCTTCTTTTCGGCCTTTCCGTCCATGCACCAGAACCAGAGTCCCTATGACCTGACCCGCAGTTGGCAAGGCGATGGTTTCGGTCTTGAATTGATCACGCAATTTCAACCCCCGCGTTCCTAGTTGGCCATCGGCTCTGGGTCGAACCATCAGGCAGGGGGTCGCATAACTCAGCGTTAAGGATTCGACACTCACACCATGCGCCGCTGGGTCTGCTAGGAACTCCCGATGATAGTCCTGCAAAGGGCGGCGGCTTGGTGAGGCTAATTGGTCGCCAGCCCAAAGGCATAGCGCCGTGATCAGCAGAAGGCACAGAGCTGCGGTCCAGAGCATCAGGCGATAAAGCAGGCGCATATCATTCGTCCTCGCGTGCGGATTGTCCGGTCAGACTCAGGACAATGCGGAATCCAACGTCGGGAAGCTGATCCGTGATTAAAACCTTACGGCGGTAAGAAGCCAGTAACTCACGCGGATCAGCCGTCATAAATGAACCGCCGCGCACCACGCCTTCATTTGGCGCACCGGCCCAGGCGTCAGCCACCCATTCCCAGACATTGCCAGAGAGGTCGAAGAGCTGTGTTCGTGCATCGATTTTAAAACTGCCCACTTTCGCTGGACCAGCCTGGCCATCGTCGTAACCAGGAATGCCTGATTTGCCTGAAGGATCTGCTGTTTTATCTAAAAAGTTGCCCGTTTTAGCCGGAGGGACCGCCGTGAACCCCCAAGGATAAAAACCGCCAATGCTGCCGCTGCGCAGTGATGCTGTTGCCCCGATTTCACGCGGTAAATTCGCTGCCATGCTCCATTCATCATCCGTGGGCAGTCGGTATTCATGCTCCGGTTCCAGCAGGCCCTTGGCTCGTTCACGATCCGTCAGCCAGCGGCAGAACTGCTCCGCCTCCGTGCGGGAGACCTGTGTCACTGGGAGCTCAAAATCTTTGTCCAAGATCCGACTTGCCGTATTGGCCAGCTTGGTGCTCAAAGCGAACTCGGTGAAGTCACTGCGCCGGGTCTCATGCGTGGCCAACATGGCTTTTCCCAGAGGCACCAGTTTCATGCCCAGACTGTTTTCCCAAGACTTACCAAAGACGATGGCACCGGTGGATTTTAGCCGTGGATTAAAGTTCAGGCTTTGTCCGCTTTTGAGCTGACCTTTGATGAACTCACTTTTGTAACCCGGCAGCCGCAATTCATAACTGAAAGCCCCTGCTCGCGCCTTGTCCTGCGTTAAAGGCGTGCGCCCGATGAGCAACTCGCTTTGATAGACTTCAGCCCCACGTGGATTGCTGTCGATCATCAGCCGCCCAGAGATCACTTTAACGATTTCCGTTCGTATCGCCACACGCCCAGCGCTCGGCTTCATGCCGAGTGGTAGCGGGATTTCAGCCGGTAGCCAGACATACTCATGGTCCACATCTAGCCTGCCGCTTTGGCGATCCCGGCTCGTCATCCAGGAGCAAAAGGCGTCAGCATCCGACGCAGGCACCATCACACAATTCAGTGTGCGTTTTTCCTTGGAAACAAACGGCACCACATCAAAGGAGGCTGCCCGTAAGGTCGCTTCTAAAAACGAGCGGAACTGAGTCACTTCCACCGGTAGATCGGCCACATGGCGATCTTTGGAAAAGCTAAACCACTGGCCGTAAAGATTCTTCCAAGGCTTGCCGGTTTGCGGCTGGATTGGGGCGGGGGCGGGCTTGGTCGGCAGCGGCAGTTCATAGGCCCACTGATCCTCATACTTGGCCGCAGTCAGCACCGCACCCGCCAGGGCAGAGCCCACCATGGTGAAAAATAGGGCCCTCGTGAATCGGCGGGTAAAGCTTTCTTCCCGCTTCTGACCTACCAGTTGCAGCGCCTCCGCAAAGTCGCCCGCAGTTTGATAGCGCTCCTTTAAATCCGGTGCGCAGGCACGGCAGATCACACGATTCAGATCCAACCAGAATGGCCACTCCTCATCACTGAGATTCGACGGGATCTCCGGGAACTCCATGCGATCCTTCCCACTGCTCATTTCATAGAGCACCT
Organism: Verrucomicrobiaceae bacterium; assembly: GCA_027486585.1. Lineage (GTDB taxonomy): Bacteria > Verrucomicrobiota > Verrucomicrobiia > Verrucomicrobiales > Verrucomicrobiaceae > Prosthecobacter. The sequence continues at coordinate 53,807 of JAIXOU010000081.1, read as the reverse complement.
TTCCCAAGCTATAAACGTCCGCCTGCGCTGTGCCCGGCCCTTCCGGTGGCACAAAGCCCTCCGTGCCGACAAACGTCCGCTCGCCTAATCCCGCTACCAGACCGATGTCTGCTAGCTTGCACACACCACCGCAGAAAATGATGTTGGAAGGCTTGATGTCGCGGTGCGTCAGCCCCCGATTATGCATGTAATGCAGCGCATCTGCCATGTACACCCCTGCATCCCGGCAAAAGACCACATCCAGTCGGCCATGACGCTTCATGTCCGTGCCAAGAGTGCGCGGAACATAGGTCTGTACACTTTCAAAGTTTGGACCTTCTTCGGCATCATCGGCCAGCTCCATCACACAGTAATAGAATCCGCGAGTCTCGTTCCAGCCCACATGCAAGATATGCACCAGACAAGGGTGCCCACGCGAGATCGGTTCAAACTGTTGAATGCCCAAGAACTCACGATGAAACGTCTTGGTCAGTTCAAAGTCCTCCCGCCACACGATCTTCACCGCCCGGTAAGCCCCCGTCACACTCTGTGCCAGCCAGACCTCGCCATACGCTCCAGAACCGATCCTTTTGATCAGTGTGTAATCTGGGATCACCAGATCATCCCGATGAGATAACGGATCCCCCACAGCGCGTGGCCCCTTGGGCGCACGCCTCGGTGGCGGTGGCAGTTCTACAATCGTCTCAGGAACCCCTGGCGACACCACCACCTCCTCGGGCGCAGGTGCGTCCGGTGGCAGGGGATCGGGAGTCGGTTCGGTCATGAATCAGTCTAAGACTACGCAGCAGCCCCGCCAGAGACAACCTTCCTCTGCATTTGCCTTCAAGAAATCTTTAACCTCCCAAGTAACTCGCCGTAGAGTTGCGCGCTGTTCTGCACGCTAGGGATGATATGAGGCTGTTCGTGATTCGAGTTTCTAATCACAGGATTAACAGGAATTGGTTCTGACCTGTACATTGGAGTATCCAGTTGCTTTATTGTCTCGGTTTCATAAGGCCAAAGTGACTTTTCATTCCACATCCCAAAACCGTGGATCGTCTTCTGGCAACGGGAATGGAAGCTCGTTCAGTTGCGCCAAGGCTAGGTAACACAAGGATTCTTCGACTTGAAGTAGCTTGGTCTTGGGTATCACTGCCCAAGAGGCGAAAAGCCTTGTGGAATTCATGGCGGAGGCAAATCGGCGGTCAGCCATTCCCGTTTTAAGCTTCAGATATCCTGTTTTTTCTGTCCATCTTCTTTCTGTCAGTCTTCAGGGATCAGGCCGCGTTGCGGTTTTGGAGGGCTGACAGAAACAACCAGGACAGAAAAAGGTGGGGAGCGAATCGGTCGCCGTCTGAGCGAAACAAAACGCGTCAGGAAACCTTGGAGCGAAAGCCGAGGTTATTCTGCTCCGCAGGATCTGCGGAAGGGCTTCGCTTTGGGGATGCCACTCATCGCGGCAAAGCGGGGTTCAGCTAGAGAGGCATAGGCTTGCTCGTTCCTCGCAGCCATGCACGTTTTATTGTTCGGCCTTGGTTCGTTACAGCCAATACTTCTCATGGAGATGCTTGCTGTGCCTCTGATGTATCTCGTGCGGCAATGCTCCTCAGTGTCGTATCCATCTAGGGGGCGGTTTTGAAGACGGGAGCTAGGATTTGTAAAAGGGTGCTACGGGCGATGTAGAAGACGTCTGCGTCGCCTTGGACTTGGCCAAAGTAGAGGGTGGTGTCCTGGCCTGCTTGGGTGGGGGCGAAGTTCAGAAGGGTGTCTCGGGTGGGGCCAGTGTTGGTGCCGGGTTCTCCGAGGGTGAGAACGACGCGTAACGCTGGATTTTGCAGGGCGGTGATGGCGGTGGTGGGATCGGCAGACCAATCCTGCACGCTGAATCGGGCCAAGGCATTGGCGAGTTTGTCGGCTTTAACGCGGTCGATTTGCGGGGTGATGTCTTGGTTGGCGCGCTCGCCTTTCCACTGGGCTGTGGTGGGGTCGTATTTGAGGATGATGGCAGGTGCGGTGCCGGCGGTGAGGCTGATTTGACGCAGGGAGAACTGGGTGAAGCGCAGGACGCCGAGGCCTTTCCACTTGATGGCTTCCTGCGGAATGCTGGGCAGGATGGAGGCATCAATCCGGAAGACTGAGGGCTCGTGATCGTATTTGGCAAAGAAGTCGGTGCTGGCTTGGTTGGTGCCGAAATGAAGCTTGGTGGGCTTGTCCTTGCCGTCACTCCAACTGGCGGTGAGGAACGGTTTATCGAGTCCGTATTCGGTGAGGTTGGAGGCGCTGTCTGAAGTGAATTCGTAGATTTCAAAGGTGTTTAACGCCTCGAAAAAGCGTGAAATGCGGTCACCATTGGCAGGCTCTAGACGCTGATGGCGCTGGATAAACCAGGATTGGTTTTTCTTTTCCAGATGGATGGGTAAGTGGAGAGCGCTGGTGATGTCCACGGAACTGACAGCTTCTGTGTCGATGCGGGCAAGCATGAGATCCCGTAGGTCGTTGGGCTCTAACCAAAGGTCGTTGATCGATTTGGAGAGGACTTTGAAGATGGGTTTACGGTAGCTGGTCAGAACGCTGGTGTCTGGTGCATCCTTGGCTGCACGCGTAAGGGTCAGGTCAAAGGACTTGGTCTGACCTTTGACGAGTACGCTGACTTTAAGCTCTTGGCCAGCGATGGCGGTGGTGGCATCTCCTGAGTGTGCCGTGGGTTTGCTGCTGGTAGCGGGCTCGGCTGCCTCTTGGAGCGTGAGGTTAACGAGGGTGGCGAGCAGCTCGCCGACGCGCTCGTTACTGGCGCGGGTGCTGAGGGGTTTGATGAGCATCCAGGGGGCCTTGGCATCGTTACGTGCCAGTTCGATCTGGCCTCCTGCCTGGACGAGTTTCACGTTGAGGATGGCATCTGTCGGCAGACGGAGGAGCTTGCTATCACGCCAGTCTTGCGGGGTGGTCTTGAGTAGGTCTGGCAGGGTGGTTTTGGCTACGTAATGGGCTATTTCATCACCCTTTTGGGCGGTCTGAAGGCTGAGATAGTGGCTGCCTTCAATCGGTGATCCGGCCGCGAGGCTGGCAGTGAGGATGGTTTGGCTGCCGATGTTGAGCTTGACGGTGTGGTGAGGTTTATCGAGCAGGGTTTTGGCCCAGGCTGCGTCGTCGAACTCGGATCGGTGGACGCGATTGATCCAGCCGATGGCGGTGAGTTCGGTGAGGAGTTTGGTGACCTTCTCAGGATCTGCTAGGTCATTAAAGGGACTACGAACCCACCACTGAGCGCCGTCGGAGGCTAAGCTAACACTGTCGCCACCACTGGATTCGATCTCGATCTGTGTGATCTTGGTGGGATCAAAGCGGATGGGGCCTTTTTTCATCTCGGCCAGTTCACGGGTCGTGGGCAGATAGCGCTCTATGCCAAGAATGACGGCAGCGAGAGCGGCGACGAGCAGGAGGAGAAAAAGAGTGGTGCGGGCGCGCATCGGTGGGAGGCGGTGTAATGGTGTGGGTCAGGCAGCTCGGCGGCTAGCCCAGACCAGCATGCCAAAGCACAAGACGATGGCGGGGAAGATAATCGTCGTGATCCAGAAGATGAGCTCTCCCTGACGTTGATTGAGCTGGATGCGGTAGCTGTGCTTTAGCTTTGGGGTGATGCCGATGAGATTCTCACGGTTAGCGATCCAATTGAGACTGGCAGAGACAAAATCGCGGTTCACGGCGAGGGCGGATTTTTTGTCTAACAAAGAGGAGTTTCCGACCACGACCATGCGGCAGCTTTCCACACGCTGAGTTTCGTCCTGGACGCTGCCACGTTCGACGGAGGCAGCGAGGTAGATGGGCTGCTTGGTGTCTTCATCATCGACGATGGGTAAGTCTTCCAGGTAGTTCCGTTCACCCCAGTAACGTTCGGTGGCTCCGATGAGTGGCTGGGCGATGATGTTTTGATTTTTCAGGTATTCGTCCTCAAAGCGGACCTCGAGAGATTCCGACTGACCTGGCAGGGTGGTGGTGCTGCCGAGCAGCGGACGGGTAATGATGGATTCATCATCAAAGAGGCCCTGGACGGAAAATTCCTTTCGTGTGCCGCTGCCGGTGCTTTCGGCGTAAAGCACACGATCACCGCGAGGAACGACACCTTGCAGGCCTAGGAAGGCATTGAGTCGAGGTGTTTCGCCCGTGGGGTCGAGCAGCAGCAAAAGTCCTGCTCGCTTGCTATCCCAGTAGCTTTTCACCATGGCGATCTCTCTCTCCGATAAATCGTAGCGCAGTCCGACGAGGATGAGGCCATCGGCATCGGCTGGCATTTGGCTGACTTCAGCTAGGTTGATGGGTAGAAGCTGGAAGTTCTGCTGGCGGCCGAGTTCTCCCATAGCGACCATGGAATCGACCAGTGAAGACTCTGTGCGGGCACCTTTACCAACGACGATGTAAAACTTCCGTCCTTCTCCTTCGACGACGTTGTTGATGGCTGAGGTGATGGCGTCTTCACCTCGGAATTCTTTGATGCGGCGCTGCGTTTCCGTTCCTGTTTCACGGATGACGAGTTCTTCTTCCGTGATGAAGCGGGTGCGTTTACCGACTCGGACAACGACGCCACTTTGATCCAGAGGCAGGCCTGTTTCAGCCTTCAGGGTCTCGGCTCGCTCAATGTCCCGCATGGGGTCGATGGAGCGGACTTTAACACGATCGCGCCCATTGATTCGGTACTCTTCGACCAGGGTTTGGACGTCGCCATAGATCTTGGAATCACGGGCGAAGACATTGGCGATGAAGACGTCTTTGGATAACTTATCGAGCACATTCAACGTCGCCGAGCTGAGGGTGAAGTTTTGCTGTGGGCTAAGATCTAGTCTTGCGTGGTAGCGGTAGCTCAGGCGATTCACGCCAAAGAAAAGTGCCAGGGTGAGTAGGATCTGCAAAAACACATTCAGCCCAATGCCCCAGCGGCGTGGCATGGAGTTTGAGGTGGGATCAGCCTTTGGCGGAGATTCAGACATCAGGTGGGAAAAGGAAGGATTGCAGTGAAAAATAGAGAGAAATCAGATCACGGTCTCCAGCGTCTGAACTCGACGACTTGATGAGTTAGGGCGATGAAGAGCAGAGCAAAGCTCGTGTAGTAGACCAGCGGGCGGGTATCGATCAGGCCACTGGTGAAAATGCGGATGTGCTCCATGCTGGCGAAGTAATTGATGATATCCACAAAGGTCTCAGAAACCCTGCGGCCGACGACCATGATGAAAAGCCCCGCCAGGAAATGCAGTAGGCTGATGGTGAAGGAAATGACGGCGGCAATGATTTGATTCGAAGTCAGCGACGAAGCGAAGCAGCCAATGGCAAGGTTAAAGAGTCCCATGGCCAGCAGAATCAGGTAGCTGCCTTTGAGTGCGCCCTCAGGCACCTCAACCTGACCGACGGTGATCCAGTCCACGAAGCGGAAGTTTAGGTAGCTGGGAATCCAGAGCACGCAGTAAACAAACACGGCTGCCAGGTATTTTGACCAAACGACTTGCCAGGCATGAACAGGAGCCGTGAAAAGAGTCTCCAGCGTCCCCATCTTTTTTTCCTCGGCAAAGAGGCGCATGGTGAGCAGCGGAAAGATGAAGAAGTAGGACAGCCAAAACCACATGGCGTGAAAGGTCCAGGTTACGATGGAACCCTCACTCGGCGCACTTTCCAGAACCGATAAAGCTGCACGGAAGGAGAAGCCACTGAGCACCATGACCAATGCCAGCACGATGTAGGCGACTGGCGAGACGAAAAACGCCCGCAGTTCCTTTTTGAATAAGACCCAGAAAATTCGCATACGATGAATTGGTTTAAGCTTTGGCCGCTTCTGTGGTGGCGAGTTCGACAAACACGTCCTCAAGGCTGGGCAATTGCCAGTGCAGTTCGCGGATTTTCCACTTTTGGCGCAAACAAAGGTCCATGATCGCTTCACGCGCATCGTGCCGCGCCTCGACCCTGAGAGAAAAGAGGATCCAACCATCCTGCACGCCGTCTTCCGTGGCTTTGCGCACGCCGGGTAGGGCTTCTAGTAGAGGGATGAAGTCACCTTTGCCTTGCAGCTCGAGTTGCACGATGGAGGCTGCTCGCAGCTTGCGGGTCAGATTCTCTGGCGTGTCCATGGCCCGGATCTTTCCCTGATGGATCATGATGACGCGGTCACAGATGGCCTCTACTTCCTGTAGGATATGGGTAGAAAGTAGGATCGTGTGCTTGGGCCCCAGGTTTTTCAGCAGCTCTCGCACGTGGCGGATCTGCACGGGGTCCAGGCCATTGGTCGGTTCGTCCAGGATGAGGAGTGGCGGCTGATGAACCAGTGCATCTGCTAGGGCAACACGCTGACGGTAGCCTTTGGAAAGATTGCCAATGAGGCGGCGGCGTACGTCGCTAATCGCACACTGATCCATGACATCTCCGACGCGCTGACGCAGGGTTTTGCCTGAGAGTCCTTTCAGCTCCGCACGGAAGCGCAGGTATTCTTTGACCCGCATGTCGGTGTAAAGCGGAGCCATCTCTGGCATGTAGCCGACGGAGCGACGCACGTCCATGGACGCTTGGAAGACATCATGACCATTGACCGAAGCGCGACCACTAGACGGCGGCATGTAGCCCGCAAGCATGCGCATGGTCGTGGATTTTCCGGCACCATTGGGACCTAGAAATCCGACGATCTCCCCTGGCTCGACTTTGAATGAAATGTGATCTACGGCAGTGCGTCCTGCATACTGCTTGGTGAGATCCTGAACTTCAATCATGTGGGAGATGGTATTTAAAGTGAATAAAACAAAGGGGCCGTCATTTAAGCTCCCCAGTCTCAAGAAGGCAACCCTGGAAATCATTTGGTTGATTGTGGCCCGAAAGACTGATCTCCGAATATTAGGCGGCATCTTTTGACAACTGGGGGTACAGACGCTCTTTGAGGGTTCCAACCCCCGTGGAATCTGCTCCTCTGACCAGCCGCGCTAAGCTTGCGCTTCTTTTTTTCTTCACCGCCGTGCCGATGGGCATCTGGAATGTGCCCTTGGCCAATGTTTTCGCAGCTTACGGAAAGGGGCATCTGGTGCCTTGGGTTCTGGCGACTTCTGCCGTAGCTGCCTTTATTTCTCCGTTGTTCGTCGGTGCCCTGGCAGATCAGCGGATGGCGCCGACCCGGCTGCTGCGCTGGCTGGCTGTGCTAACGGGCTTTGCCATGACGATGACCTGTCTGTCACTGCATTGGCATTGGAGTGATTGGGGGACTCTGGCCTGTGCTCAAATACAGGCACTGGTCATGACGCCAGTCTGGAGCATTACCAGCAGCATTGTTTTTTCCCAACTCCAAAATGCCAAGCGTCAGTTTGGGCCGCTGCGGGCCTTTGCGACTTTTGGCTGGATGGTCGGTTGCTGGGTGGTCAGTTTTGTCCTGAAGGCGGATAAATCGATCGTGGCAGGATTTACGGCCTCTGGGCTCTGGTTGGTGGTCGTCGGGCTGGCCTGGCTATTGCCAGAGATCCCGCCCGCTGACGTTCAGAAACAACGCAGTTGGAAGCAGATTCTGGGTCTGGATGCGCTGGATCTTCTGAATCATCGAGATCATCGCATTGTTTTCATCACCGCGGCTCTTTTTTGCATTCCCCTAGCCGCCTTTTATCCCTACACGGCCCTTCAGCTGAAGGAGATCGGTGTGGAGAATATCTCTGCAATGATGTCTCTGGCGCAAACAACGGAGATCCTGACCATGCTGGTGCTGGCGGGTGTGCTGGCGCGGTTTCGTTTGAAATGGGTTTTCATGTCCGGGATCGCTATCTGTGTGGTGCGTTATGGCATGAATGCCCTGAATACTAAAGCCTGGATCATGCTGGGAACGACCCTGCATGGCTTTGCCTTCACTCTTTATTTTATCACGACTCAAATTTATCTAGAGGAGCGGATCGATCCCAAGTGGCGTGTGCGGGCCCAGGCTCTTTTAGCGCTGCTGATGGGTGGTGTGGGGAATTTATTGGGGTATCTCGGCGGAGGCTGGTGGCATCAGTTTTGCACAGTGAATGGCGTGACGGATTGGCCCCGATTCTGGTGGGGAGAGACGGCTCTGACTGCTGCGGTCTGTCTCTTCTTTGCTTTGATGTATCGCGGGAGGCGTGTTTAGCGACTCGCGATTACTCCTGAGCGGCGTATGGTCACTGCTCAATTCATTTCCCCATGCTTCGACTCGCTCTCAAAATGCTTTTTGGTGACACTGGCAAGTTTCTCATGCTGGTAGCCGGTCTAATCTTTGCCACTTTTTTGATGGCGCAGCAGATCGCTGTCTTTTGCGGACTCATGAGTTGGACGGCTGCAACGTTGAAGAATGTGCCTGCTTCTATCTGGGTTGTGGAGGCCAAGGTGGATCAGGTGAATGAGACCAACCCACTTTTAGATACGGATGTGGCTCGTGTGCGCAGTGTCGATAGTGTCGCCTGGGCGGCTCCCTTGTATTCAGGCATTCAGCGCGTGCGGTTAACCAATGGTAGTTTTAAAATCATTCAGTTGATCGGCATTGATGCCACCACATTGGCAGGTGCTCCGGTGAAGATTAAAGAAGGTGACTTAGCGGATCTGCGTCTGCCTCATGCCGTGGTGATCGATGATCTTGCCGTCACTAGGTTGGCTGAGATCAAAGGCGAACCTGTGAAGTTGGGCGATATGTTCGAGATAAACGATCAAGAGGCCAGAGTGGTGGCTATCGCGGATTCGATGAAAAGTTTTACAGGAGGTCCTTATGTCTGGACGACTTATGAGCGGGCTCTTCAATACTCTCCAGCTCAGCGGAAAATGCTCAGTGCCGTTCTCGCTGCGCCACGTGCGGGTGTCTCTGAAGAACAGTGTGTGGCCGATATTGAAAAAGAGACGGGACTGAAGGCTTTTCTCAATCGCGGTTATGCCAGTGGGGAGGGGGATTTTATTTATTCGACGATTTGGTGGTACATTAAAAATACCGGCATTCCGTTTTCATTTGGCATCACGGTTGTGATTGGGTTCATCGTCGGGATGGCCATTTCCTGCCAGACTTTTTACAGTTTCGTCTTGGATCACATGAAGCACCTGGGTGCCCTCAAGGCCATGGGCGCTTCTACGTGGACGCTTTGTCTGATGTTGCTGGCTCAGGCATTTACGGTGGGCTTGATTGGTTTTGGCATTGGCATGTTTTTCACGGCTCAGTTCGCCTTTCCTGCATTGGCTCATGAAGAGCCGCCTTTTTACATGCCCGAAGTAGTACCCTTGATTGTTCTCGGCGTGATCCTTTTTATCTGCGGTTTTTCCGCCTTGCTTGGTATTTGGCGCGTGGCGCGCTTGGAACCAGCCATGGTCTTTAGAGGCTGACCTTGGGCTCAGTAGTTCACAGCGCTGGCGGCGTCTAGATCGAAGCCCGAGCTGGCGCGGCCGTTGAGTGCACTGTTCTCAGACGTGTGACTAATGGGCACGCCTGTGTTGTCGCGTAATACTTGGTCGCCTGTAGCTATGATTCGAATGAAGCGGATCCACGTGAGATCGGGGCGGCCAAGGTTGGCAAGGTCAAAGCTGTCGCCGCCACTGCGTGTGGGGTCGGTGGGATCGTCGCCCGTGGTAGCGTTGACGCCAGTGAAGCCGCTGGTGTAGTAAGTGGGCTGTTTTAGATCGATACTGCCATCGGCAGCAATCTGGACTCGGCAGGGGAATCTGTGCCATTCGTCCTCATGTAGAGCCACTTCGACGATGGCTGGCTCCATGAATCGCCGCTTCGGGTCATTTGCAATGAAGAAGACGTTTTCAAAAAGGGTGAAGTCGAGACCGTTTCCTGATTCGATGATGTTATTGGTAAACTCTAACACGATGCTGCCGCCCCCGGCTTTGCTGGCGTGAAGGGAAACGACATGGCTGGGCAAATAAGCTGGGACAAAGGTGCTGCTGCCATTCGGTGGGCCGAGAACATTTTGCGGTATTCCATCCGAGCCATAACCACCACGAGACAGAGGGTTGAAGTTAAAAACCGTGTCGACATAAGGGTCGCCCAGACTGGCATCCTGGCTGCGTTGTTTGGTGAAAGGCAGAACCGTGGTGGTGGCCGCTGCATAGGGCAGTCTGCGCCCGTCAGCGGTGAAAGCATTAAGCTGGTAGGTGGGAGTGCTGCCTGTCGCTAATCCACGATCAACAAAGTTGCTGCCGCGTCCGCGATAAATCTCCACACCATCCCTCAGTAGGCTGACACCAGTGATGTTTGCCTGTAGATCCTGAAGCATGTCTTTGAATCGCCAGGCGATCCCGGCTTTCCGATCCGATGGTACAACAAGCAGACCTCGGCTGATGGTGAGATCGAATGTTTTATCAAAGGTTAGGCCTTCGCTGTCCGTGACGCGGATGGGGAGTTTGAGAAGTGCCTCAATGTCCGGTGTGCTGCCACTGAGTTTGCCTTCGGAAGTGAAGGTCCAGTTCTGTGGCAGTTCCGTGGTCATGAGACTCCAGGTGTAAGGAGGTGTTCCGCCACTGGCTTCAAATTGGCCACTGTAGATGCCACCAGGCGCGGCTGGGGGAAGGTGAGATTCCGTGGTGATGTCTAAACCGTGGGTGACCTTAAGCTTAAAGCTGCGCTGCACGCTGGTGGCCTGATCTTGTAGAGTGATGAGCAGCTGATGATCTCCGGTTTGGAGTTGAGTGTTGGTTAGCGTGCCTGTCTTTGCTTCGATTTGCCAGCCTGGGGAATCGGTTGCTAGGCTCCAGGCATAGGGTTTGGCTCCACCGCTAGCGCTGAGAGTCGCGCTATACCCGCCCAGAGATTCTGTGGTGGGTAAATCGGTTGTCGTGATGGTTAGAGGTTCTTCTGTGGCGATGCTGAGCGTGCTTTGGCCTGAGGCCTGACTGCCGGTGGAATCAGTAACATAAATAACCAAAGGAAGAGTGAGTTCGATGTCCGATTGACCTGTAAAATCACCCGTGTTGGAATCGAGCTGGAAGCCGGACGCTGATGGATCAATCTCGATCCGCCAGGAGTAAGGGGGCACTCCGCCGACAGCTGTGAAGCGGTGATTAAAGGCCTGCTTAATCAAACCAGCAGGCGGATGGGGTGTGGCGATGGCTAGGGGAATCACATTCAGCCTAACAGCGCTCAAGTTGCCATCATCGAGCGTCTTCATGGCGGATAGATCAAAGACAGGATACCAACTGCCGTGTGCCCGCACTTGACGTTGTAGGCCTTTACCGCCGCTGCCGCTAATCTCCGAGAGACCTGTGGGTAGGACATGGTCCAGCGCGCTGCTGTCGCCCAATCGGAAACGCTCCAGCAGGTCAGCGAGTGTATCGTTGCCTGAGGACGCTTCATTGTCATTGTCGCCGACTTTTTTGCCGAAAGGATCAACGGTTGGTTCCAAAGCAGAAATCACAGGGGCACTGCCGCCCCCATAATACCCCAGCCACGCGCCACCAAGCACCAGAGCGAGAAGGCCCGCGCCAAGGATGAGGTTCAGCAGTTTGCGTGACTGGGAGGTCGGCATGGAATTATGGGCGCTCTAAAATCACAGCACCTGAACGTGAGACGTCTTTGGTGCCAGTTGGTAGAATAAAATATCCATAGCCTGTGCTGTCAAAGTCTGCTGGTGTAGCCGGATCTGGAATCAGCAGTCCCTGAAAAGTGAGGGTGCGTTTGGTTGCGCCAGTGCCATCAGTGTAAGTGCCAGTGAAGGCTCCGCTAGCATTGGTGATCGATAGCCTTTGCGGTGCAGCGATACTTAGTGTGGTCGGGCTCAGGAGTCTTGAACCAATATTGATCGGGGTAACTGCGATTCCACCATCTTGGAGCACGAGACGGGCATTGTTCGTGGTCGAAGGTGTGGCATCCAGAGGCAATGTCGCTCCCACGGCTGGGCGGTATTTACCACCACTGGCTACGAGTGGAATAGGTGTTGCCCAGCCGATGCGGTAAACTGCGCCAGAGGTCTGTGGGGGTTTTGTCCATGTGAGATTGCCAGTAATCGTGTGACTGTTGTCTGATGCTAGAGTCAGGCTTCCAAGAATTCTGCCAGGCGCTGTGTAGAGGGGCTGATAGATGAAGATTCGACCATCTGTGCCGAGTGGGCTGCTGGCAGTGAAGACGCTGCCATCTGCTAGACGTCCTGCGATCTTTGCTATGGCTAATGGAGAGAGTGTCATGCCTGCATAGCTGGCTCCTTGGGGTTCGTTTTCTGGTGGCGCTATACTGCGTGCTGCGCGGAAATTATAGATCCCTGTGCGTGTGGTGCCGGTTTGGGCTCGGATACCCGTCAGACTTACGGAAGGATCCAAGCTTCCTGTTAGAATTCCAGTGGTGGAATTAATGGTGAAGGTAAGCGGCACGTCTTGATTGTTGTGCCGAATGGTTTGGCCACCACTAGCAGTGTTACCGGTAGGACTGACGGCTAGGTTTCCTGCTAAGTTGTAGGATTTGGTGCCAATGATCAGCTTGCCCGTGTAGCTAGCACGACTGGTTGTTGTGAGGGTTAGATAGGCTTCGAATCCGCCATTGCTGCTAGTTCTTTCGAAGATGCCACTGAAGTTCCCAACGATCAAAGACGGGACGCTTTCCACACGCATCACAAAACCCACCGAAGTGCTGCTGCCAACTGTATTCGAGGCTGTGATCAGCACTTGATCATACTCCCCCGCAGCAGTCGGTGTGCCACTGATGACGCCCGTGGTTGGATTGATGTCCAAGCCTGGAGGTAGATTCGCTTTTGTCCATCTAGTGGCAGCAGGACTGGGGACAGCTAACTCCACTGTCTGAGAGAACGCCCTGCCAACGCGCAACGTGGGAAACGTTTGATTACGGGCAATGATTGGGGCTGCGTCATTGTCGCGAATGGTGATCGTGACGAGTTCTGAATCGGGCGCGCCAAGGCCAGCTGCGGCGACGGGGCTTGGGGTCGCGATTTTAACGATCATGGTTTCATCCGCTTCCTTCACGACGCTGTCATTGATCAGATTGAGGGTGATGGTTCGCGTGGTGTTGGTTGCATCAAAGGTGAGCGGACTGCTGCTAACCGTGTAGTCTATTCCTGCTGTCGCAGATCCTGAGACTGTGAAAGGAACGGTGACTGGTTCAGTTGGTGCTGGCGTTATGGTGACGGTGATTGCCACGGAACCCACATTTTCCAAGACTGTTTGTGCTGTTGAAGTGATCTGCACAGAGCGGATGTTTAGCTCGCTGTCTTTCTTGTAGCCGATGACAAGGTCTGAGCCGGTTGCGTAAAACCCATCGTTTGCCAAGAAGCTAACATAAGCATCGGCATTCCGCGTGAATGTCTTCGGCGCATAGGTTGGTGCTCCCAGAGCGTTGGCCAAAGGCGCATGATCTGGGTAAAAGCGACGTGTCACCCCACTGGCTGGATCATAGGCCTGCAGGTAGTCGATCTGATAGCCGCCGAGCCAGATGCGGGACAAACTATCGACAGCTAAGGAGCCAGAAGCACTGCCCTGGTAGATAACCACAGCCGCATTGAGCGCAAGTGGGGCAGGGGTCGTCGCTAGGCTGGCCACGGCGGCATCGATCTGATTGGCGGTGAATTTGATCACCTGACCCTCTGACGGGCCAGAAGAAGAGCGCACGGCATAGATGTCACCATTCGCAGTTGCCGCCATTCCGCCACTGTAGTCACTCAGCGTGCCTGTCACAGCACCCACGGTGAGCCCATCTGCTGAGACAAAGGTTAGATTGCTATTGCCGCCCGATGCATTGGTGCCCACCACGAGCCAACCTTCGCGAGTGGATGTGGGGTGCTTCCAATAGACAGCGCTATAGTTTTGCAGCGTGGTTAAGGCAGGCGTGGTGATGGGTGTCGTTGGCGTCGATGGATCAAATACGTAGAGTCCACTGGGTCCTGAGTAACCACCGCCACCAATGAGCGCCTGTGAGACAGAGCGTGTGGCGATGAAGGATGGATCAAAACTCAGGCCATTCGGCTTAGCCACGGTCGTTTGAGTTTCCGAGTCGAAGCTGTCTTGAACAGAGATCTGCCCAGCAGTTCCGAACAAGAATCGTCCATCGTCGAGATGGGTGTGGGTGAAGGAGTAGCTGGATAAAGTGCCGACCTGAAAACTGGTCCACTCCCGGGAAAATGCTGCGCTGGTCGCGAGGGCAAAAGCCGACGCTCCCCAAAACGCAGCCTGTCTGATAAGGCTGAATTGCATAGGATGATGATGTCTCTAACGGATAAGTGCGAGAGACGTGTCACCATGCCTGTCTAGGGCTTAGGATCGGCGCTCTCACTCTTCATTTGGGCGATGAAGTGTGAACCCGTCGGTCTCCACATGGAGGGGCGGGGAGTGAGGATTCGAAGAGAGATATTCGGACTCCGGGTTTCTGTGAGCTTCCTCACGCCTTTCCTACTCGCCTTCACCCAGAGGTTGCCCTTCAGATTGACTTTGCCCGCCGATCATCGCTGATCGACGCGTTGTAAGATTGTGACCCGTTACCGCAGCGCGACTGTGGCCGATTTTCACGGCCTTCCCTACATCTGCGAATGACTGCCAGAGTCATCATGCATGACTCTGGACTGGATAAAGAAAACGTAACTGCTGTGACAGTCACGCCATACCTCTCATTACAAGGATTCATTGACTCAAGCAAGCGTATTGTCGTGGCCACGATTGCGAGAAAGAAGCGGAGTTTTCACGCGCCTCTTGCCAGTTTTCAAAGACAGCCTATTCTCGCCACCTCATGCATCTTTACCGCACACGCCACGGCATCTATCTTCATCAGCAGGATTGGTTTCTACTCCCAGATCAGGATTGGGATGCACTGATCGGGCATGAGAACCTTCAATCCTATTTAGCTACGGTTGCGGCTTCTGGGGCTGCGGTGGCTGCGCCGGATCAAAGTAGTCTTTTGGCACCCATCGGCACTCAGGAGGTTTGGGCAGCAGGTGTGACTTATTACCGTAGCCGCACGGCTCGGATGGAAGAGAGTAAGGATGCTGGTGGAGGGAGCTTTTATGACCGTGTCTATGCGGCTGAGCGCCCGGAGATTTTCTTTAAAGCCACCCCGCAGCGCGTAGCTCATCCAGGGCAGGGGATGCACCTGCGCAGTGATTCAAAATGGATGGTGCCTGAGCCTGAGCTGACACTGGTGATCAATCCCCGTGGTGAGGTGATCGGCTACACAGTAGGCAATGATTTGTCCTGCCGTGACATTGAAGGCGAAAATCCGCTGTATTTGCCTCAGGCCAAGTGTTTCAAACTCTGCGCAGCGGTCGGACCTTGCTTGCTCATCACTCAAGCTTTGCTTTCGCCAGAAACAAAAATCCAGCTGACGATCACCCGTTCTGGCGCGGTGGCCTTTAGCGGTGAAACGACGGTTTCTCAGCTCAAACGCACGCCGGTGGAGTTGGCAGGATTCTTGTATCGGGACAATACTTTCCCGACCGGTGCGTTGCTGATGACGGGGACGGGCATTGTGCCCGGAGATGAGTTCACCCTGCAATCTGGCGATGAAATTGCCATTACGATTGAGGGCATCGGCACGCTGATCAATCCAATGGCCTGAAAGATTGGGCGCTGATGACCAGTTTTCTATAGCCTGGTTTTTCTCCGCGTTCGTAATCCTTTTTCCACTCACCGATCTATCTAGTTACAGTCATTTATGTCACTCCCCCACCTCCCCGCTCTCCGCAAAGGCCGCCCTTACGAATCACTTGATAAAGTCCCCGTTAAAGATCATAAAACAGGCGAAGTCTGTGCTGAGGTCAGTCAGGTCAATGCAGGCATCGTTCGCAAAGATCTGGGACGTATCAGTGAGGCTCGTGCGGCCTTGAAGAAGTTTACGGTGGCTCAATTGATCGAGATCACAGCCAAGGCGGGTGATCTTTTTCTCAATGGCACACTGCCGCTGGGTGACAAAGGCCACACGCAGAGCCCGGAGGAATACATTGCTACGCTTTCCCGCACCAGCGGTCTGCCGCACATCATGGTGAAGCGGAACATGGCCAAGTTGCATTATGCACTGACGCACATGGAGATGATCCTCAATGGTCTCTCCCGTGGTCTGGACATGAGCGTCATCGACAAAGGGTTTGGCACGCAGGCAGGCTGCCCCGTTTCCTATTTCCCGACCACCCATAGTTTGGGTTTGGTGATGCCGAGCAACTCTCCGGCTGTGAATTCGCTTTGGCTGCCAGCCATCGCTTTAAAAATCCCTGTGGTCATCAAACCAGGCCGTGAAGAGCCTTGGACACCTTTCCGTCTGATCCAGGCTTTCATCGCCGCCGGTGCTCCGCCTGAGGCTTTCGGCTTCTACCCAACTGACCATGAAGGCAGTGGCGAGGTGGTGAAGCTCAGTGGTCGTAACCTTGTCTTTGGCGATGTGGCCATGGCCAAAATGTATGAGGGTAATCCTAGCGTGCAGGTTCATGGCCCCGGCTGGAGCAAGATCATCATTGGCGAAGACAAAATCGAACAATGGGAGCAATACATCGACGTCATCGTGAAGTCCATCAGTGACAATGGTGGGCGCTCCTGCATCAATGCCAGCGCGGTCATTGTTCCGAAATATGGCAAAGAAATCGCTGATGCCATCGCTCAGCGTTTGGGCCCGATTGACCCACTGCCGAGCGATGACGAAAATGCGCGTCTGTCTGGCTTTGCGAATACAAAGATGGCTGACTACATCGACGCTACGATTGACGCTGACCTCGCCTCTGGTGGTGCCGAAGATGTGACGGCGAAGTATCGCAATGGTCCACGTAAGGTCGAATTCCAAGGTGGCACCTTCCTGCGCCCGACGATCATCCGCTGTGATTCGTGGTCGCATTCATTGGCCAATCGCGAGTTCCTGTGCCCGTATGCCAGCGTTGTTGAAGTGCCACAAAAGGAAGTTTTATCGAAGATCGGCTACTCACTCATCGTGACCGCTATCACGGAAGATCCAGTCTTTACCGACGAGCTTCTCGAGTGCTCCAGCATCGACCGCCTGAACTTGGGGCCTATCAGCACCATGAGCATCAGTTGGGATCAGCCACATGAGGGCAACATGTTCGAGTTCCTCTACAAACGCCGCAGCATCGACCGCTCCGCTCTCTGAGATGTCGCTCATTCCCTTTGATCACCAGTCGCGCACGCGGCTCATCTTCGGCTCCGGCAGCCTTGCCCGCGTGGGTGAGCTTGTGCAAGAGCTGGGTGGTCAGCGTGTGCTCATTGTCAGTGATCCGGGTATTGTTAAAGCAGGCTACGTGGAGCGTGCTGAGGCTTTTTTGCAGGTCGCAGGTCTTGCTGTAAAAATTTATGGCGAGGTGCGTGAGAACCCGAGTACGGAAGACGTCGATCACTGCGTCGCTGTGGCTCGTGCTTTCGAGGCTGATTTCATCATCGGTCTAGGTGGCGGCAGCAGCATGGATACCGCCAAAGGCTGTAACTTCATCTTCACCAACGGTGGACGGATGCAGGACTACTGGGGCACTGGCAAGGCCACTCAGCCAATGCTTCCCATGATTGCCATTCCGACCACGGCTGGCACCGGCAGTGAGTGTCAAAGCTATGCGCTCATTTCTGATGCCGTTACGCATGTGAAGATGGCCTGCGGAGATCTGAAGGCAGCAGCCAGAGTAGCGATTCTCGATCCAGAGTTGACCCTTTCCCAGCCGCATCGAGTGACAGTTTGCACGGGGATGGATGCCATCTCGCATGCCTTGGAGTCCGCTGTGACAAACAAGCGCACTAGCTTTTCCACGGTATTTTCCCGGGAGTCCTTTGGCTTACTGATCGATGGCTTTTCGCGTGTGCTCACTGAGCCGAAGAACCTTGAGGCCCGTGCGCAAATGCAACTCGGTGCCGCCTACGCAGGCATTGCCATTGAGGGCTCCATGCTCGGTGCTGCTCATGCCTGCGCCAATCCGCTCACCGCTAAATTTCACGTCGTTCATGGCGAGGCCGTCGGGGTGATGCTGCCGCACATCATTCGCTTTAACAGCGCCCTACCGGAGATCGCTGCCATCTATCAAAGCTATTTCCCCAGTGATCTCGCCGCCTACCTCACAGAGCTCTTGATTACGGCGCAGATGCCAATCCGCATCAGCCACTACGGCGTCACGGAAGCAGACCTGCTATCACTCGCTGAGATGGCCATGAAACAATGGACCGCGCAATTTAATCCACGCTCTTTGAGCCTAGATGATTTTGTGCAGCTGTATCGCGATGCACTTTGAGTCTAAGAAAGCTCTTGTTGCTAAATTGAACTGAAGAATTTTGCAGACAATCAGTCTTGGGAAATCTTTGCCCTGAAGGCGTTGACAATCGCCTTTAATGATTCGAACTGTCACCATGAAGCCTTCGGTTATCATCACTGATCCAAAAAAAATATCGCAGATTTGCTCGCAGCAGCCGCCCGTATCTGCGGAGAGAATGCGCCAGTCTATTTTGGCCCAGAATGGAAAAGGCAGTTCGCCAGTGCCCGTGAAGGTCAGTTAAAGGCTTTGTCTTTGGAGCAAGCGGCAAATCCGCCGCCCTCCCCACTTCCAACATTTACAGGAGGTGAGCACCTTGTCTTTGAGGATGAAACAAAGACCACCGTTCTAAAACATACCCTGCCTGGCTTTTACGGTCGCACGGTGGATGAGTCAGTACTTTTGGATGCACGCACTTTTCAAAACCGTCGTGTGCTGACCTTTCGCGGTGCTTTGCCTTCGGAGTATTTACGGCGTTGGGCTGTGCTGCAGGATATTTTCGGGTTACCAACGGTTTATCAGGGAAAGGTCGGCGATGGCCCTGAACCGCAGATGGCCGTGGCTCAGCCCTACATTGAACAGGATGACAGCGATCCACCTACACTCGCTGACGTCGCCGCTTTCATGCAGGCCTATGGATTCACCAAGATTCCGCCTCATGTCCTAGCGGTTCCTGAGGTGACTGATGTGACTTGGTATCGGCAAAGTGATGGCATTCTCGTGACCGATGCTCATGCCCGCAATTTTCGCAAAGACTTGGATGGTGTGATCATTCCGATTGATCTCGTCGTGACGCTGATTCCAAAAGGTGGATCACAGGTTTTACCAGATCCCACAGACGTGTGGCGGTTTGATTCAGCGAGCTGAGTCCGTCGATGCTGGAGAAACTCAGCGCCCACGCTTGCGGTGCTGGCGCTCACGGAATTCGGCAGGGCCGCAGCCAAATTGACGGGTGAACATGCGTGACAGGTAATGCCGATTTGGAAATCCGTTTCGTGCGGCGATGTGGTCAATGGTGTGATCCGTGAGTGCCAAGGCTTCGCCAGCTAGACGCAGGCGTGTGCTCAAGACATACGCGGCAGGCGTTTGCCCTACATGCTGACGGAAAGCCCGGATGAAACGCTCCACTCCCATGCCTGTACGTTCTGCTAGAAACGGGTTGGAGAGATCGGTGTGCGGGGCTTTTTGAATCAGGGCTAAAATCTCCAACAACTGTTCTGGTATGGTTTCTGGAACGGGTGCATTCCATTCGGCAAAGACAGCATGGAGCAGGGCTGCGCTCTGATGGTGCACGCGCTGATCTCTAGCCGCGCTGGCGGGCTTCTGATGTGTTTCGATCACGGCATCAATCAGGCTTTTTAGCAAGGGCTGCATCTCCAAGATGATCGGTTGCTCAGCAACAGAGCCCGTCAGACGATTCACTGTGAAGTGTAGCCAGAAGTGACAGGCCTCCGTGGGACCGCAGCAATCAAAAATCGTATTGGCTGGAATCAGCAAAAGGGAGTCTGGTAGCAGCGGTATCTCTTGGCCTTGAAAGCGTAAATAGCAGCCAGGTTTTGGGTTGTGGTAAAGACGCCAGAAAGGACTATCGACGTCTTCATGGTTCCAATTCTCGAGCGCTGATTGATAGCCACTTTCATGAATCAAAAAGGACGAAAGTCCCGCGCGCGCTATCCCTGAAAGACTGACGCCCCAAGGCGTGGTGTAATTGAGGTATTTGTGCTGCTTGGCCATGGGATCAAAGATATACGCCTGGGGCAGATGGTGGCAATCCTGTTGATTTGGTTGATCCGGCTATACGTGTTCTGTCTGGTAATGTGGGCTTCTTGAGTTATGAAAGAGTCATCCCCATGCCTGCCAAGAAAAAAGCCAACGCTAAGCCAATGACTGGCACTGCCCTCATTAAAGAGACCGTGCGGCGTATTCGTCTGGCGCGGAGCTTCTGGGATGCGCATCGGAATGGTCCCTGCCGTGGTGAACGGGAAAAGGCCATGGTGCTTTATGAATCACTGAGTGAGGCCGAGCGTGAGAAAGTGCCGCAGGAACTGCGCGTCTGGCTACGCTACCGAAGTGAAAAGTACTTTGGGGCTGATCGCACCCAGCCAGGAGGGCTGCACTGAGATGACAGACGTGATCAAGCCGGGCTTACACCCGAGGAATCGCTTTTCCCAGCGTTACGATTTTCCTGAACTCGTGCGCGTTTGTCCTTCGCTGGCGGTTCATGTGAAGCCGAATGCCCATGGAGATGACAGCCTTGATTTTGCTGATCCTCAGGCCGTCAAGGCGCTGAACCAAGCCTTGCTGAGTCACGCTTACGGACTCCACCACTGGGACATCCCAACTGGGTTTTTGTGTCCGCCGATTCCGGGGCGTAGTGATTACATTCATTATTTGGCAGATCTCATTTCCATGAAACGCGGGCCGACTGTGCGTGTGCTGGACGTCGGTGCTGGCGCAAACGCAATCTATCCACTGATCGGAGCCGCTGAGTATGGGTGGAGCTTTGTGGGGACCGAAGTTGATTCTTTGGCTTTTGAGTGGGGCCGGAAGATGGTCGCGAATCACCCGAGTGTCGCAGGTTTGATCGAGTATCGGCAGCAAAGCTCAGCGCTGAAGTGCTTTGACGGAGTTATCAGGGACGATGAGTGCTTTGAGCTAACGATGTGTAATCCGCCCTTTCATGCCTCCGCTGCGGAGGCGGCTGAGGGGACTCAGCGGAAGTTGCGGAATCTTGGGCAGTCCATCGGGCGGCCAAAGGCAGCCTTAAATTTCGGTGGTCGCGCCGGTGAACTCTGGTGCGATGGCGGCGAGTTGGCGTTTATCCGCCGCATGATTATCCAGAGCAGCGCTTATCAACATCAGGTGAATTGGTTCACAACTCTGGTATCCAAAAGCGCGCATCTTCCCCACTTGGAGCACGCCTTACGGAATCAGAAAGCGGTGGAGGTGAAGGTCATCGAGATGGCGCAGGGACAAAAGAAAAGTCGCCTACTTGCCTGGACCTTTCAGCCATTCCCGAATCTAGCCTGAGCTATTCATAAAAGTCGTATTAGACTTTCTTATATAGATTGGCTGGGAAACCTTTTTTCCTTCTTTGTTTCTGCTTGTAATCTGGTGGAGAAAATGTGGTATTCATTTGCGCAAATCACCTGCGCGTATTCCCATCGCTTCTCCACGCGTTGGTTTCTCCACGCAACCTGCCCCGCATGAAAAGACTACGTGCAGTCATTCTCCTGATCCTCGCCTTTTTCGCCTCTGCGCTCTCATCCAGCGCAGAAGTCGTCACGGCCACATACAATAGCGCCACTGATGTGCCCGTCACCGCCGCCACTTACACCGCGACGGGGAACAGCGTGAGCTTCACCCTCAATTACGCGCCCGAGACTGGTGCGGAAATGACGGTTGTGAAAAACACCGGCCTCAGCTTCATCAGTGGCCAGTTCAGCAATCTCACCCAGGGTCAGACCGTGACGCTGAATTACGGCGGAGTGAACTACAATTTCGTGGCGAACTACTATGGCGGTACTGGCAACGATCTGGTGCTGGTGTGGAAGAACAACCGTATGCTGGCTTGGGGTCGCAATGATATTGGCCAATTGGGCAACAACAGCACGACGAACAGCAGCGTGCCTGTGTCAGCGCCGGTGACCGGCGTGCTTTCTGGCAAGACGGTGTTGGCGGTCTCCGCGGGATGGTTTCACAGCGTGGCGCTATGCTCGGACGGCACGATGGCGTCCTGGGGCGAAAATGACCAAGGGCAGCTGGGCAACAACAGCTTGACAGATAGTAACGTTCCAGTGGCGGTTACGGCGACTGGTGTGCTGGCAGGCAAGGTCGTGGTGGCCGTCTCGGCGGGTGGGAGTCACAGCGTAGCACTGTGCTCGGACGGCACAGTCGCGACCTGGGGCTACAACGGCGATGGCCAGTTGGGCAACAACAGCACGACGAATAGCACCGTTCCTGTGGCAGTGACGCAGACCGGCGTGCTCGCAGGCAAGACGGTGGTGGCCGTCTCAGCTGACTATAGACACAACGTGGCGCTATGCTCGGACGGCACGGTGGCGACCTGGGGCTATAACTACAATGGGCAGCTGGGCAACAACAGCTTTACTGATAGTTGGGTGCCTGTAGCAGTGACGGTGACTGGCGTGCTTTCAGGCAAGACCGTGGTGGCCGTCTCGGCGGGTGGGTATCATAGTTTGGCGCTGTGCTCAGACGGTACGGTAGCGACCTGGGGTGACTTAAGTAACAGAAATAGTAGCGCACAGGTAAAGGCGGTTGGCGTGCCTGTAGGCAAGAACGTAGTGGCCGTCTCTGCGGGCACGTATCACAATCTGGCACTGTGCTCGGATGGCACGGTGGCGGCCTGGGGCCACAATTACTATGGGCAGCTGGGCAACAACAGCACGACGAATAGTGACGTTCTGGTGGCAGTATCGGTGACCAGCGTGCTCGCAGGCAAGACCGCGGTGGCCGTCTCAGCGGGCTACAGACACAGCGTGGCACTGCTCTCGGACGGTACGGTGGCGACCTGGGGCTACAACGATGCTGGCCAGCTGGGCAACAACAGCATGACGCAAAGCAACGTGCCAGTAGCGGTGAGCACAAGCGCGCTAGTCTCCGGCGAACGCTTCACGACAAGTATCACAGGCTCGATTGCAGACCACAATCTAGCCTTGGTCGCGGCACCACCCATGGCTCCTACCGTGACGACACCCACCAGTGCGAGCGTTACCTCTTCCACAGCCAGTCTCGGCGGAAACATCACTAGCGAGGGGGATGCCTCGATCACCGAGCGCGGCATCGTCTATGCCGTGACGGCGACGAATAGCAATCCGAGCATCGGTGGCACAGGCGTGACAAAGGTGACGGCCACCGGCACTACAGGCATTTTTACGACCTCAGTGACCGGTCTCAGTGGGGGAACAGCCTACAGCTTCAAGGCCTATGCGACCAATACCCTGGGGATTACCAGTTACACGAATGTGGGAATGTTTGGCACGGCGCTGCAAAGTATCACTGCTAGTTACACGGCAGCGGCTGATGTGCCAATGACCCTGCCTGGGGTGACTATTGTCAGTGGATCCACGGCCACCCTCACCCTTAGCTACGCGCCCGATGTTGGCACCGAGCTGACGGTAGTCAAAAACACCGGCCTCGGTTTCATTAGCGGTGTCTTCAGCAATCTGGCCCAAGGCCAGGCCGTGACGCTGAGTTATGGCGGAGTGGACTATGATTTCGTCGTGAACTACTATGGTGGCACGGGCAATGATCTTGTTCTGGTGTGGAAAAGCAACCGCCTGGTGGCCTGGGGGTGGAATGGCTTTAAACAGCTTGGAAACAATGGCATAACACATGGTATCGTGCCTGAGGCGGTTAGATCGGCGCGCTTGCTTGCAGGCAAGACCGTGGTGGCCGTCTCCGCAGGAGGTGAGCACAGCTTGGCGCTATACTCGGACGGCACAGTGGCTGCCTGGGGCCACAATGATTATGGCCAGCTAGGCAACCAAAGCACGGCGGATAGCTCCATTCCTGTGGCAGTGACGGCGACCGGCGTGCTCTCTGGTAAAACCGTGGTGGCCATCTCCGCTGGCTATCGACACAGTATGGCACTATGCTCAGACGGCACGGTGGTGGGCTGGGGCTCCTATGCCTTTGGCCAGCTCGGCAACAACTTCTCTATTCAATGGGGCAACGGTAGAGAGGCGTACAATACCAGTCCGGTAGCTGTGACGACGACTGGTGTGCTAGCAGGTAAGAAGGTGGTTGCCATCTCGGCAGGCTACTATCACAGCCTGGCATTATGCTCAGATGGCACGGTAGTGGCCTGGGGAAGAAACGACGATGGCCAACTGGGCGACAATAGCACTAGGAATAGAAATGTGCCAGTAGCGGTGACGGTGAACAGCGTACTCTCAGGCAAGACGGTAGTCGCCGTCTCGGCGGGAGCTTCTCACAGTCTGGCGCTGTGCTCAGACGGTTCGGTGGCGGCATGGGGAGCAAACCGCTCTGGCCAGCTCGGCAATAATAGCTTAGCGAATAGCAGTTTGCCTGTGGTAGTAACAACGACCGGAGTGCTCTCGGACAAGACTGTAGTCGCTGTCTCCGCCGGGTTCAATCACTGCATGGCACTGTGCTCAGACGGCACATTAGCAGCGTGGGGCGACAACAACTCTGGCCAGCTGGGCAACAATAGTACGATACAAAGCAACGTTCCGGTAGCTGTGACGGCGACCGGCGTGCTCTCCGGCAAGACCGTGATGGCCGTCTCGGCTGGCGGATCTCACAGTCTGGCGCTGTGCTCGGACAGCACGGTGGCGGCCTGGGGTTTCAACTATTCTGGCCAGTTGGGCAACAACAGCGCTACGTCTAGTAACGTACCGGTGGCCGTGAACACGAGCGCACTGCTCTTTGGCGAACGTTTCACGCAGGCGATCAGCGGCCCGTTGGCATACCATACTTTAGCCTTGGTGGCGTTGCCGCCCTGGGCTGTGGTGCAGCTCTCAGGTAATGTTCTCCCCATTGTCCATGGCGATAGCACGCCAGTCCCAGCAGATGGCACGGACTTTGGCAGTACTGCACTTGTGAATGGCCAGACGACCCGCAGCTTTACTATTTCCAATCTGGGCGGCGCACCGCTCTATCTCACTGGCCAGAATTCCATCCAAATCTCTGGGGAAGCGGCTGCCGAATTTACGGTCTCCTCCCAGCCCACCTCGCCGATAAGAGTGGGTTTGAGCACCCCCTTTGCCATCAGTTTTGATCCTCGCTTCCCTAGCAAACGGCAAGCTACTGTAACCATCACCAGCAATAGGCGCGTGTCGAATCCCTACAGCTTCACCATCACGGGCTACGGAGCCCTTACCATACTCAAGCCTCAGACCATCTCCTTCTCGCCGCCGACCACGGCTTACAACAACCAGAGTCCGATCTCCCTCAAGGCCACCGCCAGCTCAGGGCTACCAGTGACCTTCACTGTCGTCTCTGGCCCAGCCACATTGGAGAACAATCGCTTAAACCTCTATTATAATGGCACGGTCAAGGTCATGGCCAGCCAGCCCGGTGGCAGCAACTTTGCCGCTGCGAACTCTGTGACGAAGTCCATTGTCGTAACTACTGCTCCAACCGTGCTGACTTTGATCAATCTCGCGCAGACTTACGATGGCACTCCCAAGCCGATCTCCACCTTTGGTGGCAGTAACCCAGTCATCACCTATTGTATCGGCGGAGTTGATGGCTCGGTCGCCCCAACCAATGCGGGTAGCTACCCGGTCAAGGCTGTTGACGGTGCTGTGACCAAGAGTGGCACTCTTGTCATCGCAAAAGCCATACTCACCGTTACGCCCGATGACCAACGCAAGTTCGTCGGCCAGCCCACACCGGCGCTGACTTTTGACATCGCGGGTTTTAAAGGCATGGACACGAGCGCAGTTGTGATCAAGACCCCAATGCTGACGACCGCCGCCACGGCCAACAGTGTCGGCGGTGTTTATCCCATTACTGCCAGCGCCGCTGCCGCAGTGAACTACAGCTTCGACTACCAGCAGGGCTCTTTACTTGTCGAGACCTTCGCTGGGACTTACGAGGCACTACTTGTGGATGGCACGCCACTGCCCGTCGCCAAGCTAAGTATCACGGTGCCCTCCAACAGTAAGACCTTCACCGCCAAACTCAGCACTGGCACTGACACCTCCGCCGTCTCATTCACAGGCAGTCTCACCCCAAATTCTGGTGTAGAATCCATCACAGGCACCGCGACCACGAACATCCTCGTCAACAAGATGAATATTTCGTGTGTCATCGACTTCACCCTGCCTTTCGGAGGAGACGTGATCGCCAGCGCCACTCGCGACTCGGCCCCACTCGGTAGCAGCAAGGATGGACGCAAGCTGCTGATCCTGCCCCCTGGAAAAACCGTCAACTACGCCGGAGCTCATACTGCCGTGCTTGAGCCTGCCACACCTGCTGGAGCCACGATTCCTGGTGGCGCAGGTTGGGCCACGGCCACGATCAGCAAGAGCGGCGTGATGACTCTCACTGGCAAGCTCGGCGACGGTACCGCTTTCACCTCTGCCCTGAGTCCCGATGACCAAGCAACCCCAGTCTATCGCCTCTTCGTTCAGCCCTATGTCACCGCACGCACCGATTTGGCTCCCGCCCGCACCTTTCCCCTGAGTCCCATTGAGCAAATAAAACCCCGCAATCGCCCCATCGTGCAGCCCGCTCTCACTGTCCGCACCGAGTCCAACTTTGCCGGAGCCTTTGCACTTGCGGTGCATCCAAATCCAACCAGCGACATAAGCCTCACTAACCGCCGTTACGTGGAGCAAGCAGGACTGACTTGGAAAAAGACCGGAGGAGCTACCGATACCTCTTATCGCCCTGGGTTTGGCCCTGTGAATACCGTGCTCATGCTCGACCCTTGGCTGCCGCCCGTCGCGGCAAAAGACGCAACTGCGACAGCGAATGCCATATCCGCCATCACGCTCGCGAATCGCCTTGGTCTTATAGGCCCCGACTTCAAATTCGACGTCCACCACAGCCCCAGCGGCAGTGCTGTGCATGCAAACCTGCCCAACACCCTCTTTCTCAACCCTTTCAACCACTGGAGCCTTACGAGTGAGTTATACAACCAGTGGAGAACTCATTCATTCAATCCCACCACTGGCACATTCACCGGCAGCTTTGTTTTATCAGACGTGGTGGCGAACAAGACCATCAAGCGCCCCGTGACCTTCAGTGGCGTGCTGCGTCAGCCTGCGCTTAGCAGCGATGTCTTGATCGGTGATGGTCACTACCTTCTCCCTTCGCTCACTGGCACTGAAAAGAGCACTGGCGAGATCATGTTTACGCGGCCTTGATTGACCTGTTTTCGTGTCGCCCAACCATGTCTTGCTCTGTCTCACGCCAGAGTTTGTCGTCCGGCCATCAGGTAGCCTTATAGGATTGACGGGATTCATTCGTCCATTCCATGCATAGGCTCTGGGTTAGAATTAAAAATGAGAGTCTTCGTTGATTTCTGAGCTGGTCAGAGCAAGCAGAGGGATGCCCCAACCCGTCATTCTTTCTGATATCGGCAATGTCCTTGTTGCCTTTGATTTTACCATCGCAGCTCAGCGCTGCGCTGAGAAGTCGCCCTTCAAGGCTGAGAAAATGTTTCATCGACTGGATGGGATCAAGCTGCCGTATGAGAATGGTGACATGGACGATGAAACTTTTGTCCGTGAGGCAATCGCAGCTTTAGAATTTCAGGGGAGTGTCGCCGAATTCCGCCAGATTTGGTGTGAGATTTTCACGGAAAATGTAGCGATGAAGCAGACGCTGGCTCGTTGGGCTGGCAAGCTGCCGATGCATTTACTCTCTAACACCAACGGACTGCACAAAGAGTATCTGCTAAGCACTTTCAGCATCTTCAGGCACTTTCAGGACGGAGTGTATTCGTATTCAGCCAAATGCAGTAAACCTGGGGACGAGATTTTCATCCATACCATCGAAAGGCTCAGTCTCGATCCGGCGCTGACCTTTTATATTGACGATCTTCCGGCGAATATTGCCACTGCTGATCGTCTTGGATTCCACACTCATCTCTATGATATCAAAAATCATGGCGCACTGGAGAGTGTTTTGGATCGGTGGCTGGGAGTTTAGTTTTTTGCAGGGCTTGAGTGCATTTGTTTCGTTTTTTTCCTAAAAATTAAAAATCGAATGATTGAGACATTTATCAAAATGTTAACATAATCATATTATGCACAAAAATCACACTGACTTCTGGCATGGCTACTGCTTGGTTGAATGATCGAAACTTCAATCTCGTGGAACAGCCAACCAGAATCATTCCCCTCAGCGGAAACCGCCCAGGACAGCAACCTTCGAATATTATCCGTATGGAGCCTGATCCCGGCATGATCAAATTAGACATCTCGCAAGGAAGAGAATCTGTCTCAGGTGGTTCTGATTCAGAATCGGCACAGCGCTTTGGCAGTGAGGTGAAATACGTTTCTTACTTTGCTACTAAATTAACGGAAATTCTAGGGATGCATCAATTGCAATTAGGAGTCGTTGAGGATCGAGAAGGTCAGACTGCTTTTGCAGCCTCGTCGAATGGCTGGCATGGTGCAGTTTCAAGCAATCGCAAGAGTTTGAAACAGCTTCGTGAATCCTTTGCTAAGGACTAAATGCCCATGACAACCAATTCACTCATCGCATCCGTAGCTACCTTGCAACGCCTCGAAGGCGTGGCTGGTGTCATGCTGTTCAAGGGCCAAAACACAGTTCATAAGCAGATGCCGTTTTCTGAGGTTCGGGCGACTGAACTCCAAGACACAGTCACTCAAATGATGGATGGCTACCGTCAAGTGCGGCGTAAAATCCGGCAGATTTATCTTCAGTTCGATGGCGGAGTACTCCTGATTCTGGTTCAGGATGAGACCATCTTACTCTTGCTTCTGACAGCGCGTGCAGATGGTGATCTTGCCGCAAGTGCAGGCAGTGTGCTTCTCAACGATCACATCCCTTTGCTGTCTCAACTTTCGACCGATGCCAGTGCCAGTGCGTCCAAGACTCATGACGGGATCGAAGAACTCATTGTTACGACTCCGCGACGGGTTCAGGAAATGACAGAGAAGGCCGAGCCTGTGGTCAACAACTGGGGGCAGGTCCGCAAGGTCATTGAAGGCATTTTAGGGAAGGTGATGGGACGTGCACAGGGCGCGAATCTTATCGACCGCACTCTTGCAGCGACCGGGACTGGAGATCCTTACAGGCTGAATCTTGTTCAGGTGCGCAAGCTCGCGACCAGCATCATTGACCAAATTCCTAATACATCCAAGCGCCGCCAACTTCAGGCAGAACTGGACTCGCAGCTTGCAGATATGAACCATTAATTTTCGCCTTAAACTATGTTTAAATTTTTACTCACCACCTCTTTTGTCTGTCTCGCGCTGCTTCAAGTTTCACAGGGCCAGGATTCCGTTCCGAAAATCGAGGCTAAATTGGACACGATCATCCAAAAGTTAGACGCTAGTCAAACGACTCTCAATAGTGTGGCAGCCAAGATGGGTGGTGAACCCGCTGTGACTGCGCCTGCAACCGCTGCACCTGATGCTGGAACGGCTGCTGTGAAAGCTGACATCGAAACCGTGCAGATGAATCTAAATTACATTTGGATGATTCTGACTGGAGCGCTGGTGTTTGTCATGCAGGCTGGTTTTGCCATGGTGGAACTGGGCTTTGCACGAGCCAAAAATAGTATCAACATCATTATGAAGAACTTCTTGGACTTCTGTATCAGTGCGATTGTCTTCTTGTTCCTTGGCTTTGGGCTAATGTTTGGCACGAGCTTAGGGGGCTGGATCGGAATGGATAGCTTCTGGATTTCGGGTCATGCCGCAGATGATAAACTCTGGTGCTTTTGGTTCTTCCAGGTCGTCTTTGCCGGCACTGCCTGCACGATTGTATCTGGAGCCATGGCTGAGCGCACAAAGTTTGTGGGTTATCTTGTCTATGCAGCGCTATTGGCTGCAATTGTTTATCCTATCGGCGGCCATTGGGCTTGGGGTAGTTTTGGAGGAGCCTATGGCGTTGGTGGCACCAAGGGGTGGTTAGAAGCCATGGGGTTTGTTGATTTTGCAGGTTCCACCGTGGTTCACGGTTGTGGAGGTGCCTGTGCTCTAGCTGGTATCCTCGTGGTGGGTGCACGTCATGGCCGATTTGGTAAAGATGGATCTCCACGATTCATTGCGGGGCATAACATTCCAATTGCTGCACTTGGCGTCTTTCTTTTATGGTTCGGTTGGTTTGGCTTTAATGCAGGATCGACTCTGATTGCCAATGCTTCGATTGGTCGTATCGCGGTGAATACCACCATTGCCCCTGCTGCGGCTGCTTTGGCCGCCATGATTTCCATGTGGTTTGTTCAAGGTCGCCCCGATGTCGGCATCACACTGAATGGATCTCTAGGAGGAGCTGTTGGAGTGACGGCTTGTTGTGCTAACATTTCACCAGCCTCGGCTTTGATTGTGGGTCTCATTGCGGGCATCATTACAACTGTCGCCACCATTGCCTTAGAGCGCTTCAAAATTGATGACGCTGTCGGTGCTGTTCCTGTTCATCTCTGCAATGGTTGGTGGGGAACTTTGTGTGTGGCCTTGTTCGATGAAAAACCATTCAGTGCTACAAAATTGGGGGTTCAGGCTCTGGGCACTTTCAGCGTTACCGTGACTTCCTTTGTCGTCTGCTTCGCGATCTTTAAAATGGTCGATATGACGGTCGGACTCCGGGCGACTGACGAAGAACAGATTGATGGCTTGGACTTTGCTGAACACGCTGCCAACGCCTATCCAGACTTCCAAACCACGGAGCAGTCTTAGAATTGAGTCGATTTGAATGCCTTTTTCTGTCTTTTTAGGCAGAAAAAGTCGGTTCTGATAAAGTTTACTCTTGTCCACAGAGGTGCTTGTACGCAAGCTAGGGAGCCCCCCAACCTCCGTGTTCCATGAAAGTGCGCTACAGTTCTCATCTCATCGTTTTACTTGCTCTGTGTCTGCCTGCTGCTGCCTCGGCGGAATTTCGGAAGTGGACCAATAAAGCGGGGGTCGCAATCGATGCCGAAATGACGGCAGTCGATATTGCTGCCCGCACAATCACCATTAAAAAAGCCGATGGACAGAGCTTCACCATTCCCATCGATGCCTTAAGTGACGCTGATAAAGCCTTCGCGGCAGCTGAGTGGAAAAAAATGCAGGCTGCTCCAGGTGCTATGCCTCCTGCCGCGACTCCTGCGGTTCCTGGTGCACCACCTGCTGCTCCCGCTCCTGCGGCCGCTCCAGAAGTGGCTGGTAAACCTGCACCACCTCGACCTGCACTGACGATTCTTCCTGCAAAGGCGTTTAAAGCTCCTGGAAATGCCGATTACATCGCCAAGGCCCTGAAGACACGTCCGCGTCTGATCCATGCGGCTGCTGGCTGGCAATATCTGAAAGGTTTACCCGCAGCGGATCCGGTCGCTGCTAAGATCTTGGCTAATTTGAAAACCGCAGGTGAAGCCGTGCTTGCGGCTCCTGAACTGACTCGAATTTTTGGTGAGCAGAGAGGCACCTCGACTCCTGGATCAAAGGCTTTATTCCGCATGGCCTGTTTAGGCACACTCAACTTCGTTGACGGCGATCCACGCTGGAAAGAACGCGGAGTTCGTGAAATGACAGCCATCACTGATCCTGCCACGTTCCAAAACTGGTATGTGGATGAACCTGAAGTCACGGCTGACTTTTTGATCGCTGCCTCACTCGGTTATGATTACTTCA
The DNA here is from genome assembly GCA_027486585.1 of Verrucomicrobiaceae bacterium. Lineage (GTDB taxonomy): Bacteria > Verrucomicrobiota > Verrucomicrobiia > Verrucomicrobiales > Verrucomicrobiaceae > Prosthecobacter. The sequence goes on along the minus strand of JAIXOU010000081.1, from coordinate 22,363 downwards.
AAGATGGCATGACGGCTAAGCAAGTGCTCGAAGCCCGCACATACATGATCGAAAAAGGCATTGGCGCACTGGTGGCTCATATCAAAGGTGAGCCAGTGCCTGAAAGTGCCCGCGGAAAGGCCCCTGGGACTGAGTCTGCTAAACCCAAGGCACCTGCCAAAGGAGCGCCCAAGAAAGTCGAAGAAGATGAGGCTGATTCTGAGCACATGGCCATGGCCTCAGCTTTGATCTTGGCCGCTATTTGTCTGCATGATGACGATCCAACGGCTGCACGCCAGGCTGCCGATGCGGCAGGGAAAGTGTTTGGTAAAGGCATGCTACGCTTTGCCCCAGCAGGTATCTGGCCAGAGGGCATGGAACAAGGTGAGCAAGTCCTAGACTACGCGATCATGGTCATGCAAACCCTGAAGGCCAATGCCGGAACTGACTTTGGCTTCAGCATGTTGGAAGGTCTGCCCCAGGCAGGACTGGCACGCTTGCACCTTGTCGGTCCTGGCAATGATCTCTTTAATTATGGCGATTCTGCCGGCAGTAAGCTTGCACGCCCATGGGTCAGCACCTGGCTGGCTGGTCAGCACGGTAATTTGGGTTCAAAAGCGCTGAAAGCGGGTGCGGCTCCAGGAGCTGATACTGCCTTCTTTAGCCTGGCTGGTGACTTTATGTATTACAATCCTCACGCAGCTGGTGACGGTAAGGCTGATAGCCTGGACTATGGCATTGCTGGCGGACAAGTGGCAGCGCTGCGCTCAGCCTGGGATAAATCAGCCATCTATGTTGCCCTAAAAGGCGGCGATAACAGCATCCGCTCCTCTCAGTTGGATTTAGGCACCTTCGTGCTCGACATGGCAGGTAAACGCTGGGGCATTGAACTCGGCGCTGAGTCAGATCGTGCTCCCGGAGTCGATCCCAAGGCGGCAGATCGCACCAAGCGCTACAAGCTTTACCTCGAAGGCACTCGTGGTCAAAACACGTTGGAGATTGGCCAGGAGTCGGATGCCAAGCCTGAACCAACAAAAAAAGGAGGCCCAACTCCTGCACCTGAAGTTAGCACCAATCAGAGTTTTGAAGCGACGGCTTCCGTCCTCTTTGCCCAAGGCACTCCTGAACTCGGTATTGCGGCGGTTGATCTCACGAAAGCTTATTCTAAGGCTAGCAAAGATACGTATCGCGGCGTGATGATGGTGCGCGGAGCCAAGCCCTATGTGGTCATTCAAGATGATCTAGCGATCAAAAACAGCACCGATGTGACTTGGAAGATGCATACCAAGGCTGAGGTGGCCGTGAATGGTAAAAGTGCCACGCTTACCGATGCAAAGCAGACCCTGTATGCGACGATCATTTCTCCTGAAGGTGCCAGCTTTTCCACGGAAAATCCGCCAGAGCCAACAGATGAACAGATGCGGAAATTGACCGGCATTCATGTGCTGAAAGTCAGTCTCGCCAAGGTGAAGGGTGATCAGACGATCGCGATTGCCTTTTCTAATGAACAGACGGCTCCTGCACATGTCGTCAAGCCGATCATGACCTGGGTGGGTAAAAAGCGGTAGATCATGGCTTCAAATGTCATTCGCACTCTCTTTTCCTGTCACTGGGAAGCCTGCTGAAGTTTTAGAATTAGTCGAAAGGCCTCTTTCTAATCTTGAAGGTCATGCGGTGCGTGTGCGGATGCGCTATGCACCGGTGAATCCTGCCGATTTAAACTTCATTGAAGGGAATTACGGACGTCCCTCTAATCCACCCGATATTCCTGGTCATGAAGGTTGCGGAGAGGTCGTGGCAGTCGGGCCTCTGGTGACTTCATTGGAAAAGGGCGATGTCGTGATGCCTCTCTTGGGGGCCGGCTGTTGGTCCCAGTACTTAACCGCGGCCGAGCATCATTTTGCCAAGCTTCCGAGTTCCATAGACCCTGTGCAGGCATCCATGCTGCGCATCAATCCAGTCACGGCTTGGCACCTGCTCAATAAACATGTCGATCTGGAGCCTGGCGATTGGGTGGTTCAAAACGCAGCAAATTCAGGTGTTGGGCGTGCCTTGATTCAGATCGCTAAAAAACAAGGCTTTCGCACCATCAACTTCGTCCGCCGTGCTGAGTTGATCCCTGAAATGCTCGAACTCGGGGCTGATGCTGTTTTTCTCGATACAGATCAAGGCGTCGCTGAAGCCAAGGCCATTTTAGCGAATGCCCCCGTTAAGCTTGCCGCCAATGCCGTCGGTGGAGATAGCGCGATCCACCTCATGGAACTGCTTTCTCAAGAAGGCATGATGGTGACTTATGGTGCTATGAGTCGGCGCAGTCTGAAGGTGCCCAACAAACACCTCATCTTCAAAAATCTCCGACTCCATGGTCTATGGATCACCCAATGGTTCGAAAAAGCCAGCAGTGCAGAGCTTTATGAGGTTTTTGAGCCGCTGGCCAAGATGATTCTTCATCATGAATTAGTCACCGCTGTCGATTGCATCCTCCCCATGAAAGAGCACCGCCAAGCCATGGCACGAGCTCAAGAAGCAAGTCGGCACGGCAAGGTGATCCTTGATTTGGCGTAAGGGCTACGGCCGGATTTTCAGTGTGGAGATTACTTACCGAACTGAGCCCAGAAGGTGGCTGGCGGCGCGAGGTCTTTGCTTTCTTCATCGAACTTGGTGCCAATTTCTTGAAGGGGTAGTTCACGGGCGACATCCAGACCAGTTTTGATGTTGGCAGGAGAAAAAACGAGGCGGGTGAGGGACATGCCTTTGAGCGGCGAAAGATCCGTGACAGATGTTTGGCCTATGTGCAGGCGTTGAAGAGCGCTGCCAGTGAGTGGGGATAGGTCGGCGACAAGTGTGCGGTGCAGAGTCAGACTGACGAGGGGGACTCCTTTGAGCGCAGCGATATTAGCGACTGGCGTTCCTGTCAGCCAAAGCATTTGAGTGCGTGATTTGGCTAGGGGGGTGAGGTCCGTTACTTTGGTTTCAACAAGATTGAGCTCAATGAGTGGGGCACCCTCTAAAGCACTCAAATCACTGACGGGCGTCCGGCTAAGATAGAGCTTTTCCAGTGGCATGCCGCGCAGTGGTGAGAGATCAGTCACTGGACTGTCTTCGAGATACAGTTCCAGTAGTTTCATGCCTTTGACAGGTCTGATGTCTTTGATCGGTGTGTTGCTGAGATCAAGCGCTAGGGGCTTGAGTTGGTTGAGAAATTCCAGATTGGTGATCTTTGCCCCGCGCAGACTGATGGCGATGGGTTGTCCCTCCTCCATGCTGAACTCTCCGTTGCCCTCATAACCAGGATTGTGAAATTTAATCTCAGTGTGCAAGCGTTCGGTGGACCAAAAGGTCGCCTTTGCCGGCTCTGGCGTTTTGACTGCGCTGGGAGCAACTGCTGGCGCTACTGGTGCTTGAGACGCGGGTGCTGAGCTGGCTGTCGGTACTGTTGACGTGGCAACAGGGGCAGGCTTTTCACCACAGGCAGTTAGGAGCAGAGAAACGAGGATCGATAATGGAAGGCGCGTCATGAAGGCCATGATGAACGTACGAGGTTCTGTCAGTCCATCATGAATTCTCCCTGTGGTGACATTTAGCCGCAGCAATTGACTGGGCCATAACCTTGTTCGAGCTGATTCGGAATCTCGATGACCTTAGATCGTCAGGCCACCGATGCGCTGCATGACTTCATCAGCCAGGGTCTGATAGAGATCACGACCTTGTTCGGCAGCTGCGGAGAGGTCTGGCTGATAGCGTTGGCCGACGACTAGGGTGATTTGGGCGCGTCGTAGAAACTTGGCCTTTCGCGGGTAGGCCTCAAAGGTGCCATAGAGTCGGATGGGCAGAACAGGGGCACCGGTTTTTGCGAGAAACAGGCCAATGCCGGGTTCGGCTTTTTGAAGCTTACCGTCAAAACTGCGGGTGCCTTCCGGAAACATGACGATCTTTTCGCCTGACCTTAGCAGACGCATGGTGGTCTTGAGACTGGCTGTATCTGGTTTTTCTAGATCTACCGGTATGACCTGCCACTCACGCAGGATCATGGCGGCGAGTGGATGATCAAAGAGCGTTTTCCGGGCAAAGGAGCGGACCACTTCATCAAAGGCCTGACCGATGATGGGTGGATCAAGGAAGCTGACGTGATTAGCTGCGATGATGGCCGCACCGTCGAATTTCATGTTCTCTTCGCCGACGATGCGGAAGTCATAAAACGACCGCGCAAAGCTGCGGAAGAAGGTGTGACCGAGCCAGTAGGTGAGATTGATGGAGGGGCCCATGGAAGTTTAAGGGAGTCTATCCATCACAGCTTGGACGGCCTGCTCAAGTGTCAAATGGCTATTGTCGATGACGATGGCACCTTCAGGGACCACCAAAGGGGATGTTTTGCGCGTGCTGTCCAGGCGGTCACGTTCGGCGACTTGATCCGTGTGCCCCTGGGCACTGCGGCGGCTGGCACGGACTTCTTCACTGGCATCGATGTAAAATTTCAGCGGGCTGTCTGGAAAGACGACGCTGCCGATGTCTCGGCCTTCCATGACAAGTGGGCCGAGGCTGGCGAGTGCTCGCTGATCGGCGACCAGTCGGGCGCGGACTTCAGGGACACGGGCGACGAGTGAGACACCGCGATTCACAGGATCGCTGTTGAGGTCGTCCTGCGTGAGTGCTTTGCCTGCAATGCTAACCTGGGTTTGGCCATCAATGACTGGGGAGTCGATGGTGAGACTGGCAGCCGCTTGGCGGACGGCTTCCTGATCGTTGGGATCAATGCCCGTTTGAAGCACAGCCCAGGTCATGGCGCGGTACATGTTGCCCGTGTTGACGTAGATGGCTCCACGGCGCTGGGCGACGATGCGTGCGACACTGCTTTTGCCTGAGGCGGCGGGACCGTCGATGGTGATGACTTGCATGAAATAAGGGTTCGGTGAGTTGATCGGGAATCACTCGGCATTTCTCAGGCGGTCACCGACCTGTCGGCTGACGCGTGAGAGGACGCGGATGGGAGCTGCGCCAGTGTCACCTTTCATGAAGAGGTCCAGATCATGCTCAAAACCTGGGTAGCTGGTGCCGATGCACTCGGAGCCTTCGATGATCGTGTCGCCCTCGGCAAACAGACCGGCGATGGCAAAGGCCATGGCGATGCGGTGATCGTGGTAGGTGCTGATGGTGGCTCCCTTGAGTTTGGCGCCACCCACGATTTCCATACCATCGGGATACTCCATGACCTCGACTCCCATGCGGCGCAGGTTTTCTGCGACGGCTGCGATGCGGTCGGTCTCTTTGACTCGGAGTTCCTGAGCATCTTTAATGAGAGTATTACCGCGGGCCAAAGCCGCTGCTACGGCGAGGATGGGCAACTCGTCGATGACATTCGGGATCTCAGCACCGCCAATGACCGTGCCGTTCAGCTCACCGCCTTTGACGACGATGTTGCCGCGCGGTTCGCCATCGCTGGAGGACTCGTAGCTGGTGATCTCTGCGCCCATGCGCAGCAGCACAGATAAAATGCCTGTGCGGGTGGCATTGAGGCCGACATTCTTTAAAGTGATCTGCTGGCCCGGACTGGCAGCAGCGGCGACGAGCCAGAAAGCAGCGCTAGAGATGTCACCCGGGACGATGATGTCGGTAGCCCGCGGGACCTGCCCACCATAAACGGATACGGCATGGCCATCTCGCAGCCATTTAACGCCAAAGTGAGACATGATGCGCTCGGTGTGATTGCGCGTAGCCACAGGCTCGATGACGGTGGTTTTGCCTGGGGCAAACATACCTGCTAGGAGAATGGCGCTTTTCACCTGGGCGCTGGCCATGGGCAGGGTGTACTGGATGGCGTTGAGGTTGCCGCCAGTGACCTTCAGCGGGGCGCAGATTTTTTCTCCCTGACCTTCGACTTTAGCCCCCATGAGGCGAAGCGGATCGGCCACACGTTTCATCGGGCGTTTGGACAGGGAGGCATCACCGAACATTTCTGTGGTGAAGTCTTGGCCTGCAAGGATGCCTGAAAGCAGACGGATCGTCGTGCCTGAGTTTCCGCAATCGATCGGGCCGGACGGAGCTTTGAGTTTCGGGCCGGTGCCGGTGATGGCCAGCTTGACAAGGCCGACCCCTTCGAGTTCTTCGAGTGGCTCGACGATGGCACCCATGGCCTGCATGGCTTTGACGGAGCAGAGACAGTCTTCGCTGGGCAGGAAGCCCTCGATGATGGTGGTGCCATTGGCCATGCCGGCAAACATGGCGGCACGGTGGCTGATGCTTTTATCTCCTGGGACAGAGATTTCAGCAGGGAAGGACTTGAGTTTTCGGACTTTCAGGATGGCCATATTAGAAACGAGCCGCTGGGACGGTATCGCGCAGGCTTTTGGCTTCGGCGAGGAATCGGCGGAGTTCTCCTTCGTCCGGCTTTTCGAGGATTTCAAGAAGCTCTATCAATGCGGTGCTAGCTTCTCGTAACTGAGAGGTCAGGGCTGCACGATTAGCCAGGGCAATTCCTGTCCATAATCCTGGATCGCCACTGGCCACGCGTGTGGTGTCGCGGAAGCCGCCTGCCACACAAGAAATCGCGCTAGGATCACTACGCAAAGCGGCTAGAGTGGTGATGGCGGCCATCATGTGGGGCAGGTGAGAGATGCGCGCGACTTTCAGATCGTGCTCTTCGGGCGTCATCTCTAAAACATGGCAGCCAAGAGTTTCCCAAAAATGGCGTAAGCGCCCGGAATCTGCACCAGCCCGCGGTGTGAGCAGGCAGGCTGCTTTTTCAAAAAGGTTAGCGCGCGCAACTTCAATGCCTGTCTTTTCAGACCCGGCCATGGGATGGCTGCCAATGAAACGTGATCCAAAGATGGGTTCTAAATCGCTGACAACCAATCCTTTCACGCTGCCTACATCGGTGATAAGGCAATCCGACGGTAGGTCAGCAGCGGCGATTTGCCTGGCTAGATCGGCCATGGTTTCGACCGGCGTGCAAAGGATGATCAACGAGGCGCCATCGGCTGCTGCCCGTGCATCGGTAAAAAATTCGGCGTTGATGTCGCGCGCTCGGATGCCCTGCTCGGCGGCTGCCCGCCTTGCCCAAAGGCGGAGTTTTGACTCAGGAAACTGTTGTTGGATCGCCAAAGCCAGCGATCCGCCAAGCAGACCGGGGCCATATATAGTGATGAGGCGTTCTGGGGACATGCGGGGGAGATGCTTAGCTGGGCAAGGGTGAGATGCAATGGAAGAGAGAAAAGGAAGAAAAAGCGTCTGTAATATTATAGTAATTATTGTAAAATATAATAAATAGGTTAATCTTTCGTCTCTCCGAACCTTTTATGTCAGCAACATCCACCGAACCGCTCCTTCAAAAGCGTGTGCGCCTTCTTCCATGGCGTGGTCCGGTGCATTTTTTGCTATTGCTGGTGACTTGCAGTCTTACTTTACTGTTGCCGCTGCTCTATCTGCTGACGGTGGGTTGCCTTGCTCTTGGGATTTTATATGCGGGGCATAATTGGATTCACAAACTAGCTTATGCGCCTGAATTGTTTTGGTGGGATGCTTTGCCGTTCACTTATTTAGCTGCTTCTATAGTGACTTGGATTTTCATGTTACGCCCGCTGCAAGCGACTTCATCCAAGCAGGGTGTGGCTTTGCAGGTCACGCCAGCTAGCCAGCCAGAGATCTTTGAACTTGTCGATGAACTCAGTTGGCACCTGCGTCTAAACCCCGTGGAAGAAATATGGTTAGACACGACAGCAGGCATACGCAGTTCATTGAAGGGTGGCCTCCTTGGTCTAGGTCGTGGTGAGATGATTGTGAATATTGGATTGCCCGTTGTTTCAGTCATCAGTGCGCGTGAATTTGCCGCTCTTATCGTTCGGGAATTAGCCATGAATGCCGGCGGCGTAGGTACAGCGTTTAGCCATGTTGTCAGGGAACTGAATGCCTGGTTTTATCGTGCTCTGCATGATCGTGATCCCTGGGAGCTAGACCTGACTCAGGCACGCGAAAAGGAGACGAAGTTCCAGAAGTTTATTCGTATCACGATGTGGCTGTGGATGGGCCTGGCGAAGGTACCATTTGCGCTCTTTTTTTTGGCAGCGCGCGTGATTAGTGCAGCGGCATTATTAAGGCTGGAGGCTGGGGCAAATCAGGCTGCCAAAAATTTAATCGGTAGCCAGGCTTGGGACAGTCTGCAAAAGAAGTTGGGGCTTCTTGATCAGGCCTGGGCTGCGAGCAAAGTGGAGATTCGCCGGGGTCTTTCTCAGCATCGGTTGCCAGAAAACCTATCGCTGCTTTTAGCCCGCCATGTGGCGCGTGCGGCTCGGAATATAAAGACCACTCCAGGGGCCATACCACGTTCAGAGACAGCACGCGGAGAGCCAATCATCGCTCATCTTCCTCTGGACGCTCCGGCTGCCACTCGGTTTCGTGGTTTCGTGGATCTTTCGCGTCAGGTGACCTTCTTCTATTATCAGCATGAATTGGGCATCAATCTGCATGAACATAAGATGGTGGCGGAGGAAGAGGTGATTCATCAGAATCGGCGTGAAGACGAATCACTCATAATCATCCGCCGCTATTTCGGTGGCTTAGCCCATCCAGAACGAGCGATGTGCGGGCTCGGTGCAACTCATGCCATTTCACCTGGACGGCTTCAGCTGCAGGATGAGATTTTACGGGTCAGAGAAGAGTCGCGGGAGTGGGGAAGTCGGCTTAAGATGGCCCTGCAGGAGTGGAACCTAGCCTGGCAGCGTCGTCGTGATTTGGAAGCTGCGGCCACGCTGAGTTTAGCCGGCTTTACCGTCTCTAGAATTCAATTCGGCACAGATGACACAAGTCCGCAATCCTTGCGCAATGAGGCCGCTCGACAACGCATGGTCATGGAGCATGTGGAGAGTTCGATTCAAGCCTATGAGGTGCGTTTAGAAAGTCGCTTTGCCGCAGCTTTAGGCATGCTCTGGTGGAGTGATCGGGAAGAGTTGGATGATCCCTTGCGCGAGCGCCGTGAAGAATTACCGAAGTGGTGCTCCGTTTATGAAGCGATGGCAGCGGCACTGCCTTCTTTTCGTGAGCTATTGACCTGTTTCTTTGCCTTCCAAACCCTTGGAGCCCGCTTTGCTAATTTAGATGATAACAGCGCTTTTTTTACAGCACTGCAATCAGTGGTGCCAAAGATGAATAACTTGATCCGTCAGATCCTCGCGACAATGGATGGAGCTCAGTATCCGTTCACCAAGACAAAACGTCCGATCCCTCTGAATGATCATCTTCTGCAAGGTAAACTGCCTGACCCTGTAAGTATCTCTATGAATCCCGGTTCTGCTGTGGATATGAAGGCCTTGTCAGCAGAGATGGCTTCGACAACATCGGTAGTCATTGCTCCCTTTGTGGATCGGTTCATGGGGCTTTATCATAAATCTTATGCCTGGCTTGCAGAATCAGCTGAGAAGACTGAAAATCACTTCTTGAGCCCCATGAGTCTTGGCTCGGATATCGAGCTATTGATGCCTGAAGAATTTGCTAAAATGCGGGATACTCAGCCTTTGAAAAATCACGTAGGATCACAGAAGGTGTGATTATTCGATCGGCAGTTCATAACAAACGGCCTCGCGATCATTTCTAACGAGTAAAAAGCGCCCTGCTAAGACTGGGTGGTTCCACGTCTTGCTACTGAGTGCTGCCAGTTGTCCTAATTCTTGAAAGGAGGCTGGATTTGCCGAAGCCAGATGAACCGTCCCGCTTTCATTTTGGATGAGGATCAGATCATCGATGACGATGCTTTGTCCTGAGCCAAAGCGGCCTTCTTTCCAGAGACGATCTCCCGTCGCCAGATCCAGGCAAGCCAGTCGGCCATCATCTAGGCCGTAAAGGTGATTTCCGAGAACCGATGGGCTGTTGAATTGGGTTTTCATTTTCATGCTGCTCCAGAGCTGAGTGGCGCTTAGCTGACCTGCGGAATCAGCCTGGATTTGCAGGAGCTGACAGCCCATGCCATAGCCTGCGGAAACAAAGAGTCGATCCGGGCTAATTTGAACAGGTTGAGAGGCCTTGGGCCATTTGTCGATTCCCCAGGCATGGTCGAGCAGGACTTCGCCAGTTTTCGGATCATAACCGGTCAGTCGCGCTGCGTTATTGCACAAAATGAAACGCTTGCCTGCCACGGTGACCAGCATCGGTGAGCTGTAATTGGCCACATCGTTCCCGGCTTTCCAGGAAGCTTGCCCTGAATCGCGCTTGTAAGCAAAGAGCAGGGCTCCTCGGGGATTGCCGCCAGTGACGATGACTTGATCATCCACAATCAGCGGAGAGGCACTCACGCCCCATTCCAAATTGATAAGCTTATTTTCTGCCAAGACTGAGCGCTGCCAGAGTTGCTTTCCAGTGGCTGCTTCAAGGCAATTGAGCAATCCGGTAGCTCCGTAGGTGTAAACATGTCCGTCTTTGATCGTGGGCGTAGCCCGTGGGCCATCGCCACCCTGCCATTGGGTGAAATGAGCCTTGTCCGCATGAGCCCAGATCAGCTCGCCGGTGAAGAGATCGTAGCAGGTGACGAGTTCTTCTTCCCCACGCTGTTCCTGAGTGTAGGCCTTTCCTGAAACGACCGCAAAAGCCGACCAGCCCTGGCCGATGGGTTGCCGCCAAATCTGCTTGGGGGGTGACTTTTGCCAATCCTTGGACAGCTTTGCCCCATGGATGATGCCATCACGGTTGGGGCCGAAAAATTGCGATACATCGGTTGTTTGTGCTAAGCGTGGGTCAACGCTGGTGGGTTCAGCTTTGGCCACCTTAGTCGAAAGAGCAGGGGCTCTGGAGCCTGCCGAAGGTGTCCATTTCCAAACAAACTGAGGTAACCCCCTTCCGTCAGCCGTGCCGTCCAAGCGCAGAGCTTGCGTGAGCCCGATCACCGTAAGGGCAAAGCCCCCAAGTCCGATCAAGCGTGCGCGTAGCGGGAAACGCCTGGAAAAACCAAACCAGACCAAAATTAAAATCAGCGCCACTAGGGGAATCGCCGCGGATAGCCAGCCTTTGAGATTTCTTTCAAACTCGGGCAGTGCTCTCAAATACACCACGGAGCAGGTGGCTATGAGAAGTGTGATCAGTGGAAACCAAGGTAGCCGACGAAATAAATTCATGCATACAACCTTAGCCAAATCGAGTGACTCGGCAATGACCTGAGAGGAAACATCTTGGCACAAATTCTCAGACTTGACCCAAAGAGATACATAAATTCACGTCGTTTTTCTTGTCACCGAAGGGGCACTGGCCTATGAAAGGGTTGTTTGACGGTTGCTCCCGCACGCTCAACCGTCTTCAGCTTCTCTTTTCACCTCATTTTCGGACCCATGACTTTCCTCAGACTGTCGGCAGCCTCAATTTTTCTCCTCCTATGTCTTGCCATGGATGCAAGGGGACAGACTATTCTCGATTCATTGACCAGTGACCTCAACATTGAAGGTCTGGAGACCACCTATGATCCAGAGACTGGGCTGGCTTTGGCCAAAGGAGATGTGCATATCAATTATGCCGATGTCGAAATCCGGTGCGGATCAGCCAGCTACAATGCTCAGACGGGCGATGTGATTGCTCGGGAAAACGTCGTCGTCTGGAAGGCCGGGATCACGTATCGCGGAGAAAACATCACTTACAATGCCAACACGGGTGACATCAGAGGTGAGTCGGTGCGCAGCTCTACACCCAACGAACTAGGCAGTTTCTTTTTCGAGACAGACACGATCGATTCCGATAACAAAGTCGTTAAACGCATCGATGGCGGAGAATCGTATCTGACCACGCATGATTCAGAAGATCCCAACTTCCGACTCAAAGCCCGCAGCGTGACCATCTATCCAGAGGATCGGATTGAGATGAAAGGCGTGAAATTGATCGTCGGAGATACACCGATCTTTTATCTTCCATCTCTGACCCAAGCCATCAAAGAAGACGTCGGCTATCGCTTTACTCCCGGTTATCAAAGTCGCTGGGGTGGCTTTCTCTTAAATCAGTGGGGGGCTATTCATGGCGATCATACTCAGGCCCGTTACCGCTTGGATTTGCGCTCGGCTCGTGGCGTTGGTGTGGGGGCTGACTTCATGTCGCTCAAGCACCGGGCAAATTGGAATAATCTGACAGGGCTGAAACTGTACTATCAGTACGACACCAATCCTGAGAGTAACAACACGGGGCTTGCCCGCGGTCCTGTCCCAACCAATCGTTACCGAGTGAATTTTCAGCATCGGATCTACCTGCCAGGACCCGAAAAGAGCACTTGGTATCTGGATTTTGACATCAATAAACTCAGTGATGCTCATTTCTACGAAGACTTCTTCTTCAATGAATTCCGCACTCTGCCAGAGCCTGATAACCAAGTGTCTTTGGTGCACACCGACCCACGCTATGTGGCAACGTTGATGACACGCTTTCAAGCCAACGATTTTTACAGCGTCGGTTCCAAGCTCCCAGAACTGGCCATTGATTGGACTCGGAGATCACTGTGGAACACTGGATTGTTTCATCAAGGGACGCTCAGCGCGGGGATTTATCAGGATGCCTTGGGAGATAATGAACAAGCACAACTATTGAATAATAGGCGGCAATTGATAAATTATGGCATTTCCAGGGTGGGCGCTGGGGTAGGAGTGTTGGATCCAAATTTAGATGAGGATTTCCGCAATATTTTGGGTCTTTCTGCCGGTGCTGCTGTTGGAGATCCAGAGTACTCGGCTGGTCTAAGAGCTTTGAATTCTTTCGACATGCCTGCATTTACAAGAGTGCATACTTACCATGAGTTGCTGTATCCCAAAACGTTCTTTGGCTGGTTGAATGTGGTGCCACGAGTTGGCCTTGGAGTCACTCAATATGAAAGTATCAGTGGAAATTTGAATGGCTTGCCAAGAGTAAATTCATCAAGCAGCTACACCAAACCCATTCTTCACGCCGGTTTAGACGTTTCCTTCAAAGTCTCCAAAACATGGGAAGATTATAAGAGTGAATCACTTGGGCTAGACGGTCTGAGGCATGTGATGCAGCCTTACATCAACCTTTCCTACTTGGATGCTAGCCAGCCTGTGGGCTTCCCATCCATTGATCGCCTCTCACGCACGACTCGTCCTCGTTCGATCGACGTGCCACTCAACTCGGCTGTGGATGATCTGCGTTCTTGGAGTGTAGCCCGTGTCGGTGTTCGCAATTATCTCCAGACGCGCCGTGATTACACCGCTGAAAGCAATGGCACCTTTTTATCAGCGAATGATTCAGAGACCCAGACCTACACCTTTGCGGGTTTGAATACCTTTGTGGATCTCTTTGCCAAGGATCCAGAGCGTGATCTCTCTGCGTTCTCTGGGCAGCCTTTTGATCGCAGCATTTCCAATCTCTACAACGAGTTGTTCTTCCGTCCGGTGCCATGGATCAATTTTTGGTTAGACATGCAACTCCCCTTGGGTAGCTCACTCGGTAATTTCACGGAAGTGAATCAAGGCATCACCTTCCTGCCATCATCCAAAGTGTCGTTGACCTTGGGGCATCAATACGTGAGTGATAGCCCGTATATCCAAGACTCAAGTCTGATGTTTTCCAGGATCTACGCTCGGTTCAACGACAACTGGGGTTTTGCCATGAATCACGTCTATGAGCTGGATGACGGCACGCTAGAATTCCAGAGCTACAGCTTCACCAGAGATTTGACGAGCTGGATTGCCTCTGTCGGTGCCATGGTGCGTGATAATCGTGGCGGACGTACTGACACGGGCATCATGCTTTCATTTACTTTGAAGGACTTCCCGCAGTTCACCCTACCACTGGATATCGATCCCAATCCCTCCGGTCGTGGTGGCAATCAGAGTACTCAGGTCAATCAGTAATGCGCAAAGTGCATGACTGGGGGCCTATTCGGTCTTAAAATCAGACCTGTCATTTCTGCTTTTGGACTTCTCTGCGGCAGATAGCTCTCATTATTCGCCAACCTCTTTTATTTTCTCTTCATGAAGCTTACCATTATCGGTTCAGGTTATGTCGGTTTAACCACAGGTGCCTGTTTTGCAGAAGTAGGTCACCACGTGGTTTGTGTGGACAATGATCCCAAGAAAGTAGAGACCCTGCTCGCAGGTCAGATCCCCATTTATGAGCCTGGCTTGGAGGCCATGGTCAAAAAGAATGTCGCGGCCAAGCGCTTACGCTTTACCACAAGCACCGAAGAAGGTGTGGATCACGGGGAGGTGCTTTTCATTGCGGTGCCAACACCCCCGCAGCCTGATGGCAGTGTGGATCTCAGTTTTATCGAAAAAGTCGCCCGTGAGATTTCCCAGTTTCTGGGTAGCTACCGCGTCATCGTGGATAAAAGCACGGTGCCTGTGAAAACCGGTGATCGTGTTGCCCAAACGATTCGTCGATATGCCAAGCCTGGCGTTGAGTTTGATGTGGTCAGTAATCCTGAATTCCTCCGTGAAGGCAGTGCCGTCGCGGATTTGATGAAGCCAGATCGCATCGTGATCGGTGGTAATAGTGATCGGGCACTAGCGCTGATGCAGAAGGTCTATGAACCCTTTGTTTCACCTGTGCTGGTCACTGATATCAACAGTGCTGAGCTCATCAAACACGCTGCGAATAGCTTCCTGGCGCTAAAAATCAGCTACATCAACGCACTCTCGGAAATTTGCGAAACGAGTGGCGCTGATGTTCTGAAGGTGGCTGAAGGTATCGGTGCCGATAAACGCATCGGCCGTGATTTCTTGAATGCTGGTCTTGGCTATGGCGGTTCCTGTTTCCCCAAAGACATTGCTGCCTTCATCGCCATTAGCGAGCAGATGGGCATTCCCTTCAACCTTCTGAAAGAGGTGCAGCGGATCAACAAGCGCCAGCTTGATCGCTTCCTCGATTCTATCAGGGAGGCGCTCTGGGTATTGAAGGACAAGAAACTGGCCGTTTGGGGGATTGCCTTCAAGCCTAACACCGATGACGTGCGTTCTTCTGTGGCCGCCGATCTGGTCGAGAAATTAGTGGCCGAAGGAGCCAACGTTTCTGTTTACGACCCTAAAGCCATGGAGAAAGCCCAGGGGCTTGCCTTCGCTGATAAAATCACTTTTGCCACCAGCGCTCTAGAGGCTGCTCGTGGTGCCGAAGCACTCATCATCGCTACCGAGTGGGCTGAGTTTGCCAGTGTCGATCTCGCAGAGCTTCGAGAGGTCATGCGCACACCACTGATTTTTGATGGACGCAACCTCATCGACCCTGTCGCTGCCGCCGATTTTGGATTCCAATATCGTGGTATCGGCCGCGGTGCTATTGAGGCACGCTCCTAACCCCTTTCCATGCCCGCCACTCGCCCCATTACCTCAGGCCCTAAAGCCACTAACGTCAGATCCGTCGCCCTGGAGGTGCTCACCGAATGGCAAAAAACGCCTCGTTTTGCTGTCGAGATTCTCGATGACTGGACCCGCCGCACCGCGCTTTCAGGTCCAAATGCAGCGTTTCTTCATGACATTGTCCTGACCACCATCAGAAACCTCAATTTACTCGATCACTGGGTGGGTCATTTGACGGATGGAAAGCATCTGGATCACCGCACGGGCTGGGTTCTTCGAGTCGGGTTATGCCAGCTTTATTTGATCGGGGTTCCCTCTCACGCAGCAGTGAATGAGACGGTCGCCATCGCGGGCAGGGCAGGGGCTCTGGTCAATGCGGTTCTGCGTCGCGCAGGTCGTGAGCAGTCCAAGCTCCTTGAGCAGGTGAAAGAGCAGCCTCTCGCCATTGCTTATTCGCATCCAGAGTTTCTCGTTCGTCGCTGGATCAAAATCATGGGGAAAGCCAAAGCGGAAGCGCTTTGTGAATGGAACCAACATCCAGCTCCTGTGTTCATCCGCATGAATCGTCTGACTGAAGAGTCGCACGAGCGCATGGCCCGAATTCCAGGTCTGGCACCCCATACCGAAGAAGATTTTTTTGAGTGTACTAGTCCACCCCGCGAGGCCCTCAAACAAGGCCTCTGCTATGCCCAGGACCCAGGCACGTCGGTAGCCCCTAGAATGCTCGGCGCTTTGCCGGGTGAGACCGTGCTCGACGCCTGCGCTGCTCCAGGTGGAAAGACCTCTTACATTGCTCAAATGATGTGCAATGAAGGTCGTATCATCGCCTGTGATTCGTCTGCGCCACGCCTGAATCGTTTGCGGGAAAATCTCACGCGTTTGAAGGTTCGGATTGCTCAGGTCATGCAGCATGACTTTCTCTCTTCATCACCACCTCCTTTTGGAGATCTGCTTTTTGATCGTATCCTTCTGGATGTGCCTTGCTCCAATACCGGAGTCATGCGTCGTCGAGTCGATGTTCGCTGGCGTCTGAAGGAAGAAGAGTTTGCTCAGATGGCCCAGACTCAGCGTGCCATTGTTGAGTCTGCCCTGCGCTATCTGAAGGTAGGCGGCTCATTGGTTTACAGCACATGCAGCATCGATCCTGAGGAGAATCAGCAATTGGTGAAAGCCGTCCAGGAGGCCCATCCTGAATTAGAACTTGTGGAGAGTCGTCTCGTCTTCCCGCCGAAAGATCAGATGGACGGAGCTTACGCGGCGCGTTTTCTCAGGAAGGCATGACCCCGCCAGCGCTGACTCAAAGAACCGACAAATGGCTGCACCTCATTCGTGTTTTTAAGTCACGTAGCCTCGCGACTCAAGCTTGTAGCAAAGGCAACGTCACACTGGACGGCCAGACCTTAAAGCCATCAAGAGATCTCAAAATCGGGGACGTGCTTGAAGTGGTCCGTGGCGATCTCCGACTGCGTTTGCAAGTTTTGGCTTTTCCTAATCAGCGTCTGAGCGCTTCTCGTGTGCCTGAATTCTGTGAAAATCTAACGCCTGATGAGTGGATTCATAAAGCCTCTGAACTGAGACGTCAGCGTCAACTGGAGACCCCGCATCCTCACGAAAATCTTGCCAAACCCAACAAACAACAAATGCGGCAACTGCGCGAGTGGATGGCCCAAGAGCAGGATGGTTAAACCTTCCGACTAACTTGCTGTAGAGTTACATGCGGTTTCGCACATCAAGGATGATACGAGACTGTTCTTGATTCGAGTTTCTAATCACAGGATTCACAGGAAAACAGGATTCACAGGAATGGGTTCTGACCTGTAAATCATGTCTTTCTGTTTTCCTGTAAATTTGAGTATCCAGTTGCTTGGTTGTCTCCGACTCATACGGACAAAGGGACTCTTCGTTCCACATCCCAACAAAGTGAATTGTCTGCTTAAAACGGTAATGGAAGATCGTTGAATTGCGCCAGGGCTTGGTTTCACAAGGCTCCTTCGAGGTGCAGCGGCTGTGTCTTGGTGACACTGCCAGAGAGGCGAATAGCAATGTAAAATCAATGACCGATGCAAATTGTTGCTCAGCCATTCTCGTTCAAGGTTAAACCTTCACTGGATCAATGCTTGCCATTCCGCCCGCGTTGTTGGCTTTGGCGCTCGCGGATTCGGGAACGTAAGCGGGCGGCGGTAAGGGCCTGCTGGAGCTGGGAATTCTGCTGCTGAAGATGACGCAGTTCGGCTTCGATTTCAGGACTGCTTTCAGGAGCTTGGGTGGTTTCAATCACTGCAGGAACCAGGGCTGCTTCTGGTGCAGGGGCCGTTAATGGAGTGTCATTTGCACCATCAAGATCAGGCAATTGGGCCATTGAGAAGCCACGTGATGCTGATGGCGGTGCTGGCTGGGCGGAAAGGTGCTCTCCCCCATCCAGTCCGACGATGGACTCTAGCTGCATCAGGCGGGCCTTCGTTCCTGGCAGGTCTACGCACATTTGTTTGGCGATGTCTAAAGACATCTGAAGATGCTGCTCGCGCTCGCGTGACTTCGTGAGCAGGTCGTTGAAGCGTTTTTCTTCGACCTGGAGCTGATCACTGGCCATGTGCCGAAATAAATCAAACTGACGCTGCATCTCGGCTCGCCAGGCGTTTGCATCTTGTCGGGCGGCGAGCAGGTCTCTCTGCTGCTGGATGATTTGCTTTTCCAGGGCGTCCTTGTTCCTCAAGAGTTTGGCCTCATTTTTTCTCAGCAGCCATAAGCTGGTCATCGCGGCGAGAAATAAAACGCCCATGATGGCAGTGATTAAAACATATAGCTGGCACTCTGGAGGAATAGAATTCACAAGGCCGACGGAAGCAGGTGGCGACCCAATGATCAAGGATGCATAGCTCCAGTGGCTTATTTTTTGGAGACTGGGTTAAATGCTGCGTTTGCCCAAAAATCAACCTCCGTGAAGTGTTGGCGCTGCTCGATCTTCGCCGTCCTTGCAATCCCTTCTTGCCCGAGAGCGCATCCGAGACATTCTCAGGGCTTCCATGCGCGTTCTTTTAACCACCACCTCCTATCAAGATACCCCCGGCGACCACCATGCTCTGCTTGAATCGCAGGGCTTCGACATTCATCGGGAACGTGGGCCTTTGCCTGAGAGCCGTATGTTGGAGTTGGCTGGCGACTTCGATGCTTTTCTTTGCGGTGATGACGAGATCACGAAAGCCGTTTTGGATAAGGCTTTGCCTCGGCTGAAAGTCATCAGCAAGTATGGGATCGGTTTGGATAAAATTGATGTCACCGAGTGCAGTGCGCAGAAGCTTCCAGTTCTTTTCACTCCTGGTGTGAATCACACAACCGTGGCAGAGCACACCTTTTGCCTGTTGTTAGCGCTGGTGCGTAATCTGGTGGATAGCGCAAATTCTGTCCGTGCAGGTCAGTGGAAGCGTGTCACAGGTCATGAGATCTGGAATAAAAAGATCGGTATCGTCGGTCTCGGACGCATTGGTCAAGAAGTCGCCAAGCGCGCCATCGCTTTTGGGATGGAAGTGCACGGCATGGACATCTATTGGCCAGAAGCCTTTGCTAAAGAGAATGGCGTCACGCGTCATGAGACGATCGAAAGCTTGATGGCCAGCATCGACGTGCTCAGCCTGCACGCCAACCTCAGCGAAAGCACACGCCACCTCGTTCGTGCTGACCGCATTGCTTTGGCCAAACCAGGCTTGCTGGTGGTGAATACTTCCCGTGCGGAATTGGTGCATATGCCAGACATGATTGCGGCCCTGAATGCCGGCACTGTGGGTGGTTACGGCACAGATGTCTTGGATGAGGAGCCACCACCGGCTGATCATCCATTGCTCAGTCATCCCAAGGCACTCATCACCCCGCACATCGGCAGTCGCACCTACGAGAGCGTGCCTCGTCAAGCCATGCGGGCAACCTTGAATCTGGTGAACTACCTGAAAGGTGAAAAGGACGTGATCCAAGCCAATAAGTGGTAGGTTTCATGCTCTGGTAATCTCGTTTATTGATCTTCGGATTTTCATCCTCTTTTCATGTCAAAGCACCTTCATTTCATCGGTATCTGTGGCACAGCCATGGGGTCTACGGCCGTGGCTTTACGTCAGCTCGGTTACACGATTTCAGGTTCAGACGAAAAGGTCTATCCTCCCATGTCCGACGTTCTTCGTGAGGCCGGCATCACTCTCGTGGAAGGTTATCAAGCCGCGACTCTGCCCGCTAACGCAGACCTCTACATCGTCGGCAATGCCATCTCCCGTGGCAATGAGGAGCTTGAAACCTTGCTGGAACGCAAGCTTCCCTATGTCTCCATGGCCGAGCTGTTGAAGCAGGAAGTC
Source organism: Verrucomicrobiaceae bacterium (assembly GCA_027486585.1). Classification (GTDB taxonomy): domain Bacteria; phylum Verrucomicrobiota; class Verrucomicrobiia; order Verrucomicrobiales; family Verrucomicrobiaceae; genus Prosthecobacter. The sequence goes on along the minus strand of JAIXOU010000081.1, from coordinate 2,787 downwards.
ATTCAGGGGAAACGCAGCTTTGTGGTCAGCGGAACGCATGGCAAGACCACCACCACGACCATGCTGGCCTGGATCTTTGAAAACGCAGGTCGCGAGCCTGGGTTCATGATCGGTGGAGTGCCGGAAAACTTCGCCACCGGGGCCCGCTTTAATCACAGCGATCTATTCGTGATCGAAGGGGATGAGTATGACACCGCCTACTTTGATAAGCGCAGCAAGTTCCTGCATTACTTGCCTGAGTGCGCCATCGTGAATAACATTGAGTTTGATCACGCCGACATCTTCAGAGATCTCAGCGACATCTTGCTGACCTTCCAGCGTCTGCTCAACAGCGTGCCCAGAAATGGCCTCGTGCTCATGAATGGTGACGATCCGAATTGCCTCTCTTTAAAGAGTTATGCGCCTGTGAAAACGGTCGGCACAGGTGCAGCCTGCTCTGAGCGCATCGTCATCACTCAAGTCACCCCAGAGAGCACCGCCTTTGAGATCAATGGCGTGGCCTTCAGCGTGCCGATGATCGGTGAGTTCAATGTGCGCAATGCCTCCATGTGCATCTGCGCTGCACGTCATGCGGGGCTGAGCGATGATGAGATCCGCGCTGGCTTGGAAAGTTTCAAAGGCATCCGCCGTCGGCAAACCGTGCGCGGGGAAGTGGGCGGAATCACGGTGATCGATGATTTTGGTCATCATCCCACCGCCATTCGCGAAACCCTGCGCGGTTTCCGTCAAAAGTATCCAGGCCGTCGTCTCTGGGCTGTCTTTGAGCCCCGCTCAAACACCAGTCGCCGTAACGTGCTGCAAGACCAGTTGATCGAAGCGCTCAAAGAAGCGGATGGCAGCATCGTCGCTGCCGTAGCCAATCCTGAGAAGGTCGCTGCCGCTGAGCGTCTGGATGTTTCCACGGTTGCCGCCGCTGTGGCTGCCTCAGGTCATCCCTGCTTCCATGAGATCAGCACCGATTCCATCATTGCCCGTCTGAAAGCCGAAACGAAGTCAGGCGACGTCATCATCATCTTCAGCAATGGCGGCTTCGACGGAATCCATGGCAAGCTACTCCAAGCTTTGGCTTGATTGCTTGAACGCAGCTTCAAATCAGACTTTACCCGCAGCCGTATTGGGTCCGTCGCCGTTGGTCAGTGTCAAAGGGGATGCAGTTTGGCTCTGCTGTCTCAGCTAACTCCTGTGCCTAATTAGCTCAGGTTCTGCTCGGGCAGGGGATTTCAAACATGAGGTAGCTGAGATCGCCGAGGAAGAGAAAAGCTAGTTTCTAAAGGGGATCTTTTCGACAAACAGATAGGCGGTAAAAGATGGCTTTGCTGGACTGGGTATCTCATCTTTCTGTCTCACATTTTTTTGTCATCAAAGTGCATGGCAATGTTTCATCCTTCTCAGAAGACAGGCAAAAATAGCCTGATTCAGCACCGCAAGAGTTAGGATAACCGCAGAGAAAGCCTATTCACTCTGATCTTTCCTGAAGGACGGGTAGCAACGCCTCAGAGGTTCTGTTGTTTTCTGTCCAAAATGGCTTTGCTGGACCGGGCATCTCAATCTTTCTGTCTCATATTTTTTTGTCATCAAAATGAATGGCGATGTATCATCCTTCACTGAGGACAGGCAAAAAGATTCTGATCCTACACCGCAAGAGATTGGATAACCGCAGAGAAAGCCCAACTGTTCTAATCTCCGCTGCATGAGGCAGGGCAACTCTTCAGCGGTTCTATTTTTCTGTCCACCTTCTTTCTGTCAGTGTTCAGGGTCAGGCAGCGGTTCGGTTTTGGAAGGCTGACAGAAACAACAAGGACAGAAAAAAGGGGAATCAAAGGGCAAGTCTTCGGCAGTGGCTGTAGGCAGAAATTAGCCTGGTTCCGCAGCGCCTGAGAGGTTCCACACCGCCAGAGTTAGGATAACCGCAGAGAAACCCCATTCACTCTGATCTCTCCTGAATGAGGGATGGCAACTTTTCAGCGGTTCTATTTTTTCTGTCCACCTTCTTTCTGTCAGTGTTCAGGGTCAGGCAGCGGTTCGGTTTCGGAGGGCTGACAGAAACAACGGGGACAGAAAAAAGGGAAGTGGACCGCAAGCCTATAAGACAATCAACGCAAGCCGGAAGCAGCCTATCCGCTTTTCTGATTCCTTGCGCAGAGGCTCACCTGCCTGCCTGCGCAGCTTCACATCCTGCCCCAGAGGATGTTTGGTCGGGCGGTTTTTAAGCTTCCACCCAAGCAAAGCTACAAACAAAAAAAGGACCACGGCGGCATAACAGGAAAACAGGATCGACATGCCTCGGCTGACTCAGCGAGGGCGCAGGACACAACCACGGAAGTCATGAACCTTCATCCTCTCTGCGGTCATCCTTCTTCGTGCGGTGTGCTGATTCCTGGTAGCCTTTTGTCAGCCAGTTGCAGCCTGACCCCGGTCTCACGTGCGGTCATCCTTCTTCGTGCGGTGTGCTGATTCCTGGTAGCCTTTTGTCAGCCAGTTGCAGCCTGACCCCGGTCTCACGCGCAGGGCTTTGCCTTGATTCCAATCCAAGCGGCGGCAACGTATAATACGGCGGTTCTGGTGACCATTGCCTGCTTTGCCTTGATTCCAATCCAAGCGGCGGCAACGTCGAGCAGACCGCCAGAGACACCGTATTCTTGCTTTGCCTTGATTCCAATCCAAGCGGCGGCAACGTTACCCGCTGCTTAACCACACGCATACCAAGGCTTTGCCTTGATTCCAATCCAAGCGGCGGCAACGTCCGACTCAGCGCCACTCAAACCGGTTATCTGCTTTGCCTTGATT
>JAIXOU010000090.1 GCA_027486585.1 Verrucomicrobiaceae bacterium | reverse complement strand
GCAGACAAGCGGGCAAAAGCCCTTTCATTTGGCGCTGATGCGGGATTTGAGCCTGGGGAAGAGATCAGAACCGCACAGGGGACTGTGCGGACCACTTTGGATGCGGTGATCGATGCGGTTGGTAGTTCGGACATTCTCCAGCAGGGGCTGCCGCTGCTGCGTCGCGGAGGTTCACATTGCATCTATGGCGTGCTCACTCAACCCGTGTTGCACCTTGATAAATCGAAGGGCGATTTCAATTTCAACGTCCTCGTTCATCAGTGGCCGACGCGGAAGTATGAGCGCGAGAGCCAGTCGCAGCTTTGTCAGTGGATTCGCGAAGGGAAGCTGACCTCGAAAGACTTCATCACGCATCGCTTTCCACTGCAGCAGATTCACGAGGCGTTTGATGAGGTAGCGCGTCGCGGAGTGATCAAGGCACTCATTGAGTATCCTTGATCAACGCAATCTCGATGCGACTAAACTAGCTCGCAGGTGACTTGAGCACTCTTGTCCATGACGCCCAGAACGACGGCACCAGAGCCGACTTTGAGGGCTTTGGCAGCGTGTTTAGGATCGACGATGGCGACCCATCCGATGCCCATGTTGAAGGTGTCCCAACAGTCGGCTGGATCAGCGTGACGAAGAACTTTTTGAACAACGTCATTCTTCCAAGTTGGAACCTTGAGATGACAGCCGAAGCCGCGCTTGGTGAAGATGCGGCCAAGGTTTTCGACGAGGCCTCCGCCGGTGATGTGGGCCATGGCGGCTGGCTTGATTTTGGCTTTCTTCAGGCCCCAGCATTGCTCATGATAGAGTAGGGTAGGGGTCAGGAGTTGCGCAGCTTCCTTCTTGCTGAGTTTGATGCTTTCCTTGGCAAGGATGCGGCGAACAAGGCTGAAGCCGTTGGCGTGGAAGCCAGCGCTGGGCCAGCCGATGAGGACGTCGCCTTTCTTGATCTCGGCCGGATTGAGTACGTCTTTCTTTTCCGCAGCGCCAATGGCGAAGCCGGAGAGCTCGACCATGCCATCCAAAACTGCGCCGGGCATTTCAGCAGTTTCACCACCGGCGAGGATGCAGTTGCAGGCTTGAAGGTATTCCGACATGCCGGCGATGATCCGAGCGAGCTGGCGCTTCTTGATTTGATTCACCCCGACGTAATCGAGGAACATGATCGGATCAGCACCACAAGTGAGAACGTCATTCACATTCATGGCCACGAGATCTTTGCCCGCGTTTTCGAGAAGATCGTATTTGATAAGCAGTTCCAGCTTGGTGCCCACACCATCGCAGCCGGTGAAGATCATCGGTTTTTTGTATTTGCTCAGGTCATAACCGGCAGCAAAAAGACCAAAGGCGTTGGCGAGCTTGCGCTTCTTTTGAGTGGCCTTTACGAGCGCGCCGATGTCATCGACAAAAGAGGCTGCTTCATGGATATCGACGCCGGCTTGTTTATAGGTATGCTTGGACATGGGAAAAGAAAGGGCGACGAACCGTCGCGAGCAAAGAGAGTGAAGCGCAGAGCCAGAGATGCAAGCTTGGCTTGCTTTCTAGATAGGATCTAAGGCACCGCGCTGATTGTGGCTGCCGCAGGAGGGGCACTGGGTGATGGTTGCTGCTTTTTTGGGGATCGCATAGGTGCAGTTGCAAATGCGGCATTGAATGGCGATCCGGCGGCGGTGAACTTCACGCCGTCTTTCCCGCCAGAGATTCCAGATCCAGAGGCAGCAAACAAGCAGAACGCCGATCATCATGACGGCGACAATTAGGCCACTGAGTTGAACTCGAATCACGGCTGGGCCTCCTTTTCCCAAGCAAAAGTGACCTCGGCCCACTCCAGTTCCCTTCCTGTGGGTTCAAAGCGCATCTGTGTCATGGCGGTGTGCAGTTTAACCATGATGGCTGGATCATCGGACGAGGATAATGGAAGTGCCATAATCACTTGTCCTAATGGGCCGATGGCCAGCTGAAACTGCGGTCGTGATGGGTCAGTCAGAGCTATGTCACCCAATGGCGGGGCACTGGATAAACGCAGTTTGCTGTTTGAATGAATTACTGAGTGTAGCTGCGCGTTGATTCCTTGCTTGGGTTCATGAATGATCAAGCCTGGAAGCGGAGGAAGTACATCGATGTCTGCGGCGAAGAGAAGCGGGCTTTCGCGATTACGGGTGCGTAATTGTGGGGCTTTAAGTTTCAGTTCGAACTTACTTATAGGTGGCTCAAAGGAAGGTAACTTGGCTTCACTGGGGATTTCTCGGAGTGTGGGAGAATCTGTCGGAAGCAGCGTGAAGCTTCGATCCATGGCTCGGTTGATCAGGGCTCTATCAGCATCAACATTGGGATTGAGCACAATCATTTGCTGCGGGCGTGACGCTAACTTCGGTGCCTCTGGGGTGATAATGCGGAATAGAATGAAAAGCAGAGCAAAGCCACCTGCGGTGACTAAAAGCGCCGCGATGAGCCAGTAGCCAGTGCGCTCCTCGCGGTGCCAATCAAAGAGCAGTCCTGAGTCTGAATTCCGTAAGCGCTTCATCGCGTCGCTGAGGTCGCAGGATTTGGCGTGGTGGAGAGGGCCACTTCATAGCCTAATTCCAGAGCAAGATTGCTGACTTCGGTGAATCTCGCTGCCGGAGCCTGTCTGTCGGTATGTAAAATGATGCGCCGTTCGCCGTCTCTACGGCCCTTCAGTTCGGTGCGGAGTTCCTCCCAAGTCATGCGTTTGCCATCAAAGTAGAGGGGTGCATCACTGCCTGGAGCTAAAGTGACGATATGAGCCCGGTCAAAACCTGTGAGGCGACTGCTGGAGCGCGGCTTTTCGACTCTGATACCACTTTGAACGATAAATCCACTGCTGAATAAAAAGTAAACTACGAGCAGCAGAATGGCATTCAGCAGTGGTGTGATGTAGAGCCAGGGGCTCTGCTTTGGCAGATGACTTTCGAGCTTCATGCTTCGATCCTGAGATCAGCTTTTTCGTGCGCGGCCCTTCACCGGCATCTCCTCCGCCGCCTGACGGAATTCGACGATGTTATCCGTCGATTTAGCGTCTTCGATTAGGTTCACGATCTCCACGCCCGCGCGCTCTAGGTCATGCATGATGGAGCGTGAGCGGGCGCTGAGGAAAGCAAAGAAAAGATAAGAGGGAATTGCTACGACCAGTCCCAAGGCGGATGTGATCAGGCTTTCGTATACGCCACGAGCCACTTCAGCTGGAGTCGTCATGCCATTGGCTGAGGAGAGGTTGGTGAAGCTGTCGAGCAGACCGATGACGGTCCCTAGAAGGCCGATAAGTGGTCCTGCATGGGCGATCGCATTCAGGATAGCGAGGTAGCGCTCTAAACGTGGCACCTCAAGCTGGCCAGCTTCTTGGACGATCTCTTTGAGCTGTTCCCGTGGAGCATGCTGGCGCAGCAGGGCAGCATGGATGACCCGACCCGCTGGTACGCGAGTAGCCACACATTCCTGGAGGGCCTCAGCGTAATTTTTGCGACGAATCAGAGCGGCAAGGCCTGCCAAAAATTCACCGATGTTCATGCTGGCACGATGATAATACGAAAGTCTCTCCAGGAAAATGGCGACTGAGAAGCCAAGGCAAGCCATCAGGAGCCAGACCAGAGGGCCTCCTTTGGAAATTAGTTCGGTCATAGTGCAGAAAGGGCTGAGATGTGGTGAGACTGTTGGGACGTCGGAGCTAATCCGATCAGTGCGTTCAGTCTCAGCATGATTGATGCCTCTTGATTATAAATCTAAAGACAGGCATAAATCTATACCCTTTTTACTGGCAGAAGCCAGCCGATTTTGAGCACTCCCACTGACAACCCACCCTGCCGCGTCCTTTTGGCCGAGGAAAGTCTGCCCTACCGTCGGGTGATCCGAGAGGCTCTGATGTCCTTTCGGCTTTGCGAGGTGGACGATTGCCAATCGGGAGAACGCGCTTTTGAGTTGGCCATCTTGCGTCCGTATCATTTGCTGATTTTAGCGGTACCACTGCCTGATCTAGGCGGTCTAATGTTGGATCGGCTGATCTCCCGCTCCTACCCGCTGGTTCACCGTGGTAGTCACACTGCACCTCCGGTTATATTTATCACTAGATCAGGCGATGACGGGGAAATTGAGGCCATGAAGCGTGATGTACGGTTGCGTGGCTGTTTAAGCTATCCACCGAAATTAGACGCACTGTTGGCCCTAACTTCGGGACTTTTACCCGAAAAACGCCCTGACTCACCATCGCTTCCCTCACTTTTTAAGAACCAGCCTGAACTCCCTCAACAACTTTCTTTTCCAAATGTTCCCTGATCAAAAACTTACTGGTGTAAAAATTTGCGGCATCACCCAGGAGCAGCAAGCACGTGAGATCATTTCTCTGGGAGCTGATGCCTTGGGAATCAATTTTTGGCCAAAATCCAAGCGTTATTTGCCTATCGAGGCTGCCACTAATTGGTTACCGTCCTTGTTAGATCAAACCACGTTAATCGCTGTTCTGGTGAATCCTGAGGCCGAGACTCTCGATACCATCATTGATCAGCATCTGGTTCATGTTCTGCAACTGCATGGAGATGAGACGCCCTCCGAGGTCGCAGCACTTCAGGATCGCGGCTGCTTAGTTATCAAAGCCCTGCAAGTGCGTGATCGAGATTCGTTATTACAAATCGGCAGTTATTCCTGTGAGACGATTCTTTTGGATGCTTATAATCCAGGCCTCTATGGCGGTTCTGGTGAAACGTTCCCCTGGGATCTCGCAGTGATCGCGCAGGACATGTATCCTGAAAAACGCATCATTCTATCCGGCGGACTCACGCCTGCAAATGTTCGGCAGGCAATTGAAGCCACGCATCCTGCCGCAGTGGATGTGGCCAGCGGCGTGGAGTCTTCACCAGGAATCAAAGACTTGGTTTTGGTCCGTGAATTTATAGAGCAATGCCGCAGCGCGACGTAATGCGTAACAATGAAAAAGACCAACGGCCCAGATGGATCGTTGGTCTTTGGAGATGGCTTCTGTGAAGACTTACTTCTTCTCTGGTGCCGCAGGGTTGGCATCAGGCGCCGGTGCTGGCTTGATGTCGTCTTTTGGCAGGGCTGGGACGGAAACCGGAGGCGTCGTCACGCTGATTGGAGCAGAAGTCTTAATTTCTGGCTTAGCTGGTATGGTGCTTGGCGCAGCTGGGGTCGGGGATGAACCGGGTGCTGTAGGTGCACTTGTTGCAGGGGGGACTTCGAGTTTCACGATCTCACTGCGCTTTTTGAGCAGGTTATTGACGGTGTATTCGGACACTTCATAGACCCAGCCAGCAAATTTTTGTTCCTTGGCCAGCTTATCTTCCTTGGTCTTTTTAGCCGTAGCGAATTCTTCGTCCTTTTTCTTTTTGTCCTCTTCCTTTTCGTCTTTGACGGGTGGGCGTTCTTTGGTGATCTCAGCGGTCACGGCAACACTGACATAGTATTTATCAGAGCCATCTTTGGATTGTTTAGCGACTAGCACGTCGTAGCTGAAACCGTCAAAGGTGGTGATTTTGACTTTGTTGGCGTCTTTAAGCAGTTCTGCGGCTTTATCTTTTCCGCTAACGTCGTTGAACGTTGGGCTCGACAGGATGCTACTGGCTGGCAGTTTGCTGGTATCGAGTGTCTCACCTGCATTGGGCTTCACCAATGCAAAGTCGGTAGCGTTTTCGTCGGCCCGATTGACAGACCAAGAGTCGTCAGCTTTGGGGGCGGTAACGGTGATGTCTTTGATCTTTTGCACGTCGATAAAAGCCTTATCCAGCCAGTTTTCTGGCTTGGCTTCAAGCTCGGTGAAGATGTTACTGACCACCCAGATCGTTTCACCATCCTCAGGAATACGAACAAAACGCTGATTGCCACCCATCATCGGCGTGCTGGATTTACCTCCAGCTATGTCGATGTTTTGACCGAGCACCATGGTGCCCAGTGGTTTGTCAGCAGTTCCGATCATCTCGACTTGTGTGCCGATGCCTTCGGTGCCGTCACCAGGGGCTTTGAGCGTATTTTTCGCCCAGGCACCTTTACCGACCTGTTGCTTACTCGCGATGGTCTGCTCACGCAGTTCGGAGAGAGCAGTGCCGAGCTTGTCGATGGAGGCAGGATAGCCGCCACGTTCAGCAACGCTTGCGCTCTTGAGGTCATTGCTGACGGCGATGTTCACCGACGACTTGGCGTCTTGGATTTTGAATTTACGTACAGCGGAGATATCGAGGTCGGGGAAAAGACGCTCACGCATCTTGACTCCCTTAGTTGAAGCGGTGTTGAGTGTGGCGTTTTGTTGCTCCTGATAAAAGAGAGCTGTGCCGATTACTCCACCGAGGACGATGAGAAGGAATAGGATTTTCTTCATGAATGGAATGGAGAAAGAAAGTGAGTAAACAAGTATGGGTTAAATAGCAGCCGTGGTCACACGACGGCGGATGGCTAGCATGAGGCCAACAGCAATGACGAGCAGGGGCACACCAAAGACATTCAGAATGGTGATGATGGACTGGGTGTAGTCGATGTCTTTGTTTTGATCCTTTTTGATGTTGCGAATGTCTTTGTTGATGTCCTTCTGCTTTTTCATGAGCTCTTCGAGCTTTTTGATTTGGCTAGGATCAGCAAGTTGACCATTTTTCACACGAAGGGGACCCATTTCCTGGGCGATCTTGTCCATCTCAGCCTGCTTTTGGGCAAGCACTGGACGGAAGACTTTTTCCACATCTTCGCGCAGCTCATCCATTTTAGTGAATGGGCGCTGGGTGGATGCACGACTGCGGACTTGGAGAAGGTCGCCGCCGCCACTGAGGATTTCCACTGAATTAAGGATGAGTGGGAGATTGGAGTTGGTTGCAATCAGGCCGCCTGTCATTGGGTCCTGCTGCACGCAGAAGGCATCATACATCATGTCGGCATCTGAGAAGAGAATGACAGAACCTTCTGTATTGGATGACTCAAGGATCGTGCCATCGGTCGGTGCGGCTGGTGCTGCGGCAGCAGCTTCTTTTGGGGCGTCAGCAGGAGTGCCAGTTGTTGCAGGAGTTGGGCTTGCTGCTGGAGCTGGTGCCACTGAGATTGCGGGAGTGCTGGCCGTTGCAGGAGCAGCGGCTGCTGCTGCTTCAGCAGCTTTGGGCGCATTCGCATCTTCCTGGGCACCACCGCCTTCTTTCGGCGCGGCAGGGCCTTTGGGTTTGCCGGTCGGGAAAGCTGTTTTGAATTTGCCGCTAAGACGCACAGCCAGGATTTGCTTCTTACCACTTGGAGTGAAGTTTTCCAGATTTTGGCTGCGAAGTTTTTCAGCAGCGGTGTTGTCGATCATTTCACTGGCCTCAGATGAGGTGACGAGTGTGGTGTACTCGACGCCGTCTTTCTTTTGCAGGTCAAAGGATCCAGCACCCATCATGAGCATGGATTGGAGATCGGCGGTGACGCGGTCAGTCTTGTTCAGAGCTTCTTTAGGCAAGCGCAAAGCTGTCGGGTTTTGACGGCCTTGCATGACACTCTTGTAATTCACGTCAGCGACGACGCTGGTCTTGTTGTAGGCCACTCCCCAGCTCTTGAAGAGATTTGGCAGATCGGAGGCTGGATTGATTTGGCTGCCAGGTTGACCTGTCATTGGGTTTGGCTGACCACTGTAGGCCTGAGCGATCCAGCTCTGCGGATCAACAAGGGCGATCACTTTGCCGCCTTTGAGCAAAAATTGATCGATGGCGTATTCGGCTCCTTCTGTAATGTCTCCAGGATGGACAACGACTAGAACGTTGACGTCGGAATCGATACTGGCAGAAGCAATCGGGATGTCGCGGACTTCATAGTCCATGCGCAGACGTTGAACTAGGATCCATGGCTCCTGACCTTTTTGACGCTGATACGGATACATTGGGGAACCCATGATCGGCATGGAGCTCATCACACCGACGACTGTCTTGCTGGTCTTGGAGACCTTTTGGATGGCACGGGAGATGTTGTATTCCAAAGCGGTTTCTTCATTGGGATTCAAGAAAGGCAACACTTCCTTTTTACCCGCTGATTGGATGGCCATGCCAAGGTAGATGTTGTCGCCTTCTTGATTGACGGCCATGCCTTGCAGGTCGTCTTCGCGGGCTTTATCCTCGTCTTCAGAATTCGGATTTGGGGCCAGTTTTTCCAGAATGACTTTGCCTTTGGATGCTTTTTGGAATTCCAAAAGCAGGTCCTGCACCGTGCGTGAATGGGATTTAAGCACAGGAGGCATCACACGGTCTTCTGTCGAGACATAGTAACGAATGGTTACTGGTTCGTCTGGATTCAGACGTTCTAGGATGTTGCGAGTGCCGTTGGATAGGGTGTAAAGACGATCCTCGGTCAAGTCGATGCGGGCATTCAAAAAGCCCAGGCCACCGACCAGGAAGTTCACGGCGACGACGATGGCGATGAGCAGCAGGGCCGTGATGCCTGCGGTGCCTTCTTTGCTATTCAGATTCATAAAGAGTGACTCAGAGAGTTAAAATTGCGTTCAGTGAAATTAGGCGCGCTTGGAGCGGAGGCCCATGTTGGTCACGACAAGGGCGATGACGATGACTGAGACGAAGTAGAGAACGTCACGGATCACGAGGATGCCTTTCGACATTTCATAAAAGTGATCCATGAAGCTCAGATAGCTGACAAAACGCACCACTGACTCCAGTGAGCCGGGAAGCGTGCGGACCACAGTGTCCACAATGCCGGGGTAGCCGATGAGTGTCAGCAAGATGCAGAGTGCCACAGAGACAATGAAGCAGACTACCTGACTGCGGGTGTAAGCGCTGGCGGCGCTGGTGACAGCCAAGCAGCCAAGAGCATACAAGTAGCTGGCGGCATAACCCGTCATAATCGGTCCTGGATCGGGATCACCCAGCCAGCAAACGGTGAGCACGATGGAGAAGGTTAACGCTAATCCGATGGCCCAAACTAGAGCTGAAGCGACGAATTTACCGATGATGGCCTGCCACGGGGAAAGTGGCATCGTCATGAGCAATTCAAAGGTGCCTAAGCGGTGCTCTTCAGACCACATGCGCATTCCCACAGCTGGAGCTAGCACGATGTAGATCCATGGGTGCCAGAAGAAGAATGCCTGAGTCAGCGAGGCATTGTCCGAGTCTAGGAAGCGTCCGAAGAAGAACGCAAAGCCCATGGCAGCCAGGAGGAAGATAACGACGATGACGTAAAGCACCGGCGAATTGAAGTAGGAGAGGAACTCCCGTTTAAAGATGGCCATCGTATTGGCCAGATCTCTGTTTTTCATGATGAAAGATGAAGTGTGTTAAAAAGGTTGTGGAAAGGAATGCCGTCTTATTTTTCCAAATCAGAGCGGGTGATGGAGCGGAAGACTTCGTCGAGCGTATTGCAGCCAGGAACGAGCTTCTTGAGCTGAGCTGGCGTGCCATCAGCCACGACTTTACCGCGATCAATGATCATGGCGCGTGTGCAGGCAGCTTCGACTTCTTCCAGAATATGGGTGGAGAAGATGATCGCCTTGGTTTCACCCATGTGCTTGATCAGGTTGCGAATTTCATGCTTCTGGTTGGGGTCCAGACCGTCTGTTGGTTCATCCAAAATGAGAACCTCAGGATCATGAATGATGCTCTGGGCAAAGCAGGTGCGGTGGCGATATCCTTTAGAAAGAGTATCTACGCTCTGGTTGCGCACCTTATGCAGGAAGCAGAGATCTAAAACGCGGTCGATCGCTTTTGCCTTGGCTGCGCCATTGAGGCCGCGCATTTCAGCGCAGAAGCCAAGGAAGCTGGCTACCGTCATGTCCGAATAGAGGGGAGCATTTTCTGGAAGGTAGCCGATGCTGCGCTTAGCCAATTCAGGCTCTTCGAGCATGTCGATACCACCAACTTTGATCGAACCAGCCGTCGGGCGGAAGTAGCCTGTGACCATTCTCATGGAAGTCGATTTACCTGCACCGTTGGGGCCGAGGAAGCCCAAAACTTGGCCTTTTTCAACAGTGAATGATACATCATCCACCGCTACCTTACTGCCGAACACTTTTCGGAGGTTTTGCACTTGGATCATAGGGTCGCTATCATGGTTATAGGGGTTGTTATGGAAGGGGAGAGCCAATGTGACACACTGACTGTCCTGCACGTTCAAAACGCGCGGGGCGTTTATTGGTTGGGACTTTGCATTATGCAACTGGATTTTCTAAGCTTCCATATCAGGATCTTCACATGAACGAGGTTGCATTCCTACCACAACGGCTAGACTCGCGGCCTGTTTCGTTTCTCACATCATGTCTCATAAAGTTCTTATCATCGGAGCCGGCGGTGTCGGCCGGGTCGTCACTCATAAATGCGCACAGCTTCCCGAGGTCTTCGGTGAGATCATGCTCGCCAGCCGCACGAAGTCGAAGTGTGATGCCATCGCCGCAGAGTTAAAGCGCCCAATCCAGACGGCAGGTGTGGATGCGGACAATGTGCCGGAGTTGGTGAAGTTGTTGAAAAGCTTTCAGCCTGACGTTCTGATCAATGTAGCACTGCCTTATCAGGATCTGACCATCATGGACGCCTGCTTAGAAGCAGGTGTACATTACATTGATACTGCGAATTATGAGCCGCGCGATGTCGCTAAATTTGAGTATCACTGGCAGTGGGCCTATCAAGAGCGCTTTAAGGCTGCTGGGCTGACGGCTCTTCTAGGTTGCGGCTTTGATCCAGGCGTGACCAATGTTTATACGGCCTATGCCATGAAACATCATTTCAGTAAGATCAACACTCTGGACATTCTTGACTGCAATGCGGGCGATCATGGCAAGGCTTTTGCCACGAACTTCAATCCTGAGATCAATCTGCGTGAAGTGACGGCCAATGGTCGCTATTGGGAAAACGGTCAGTGGGTGGAAACCAAGCCACTGGAGATCAAGCGCAGCTTCTCCTTCCCGGATGGGATTGGTGCCAAGAACATCTATTGCCTCTACCATGAGGAATTGGAGTCGCTTACCAAGCATTTTGACATTGGTCGCGCACGCTTCTGGATGACTTTTGGAGATGCTTACATCAAGCACATGGAGGTGCTGGTAAACGTCGGCATGACTGGCATTCATCCCGTGAAGCACAAAGGCGTGGACATCATCCCTATCGAGTTTCTGAAGACGCTGCTTCCTGAGCCGGGTTCGCTTGGTGCTGATACCAAGGGCAAAACCTGCATTGGTAACTGGATCGAAGGACTGGGAAAAGATGGTCAGCCAAAGCGCTACTACGTTTACAACATTTGCGATCATCAGGAGTGCTATGCAGAGACCAACAGCCAAGGGGTGAGCTACACGACGGGTGTACCAGCCATGATCGCCGCTCGTCAATTGCTGACCAATCCTGCCGAGTATCGTCAGCCGGGTGTGTGGAACATTGAGCAACTCAATCCAGATCCCTTCATGGCTGATCTGAATGCTTACGGCCTGCCATGGCTGGAAACCTGGCCGACTGAACCTCTACCTGGCGAATAAAAGGCTGAACTTCTTTGCCAAATGACTGCTGATAGATCGGCGGTCATTTGGCCTTTTTGTGAATTTTTTTGCTTCCTATTAACGGCCCTGCTGCAAACGCTCCGCTAGTGAGAATGGTAGTCCTGCATCTTCAATGGCGTATTGAGCGCCTGTGATGTTGTAGTTCACACGCTGCCACTGCACTTCGTTGAGGTCGGGGCGTAGGATGGTGTAGCAGGCACGTGGATCACGATCACGGGGTTGGCCGACCGAGCCGACATTGACGACCTGCTTGCGCTGTAGGTCGATAGACGCGCGCCCAGTGATGGCTCGTGATTCGAATTCACCATCCACCCAATAGGCAGGCTGGTGTGTGTGACCAATGAGACAGAGGGGATGTGTTTGTCGTGGGAAATGCAGCTCCGCCAGTTCCTGGTTTAAAACGTAGCGCCATTCGGTAGGCTCATAAAGCATGGCATGCACGGCCTGGAACTCAGGCCTCTCGAAGGTCATTGGCAACTCCGCTAACCAACTCCGTTGATCAAAGCTCAGTGCCTTGTAAGTCCATTCAATCACTAGTCGTGCCTTGGGGTTGATGTCTCTCTCTCTGGTTCCAAAATCCCCCGTCGCCATAGCATCGTGGTTGCCTTGAATGCAGGGAATGCCACAGGCTCGAATCAGGTCGATGCATTCCCTGGGATTGCCACCGTAGCCCACGACATCCCCCAGGCAGTAAATCTCAGTGATTTCTTGGTTCTTGATATCTGCCAATACAGCTTCCAGCGCCTGAAGATTGGCATGGATATCACTGATAAAGGCGATCTCTGAGTTCATAGTCGGCGGCTTGCTGTGGATAGGGTAACACGCAATCACCGCGCATCTATCCTTGATTTCCCATGGCGATCAAGGTCGATAGGCTGAGTCGTGGTGTACAGACTGCTGAGAAGAGGGCTTTACGTGGTGACAGATCTGTGGCGTATGTGAGGGCATGTTGACTCCCATAATTACTCCTGAAGGCCACCTGCTCTGCGAAGGTGAGGCGGGGCTGGCTTATGAGAAGAAGTTGGCTCAGGCGGACTCATCGTCAGCGATGCTAACAATGCTAGCGACTCAGTTGCTGGCAGTCGAGATGGAGCCTGCTTGGCGCTGGTTGCGTGAGTTCTCGCAGCTGTTTTTTGCCCGGCTTTGCCAAACCCAAGACGCTTTACTGACGATGGTGCCGACGCTGGAGGATCGGGAGTCTCTGGTGGCCGCTGCCCCACCCTTTGGTGGTGTGGAGTATCTGAATGCTGAGCTTTTGGAGCGTTGGTGGACAGATCTAGGCAGACACATTTCTTTCTTGTCCAAAGACGGGGTGGAAACTTGGTTGCACAAGGAATGCCCTGCCTGGCATGTCGTCGGGCGTGTGGCGTTTCATCTGGCGGAAAATAAAACAGACACCCAGAGGCCTTTTGCTTTTTTAGCCACTTTTACTGAGAAGCTGAGTGCCAGTGGCCAGCCTCAGCATTTGCCCCTGGCGCGGGCTTTGCAGATGTATGCTGGGCATAAGGATCAAACGGCGATTACCGCCTTGTTAGCACCCGTGCGCACGGCGGCAGAGAAGTCGCTGTTGTTGCGTGAGTGGCTCGAATCAAAGCGTCTGTTCACTCCGATGGCGATGTCGGCCCAGGAGGCCTATCGCGTGCTGCGAGATACGGCCGTGTTTCAGGAAAGCGGGATCGTGATGAAGCTGCCGGACTGGTGGCGCAGCGGGAAGGGGAGTCGCCCTGCGGTATCAGTCACGATTGATGCGCCAAAGAAGACTTCGCTTCATGCGGGGGCTCTGTTGAGTTTTAAAATGGAACAAAGTCTGGATGGTGTGCCGCTGACGCCTGAGGAGTGGGAAAAGCTGCTCAGTTCCGATACCGGTCTGGTTTCTCTACGTGGCAAATGGGTGGAAGTCGATAGCGCGCAACTTCAGCAAGTGATGGCCCATTGGCAAAAGGTGCAATACGCGGCGGGTGAAGGCGGATTGGGCTTTCTGGATGGCATGAGATTGCTGGCCGGCTGGACGGATCGGCAATCTCCGGTGGCCGATGAGAGCGCGGAGATGGTTCATGATTGGAGTGAAGTAGTGGCTGGCAAAAACCTGTCTGAGATGCTGGATCAGATGCGTGATCCCGAGGCTGTGACTGCGCCGGATAATCTGTGCGCCACAATGCGGCCCTATCAATTGAAGGGATTTGGCTGGCTGAAGTTCATGACCCATTTAGGGCTGGGGGCATGTCTGGCCGATGACATGGGACTGGGTAAGACCTTGCAAGTCATCGCACTGCTTTTGGATCGGCAAAAGCTCGCCAAAGCACCGGCCTTGCTCGTGGTTCCAGCCTCGCTCGTGGGGAACTGGCGTGCAGAGGTGAAGCGCTTTGCCCCGGATTTAAAATTGTTCATTGCTCATCCTTCGGTGACCTCACGCGAGGGATTGGATTTCACCGTGAAGCACCCCAAGGAGGCCTTGCGTGGTTACGATGCCATGGTGACCACTTATCAGTTTCTTCAGCGCACGGAGTCCTGGCAGAGTCATGAGTGGGGCGTGGTGATCTTAGATGAGGCTCAGGCGATCAAAAATCCTGGCAGTGCCAGCACAAAGGCCGTGAAGCGCTTGCAAACTCAGACGCGCATCGCTTTGACTGGCACACCGGTGGAGAATCGACCGGGTGACCTCTGGAGCCTGTTCGATTTTCTCAATCCCGGGCTGCTGGGTGGTTCCAGTGCTTTCTCGGAGGCCGTCAAACGTTGCGGTAAATCCAGCGAAGGTTTTGCCCCGCTGCGTCGTCTGGTGAAGCCCTACATCCTGCGGCGCATGAAGACAGATCGCAGCATCATCACGGATCTGCCTGATAAGATTGAAACCAAGGCCTTCTGCGGACTCACCAAACGTCAGGCCACCATTTATGCCAAGCTGGTCGATCAACTGGCGAAGATGCTGGCCGATAAGGAGATGGAGCCAATTAAACGTCAGGGCTTGGTTTTGGGCTTCCTCATAAAGTTTAAGCAGATCTGCAATCATCCCAGTCACTGGAATGGCGATGGTGCCTGGAATCCCGAAGACAGCGGCAAATTCACCCGTTTGGCAGAAATCTGTTCCGAACTGGCAGAGCGGCGCGAGCGCGCCCTGATCTTCACGCAGTTTCAGGAGACCTGCGATCCCTTGGCGCGTTTCCTGGGCACCGTCTTTGGTCGCGAAGGTCTCATTTTACATGGAGGTACAGCCGTGAAAAAACGCCCTGAACTGGTCGAGGCCTTCCAGCAGTCGGGCGGACCACCCTTTATGGTCATCAGTGTGAAGGCCGGTGGCACTGGATTGAATCTTACGGCAGCCAGTCATGTCATTCATTTTGATCGTTGGTGGAATCCTGCCGTGGAAAATCAGGCCACGGATCGCGCCTTCCGCATCGGGCAGAAGCAAAATGTCTTCGTGCACAAGTTCGTCTGCCAAGGCACGATCGAAGAGCGGATCGATGCTCTGATCGAAGAAAAGATGCGCCTAGCCAACGACCTGGTCAGTGACAGTCTCGGTGCAGAAAAAATGCTCTCCGACATGGCTACCGACGAGCTTTTGGATTTTGTCCGATTGGACATGAATTCAGCCATAGGTTAATTTTTATCGCGCAGCAATTACTCTAGGGTGTTCATTTGAAATCTATTATGTCATGAAGAAGCCTCAAAATCCTATTGAAGTACTGCTGATCGGTCTTTGTGTTTTGAGCATCGGTATCGCCTTTGGTCTTAGTGAAGGAGGTGTGGCTCTGACGGGTAGCGTCCCGGGGAGAGGTACCTTCAATCCGGGCGGCATGGCCGTGGCCTCATCTGATTCCATTCATGCCATCGGTTTCGTCGGCATCTTTTTTGGCATGGCCATTCTCGCACTTTATTTCAAACTTAAGAGCGACCTGAATGATAAAGTAGAACCGACAGAGAAACCTGATCAAGAAGTCGATGATTCTGATGGTAGTTCATAGACTTTAAGAAGCTGGTTTTGGCATTTCAATGCTCCTTCATTTCACTTCTTCTCAGCCGCAGCAGACTCAAGCAGGCGAAGCGTGGACTGAACGTTGGTCTCAAGATCAAGCGGCAGGTCAGTGGGGACAGGGTGTCGGTCGGATTTGGATTTCCAGAAATGAATGGCGGTCTCTAGGCTGGGCAGGTCAGCGGGGTCAGCTAGGATGTGGCCGTTGATGCCGGGCTGGATGAGCTCGTTGGCTCCATTGAAACGACTGGTAATGACAGGTAAGCCGCTGGATAGCGCCTCAGCAATGACGTTGGCGCAGGGCTCATAAATAGGCAGGAAAGTCATGAGGTCGGCAGCGGCGTAGGCTTCTTCGACTTTTTTCATGGGGCCGGCGAGGGTGACGTTCGGTGGCGGCTTGCTGCCGAGACGGCCTTTGCCGACAACGAGCAGCTTGACGTCTGGCTGGCTGGTCTGCCACTGGCGCATGAGGCGGAGAAGAAAGGGCAGGCCTTTACGTTCCCATCCGCTACCGACGAAGAGCAGGACAAAGTCGCTGTCTTTGTATCCGAATTGGGCTCGCATAGCGGCCCGGTCTTGATGCTGAAAGCGGGCTGTTTCGACCCCGTTGCGGATGAGGTGGATGCGCTCGGCGGGGAACGGGAAGTGGGTGAGGATTTCCTGCTTCACCATGTCTGAATTGACGATGATGTGGCGCGTATTGGCTGGATCGAAGGTGCGGGCCTCAAGTGCCACCATATTGGCATGAAAGGCACCGAGTCCGACAAAGGGACGACGCCACCAGGAGGCATAACGTTTCCGTTGCTGTAGCCAGACACGATGAAGTCCATCGCCAGCGCGGTAAACGTCCTGCTTGACGGTTCGCTCTAAGCTGAAGACGACGTCATAATCGGTTTCGGTCAGGAGGCGTGAGACGGCCTCTGCAAAGACAATAGGGCCGAGCGCACGGTTGGCTTTGACGGGCACCGTATGCATAATGACGCCGGGATGGGCTCCCTGCCACTTTTCGGCATAGAGGTGGACTTCATGCCCTGCTGAAACGAGTGCGCTGAGGAGTCTCTGCACGTAGAGTTCGGCCCCACCGACAGCGGCAAATTGGCGACGAATCAAGGCGAGTTTCATGGGTGGAAAATGGGCAGGCTGAGAAGTGCTGTGGGGATAGGGAAGCGCAAGTGCATTTCTTGGCGGAAATGAATCCGTTCAGGATTACAATTCCACTTTTAACTCAGTCACTTTCACCTACCCAACCAGCCGTTTCAGCGAGCCCCAAGCCCAGCGGTATTCCTCTGCGGTGATGAAGAGCGCGTAAAACGTGCACATCTGTGCACTGAAAAAGATCAGGTCTTTCATTAGCAGTGCGTTCATGACATGAAGGCTAATCCCGATCAGTAAAGCGATGAACCTTAGTTTGCGCACACATAACAGCACTGGGGCTTCGAGTTCAAAGAGTAGAGTCATCCACTGCATACCTGTCCATGAAGAGACGGGCAGCACACGCAGGAGCCACGCTGCTGCATCTGTGCGATACACACCCTGCACTTGGGTGTAGAGCACATCACTGTATTTCAACCAATCACCCCGAAATGTCTTCGCAAGCCCAGAGGCAAAGTACTGTAGGATTAGCGTCGCCTGAATCACTCGGACAGCTAGGGCGGATACCCGCAGCCTCCCTGTCCCAGCATCCCGTGAGAATCCAGGTGTGATCAGCAGTATGCCATATATAGCCACATAGAGCTTGTTCAGACTAAATGCCGCCATAAGATCCACACCTTGCACATAAACAGCTGATGCGAAAAGGGCTAACAGCGCTAGCCTCCGCCCCCAGTTACGTATATGTGCTAGACCAGCAAAGCCGATGCCCGCTGCGAGCCAGAGTACACCCCATCCAGAAAGCAATTCAAATGGCGCAGGGTAGCCCATCGCAGTCAGTTCGGTGTCCGTCAGATGAAACCCGCTTCCTGTCAACCACTCCTGCCATGTCATAACGCATCGCCCCATCCAAAGTAGATAACTCGACGTGAACAGAATCTCAAACACCCGCAGCGGCAGAGCATCAGTATCTCCCACCAAAAACTCCACCCAATTCGATGTCACTCGCGGCGAAGCCTCAAGCGGTAGTATGGTGTCTGTCGTCAGAATGCCTGCTTCTTCAGTGAGGCGCACCACATCTCCATCACACTCTGTATTCGAGCTCATTATGTCTTGAATTGATGATTCGGCGTGACACCCGACGGAACAGAAGTGCTTGAGTTCGGCTTAGGCGCTGACGAGGGGTTGCGCCTGAAAACTGGCGGGATCGGACTCACTGGTTGCTTCGTCGTACTCGGCTTCACGTGCACAGGCTTCGCTATTGGCTGAGCCATCCCTTGATTGATAGCAAATGATGAGAGCAGGATGAATGGGGTAGTTGGTGAGTCCGCAGGCAGATCAGGCACCCAATGACCTGCTGGTTGCGCGAGTTCAGGTGTGTTCGCCTGCCACACCTTTGCTCCAAAGCGAACCGACACCACTGCTCCCTGATCAGGATGCAGCTGCTTGACTCTCTCGGCTACCCACACTGCCAGTCGCTGCCTCACCGCTTCAGCCAAGCTCTTGCCATTCGTCTCTTGCAGGATACGATCGAGCCGCTGACGATAGCCAAAGGCTCCCATCGGTGACAGCTCTGAGGTGTCGAGCATTTTCCATTCCACCATGCCATTCCTTTGAACCTGGATTAGCATTTGGGACCATGCTTCACTTCTCTTCAGGAAGAAGAGTCCCGCTGCTGTGTATTGGTGGGAGAGTCTCGGATAAATACCCACTGGCAGTTGCCCCATCAAACCTGCGTAAAAGAATGGTACCAACCAAACGACGAGCAAGATCAACAGGAGAGAAAGTCGTGAATTCATGGTCGCGGTATCTTGCGTCCACTAGATTAGTCCAAATTAGAATCTTTAGATTTCGTATGCCGTGTTTTTAGCTCAACTTCCATTTGAGCTTCCGCACGCGAAAGTGCATCAAACCGCTGCGTACCCAAAAGGGAAACCATCTCAAATGCCCAAAGATCCTTCGCGTTCGCTCTCTTCTTTCTGGATTCGTATACTTTTGTGGGATCTGCTTGGGTAACAAAGTCGCCCATAAGAGCCAACTTTTCACGCTCACGTTCGCGGATGATTTCAAGCGCATGTTCAGTGTCTTCGGAATTCAAATTCCATATTTTAAATAAAGCACGATAACGCGGCTCGTGGAACTGCATGAACGACCCCAAGAGTTTTTTTTGCAACTCGGGTGTTATGTGCTCAGCAACCTTGGTCATCAATTGTTCGGTTTTCGCGAGTGATTCTTCGGTCTTTTTAGTGGGTGTAGATTTAACCTCTCCGCTCTCGTGGCTATGCTCAGTTTGGGCTCTGGCTGGTAGAGTACTAGCCATATTGGGTAACATGTTGTGTGTGTCAGCTGGAACAAAAAGGTAGTATAGCGATACTCCAAGCAAGGGAAGAGCTGCAAGAATCAAGATCAGTTGTTTCATGGAAGTTAGTTTGAACTTTGTTAACGTAGCAATGAAAATAATTATGCAAATTAGCTTTTTAGCCTAAAGCGGCAAACAGTTTGAAGGGTAGGAACTCCAGCTAGCAGTTTATTGCTGCGGGCCAAAAATGGCCCGCGAGCATTTAAAATGCAACCAATGCATTATTTGCCTACTGAACACATAATTAAGGCTGCTGATTACAAATGCAGTCTGGCGGCAACTGGTAGCAGACGGGGCAGGGGTCTGGCGGTGGCGTACAAGTGCAGTAATCTGTTGGGTTGTTGCAAACACTGCACGTCGTTCCGTTACAATTGTGTTCGCCCGTAGGGGGTGGGATGTTATCGATTTGGGCTTGTATAGAAGCAATTTGATTTTCAGCTAAAGTTATGGCGTCATTTAAAGACGTTACATCATCTTCTGGGCCGAGAAGACTGATAATATACCTGGTAGTTCCGATCGTTTCAGCGCAGGCATCAATTTGTTGTCGTAGAGGGTATACGGCCTGATCATATGCGATCTCTGATTCGCAGCGTGGGCATGCGTCAGCAGACGCTTTGGGCTGTAATCCTAATACAAACAGGACCGCAAGCAGTACGGTGGGTAGCCTGAGTAAATTCAAGGCATGTATTTGATGCCGACTATGGTGTTTTTTCATATTCAATGATTGGTTAGTTAATTTTTGTTATCTTGTTGTGTTGTGTTTTCGTTGCGTTTTTGTGATCGTTCACGGCGATTAGCAAAATTGGTCTTGTGTTTACCCGACACTTACAATGGCATCTGCGCTCCACTGGCCCACTTGGGCGTCGTCGAGGCGGAAGATGGCGCGGTATTTCCACTTGGTGAGGGTGGCGGGGAATGGGGTGGCATCGAGGTAACCGGGGGTGGTGTCGAAGGTGAGGATGGTCCAGCCTTTGCCGTCGTTGCGGTCCACTTGGATCTCACACTGGTCTAGGAACTTGGCCCAGCCCTGCCAGCCCCAGCCGATCTGCACGCCGTTGGCCAAGGCTGTGGCGGTGATCTCAGGTCTGACTATTTTTAAATCTGGCGCAGGTTCCACAGAGCCTAGGATTCCCAAGTCCAGACACATGGGCTCTGTGCAGGCACCGTTTTCTTTGAGTTCGGCGATAAGCTCAAAAATCCGGTTCAATGCACCGGCTGGCCGCGACAGGACGCCGTCTGGCAGAGCGGGCGGGGTAAACGTGGGTAGAGACAAAGGACCACTGCCTGTTTGGGCCTGGCTCAGTGCGCTGGTGGCGGCTTTCCCGTGGGTGCGCACGGACTCTAACCAACTGACGATGAGATACACCAGCCAGCGGGCGTCGGCGATGCAGTCGCCCGCGCGCTGGGGTGAAAGCCCGAGCGCGGCGGCGTAAAGGGCCAGCTTGAGACGAAAATTCTCTAACCAGACGGCTTGGTCAGCTTGGCGGGAAGGGTAAAAGTCTTGGCGTTTCATTTTGCGGGGTGTTCTTGGGTTTGGTTTTAGTTCGGGTTCTAGAGGGAGTGGCTCGGCTGAAGTGTAAGGAAAAAATCCGTCATCTTGCGGCTCTCTTGCGTAGGCTTTACCGTCTGGGCCGAAAAAGAGGTTTTTATCTCCCCACTTGTAGGGTTGGCCTGGCGGGATGCTGTGTGGGTTTTTGTCGTCCCAGTGGAGGAGGCGCATGAGGAGTGGATTTTTCTTGGTTGTTAGTTCTTGGCTCCTTGTTGGGGTGTTGATTGTGAGGGTTTTAGATGGGGTCTGTGCAGGTGGGCGGACAGTAAAATGCGCATTGGGAAAATGAAATGGGGGCAAAAAGTGGGAAAATGGGGGCGCCGCAAAATGAAATGGGGGTGCGGAGAAACCCAATGGGGGCAAATCGTAATGATTTTCCGATCTCCGAAAATGAAATGGGGGTGCCGGAAAAGGTTATGGGGGCGCGGAGAAATGGTATGGGGGAGAAAAGTTGAAGAATTGAGGAGCCGCAAAACAAAATGGACGCACCCCCGTTTCTCAGGTTTTTACCCCCAATTGGTTTTTCCCAGCCGTTTTGGCGTGGGTAGAGGCCCTTCTTGGGTAGGTCTTTCATCCGGCTTGCCGCTACAGCTGAAGCTGATGCTTGCATGAACCAAGAGATAAACTGACTCATACCCGCATAACACTTTATGGCGCTAAGTATTGGATGAGCTGTCTTAGATGGTAGGATCGAGGACATAAATAAGCCGAAATTAAATAGAGAATAAGAAAAAATACAAAATTAGGCAATCTTTTTCGAGACCTCTTCCAAAATAAAGTCTCTGAAGCGTGATGAACCAGGCATTGAAGATACCCAAAATTTGAAAAGGAAACTGGATCGGCGAGGGAATCAAAGACAAGGGATAACGGGGCGGCTGCCTACTTTAATGGTAGGTCAAAATCTGTGTTTCAAGCCGCTTAAACTCATTCCCGCTGCCCTCGTTTCAGTTACCATTTGAGTCGTCTTTGAGACGGGGGCCTGCCTTTCTAAAAATTTGGGCGCATAAGTACTGATCTAAATCTCAATGTCGTTGCTTTTCCGCAACTTCCTTGGTTCTTGTGCGTTACTGCTTACGCCCTACCGTTACGTTTCCCTTTCTGCATGTCTTTTGCCTCAGCCACCCTACTGCTTCCAAGTCCTGATACCTCATGGCGGGTCTGGAAATCGCGGCTAGCTGCGCATGGGGAATCGGTGGAGCATCCGACCGAGGTGAAGGCTCAGGGAAAGCCTCTGGTGATTGGGCTACCTGCGGCGGCTTGTCGTACGATTGGGTTGGTGCTGCCAAATACGGATCATGCGGTTCTGGAGCAGATCATCATCACGCAGATGGAACGCCGTGGACTGAAGCTTCAAGGCGGTGAGGAGCGGAACTTCCGCTGGCATTTACTGACGCAAACGGCCTCCACTGCGACGGTCAGTGTGGATGTTTTGGCTGATCCGTTTCCTGAGGATCTGGCACTGACGCAGATCTCGGATTACACGGCGGCCCTGCGCCTGCTGACGCTTCCTGCGGGTCATTTGGTGATCGCTGAGGAATCAGGATCGACGGTGCTGGCGGTAGGCTATCAGGGGAAGCTTTATCACAGTCACATCTTTGGCACGGCCTCTATTTCTGGGGAAGAGATCGCCCATGAGATCGTGCTTTCGCAATTGACACTGGATGCGGAGCTTGGGCAGGGGTTCATCACAGGCGTGACCTTGGTCGGAACTTCCTGGGATCGTGGAATCGGTGAGGAATTAGGCACGCTGACTGGACTGCCTGTGCGTGTGGTGCCACAACTGCCTCCGAATGCGGAGCTGGATGCTCGGACTTGGCCGAGGCTCCTGCCTGCGACGGTGAGAAGTGCGCAGAAACGTGCCGTGAATCGCAGCAAGTGGCTGCGTTTTAGCCTTCTCGGTGGCCTGCTGATGGTAGCTCTGGTGTTTTTAGCTTTTGCTTATCTGACTTATTTGGAGCGCACCGCCGCGCAGTTGACAGCGGATGTAGAGGACACCTCCACACCAGCAGCCTTGGTGAAAAAGACGGCTGAGCAGTGGAAAGCTCTGGCTCCGGCCATCGAGCCCAAGCGCTACGCCATGGTGCTATTAAATGAAGTGACCAAGCTGATGCCACCGAGTGGGATCGTGATCCGTGAGTTTGAGGTGAAGGATAATGAGATCGACATCCGAGGTGAGGCGCGTGATACGCAGATGGCGGTGCAATTTGTCGAGGATTTGCAAAAGCACCCCGTCCTGAGCCGCTACACCTGGACCAAACCCCAGCCCACGGTGAAGGATAAAACCGCCCAGTTCCGCGCTCAGGGGAAGGCCCTGTAACTCACCCCTGACTGACTTTTTAAACTGCTCATGGCTGCCAAACTTACCCCAAGAGAAAAGAACCTGCTTCTGCTATGCGTGGGCGTGCTTGTGCTGATGGCGGTGGCGATTGTTACCAACAGTTTTTTAAGCCGCCGAAAAGTGGCCCTGGAGAAGATCACGGTTTTACAGCGTGAAAAGTTAGAGAATGATACCTGGCTGAAAGATCAAGCCTTTTGGACAAAGCGCCGGGCTTGGCTGATAGAGAAAATGCCTAGCACAGAGAGCCTCGGGCGCGCGCAGGGGCAGCTGCTGGAAGACCTGCAAAATCAGGCCTTGGATCTAGGCGTGATCGCAGAGCAGCCGACCCTGCCACCGCTATCTCCCGCCGCGATGAGTCACCGCGAAGTGACTGTTTCCATGCGGTTACGCGGGGATCAGGCGGTTATTTTGGGCTGGCTCGGGACGATGCAGTCACCAGAGAAATTCCAGGCCATCCGCCAGCTAGAGATCGAGATTGACTCAAAGGCCCGTGAAAAGACTCCGCAGGTGATTTGCAACCTCACTCTGGCTCGCTGGTTCAAGCCTGAGTCAGGCATCTAACCTTATCTTTATGACTGCCATGAAATTGTCACGCTATCTACTTTGCATCGCCAGCCTGCCGGTTGCTCTTTTAGGGGTAGATCCCGATCCCGATTTACCGCAGGCTTTTGATCAGGCTAGTCTGGCCTCAGTGGCTGCCAGTTCACCCTTCACGCGGATGGTGAATGTTTCAGATAATCTGGTGCTCACGGGGATCGCCTACATCAATGGCAAGCCCGTCGCTACGCTCTTCAATAAAGAGACCAAACAAAGTCACCTCGTTTCGACTGAGCCTAATTTTCAGGGATGGGTGCTCAATGAAGCCCTGCCTGCGCCCGATATTACCCGTAGCCGAGCACTGGTCACCATCGGTGGAGAGCAGGTGAAAGTGAGCTATGCCAGTCTGACAGCCGATGACATGAAGGCCGATGGCAAGCGCGACAAGGGGGACAAAGGTGGTAAAGGTGATGGCGGCGGTGGCGAAAAGTTTAAAGGAGGCTCAAAAGGGCCTTCTGAAGAAGACCGCAAGCGCTATGAAGCTCTCTCTGACAAAGCTCGGGATAAATTTCGTGACATGATGCGCTCTAAGTTCAGCGATGAAAAATTCCGCAATGCTCCTGAAGAAGAGCGCCGCAATGTGATCCGCAAAGAGTTTGAGCGGATCGAAAAAGAGGACAAAGGCGGCAAATGATGTGCCTGATTGATCTTGCTTTAACCTCCCATTTTTCATTTTTTTGATCTATCTCATGCATCTCTCGTCAATCCGATCTCTGCTTTTTTGTGCTAGCACTTTATCACTCCTGTCACTCAGCCTTCAGGGCCAGAACGCTGCGCCAGTACCCGCTGCGTCTGCTGATGTGAAGCCGTCAGAGACTACAAATCCTGCTCCTGCTGTGGAGGTGCCGAAACCCGCCGCCGAAACAGCAGCACCCGCTGAGTCTGATGCTAAACCTGCCACAGCAGCGCCATCGCCCCCCGTAGAAGGAGAACGGCCTCCTGGTGCACCCGGAGCAGGAATGGGTGGGCCTCCTGGGGGAAACATGGGCGGTCCTGGACCAGGAATGGGCGGGCCTCCCGGTGGAGGTGGATTTGGCGGCCCCGGCGGTGGATTTCGCCGTCGTGGTGAAGGTGGCGCTGGCGATCCTACAAGCGCACTGTCTCAGACCATCCGCATGGAAGGCGAAAAAATTGTCCTCCAGTTCCCAAACAATCCGGTCATGGACATGCTTAGCATTTACGAGCTTTTGACTGGTGTCACATTGATTAAAGATACCAATATTCTTGAAGGATCACCCGTGAGTTTAGCGACTCCAAAGGCAGTCGAAAAAGCAGAAGCCGTCAAGCTGATCGAAGCGACACTGCTCACCAATGGTTATGCGATCATCATGGAGCCTGATGGCAAGAGCGCACGCATTCTGCCTGCCCGCAATCAGAGTGCCAATGCGGTGCAGTTTTCTCATGGGGTACAGTTTTACACCTCACCTCAGGACCTACCTCAGGGAGAGACTATCGTGAGTTACTTCATGAAGCTAGACAACCTAGACCCAGAGGAAGCTGGCGCCATGCTTTCGGGTCATGTCGGGCTGAGCGTTTATGGTCGTATCACTCCAGTGCTGATGCCACCGGGACTGTTGATTACTGAAAGCAGCACAGTGGTGAAGCAGCTGATTAACATCCGTGAAACGCTGGATGTGCAAGACACGGGGTCTTCTTTGGTTACCAAATTTATTCCCGTTGTTTATGCCGAGGCGTCAACCATTGCTCAAATCATTCAGGCGACCCTGAATGCGCAGGCTCAGGAAAAAGAAACCAAGGGTGTGAATACCATCCGCGGTAGTGCTGCCAATGATGGGCGCAGCAGCAAAGAAGAGCGGCGTGAAGAAAAAAGAGAAGATAATAATGCTGGCAATAGCCGACCAACGCCGACCAATGGCCAGCAAGTCTCTCAAAATTCGCAGGCACCACAGCCAACAGCGCAAGTCGTGGCAGATACACGGTTGAACCAAATTTTGGTCGTCGCTGCTCCCACCGATTACACTTACATTGCCAGTCTGATTGCTGAATTTGATCAACCTTTAGTGGTGGAACTGCCCTATGAGCGGAAAATGAAATACGCTGCTGCAGTGGATGTGCTCAGCGCCGTGGTCGATCTGCTGCAAGATACTAGCGGAGGAACGACACAGCTGCCAGGCGGCGGCACTATTCAGCAACAAAGAGGGCAAGCGTTAACTTCCAGCAGCAGCCAGCTTCTAGGCGGTCGTAGCACGACAGGAACTCGTGGAGGTCAGGTCTTAAGCTCCGCTGGGGGCTCAGATACCGCTAGTGGTACATCCACCGGCACTAGCACCTCTAGAGCCGATGTGATCCAAGGTCCATCCGAAGACAATGCTCCTGTATCAGTGCTTGTCGGAAAGACCCGCGTGATTGCTGATCCTATGGCCAATGCGATCCTTGTGGTCGGGCGCAAAGAGGAGATCGAAAAGGTGAATAACCTCCTGGATAAACTCGACCGTAAACCAGCTCAAGTCTATCTAGCCACGATCATTGGTCAGTTGACTCTGGGTGACGGTTTTAATCTTGGTATCGATCTATTGAGCCAACATAGAGACTCGGACGGCAACGGAAATGATTTTGTGGGTGGCAATCTGAATACGAATCGCAATTCGTTTACTGATATGAGGCAAAACTTACGATCCGTGCTGTCCACGACCTCGACAACAGCAAGCGGGTTAAACCTCTATGGTCAAATCGGCGACAGCCTCGAGATATACCTCAATGCATTGGAAACGACCAATCGCTTCAAAGTGCTGTCTCGTCCCTCTGTCTTTGCTTTAAACAACAAGAAGGCCACGATCACTTCCGGTTCTCAGATTCCAGTGCCGGCTCAAACGGTGCAGAATCTCAATGCAGGCAATAATAACGCTGTCACCACAACCATTGATTTCAGAGATGTTGTCTTAAAGCTTGAAGTTGTGCCGCTAATTAATGACGATGGTGAAGTCAATCTGACCATTTCCCAAATCAATGATACCGTCACAGGCTCGACCGTCATTGGTGGTAATTCCGTTCCTATCATCGGCACTGAACAGGTCATCACGTCAGTGACCATTCGCGATCGGAATACCATCGTTTTGGGGGGATTGATATCTGAGACTAATGACAAAAGCAATTCTGGCACACCCTTCCTTAGTCGTGTTCCAGGAGTGGGCAATCTCTTCAAACAGCGGAAGGACTCGACCACTCGCAAAGAGCTGATTATCTTTATCCAACCTCAAGTCGTGAGCGGAGACGATGCTCTGAATGTCACCTCCACTCGCGAAGATTACCGTACCACTGTAGGCGCTGATTTGGCTGAAAAATTCCCTGAGAATGTGGATTTAGATGCCATGCGATTATCCAACACAGAGGAAGAAGCCCGCCAGGAAGCTGCCAAAAAGAAAGGCAATTTCTTTTCTCGTATCTTCTCCCGTGAAACCAAGGTGCCCAAGGCCGTCGCGCCACAGCCAAGTGCAAGGCGCTAGGTTCTGAGCGGATTTCCGGCATCATTCTGGAAATACAGCGTTTAAAAAAGAGTCGTTTTATGCCAAATTCTGCCATGACATGGTTTTATAATGATGAAGGTGCCGCCCAGGGGCCGATGGATGAATCTGGCATGATGAGTCTCATCAATGCAGGCAAAATCTATGCGCATACCCTTATCTGGCATAAGGGCCTGGAGTTATGGGCTGAAGCTGGCACATTAAATCCATCCTGGTGGCAGCCGGTCCTTGAAAAGACCAAACAATCGGCTGAGACAGAGTCCTTTGGCACGAGGTCATCTCATCGTAGCCCAATTCCTCTCGCGCCAACGGAGGCTCCCAAGAAAGCCAAATCAGATGGGCTGCTCAAACGTCTCTTTGGTGGCAAAAAGAAGCCTTAACCACGCCTTCATCCTTATTTTCGGCGTTCTAAGACAATACGGAAGCCAATGGTCGGGCGTTTTGTATCAGCTGGAACTGCGGCACGGGCTGAAGAGAGTAGCTCATCTGGATTGGCACAGCGCCAGTTGCCGCCTCGGACGGTGCCTAGAGCATTTTTAGTTTTACCATCACTGCCTTTGACCACATCAAAGTCGCTGTCCACCCATTCGGAGGCATTCCCTGCGAGGCCAATCACTCCGCGATCATTTGCGGCAGCAGCAGCAACTGGGCCCAACTGAGCAAAGCGATCCTGGTAGCCTGGGATAACATTTTCCAAGCTGGCTTTCCGTGCGCCATTCATGTCAGCAAAGTTGTCAGTATTGTTCGGTGGGGGCCAATCAAAGCCCCATGGATAGATGCCACGAATACGACCATTGCGCTCACTGGGTGTGGAACCACGCTCAAGCGGTAAGCCAACAGCACGACTCCATTCTTCATCGGTCGGAAGTCGATAGATGTCTTTGGGGCCAATGAGGCCGGCATTACGCTCGCGTTCGGTCATCCAGGCAGCAAAGGCGCGAGCTTGTTCACGATCAACGCTGACAATTGGCTGAGTGCCGCCCTTACCTTCGGACTCCATGTTGCCAGGTTTTTGGCTGTTGGTGGCCTTTGCGTATTCGATGTAATCACGACGGCGTGTTTCTGTCGCAGCGATCATGACGCTGTCAGTTAGAGGTACAAATCTCATGCCGAGTCCATTGGCTTTCCATTCACGGCCAAAGGTGACTGCTTGACGCGTCTGCATATCTGAAAATAGTTCCAGCAGCTCGCCTGAGCGGACTTCGCCTTCAAGCACGACATCGGAAAAGCCTTCTTCTCTCAGTTCATACTCTGTTTGGCCGCTGCGGACGCGCGGCAACTCCAGCGGCGTGTAACCAAGAAACTCTTCGTGCTGAAAAACACGCACCTTCTCGGGTGTGGTGCGGATGACGACGCTGCCATAAGTTTGCCGCTCCAGACGGAGATGAAAAGCCTGCCAATCGGCTGCATCTGAGGTGTTACCTGATTCTGCTTCACGCTCGTCTGGCGCGTCCTCATTGGTCGTGTTGGGACTATCGACATAGAAGAAGGGCTCGACTTCATAATGATGTTCCTGGCTTAAAAAGCCTGCACCTCGGTCCATGTCAGTGAGCCAATAGCGGAAGGCTTCGGAGTCACCTACCGGCACCACAATGAAATAGGCGCTGTCCTTTCCCGCGCCAGTCCGGACCACTTTTCCTTCAAAGGAGCGGCCCGTGGATTCCAGGAAACGTTTGAAGTGCTTGATCTCGATTGGTTGAGTCGTGATATGACCGCCAGGCGCAGGTTTAAAGGTCATGCCTAGACTGTTGGACCATCGCTCTCCTGGCTGTGGCAGTCGGGTGGCCTCCATGACGAGGTCATACTCGGCGGGCTTAGTTCGGTGAGCGGTATGCTCGATTTCGAGTTGCTTATGCCCAGGCATGCGCAGTTGATAAATGACGGCGATTCCTTCCTCAGGGTTGAGCCTCAGGGGCGTGATTCCCAGGTCGTCTTCGCCAGCAAAAACATGCACCCCTGGCGGCTCTGTCTTAATCTGGAGCATGGGAATGTTTTTCTGCACGGCTATCACATCGCCTCCAGAGTTTCTTTGAGCCAGCCACATGCCAAAGCCTACAGCCGAAGTCAAAATGACAGCCGCCGCGGCTACCCACTGCCAGGCTGCTCTTCGTTTTGAGGGGAGTGTCTCTCCCTTCAGGTCTAAAGACATCTCATGAGCACTGGTGTAGCGATCTTTAGCCTTAGGCGCGCAGGCCGTGCAGATGACCCGATGCAGGCGCTGCCAGAGATTCAGGTCGTCTCCTGTCTCACTGCATGAGGGGATGTCTGGGAAATCTAGCCTATCCTTGCCGGTGCTGGCCTCATAGAGAACCATACCCAAAGAAAACACGTCGGACTCAGGTGAGCCTGGTCCTTCTGGTGCCACAAAGCCTTCGGTACCCACAAAACTTCGCTGACCGAGTAAGGCGACCAGCCCAATGTCTGCTAAGCGGCAATCCCCATCGATAAAGATGAGGTTGGAAGGTTTGACATCTCGATGGATGAGCTTGTTCTCATGCAGGTAATGCAGGCCCTCTGCCACATTGGAACCGATTTGCAGGCAGCGCTCAGCTTTGATGCGCTTTTCACGACGCATCTGTAAGCCAAGGATATGTGGCTTGTATTGATCAGGGTCGATGTTGCGTCCGGTCTCCAGATCGTCGGCCAGTTCCATCACATAGTAGTAGAAGCCCTGGGCATCACTACGACCGACCTGGAGAATCGGCACCAGACCGGGATGACGACGCGAGATGGGCTCAAATTTTTTCAACGCCTCAAACTCACGCTCGAAGGACTCAGCATGATCATAATCATCCCGCCAGATGACCTTCACAGCGCGCAGGGCACCTGTCACCGAACGTGCCATCCAGACCTCCCCGTAAGCTCCTCTACCAATGAGACGTAAGGTCTCGTGGTCGCGGATTTCAGGCGATGGGCGTGGAGGGTTCATGACTGCGGTCTCTAAGCTAGCCACTTCAAGCTGTGAATGCATAGCTAAAAATCAGACTGCAACGGGAATATCTCTGGGCTTCGTCTTTGCAAGGGTGGGGCTGGTTCCGTTATCTTCTGAACATCGGATTTTAAAAGGATGCATCAAAGGTCATTGCCATTGTCTTTGCCAGCATTCAAATTGGAGCATCTTTATGCTCTGGCGCATTTTCACCGCAATCATTCTTATCTTCTGGGCGGTGATGACGGGGCTCATTATTCGAGATTCCTACTATCCTGATCATTCGCGCTTTGCTGAGGTTCCTGTGCGGATGGTTTTTGATCTCTTTTTGACAGAAGCGGCGGTTTTTAATAACACATTAGACATCTATCGTGATAAAGTAAAAATAGGTCATACAACGTTCACGATTAAAAAACTAAATGAAGATGAAATGGAGTCATCTTATGCAGTTCTGGTGAACGGTTCGGTGCTGATGCCTACAGAGGCCGTTTCAGTGCAAGCCAACTTTAATTTGGTGGCAGAGCTTGCTGAAGCCGAGTACTGGCGGAGTTTTAAGCTGGATTTCAAAGCACCGTCAGCGCAGACCGAGGCTGTCATTTCATGGAAGCAAGGAGATGCCCTTCCTGAGGTGGATGTCAAAAAGGGCGGCCAAGTGGTGATGAATACCGAGATGGCAAAGGCCATGATCGGCATGAAAGAATCGTTGAGTGGTGGATCAGAATGGCTCTCTCAAATGCTGCCTGCAGGAGCACTGTCTGACGTCACCGCCTTCAAGCTCAAGGCTAGAGAGGGGCAGATGGATCTCGCAGGCAAGCGGCGGCGATGTTATGTCGTTGAGCTTCCCATCATGCCCGGCAACGAATTGAAGATGTATTTTAGCGAACTAGGCGAACTAGCACGAGTCGAACTGACTCAGGGTTACCGACTCATTGAGCCCATGATGCATGGCCTTGAACCTGGATTGAAAACATTGGAATGACCCAAATACATGATCGAGATTGAAAACCTAACGATGAACTATGGCGACTTGAAAGCCTTGGATAGTCTTTCATTGACGATTCAACCAGGTGAACTTTTTGCTTTCCTCGGGCCAAACGGAGCCGGTAAAACAACGGCGATCAAATTGCTAACAGGACTGATGAAGCCCATGACCGGAAGCGTCAAGCTTTGCGGCTTGGATATTCAAAAGGAACCGATTCAGGCTAAGTCAATCCTTGGCTACGTGCCTGATGTCGCCGTATTCTATGAGAAGCTCACAGCTCCAGAATTCATGCAATTCATTGCCGAGCTATTCAATATGGATCCCGCGCACGCTGCAGATCGAACGAATCAATTGTTCACTCAATTCGCCCTTCATGAGCACTGCGGACAGCGGATAGAAAATCTCAGTCATGGAACTCGCCAGCGATTAGGGATCGCTAGCGCTTTGTTGCATGAGCCAAAAGTCTTTATCATTGATGAACCCATGGTTGGCCTAGACCCGATCCATGCACGAGTCGTCAAAGAAGAACTCCGAAATCAAAGTCGTGCTGGAGCAACCGTGCTAATGAGCACCCATCTACTGCATATTGCCGAGGAGGTGGCGGATCGTATTGGCATCATTCATCGTGGGAAGCTACTTTTTGTAGGCACGCTTGAGGAACTTCGGTCAGCCCAAGTAAAACAGGGACTGAATTTGGAAGAAATCTTCCTGGAGATGGTGAGTGACTCGCAGCACTAAAGAGCGCTTACTGAGGTATTGGGATATAAGCAGCAGCCAAATTGACTTTGAACCGCCAATTCACCACTTCATCCTCAGCTTCGGCACTGCGTTTAAAACTGAGCGTTACCGCGCAGTCTTCCCTTCGTAGTTTATAAGGTAGGCGGTAGCTTACTGTCATGTTGGGGTGATCGTAGGAGGCTGGCACAACTCCCAGCCCTCCAATACGGAGTTTCACGCTTTCGGGCAAGATGCTACCAAGACCTTTGAGGTTGGCTTGAATCAGAGGCTGACGCTCGGTGATGACCTCCTCAGGAAGCGGAGAGAGCTCAATTAGCAGTTTGCCGTTCTCATCCTTGGTGTCTGGAACCAGGAAGTGATTCGAAGCGATATCGCCACGACCACGGAAGCTGGTTGCTAGTTTGAAATTAGCATCACTTTCACCATGGATGATGTAGCGCCCCATTTTTCCCATTGGCGTATCCCAGCTGACCTTTTGGTTATTCACTGTAACTAGCGTTTCATATCCGACCTGCAAAGCGGTGTCACTTGTGCTGTCATCAAACACGCCAAAAGGGTAGGCGAAACTAGTGATGGGAACCCCCAGATTCTTTTCCAAAAACTCTTTTGAATCCTTCAGTTCTCCCAAAAGCCAAAGCTGATGATCTTCCTCTTTACGTCCCTTTTTAATGCGCAGGCTTTCATGAGAAACGCTGTGGCTGCCAATCTCACAGCCATTTTTCATCATCTCTCGAATTTGATCCCAACTCAGTGAGCGACCTCCGATATTCACATATTTTTTATATAGATAAGCCGTGAATGGGAATCCAAACTCTTTTAAAACTGGGTAAGCGTAAGTGTGCACGCCTTCCCAACCATCATCCATGGTGATAACAATCGATTCTTCGGGAATGTTTTTCAGGCCTTTACGCCAGGCGAGAACATCACTCAGAGGAATCACTGGTATTCCAGAATCTTTGATCGCCTGCATCTGTTCACGAAACTTAGCGCTGGCAATGATCATCGGGCTGCCTCCACGCTCACGAAAGTCATGATAGCCGAGGATTGAAACAATAGCTGACTTATTGAGCTCAAACGGGACAGCCTTGGGCACCACTTCTTCTGGTTTGGCTGCTTCAAAGATTGCGTTGTTCAGAGCTCGCGCTTCGATGGCTTGCTGCTCCGGGGTCAGTGGCACCTCTGGCGGCTTAGGCTTTGTCGGTTGCGCAGCTTCCGTGGTGAGTCCTGCTGCGCGTGCGATTCGATCTAACTTGGCTTCGATTCGTTTGCAGGAAGAGCCGGAAAAGATAAAAAGGGTTAAAGAAAGAAACAAGGATGCCCGCATAAGTGACGCTTTAAACGATAGCCCGAAGTTCTGCAACTCAGACAAGCCCCCGAATCTGGAAGTTTAGTCAGATACCCGTAATGTCGGGGCCTTTGCAACGTTCGATTCCGATAGTCAGACCTTCATGCTGGCGACAACGTCTGATGCGGTTGAGCTGAAGCGGTTGATGGGGCTTTCCTGATCCAGCAGGTTATACTGCTGCTGGCGCGTCAAACCAGCGGTTGTGTTCTTTGATGAGATCGACGAGACGCTCAACCGCTTCTTCTTCGGGAATGTTGAACTTCACGGCGGTCTTGCCGACGTAGAGATTGATCTTGCTGGGAGCGCCTCCGACATAGCCGAAGTCGGCATCGGCCATTTCTCCTGGGCCATTCACGATGCATCCCATGACGGCAATGCGCACGCCCTTGAGATGGCCAGTGGCTTTGCGGATTTTTTGCGTTGTGTTTTGCAGATTGAAAAGTGTGCGGCCACAACTTGGGCAGGCCACATAGTCAGTCTTGAAAATGCGGACACCTGCGGCCTGAAGGATATTGTAGCTGATGCGTAAGCTTTGTCCTGGGGCTGATTCACCTTGAACTAATACAGCATCGCCAATCCCATCGCAGAGCAGGGAACCAATGTTGGTTGCCGCCCGCAAAAGATTTGAAATGAAGTCCTCTGCATTGTCACTGTCAGCGGTATTGGGCAGGAAAGTATCCTTTAACAGAATGGGATGACGTTTATCAAGCTTGGCGGCGAGCAACCGATAGGCATGAATGGGCTGCAAAGGCGTTCCGTCAGTGATGGTCACGAGTTGGGCGTTTGTACTGGCATTTAGGGCCTGGACAGCGGCGTCGTCGCGTGGGTCGATGCTTGTGACGGGGCTGTCTTCGATGACAAGCTCAGGTTTGTAATCTCCGAGTTTATCGAGCTTGTGGGCAAGGGCGTCCCACTTGCTGCGGGAGGTGAAGACGGGAACTGTGGCTCCTTGGCCACAATCGATGTCGTGCATGGTTAAACGTTCGGTCGCTCGGCGGCTGTAGCTAAAGGGATCATAGCTAATGGCAGGTGTTTCTTTCAGCTTTTGACCTGCACCGACATTGACCTGATTTTGAATCGAGGCAACGAGGGCACGCGCCACTGGGATCTCATGAATAGCATCTTCTGTGAGCGATACTCGGACCGTATCACCTATACCATCAGCTAGTAGTGAGCCAATGCCAATGGCACTCTTAATGCGGCCATCTTCGCCGTCGCCAGCTTCCGTCACGCCAAGATGGATTGGGTAATTCCAGTCGCTCCCTAAAGCATTGAGATGCGCGACCAGCAGGCGATAGGCCTCGATCATGACCTTCGGATTACTGGCCTTCATGGAGAACAGGAAATTATGAAAGTCATGGGCTCTAGCAATGCGAGCAAACTCCAGGGCGCTTTCGACCATTCCGTGGGGGGTGTCTCCATGGCGGTTCATGATACGGTCACTGAGTGAGCCGTGATTGGTGCCGATGCGCATGGCACGCTTTAGGTTCTTGCACTCCTGCACCAGAGGCACGAATTGCTCCTCCATGTAGGCCACCTCTTCGGCGTACTGTTCGTCGGTGTATTCTTTGACGGCAAACTTCTTTTTGTCGGCATAATTGCCGGGATTGACGCGGACTTTTTCCACCCATTTCACCGCTTCCATGGCTGCATCAGGCTTGAAATGAATGTCAGCGACCAGTGGCACATCACAGCCGGCAGCCCTGATGCCATCGCGAATGTGCTGAAGATTTTCAGCAATGACTCGTGTCTGTGCCGTCACTCGGACAATCTCACAGCCTACGGCAGCGAGCTCCAGCGCTTCTTTGACACAAGCCGCCGCATCCCGGGTATCGCTGGTGAGCATGGACTGCACGCGGATCGGGTTCTGGCCGCCGATGCCGACATTCCCGACCATGCAGACGCGTGTTTCGCGGCGTTGATAATGATAAAGGTCGGGGCAGTAGCGGAGCTGAGCAGTGGAGGACATTGGAGGCTACACCAAAGCCTGCGGAAAGGATTTCGCAACTAAGGAAGGCTATTTTACAGCCTCGCGCTTGTCCTTGGGCAACCAGCTGGTCTCGATCCCTGCTCCACCACCCTTTTTGCCACCAAAGATCCAGTCGCCCACATCTTTAAAGGTGATGAAGAACATAAATCCAAAAAGGGTCAGCGCGCAGGCCGTTTGCACCCACTCCAACAGCCGTGATTGGATAGGCTTCCGGCGAATGATCTCGCCAATCGCCAGGGTGATGTGACCACCATCCAGCACGGGGAAGGGGAGCATGTTCATGATGGCCAGATTGATGTTGAATAGCACACTGAACCAAAAGACTTTCTTCCAGCCGTCTTCATGCTGAAAGAGGGTGTAATACAGGCGGGAGATACCGACTGGACCGCTCATGTGGGCGACACTGAGATCAGACTTTGGCGAGAACAGCTTTACCACGAGGCTCTTCATGTGGGACACAGCATCTGAAACCTGCTCGATCACTGGCGGGTAGGTCAGTTCACGTTTGCCTTCACTATCCCAGCGGATGCCAACCATCTCGCGAGTGTGATCTTTCGGACGAACATCCGGAAGGCGTGGGGTCAGTGTGACCTCGACCGCTTTCCCAGCTCGGTCGATTGTCAGAGCCACCGGTTTACCTGGATTCTTTTCAATGATTTCTGCTAGAGAACCAATGCTCATCAATTCAATGCCGTTGGCTTTGGTGACAAGATCATTGGGAAGCAGCCCTGCTTCTGCCGCTGGGCCATTTGGCTGAGCTTCGGCGACCATTGGCGTTTGTTTACCGAGAATGCCGACTTCACGAAGTGCAGGACGCTTGAAAAGACCATGCCACCAGGAAGTGTCTTCAGCTTTGATGAGGGGTTTCTCCGACTTCACATCAATGGCCTTGACGCCTTCACCGGGACGCTCGACCTCGAAATGGATGAATTCACCTTCGCTGGAGACGACACCCCAGCGCACGCTATCGACTAAACCTTCGAAGCGTTTGATCTTATGACCGTCGATGCTCAGGATTTTGTCGCCGACCTTCAGTCCTGCTTTGGCAGCAGCGCTCTCGTCAGCGACAAAGCCGATGGTGGTCGTGGAATAGACCTCACTCACAGGATTGCCCAATTGTGAAACAACGACCGCAAAGCAGCAGGCGAGCAGGAAGCTGAATAGAGGCCCTGCAAACGCGACGATGATTTTATCAGTCGCTGAAATGGGCGGAAGCGGCTCAGTGATCTCACTTTCACCTTCGAGACCACCCATCGGAGCCATTTGGGGCAGGGCGACAAAACCGCCTGCTGGAATACTGCCGAGGCCGTATTCAACGCCGTTGATGGTCTTTTTCCAGAGGGGTTTTCCGAACCAGATGTAGAACTTTTCCACCTTCAGCCCACGCCAGCGAGCTGCCAGGAAATGTCCATATTCATGGACTAGGATCATTAAATTGAAGACGAAGACAACTTCAAGAATGAGGATGATGACGCGGAGAACAGAGCCGACAGAACCAAGAGAAGAAAGCCAAGACATGAGGAAAAGTGACAAAAGAAAGCCGATGGTTGATGCGCCCATGAGCGCGAAGGCCAGAAAGCTACCATCCTGAGGCAACTCGGCAATGGGAGAAATTCGACCAATGAAAGATATTACGCCTCCCTGATTTCGCAGGGCATCCTTCGTTTGGCCGTTGTTGATCGGCAAAAGTAACTCGCTGAAGAGACGAGTCGATGAACCTAATTCGAAAGGGGATTGAGAGCAGATGAAGGAGGTTCACCCGCCGTGGTTTTGCAGTTTCAAGCTTTCTTATTGAAGAAAGTGTGTCAACGAGGGCTGATCACATCATGAAACACTTCTACGCTGTCACCCTTTTTCTGACGCTCCTCACCTCCTGCACCAGCATGATGATCAGCCACCGCATGAAAGCAGCCCAGCGAAAGCTCCTGGAGACACGACGCCTGGAGCAAGCTGGACAGTGGCCCGAGGCTTTAGCGATGTCTGAAAAGCTCCACGGCAGCGTCGCTAAGTCGATCTCCTCACGCCCAGTGCGGCCAGGGGCAGGCGGTGTTCAAATCGATCTCCGCCCACTACTCGTCGCTTGGGAGAGTGGTCCGTTTGCCGAGCTGCAAGCTTCCCTAAAAAAGCAGGATTCTAACCGCACAAAAACAGCGCTCATCTCCCTACGCCAGCAATGCGTGACCTGTCATACCGTGCTGGGAAAGACAGAAATCCAGCTGCCCGAGATCCAGTAGGGTGTCCGTTCGGCAAGCTTCGGGGGGCCCACATGGAAGTGCCGCGCAAGTCATCAACCCCGTCTCCCACCGCCGGCTTGTCTCCTTGGCATCTTTTATGAATAACTGCACTTTTCACCCGCTTTTAGATTTCTTCTTGAAGGAAATCGGCTCCTAGTGTTTTGTTGATCTATGGAACATTATAAGATCAAAACTTTTGCGCACACCCCAAATGCTGTCGCAGCAGAGGAGTTGGTGCAAACACGGAAGTTTACACGCCAGCTTCTGAAGGATCCCCAAAAGGTTCGGTCATTCCTGATTGAAGGCGGTTTCATCACGCGATCAGGAAAGCTCTCCAAACGTTACGGAGGCTGATTCATGGCTGCTTTTGGTTTCACTCTCGGATTTCATGGCTGTGACAAGGAGAGCCTGTCAGAAAGTTTGTGTGAGGGGGCAATCCCAAGCACAAAGCAACGATGAGAAAGAACCAAGATAAAAAGAAGGAAGCATTGAACCAGGCGCTGGACGCCTTGATTGAGCAGACAGGCCACAGCCCGGAGGTGATTCTGGGGGATGGTGGCGTGCTGGCACAGATGACCAAGGCGTTGGTCGAGCGGGTGCTCGGCGCAGAGCTGGCACACCATCTCAAAACGGGGAGCGGCCCTGTCGGTGGGCTGGAGGGCGGAGCCGCGGCAGTGCCTGCGAACTGCCGCAACGGCTACAGCGCCAAGACCGTGCTGAGCGACAGCGGCGCGATGCAGATCGACGTGCCGCGCGACCGTGCGGGCAGTTTCGAGCCGCTCTTGGTGCCCAAGTGGCAGAAGAAGCTGCCAGGCTTCGAGGAGAAGATCATCGCCCTCTACGCACGCGGCATGACGGTGCGCGACATCAAGGCGATGCTCGAAGCGCAATACCACATTGAGGT
>JAIXOU010000086.1 GCA_027486585.1 Verrucomicrobiaceae bacterium | reverse complement strand
GAAGGAGGAAGGAGGAAGGAGGAAGGAGGAAGGAGGAAAGCTCATCGAGTGAAGGTCGGAGAATCAAACCAAAGGGGATTGGCTGTATTAGGTGTTTTTTTGTTAAGGGGGTTAACCCGTTAAAAACACTTTTGTTGCTTGTGGTTTTTTACATCAATGTTGGTTAATAGCAGACTGAATCACCATAATTCGTTATGTTTAAAGTTCTCTTGTTCACCGCCCTGTCTAGTTTTGCTTTCGCCTCTGTGGCTTCGGCAGTTACGATCTCTTCAGTAGGAGTCAGCGGCTACGTCGCTCCCGGTTATGTGATCAGTGCTGATTCGGTCGATGGTGTTTTAACCACGAACCGCCATAGGATCGATACCACCTCGGTGATCAACTTCGGCTCGCCTCCCGCGTCGGACAGTTTCACTGTGAAGTGGCGCTTGCTCGATCCTGCCGACACGGAGGTTGCAACAGGCACTACGGTTTTGGGGACCAATGTTTCTGGAGTGAAGACCGTATCGGGGACGCTCACTCCTTCTTCGACTTTGGCCGTTGGGACGCTGTACCGGGTGAAGATCATCTTGACTCAGAATGGCACGGATGTGCTCAATTCCACCGAGGCTGGTGGGCATACGTTCATTCACCTCTCGGGCACAGCCGAGGCGACGGCGGCGATGAATACCGTCGGATTGATCAATAGCGTCAGTCTCACTCGCTCGTGGTTGTTGCAAACCGACGCCACTCGGCAAAGCATACCAGTCTCGGTTGGCTACACGATGTATCGCTACGACCACTGGACTTCGGCAGCGACGGCTTTGCTGGAGGATGTGGGGGTGACCTTCTCAGCCGTGATCAAACGCACCAGCGATGGCGCGGTGATGCCAAGCACGACGAGCAATGCGACGGCGAATGTTCTCATGTATGAGTTCAGTGCGGGCTCCCCAAAAACGCCAGATTTCTGGACGCCTGCTGCGCAAATCCTACAGGTCACCCCAACGTCCATCCTGCCGCCGGACAACTACAGCGTTGAGGTGACAATGACTCACATTGATACGCCGCCAGCCACGATCATCACAGGCAACACAAGCGCCTCTGCCAGTTCTCAGTTGCTGCACTTCAACGGCACGGTCAAGTTCGGCGCTACTGCTATCAATACCACGGCGACGTCCTTCAGCTTAGCCCCAGCAGTCTATGGCGGAGCACCTGCGGACGTTCTTGGCTCAACCGCCTATCGCAGCATTGCCATCAGCGCGGGAACCCTGAATGGCAGCAGTGGTGCGGTGACCTACACTGGCACCTTCAATGTGCGCCTCACTGCACTCGGCGATGCGGTTGTGCTGAGCGGTTCTACCATCGCCACAGGCAGCGCTGGGGCAGATGAGATCAATGGCGTGGAATACACACGTGGGGCGGTCACGCTAAATTCCACGGGCGCTCGTGCTAACATTACCGTACGGTTGCCCGTTGGAGTAGGCTGGACTGCGAGCCGTGACGTGCCGGTGCTAGACTCCACGGTGAATTATGGTGCGCAGGACCTCACTCAGTCTTTGGACCCGGCTGCCTCCACGATC
This sequence comes from Verrucomicrobiaceae bacterium, assembly GCA_027486585.1. Taxonomy (GTDB): domain Bacteria; phylum Verrucomicrobiota; class Verrucomicrobiia; order Verrucomicrobiales; family Verrucomicrobiaceae; genus Prosthecobacter. The sequence continues at coordinate 23,450 of JAIXOU010000086.1, read as the reverse complement.
AGCATCTCACCAGCAGCAGGAACCTTCTTCATCTGTGAGGAAACCAAGCCCGTGTATGTTGAGGCCACGTTGTTCCAATGGGAGACCATTACCGGCAGCTTCAAGATCGGCGGTGCGGCCACCGCGCACTCCATTGTTAACCCCCTACTCACGGCCCTAGCGGGCTATGTTTACACCGACCCTGCCGTTGCAGTGAAGCGCTCGAATCACTTTCTCTACAACTCCGTCACAGTCGCCACGAACACCGAGTTCAAGAAGGGAACAAGTGGCGGTGGCGAAATGAGCACTCAGCTCACCCTATCTCCCGGGGACATGGTCACACACTTCCCTTACGATGCTAACGTGAAGTGGAACGCAGCCACCAGTTTCGTGAAGATCGCCAATGACTTGATTGATCCAACGGCCACCGCATTGAATACCACGACGTATCCACTGAACGTTGCCGTGAATTACTTCCAGCATTGCCAGGAAGTCATCGAAGGCAGCTGCGGCGGTTCCCAGCTGACGGGCACCACGACGATCTCGGCCAGCGCTGGCGGCTTCGCTATGACGGGCGATGGAGGTATTTTTTTGCCGGGCAGCGTGAGCAGTGGTGGACTGTTGAAGTGGGGCTACAGTTCCGCCTCAGCCACCTTCGCGCATCAACTCACCACCGGCTTCACGACGGGGAATTTTCTCATGGCGGGCACTTTCTTGCGCGGGGATAAAAACCCGACCACGGATGAAGATGGTGCCGCCGTGCTCTTACTCAGCGGCTTCAGCCCCTCGAATCTCGCCAACGCTGAGCGCCCCATGACCACGCCCTACCTTGCGGGCTCAGCAGACTATCCAGGCATGAACTTCCGCTGCGCAACCGGCGGCCCCTACAGCGCGCAGAGTCGCATCAGCGGCACCGTGGTTGGGCCCTATTCATTGACCGGGCGCTCGAAGTATTACGCTCGGCTATCAGGCGTCACCGGCATTCATGAGTCGCCCACCGGCCCAGGGGGCCTTCTCATCAGTGGCTACAATTTCACCATGAGCACCTTTGGTTTCTCCTTCCTGAGCAATGACATGGAAGACAGTCGCACCGCTGGCAGTCTTGCTTTGCCAGCACCCACCAACTTCACGCTCGCCTTTGATGAAGTCGGCATCAGTTGCCTGGGTGTGTTGGAGGAGTTGGAACTCTCGACCGCTACGAGCGCCACGGATGCCAAGGAGTTCGATGCCTGGAACGCGCTCTTCACTGCACGCAGCGCGAGCTTTGAACCCTCTGATCCCTGCAACGCCAACAGTCCCATCTACCTCGAGTTAGGTTTCAGCACCCATGCCTCGCACTTCGATGCGAACACCTTTGTTGGATCGCTCGGCATCCTCAATACAGGGCACTTTGCACGGCCAGCGGACAGCGTGCCAGTGCCCTCGCGTCTTACTTTACCCGGGGCACTCACGCTCACAGGCACCACGGGTGAGACCTACCAGTTCTTCCCAAATCAAGGGGCGTATTTGAATGACGACCCCTCGGCTGACGGTGATCAGTTCTGGAGCCTCTTCGGCACTTTGGACGTTCCCTTCTTCGACGATATGAAGGTGCATCTTCAGGTGCACTGCGGCAGTCTCACCCCCGGCTATGCCGACCCCGAGATCGTGTCCGAAGTGCAGATCCAGGGCGGTTGGCCGAGCAATGGCTGGCTAGAGGGCGGCCAGGAGCCTTACGATGCCGTCACCTTCGACACGGCCAACAAAGGCTACACAGGTACCGTCGCCACCTACCGCGACTCCGCCACAGAAGCCAACCAGCCACGCGCTCAGAAGAAGTGGCTAGGTGTCGTCAACTTCGACTACCCGCTGCTCTGGTCCAACAGCGCCTTTAACTTCACCGGCATGTCGGCCATCACCAGCGACCTGCTCGTCATCAATACCGAGCATCAGTTGAAGTATCTGGATGCCAACAACGCCGAGATCACCTTCGGCGTTCAGTATGATGGCATGCCGCAGATCAACACGGCCAACATGCTCTTTAATGCGCTCGATGAAGTCACCGGCGTCAAGGAAGCCATCAAGGATGCCGTGGGCGACACCGTCTTCTCCGCTCTAGAGAATGGCGTGGATGACTTCAATGCCATGCTCAGTGACCAGATGGAAGACCTCATTGGCCAGGCAGTCAAAGATCTCACCGATCCCGTGCTCCAAGCATTCCTTAACGAGGTTCGCACTCGTACGAACGACGGCAGCCTGGCTTCGAACCTCAACACCATGTTGGACACCTACTTCCGCAACCCCAGCAGCACGCTGGTCACGGAACTCGACAAGTTGGGTAACTCGATCAGCACCGGCACCAGCGTGGTGAGTCAGATTGATGATCGCCTTGCTCGCATTCAGGTGACCATTAGCGCCATCATTGATCGGGTCCAATTCGATCCCAACGACCCCACGAGTGCTCTCACAGAGAATGTCGATGGTTTACTGCGAGATGTGGACATTGGCGACGGCGAGTTAGAGAAGCGCGTTTTCATGACTGTGGCGCAAAACTTGATCAATCTGTTGCAGGCAGCGGTCAATTCATCCGAAGTGCAGGCCGAACTCTCACGTGTGCTCGCCGATCTCAACCCCACGCTCGAGTCCGTGAAGAGCGCCCTCACTCAGGTCAACACTATCATCACCGACCTCCGCAGCCAACTCAGTGGCATTACCAACTTCGCTGCTGAACTCCAGGCTCAAGTAACGGCTGCTTCGGCACAAATCCAAGCCGTCAGCACCCTCGTAGCCAATCATGCAGAGGAGTTGATCGCCGCCATGACCTTAGAAGATCAAACGCAGATCAATGCGCTGATCGCTGAGTGGCAGCAGTCTCTATCTCAACAGATCACTGATGCCATCATGGGCAGCCAGTTTGTCGCAGACATTCAGGAGTCTATCAAAGAGCGTATCTATGATCTGCAAGGCGCCTTCAACTCAGCCGTGGATACCGCGTTTGCCGCCATCAATGATTTGATCCGCCAAGCCCTTTCGCCCGTGCTTGCTGAGTTGGATAACACCATCAATGGCGCTCTCGGCAGCGTGAATGAATACGTCGGCGCGGGTTCGCTCGTTGGCTACGCTCGCATCAATGCGGATAGCTTGGACGAAGCGCGCATTGATGGAAGCTTCGAGCTGAAGGTGCCCGATGAGATGACGCTGAAGGCCTATCTGCAAATCAAGGAACTTGACTCCGATGGCCCCGCGGGCTGCTCCACTGGGACTGGGGACAACATCACCGAAGTCACCATTGGGGCGCTTGACATCCCCCTGGGCTGGGTAGGCGTGAGTGGTGATGGACTGCATGCAGATCTTGGCGTCAAGTTCGCGCTGAATAGCACCACGGCTGAACCAACTGGCCTCGGCGGCTCCTTTGAACTCACTCAGGGCGAGATCAGTTTTGAAACCTTCAAGATCACCGATCTTGGGGCATCGGTCATGTTTGGCCTTACCGAGAATTACCTCGCTGCCAAAACCAGCATGAACTTCGGCGAGTATGCCATGTCCGGTGGCGTGTTCTTCGGTCGCGCCTGCGACAGAGAGCCTTTAGAGATGATTGATCCATTTGTCTCTAGTGTCTTGACCATGCCCAGCTTTACTGGGGTCTATTGCTACGGCGAGGCAACCTTCCCGATCTATGGGACTGGCACCTGCTTCTTCAACATCAGTGGCAAGGCAGGCGCGGGCGTGTTCTACTTTGAGGAAGGTCCAACCTATGGCGGCAGGCTTACCATGGGCATCTATGGCGAAGCACTCTGCGCGGTCGAAGTCGGCGGCGAGGTTTCTCTCGTGGGTCTGAAGAGCGGCAGCACCTATGCCTTCGCAGGCTCGGGTCGAATCTATGGCCGAGCAGGTCCTTGCCCGATCTGTGTAGAGGCAGACTTCAGACCAAGTTTCAACTACACCGACGCCAACGGTTGGAAGGTCGAGTTCTAACGCATGAACCCTCACCTGTTGATATATCCACACCCATTTTCTTTCATGAAGACCCTTTTCTCAATCCTTCTCGCGTTAAGCTTAGCAGCCTTCGCTCAGACCGGTCTCGATCAATCCGTGCTCGTTGCCGGACTCACACACAGCAACGGAAACAATACCTTTGCCTGGATCGCCTTGCAGCCCACCGATCCGACCCTTCTGGTGGGTAAGCAAATCGCCGTCTATCGCAAGAGCGGTAGCTTCGCGTCGATCAACTCCTTCAGCCGTGTCGGCGTTATCCAACCTGAAGCAGATGTGAATTTGTTGGGCTCTCTCATCACTCGTGCGGCAAGTCTTGGCGAGAATATCACCGAATTGGATCGCTTGCTTGATGAAATGCTTCAGAGTGCCGTGCGCGGCCCAGCGGTCACCACTGCGGAAAAAATGTCGGCTCTCATCAGTTCCTCCTGGGGCCATGAAGACAAGATGCGCCGCCTCATGATGTTGGCCAAGCAGCGGCCCTCCATCGCCATGTGCGCGGGCCTTGGTCACGCGGAACGTATTCCTGCCGTCGGTGTGATCACCTACGAACTGCGTGAGTTCAATGTAACCACGAATACCGACATTGGCGTCATCGGTCGCGTGGCTGTCGATCCCGCAGCTCCTGTCGTGCTGCCTGCACCGGGCAAGCCTGTGGAACTGCCAGACACCACGGCAAAGGGCAACCTCAATGCCACTCTGCGCTGGGGTACTCCCAATGGTCTGCGTGATCTGTCGCCGCTGCACTACGGCTACGATGTCTATCGCGTGACCAAGACTCGCGCCCTCGCCAATGGCTGGGACGCCACACCACCTACTACCACCGCGCTGCTCGCCGCCGACGTTGGCACCAGCAAAGTCAATGCACTCGCCATCCTTCCAGAAAAGGTGTTGACGAATGCTGAGGCGGCAAATCTCGCCATCGACACCGTCTTCGTGATGGACGACAACAGCCGCTTCAAGGCAGGAGGAACGCCTTTCGCTGATGGCGTTGAGTTCTATTATTTCGTCGTCGCACGTGACTTGCTTGGCCATGGCGGCACACCATCGGCGGGCACGCTTGTGAAGCAGTGTGATCGCTTGCCCCCCAATGCTCCGCGTAAGCTGCAGGTGCGCAACCAAGCCGATTTCGTTGCGGGTGTGCGCAAGCAGCGCTTCCGCATCGAGTGGGAGGAACCACGTCTTGAAGTTGGCGAGTCCATCAGCAGCTACTACGTCTATCGTTGGCGCACTCCATCGGAGATCCCCGCCAAGTCGAAGCACCTCGATCCTGTGCAGAAACGGCCGGATACGAATCTCATTGCCATCCTTCCTGGCTCGCAGCGTTGGTTTGAGGACGATGGCAGCGTGGCGCCTCCTACTTGGGCTGAGGTCGATCTCATTGATGGCCTCCGCACTTACCCCACGGCGCCCGATGACCATGGCAAAACCTTTTTCTACACCGTGCGTGCCGTTGACAATAGTAGCTGCGCCAATCTCTCCGGCAACAGCTCACCCGTGTGGGGCGTTCTTCGTGATCGTAAAGGACCCATCGGCGTGAACGGCTCCGTCTTGCTTCACTGCTATGATCCCAAGGTCTTGTGGTCCAACGTCACGCAGCTCACCACAACCGGCGTCTCCGCCGATGCCGCGCACTTGAAACTTGTCTGTGAGACTACTGCACCGGACATCGCTTGGGCAGAATTCAAATCACAGAAGGGCAGTGGCCCTGTCACATCACTGGGTCGTGTCATCATCGGAGTTGGTTCAGGCGGTGGCGACCTCACCGCCACGTTACCTCTAAGTGTTTATGATCCCACCGCCCTATGGTGCCGTGTGGGCACGCGCAGTGGTCGCATCTCGCCATGGGTCATTTCCAATGCAGATCAGGGCTCTTCCACCAGCCCTACAGTCAACAAAATCATTCAGTTCAAATGGACTGCCAGCATCCTGCACAATGTCGTCTCTGGCGACTCCTGCGGCTGGCGCAACCATGGGATTGACCGCGCGACCAACACCACGACCAACATCACCGGAGCCTTCGTGTCTTCGCCTACCTCAGCCGAGTGGCGCATCTATCGTCGGGTCGATGGTGGTCATCCGTCACTTATCGCCGATGGCGAGATCAGCCCTCCGGGCAGCACGGTGCCGATCACCTGGACAGATGATGCGCCGCCTGCTGGTAACTGCACCCTCTGCTACTACCTGCAATTGCTTGATGCCAACGGCAACCCCAGCACCATGGAGCAGCAAGGCGCGTGCATCGAACAACAAGACCCCTCATGGCTGCCGACCCCCATGTTGGAGCCGCTCGTGAGTGTGCCACCGAGCATCACCCCGCGTTTGAATGTGAGTTGGTTCTGCAATCCAGCCGGAGTGGAACGCTTCGAAATCTGGGTCGGACGTCGTTCCGGTGAAACACCTAGCAGCAGCGGGAGCGGACTGAGCAGTGATCAAGAGACCGCGCATCCGAACTTCCTGATGCCCATGGCTGAGATCAACGGTATCGATTTCTCGGTGTTCCAAACCGCACGCGCCGCCTACTTGAACCCCAGTGGTTCACCCGAGTTTTCCGTGGCCCTGCCTGTGTCAGCGAACGATGAATACCTTGTGTTGGTGCGTGCCGTGGGTGCTGGTGACTACTTGGATCGTCTGCGCGGTAGCTTCAGCAACATTGAGAGCGCCAGCTACACTGCACGCAACTTCACCTTCTCTCCGCAGGTGCCTTGGCCCGAGCGGGCCTTGCCCGCGCAGGCCAGTTTCCACAGCGGTATCACCGCCACCTACCTGAATGTCGCCCGCATCAACCCTTGGCGGGGCAACGCCGTGCGCATTGGCGAATACGAAGACCCCGCGATGACGGCAGCCCTCACCGTTGGAGCCAAAGACCAGACTGGCGGCAGCAGCAGCACCATCACCGTGCCCTTCTTCCGCGTTAGCAGCCTCAATGACCCACGCGACCGCCTCTACACCAACGAAGAGGTCAAAGTCGCCGAGCCTCAGGAGACACCGGAGGGCTGTGTGCTACCCGTTGCCATGTATCGTGTGCAAGTAGCAAACACTTCCTTCCCCAGTGTGCCCGGTGACATCGTGCAGGTGACGCCACTCATGGAGCGCATCGCCTACAAGAAAGACGGCACCTTCATTCGCAATCAGATCACTGACCCGTGGATCAGCATCCTCCACGAGAGCGATAGCCCGCTCACTGGCACCAGCCCGAGCTTCGATCACGACATCTTCCTCATGGATCGTCAGCCTGTGCTGAAAGGTGCGCGCTACAAATACCTCTTGGTCCGCTTCAGCCCGAGCAAAGAGATTGAGCGAGTCATCGTCACCAACACCGTGGACGTTCCCTGATCCCCTAATTGAACCTTAACCGTGATCCCATTGGCATGAAAACGTTCTCTCTCATTTTAGCTCTCTCGCTCGGCCTCTCGGGCTTTGGCCTCGCAGCGGCACCGGTGTATGAAACCACGCGTGAATTCACTGCCTCCGGTGACTTCAATGGAGATGGTACTCAGGATGTCATCATCATCGACAAGCCCACCGGCCTCTATCGCATCGGCATCCGCAGCGCTGCTGCCACACCTACCTTTGCAGCCTCGCGCCCCACTGGCGCTGCCAACCTGGCCTGCGCGTCATTGGGCAAACTCAATGGCACGGCAGCGGATAGCTTCGCCGTCAGCAGCCTCACCTTGAATCGTGTGCAAGTGCTCTCACCGAGTGGCACGGGTTACACGGAACCTCGCAGCATTTTTAACGCAGGCGTTTCACCGCAAACGATGTGCGCCATCGACATCACCAGCGGCGCTTCACCCACGCCTGAGGACGATCTGGCTCTCATCGTTGGTGATGACCCAACCCTGCAGAGCGCCATTCGTGAGATCCGTTCGAATGCTGGTGCGTGGTCCATCATCGACATTGGAGACTGCCCCGAAGGCTTCGCACGAGAAGGCAATCCACTGCAGACCAGCGTCGGTGGCACTGCCTTGTTTGGCTTCATGCGGGACAAGGTTTTTAACGCAGTGGATCCCAATGGTGCTCTCTTCACGCAAGTGCTCACCTCTGGCGCACTAGCTGCGGGCAGCCGTTTCATCAGCCTGCCATTCGAGGCACCGAATATGGATCTCGTTTTCTATGCGCCTGGTTCTGCCGAAGTGCATGTACGTCGCATCACCGCGAGCGGCCCCGGCTGGATTCTTGGCAGCGATGCCGTCACGAACTTCAGTGCTAGCATCGCGCAGATCATCCCGGTGAAAGATGTCAGCGGCATGAGGATGCTCGTTCGCTTCGACAATGGCAGCCTAGCCCTCTATAGCTACACCCTTGCGACTGGCTTTGGTGCTCCCACGGTCATCGTGCCCGCCGGAGCCACAGGGGTGCTTTCGGGCCTCGTGCCCATCTCTGGCAGTGCAGGCTTCCTCGCGTTCTATGCACCGTCGGAAGGCCAACCTTCCAGCACGGCGGTCTCGTTTGCCAATAGCGGCACAGGTTGGGCGCAAACCGGCATTACCACACTGCCCACAGTGAGCAGTTACAGCAGCTACGCAAACATCCTCCTACTTTCTAACTTTCCCTTCCGTGTGGATAACCCTCTTCTTCTGCGCAGCTACCACAGCGGTGATTGGAGCACGAGCGTGACAGTGGGCGGCGGTCCCTTCAACGTCAACGCGCAGGTCGCGAGTTACCTCGGTCAGTCCACCGGCATTGGCAACTCGTCCGCCCAAACCGTCGGTGTCGCGACGGCTGCGCCTACTGGCACAGCCGTCAATCAACTGCACCCACAGTTCAGCCTCATGAGCTTTGATTCGAATCTCGGCGACCCCATTGAAGATGTCACCATCTCGCCCGTCGCGGGCACTTATGATAAGAGCATCCAACTCACCTTCAGCGGCTACAGCAGTGGTAGCACGGTGCTCTATCGCCTCGGTAGCAGCGGCGCCTTCACCACCTACAATGCCACCTCGCCGCCTTGGATCTTCACCGACGGCAAGGTGCAGTTTTACAGCAACAAGCCTGGCACAGGCTCTACGCCCACGATCAGCGCCGCTTTTCACTTCACCGTGCCACCTGCCTTGCAGGACAAGGACGGCGATGGCGTGCCTGACTTCGTCGAAGTGGCATACGGGCTGAACCCCGAAGGCGGACCCGATAGCGACAACGATGGTCACACCGATCGGAATGAACTTGCGGCTAACACCAATCCCAACAATGCCACCAGTTATCCGGCTGACGCCGCTATGCTCAGCACCCTGCTCATCGACGCAGGCTTCCGCTCCGAGACCACCGCAGGCGCCAGCACTGGCTATGGCCAAAGCGGCACCACCTTCACCGTCACCGATTTCGCAGGTCGCCAGTTCGGCTCACATCATGACGCGACCTTGATGAAAGATATCCAAGGCGGAGAGGTTGGCCTTGGCGCAGCCAGCAGTAGCTACGGTCGCGTTAACGTGCTCAATGCCACCGGCGATATCGGCTTCGTTGTCGTCCGCAGTCAGCAAAACTACAGTGTCATCCCCGGCACAGGGGTGGAGCCGCGCGGTCGTGAGAAGATCGGCCTCGTGCCCACACCTGACCTCGACGGTTGGAGCTTCGGCACCACGCAAGGCAGCCGCGTCATCACCGGCACCTCGTATAGCTGGGGTGGTCTCAATTGGCAGCGCGGCAGCAACAACTGGGACGCCATCGACGACAGCCAAGGTTTCGACAATGGTTGGAGCAGCAGCCAGCAGAGCCTAACTTTTAGCCTTACCGCGGCTAACACCGCAGCGGCCGCTTGGAAGAGCAGCTTTGTCCCCGCCGCCAATCGCAGCGGCCAACCCTATGCCCAAATTTCGGTCACACCCGTGACCACTCTGCACGCCCTCATCGTCGGCCGTGCCCTCAGCAGCTTCTTCACCGCGCGCGGTTACACACCGACCAGCCCCGATGGCGTCATCTTTGATGCCACCAGCGTCGGTAAACTCACGGACCTGCGCTATCAAGATCCACAGAATCCCGATGCCTCCCAAGTCCGCATCGCCAACGTCCTCAGCACCGTCGAGGCTGAACTGAACAGCAGTGACGTTGGCGCCCTCGCCCTGCGCAAGCTCGCCCGCGATGCCTATGCCCGCCACGAAGCCCTCGCCACCGATCACCTCGGCGACATGCCCACTCCGCTCAAAGCGCTCAACGCCTGGGTCAATACCGGCACACTGCCCACCGAGTATCAGACCGGCAGCAGCCTCACACCGACCGAACTCACCGATGCCGCCAGCAAGCTCACCGCCATCCTCGCCGCGATCACCACACGACCTCAATCCACGCAAACACTCTATGTCCGCAGCAGCGCCAGCCCCATCGGCCTCACCTTACTGCAAGACCTCTCCGGCACCACGACCTATGCCTTGGTCGATGGCGACCACAAAGCTACCCGGCTGCCCAGCGACATCACCTTGCCCGCAGGCACCCCCTTGAGCGTCATCGCCTACACCGACCTGCCTAATCTCGCCGGCTACACCGCCCTCGAAGTCATCGAAGCCAGCCTCCTCAGTCTTCCCAGCCCCATCGACCCCGATAGCGACGGCGACCTCCTCGCCGATAACTGGGAGCTCCGTCACTTTGGCAGCCTGGACATGGACACTTACAGCATCCTTGACGGCGGCCTCTACACCGCGGCCGAAGAATACTTCCGCAGCACCGATCCCCGCTGGTCCGGCAGCGCCCCAGCAGGACCGCCCACACCGCTAGCTTTCACGAGTTTTGAGTTAGTCAATGGCACACTCACCACCACTTGGCCCAGCGCCTATTCAGGCGTCATCAATGTGGACTTCCAGGCCAGTGAAGATCTCCTCAACTGGTCCGTGCCGATTGGCTTCAATGCCAGCCATGCAGGGGGTGGCGTGTTTAACAAATCGGTGACCTTCGATCGTGCCCGGCGCTTCTTCCGACCCTTGGCAACGTTGAAGCGGTAACCGCTCAACCGCCGGTAATGAAGTTGGCGTAAGGACCGCTTTGAAATGTGACTCAAAGAAGGTGTCATGGCAGGTCCTTCGGCTGACATGACGCCTACGCCGCCTGTGTCAACGTTAAGCCATCGCAAAATGTGATCCCAAAACAAAAGCCCAAAGCCGGGAAGAAGGGCAAAAAGAAGAAAGAGCTGTAAAACAGAGAACAGACGTCAGCGAACAGAGAACAAAGCACTAAGAACAAGGAACCAAGAACCAGAAAACCGACGTGTCCATCTCTCCATCTCTCGCATCGGCGTAGAAAATGATGGCGACACTTTAATCAGCCCGTTGCACGCTGACCCCGGCCTCCCCCCGGCTCTGTTTGGGCAGGGGATTTTAAACAGGAGGTAGCTGAGATCGCCGAGGAAGAGAATAGCCTCATTCCACAACGCCAGAGAGGTGGCACCGCAAGAGTTAGGATAACCGCAGAGAAAGCCTATTCACTCTGATCTTTCCTGAATGAGCCATGGCAACGCTTCAGAGGTTCTGTTGTTTTCTGTACAAAATAGCTTTCCGGATTGGGTGTCTCATGTTTCTGCCCGCCATTTTTTTGCCTTAAAAGTGCATGGCGATGTTTCATCCTTGACTGAAGACAGGCAAAAAGATGTTGGGCAGAAATATCCTGATTCAGCACCGCAAGAATTAGGATAACCGCAGAGAAAACCCATTCACTCTGATCTCTCCTGAATGACGGATAGCAACGCTTCAGAGGTTCTATTTTTTTCTGTCCAGCTTCTTTCTGTCAGGGTTCAGGGTCAGGCAGCGGTCCGGTTTCGGAGGGCTGACAGAAACAACGAGGACAGAAAAAAGGGGAGTGGATCGCAAGCCTATAAGACAATCAACGCAAGCCGGAAGCAGCCTATCCGCTTTTCTGATTCCTTGCGCAGAGGCTCACCCGCCTGCCTCCGCAGCTTCACATCCTGCCCCAGAGGATGTTGGGTCGGGCGGTTTTTGAATCACCTGACACCTGCCACACCTTTCACGCCGCTGTCTCATAGAAGTGCTCAAACACAGCTTCGACTTTGGCTTCGTAAAGTGGCTTGTCGTAGGCGCGTGGTAGGCCGTCGTCGAGGGCATCAGAGATGGCTCCTTTGACTTGAGCACGCGGCCCCGCACGCTTCTGCCAGTCGAGGGCGAGTAAGCCCTGCACCTTGGCGAGCAGTTGCTTCGCTACTTTCTTCACCTCGTCGCGCTCGGCGTCGCTGAGATCGGGGGCGGGACGGGTGAGGATGTCGAAGATGACGAGTTCGCTCGGCAGCAGATTCTCCCGCACATGGCGTGTCTGTTCCTCGCTCAGTTGCCGGCTCTGCTCCAGCAGGGCGGCGAAGAGCTGGTCAATGTTCAGGCTTCCAGCGTTGTAGTCAGCGATGAGTTCCTCGAACTTCTGCTGATAGTCCGTCCGCAGGGCGCGGTGCATGTGGACGATCTTGTCCAGCGTGGCGCGGATCGCGGCTTTCAGCTTCTCGATGTCGAGGTTCTTCTGCTTCGACTCTTTGAACTTCTTCGCCAGCGCCTCGAAGTTGATCTTGCTCAGGTCGATCACGCCATGGCGTGCTCCGGCCTGGCCTTCGGCAATGGTGAAACCTTCCGCGCCGATGGACTCGTCGAGCAGGTCATTCAGCTTGCCCATGATGGGCGTGATGTCGGGCGTTTCGCCTTCGCCGGTCTGCGTCTTGATCGTATCGGCCAGCGTGGCGAGCAGCGAGCACATCGGGGCAAACTCAATCGCTGCCTTGTCCGGCTTCACGGCTTGGTAGAGCGCTCGCACCAGCTTTTCGTGGGCGAGGAATTGCTTCCGCAGTTCGTCCGGGGAGATCAGCGCATTCACGGCCTCGCTCAGGAGGTGCAGCTTCTCCATGCCGGTGGCCTCGTGGATGACGGGCAGGCTCACGCCCTGGTTCCGGCAAAACTCCGCCGCCTCTTTCAAGGCCGTGCGCAGTTGCTCCACCAGTTCCTGCTTGTCGCGCACGGGTGTCTTGCCGTTTTTGCCGGCCCCGTAGATGGCCAGCGCCTTCTCCAGTGAGGCGAAGACATTCGCGTAGTCCACGATCAGGCCGCTTTGCTTGCCGGGGAAGACACGGTTCGCACGGGCGATGGTCTGCATCAGCGAGTGATTCCGCATCGGCTTATCGAGATAGATCGTCGAGCAGCTTGGCGCGTCGAAGCCTGTCAGCCACATGGCGCAGACAAAGGCAATGCTCAGTTCATCCTTCGGATCTTTGAACTTCTCGTCCAGCTTCTCCTCGTTCATGCGCTTGCGGTGAGGCACGATGTCGATGCCCTTCGCGGCCATCTTGGCGATCTCGTTCTGCTCTCCAGAAACAATGACCGCCATGTCGGTCGTCGTCAGCACTTCAAGACGCGTCTTGAGTTCAGCCAGCGTCGCCAGCTCCTCGTCGCTGCGGTGGCGCTTCAGTGCATCAAGCTTGGCGATCTCCCCCTGCACTCGTTCCTTCTCCGCCATCCAGTGCTTCTGCACCTTCGCGTGCATCTTCAGGGCTGTGGCTTTGTCGATGCTCACCACCATCGCCTTGCCCTGGAAGCCACGGCCTAGGAAATGCGTCACGATGTCCTTCGCCACCGTCTCTAGGCGATCATCGCGCGTGATCAGGTGGTATTGCTTGCCCAGTTCCTGTTGCAGCTTCTCCTCGCCCTCGTCGCTCAGTTCGGCTTCTTCGATCAGGGCGTAGATGTCCTCGTTCAGGTCGGGATTGTCCAGGTGCAGCTCCGGCGTGCGGTTCTCGTAGAAGAGCGGCACCGTCGCGCCGTCCTCCACGCTCTGCTGGAAGTCGTAGATCGAGACATAATCGCCGAAAACCTCCCGCGTCCGTTCCTCGCCAGCGATCAGCGGCGTGCCGGTGAAGGCCACAAAAGTCGCGTTCGGCAGCGCGGCCCGCATATTCATGGCCAGCGTGTCGTATTGGCTTCGATGAGCTTCATCCGTGAGCACAAGGATGTCTTTACGTGTCGAGAGTACTGGCATCTGGCCACCCTCACCCCCGGCCCCTCTCCCAGAGGTAGAGGGGAGATTCAGAAAGGTGGCAATGCTGGTGAGAAATTCTTCGGGGCGATCCAGCACCACCTCATTTGGAAAGCGCAGGATCTTGAAGCCCATCGACTTCATTTGAGCGTCTCGCTTGGCATCCTTCGCAACGACCTCAGAGCGGCCATGCACATCGCCATCCAATTCGAGCACGAGCTTGTGTTCGGCGCAGAAGAAGTCCGTGATGTAGTTCCCCAACTGATGCTGACGACGGAACTTCAGATTTTCAAATCTCCGATCCCGCAACAAATCCCAGGCAATATCCTCCGCCGGAGTCTGCTTCTCCCGAAGCTCCCGTGCCCGCTTTACCAAGCCCGCAAACTCAAGGCCGCCCCGATAGTGAGGCTTCTTGCCCCCTTCTCCCCCTGGGAGAAGGGCCGGGGATGAGGGAGTTTCGGCACGAAACTTATGCACCAGCGTGAAGACATAGCGGTGATTCCCGCGCAGCAGCTCCCGCAGATGCTCGCCGCTGCTGGCGTGGCAGATTTCGCCCTCTGCCTCGCTCACGGCACCGCAGGCTTTGAAGGTGGTGGCGATCTGCTCGTCCAGCTCCACGCGATCCGTCACGATCACAAAGGTCCAGTCGCCCGGCACGGTGCGCAGGATCTTCTGGGAGTAGAAGACCATGGAGAAGCTCTTGCCGCTGCCCTGCGTTTGCCAGAAGACGCCGCCGCGTCCGTGACCTTCCGTGCGGGCCTTCAGACTGGCGGCGATGGCGTTGTTCACGCCCAGGAACTGATGGTTCTGCCCCACGATCTTGACCAGCCCGGCCTTGTGCTCGGAGAAAAGAATAAAGTTCTCCACCAGATCCAGCAGGCGCGTCTTGTCGCAGGTGCCGCGAATCATCACCTCCAGGGAAACCCGGCGCGGCTCATCCTCGCTGGCGATGCGCTTCCACTCAAAGAACCGCTCCCAGTCCGCCGTCAGCGATCCCACGCGGCTGTCCGTGCCGTTGCTGGCGATCATGAGCGCATTGCCCCAGAACAGCGCCGGGATGTCCGCCTTATAGCAGGTCAGGTTGTCCGTGAAGGCCTGCTGCGCGGGCACGCCCGGCTTCTTGAGTTCCACCACCACCAGCGGCAGCCCGTTGACGAAGCCGATCAAATCCGGCCGCCGCAGGTAGAGCGGTCCTTGAATGGACATCTGGCTCACCAGCAGGAAATCATTCGCCTCTGGATTCTGCCAGTCGATCACCCGCACTCGTTCGATCCGCGTGCCGCCTTCTCTCCCTCTCCCACTGGGAGAGGGCTGGGGTGAGGGTTCAGTGTCGGCTACGACGACACGAATGCCCTGTTTCAAAAGCTCATGCACCTCCCGGTTCGCCGCTGTGGGACTCATCGCCGAGCGGTTGCGCGTTAGCTCGTCGATGGCCGACGTGATCGCCTCCGGTGGCAGCGTGGGGTTGAGCCTCTCCAAAGCCGCCCGCAAACGACCCGCCAGCACGGCCTCCATCTTCGCAAACCGGCCCAGCGTGCCGCTGGCACCAAACGTCTCCTCCGCCGCCGACACCGTCTCCCAGCCAAGATCCTCAAACAGCCCGATGGCGGGCTGTTCGACGAGTTGGTCTTCGGAATAGGCGCTAGAGCTCATACACCAGGAGTAGGACTTGAAGGTTCACATGCCCCATCCTGCGCCGAGCCGAGCGGCTCTGTTTGATTTACGATATTGCTACCAACTTCTTGGTTTGAAACATCCGCCGCTTCTGTCTTCGGCAATATTGCCTGCTCCACTACTGCATCCGGCGTGTTTTCGATTCCCCCAGCTTGTGATGGCGATGCCTCGGGTGAATCAGCGATGCCTTCATTGTCCTCATGAACGAGAGAAACCTGTGTGGAAGAAGTTGGTGTTGATGCTGCAATGGGCCACTGACAATCGGGCCAACCTTGCTGGCTATAGTCAGTTCTAAGACCTCTGTATCCAATTAAGTGGAGGGCTAGTGAGTATAGAAGCATTCGCACTTCATCGCGAAGTCGAATGACATCTTCGATTTCCCGACCTCCTAGACCACCACCATGCGCCGCGGCATTTCGAAGACGACTCCATGATTTATAGAGGGCTGGCGGGAGTTGCTGCGCTTTTAAAAAACTCCGGAGCAAATCGGAATTCCGAATATTGGTCATTGCCTCAAGAGCTCCTATGACTCTTGCCCGTGTTGATTCGGACAACGAAACTCCAACCAGAGCACTTTTGACCGCATTCAGCTCTTCCGAAAGAGCACTTGTGTCGGACACCTGCGCTGATGTGGTAAGGCCAGCCAACCCTTCAACTGCAACAGTTAAAGCTAGCACTTCAGCACCTAGTGATGCAGCCGTTGATTCAATCACACTACCGATATGCTGGGAAATTGGGTGGGGTTCAGCATTAGCCAACGCTATGACTGCACAAAAATAGTTGGCGAACATCATCCAGAACTGCGACCTTGGATCAATCTGTTGGAAACGAAGAGGGGGCGGGATAAACCCCTTAGTTTTAGAATTCGAAGCTGATCGCAGTCTGGTCGTCATCTTGCCATCTCCGGCTGTCTCAATTACAAGAAGGCTCAATTCCTGGCCCAAAACAAACTGAAGAGACTCATGGAGCCTCCAAGCCAGTATCAGTGGATCAGGCCCCTCCTGCATGGAAATTTGTGCGACCGTATTTTTACCCTCAGGGTGTATACGAAACTTGAATCGTTCATGTGTATGCTCCGCAGAATTCAGGTTCCATGAGTTCCCAGCTTCTTTATCGCCTATCTTGGTAACCGTTTCAGTGCCCTGGTTACATGGGAAAGAAACCTTGCCAGGCAGTCTGATTGTTGCCGAAACTGCCTTTGACTGCATAGGCACTTGGCATTCATAGAGAAGTTCGTGAATGTACCCATAAGCAACCCCGCTGGCCAGTCCACCGCGCCTGTTTGGAAACACAGACTCAGCGGTCCATACAGGTCCCGAGAACGTCTCGGCCACCAGTGTGAAACAGTCTTCTTCTTGAACCAACTGCCCAAGAACCCGCTTCGTCGTATTTCGATGTGTGTTCAGGGCTTCGTAATGCTCCTCGGAAACAAAGATCTTGAATTGGATCTGACCGTCGTCGTCTTGCCATAGTTCCCCTGGTCCACCAACAGCCAAGGTGCCCTTACCACCTTGCCTGAGCGTGATTTGACTGCACTCAACTTTAAAATTTCGGTCTGCGAATTCGGCGGGTGTTTTCATGACAAAACGTATTTACTTCACTCGAATCCCGATAGCAGCCTAGGCAGCAGCAGGTCGCGGGTGCGGCGGAGGTTTTGGAGTTTGCGCTGGAGCGTGTTTACTTGCTCGAACATGGCGTCGGTCTTGTTGGCGAAGCGGGCGATGATGTCGCTGGCTGGCTTCACGACTTCCATTCGGCGAAAGGTGTCTACGACGATGGTGTCGAATGTTGCACCACCGGTGTTTGTCTTGAGATAGTCCACCTGCTGAAGCGTCATCAGGAAAAGGAAACGCTGTGGAATCCCCGGCTTGCCTCGAAGCGCGTAGCAGGACTGATTCATGGCCATGGGCACGGACGGGAGTGCCACCTTGCCGACCGTTCCGCGCGCTGTGATGAAAACGGTATCTGGCGGGTAGAGCTCACTCGCGCACTTGGAAAGACCGAGTTCGGTGACGTGCTTGTCAGTGTCCTGCACGTAGAAGCAGCCAGGCACGTCTCTCGGCGTGAAGAATGGTATTTCACCATTCCAGTATTCGGCAGTGTCGGTCTTGGGCGTGCCGCCGCTCAAGACGTCGGCGATTTCCGTGAACGGCTTCACATCCCAGCCCTGCGGGATGTCGCCGAGGGCGGAGGGGAGGCGGGGGACGGATTCGTGGCCGGGGAAGCGGAAGTGGACGAACCACTCGCGGTAGAGGGCGCGGGCCATGTCCTCCAGCAGCCGGATCCGCCGCTGGCTGTTCTCGATCAGTTCGTCGTAGGCCGACAGAATGCCTGCGATGCGGCGCTGGACGGGGAGCGGGGGAACGTTGAAGTCAAAATTGAGTATCTGCCCACCGCTGATGTGCGGCACGTTCACCCCAGTCGTAATGGGTTTGATGTAACCCTCGAAGCCCTGTCCACCGATCACGAAACGCAGAAATGATTGGTCTAGAAGCTTTGGATTCGCACGAAGTCGGCAGCAGCGTTGAACCAAGAATGCCTTTGGATCACAGTCGCGAATGAAGCACCATTTCAACCCTGCCGGAACCCACGGGCGATCCATCGCGATAACTACATCGCCCGCTCTGAGTTGAAACTTCTCCAGCTTATCCCAATCCGATGCTGCCCAACGCTTTGAAATATCCCAAAGCACTTGGCCTTGACTCACATTCTCGCCTTTGACCAAAGCAATGTCGTCGGGCTTGTCCGTGAAATACTGGCTCTTAAACGCGAAGCCCGAGAGGAGTTCGACACAGTCCGCCAGCTTCATTCTGGGCCAAGAGTCGCTCATGCCTCCAGAATCTCCGCCACGTTGAGGGCGATGGTTTGCTCTACCTTGCAGGCCCTCATCCTCAGCCCTTCTCCCATGGGGAGAAGGAAGAAGCCTGGAGTCGCGTTCAGGGTTTCGAGTTCTTCGTTCATGCCTTTTTCTTGGACTTGCTGAGGCCATCAGGTTTTTTCAGCGCCTTCTTTTCCTCCGAGGTGAGTCGGCGCTCGACCTTCTTCACGTCTTCCGCGGCTGGCAGGGACTCCGGGCGGATGCCTCGTTCGATCAACGTCCTACGGACGGCTTCGTTGTTGGTGACATGCTCATGGGAGATGGCCGTTTCAGTCGCGAGCTTGTGTTGGCGGGAGTTGAAGATGGTGATCTCGGTGGCGAAGTCCTTGGCCTTGAGGATGATGGTGGGTGCGAAGTCAGCGAGAGGCCGAGTGTCCGGCACTTGCCAGTGCGCCTTCATGGCCTGCGTGGTCTTGCCGAAGAGGGCTTGGTCTCCCTTGCTGCGGATGATGGCGAAGTTTTCGTTGCCGCCAGTCTGCTCGAAGATGACCTCGGAGAGTTCTTTTTCGGTGGTGCTGAGCTTCTTTCGGGCGGAGACGCGCTCGGCCTCGAGAAGGCGCTGCTCGATCAGCTCGGCACGGCGTGTCTGGACGGCGAAATAAGTCTGAGCAAAGGCGATTTCCTGTTTCTTGGGATCGCCGTTCTGGGCGATGAGATAACAGGCATAACGGGTGAGCATGATGTCCTCGACCTCACGTTGGCTGCCTGAGCCGAGATCGACCATTTTCCTGACGTCGGGAAAATGGTCCGACACTTGATGTCCCGAGACTTCACAAGCGGTCTTGGCTTTGGAGACGACATTCAAGAAGTTCTCCCATTTTGAGTATCCAAGAAGGTGCTGAATATCGCGAGCGAGCCAGTATTCCACGCCGTCTTCCGTCTGCTGCGCACTGGCTTCAAAGGTGGAGGTGAGGCTTTGGATGATTTCGGTTTTCATGCTTCGAGGATTTCGGCAACGTTGGCTGCAATGGTGGTCTCCAGTTCCCGTGCTGCGGCGTTGAGGGTTTCGAGTTCTTCGTTCCAGGTGCCGAGCTGGGTCTTGAAGTCCTCGTCACTGACCGCCTCCCCAGGGGCGACGCCGACGTAGCGGCCGGGGTTCAGGCTCCAGCCCTGGGCTTCGATCTCGGCGAGGGTGGCGGCGCGACAGAGGCCGGGGAGGTCTCTGTATTTATGATTTACGATTTTTGATTTATGATTTGGGGAGGCAGCTTCGCCGAAGAGCTCTTCGAGCTTCGCTTTGGCTTCTTCGCCGCCGAGGGTGAAGTCGGGGGCTTCGCCGCGGTAGAGGCGGACGATGTTGGCCATGAAGCTGATCTGGGCATCGGTCCAGTCGCGGTGGGCACGGTCGATCTGGCGGTAGATATGCCGCGCATCTATGAACAAGACAGTATCGGCACGGTTTGGCGCGGCACCCTCATCCCCGGCCCTTCTCCCAGAGGGAGAAGGGAGATCAGAACTCCCTCTCCCACTGGGAGAGGGCTGGGGTGAGGGTGTTCTGCACGGTGACGCTGCTTTCGACTTATCGAAGAACCACAGCGTGCAGGGCAGCGTGACGGTGTAGAACATGTTAGGGCCGACGGCGACCATGACATCGACGGCGCGGGCCTCGATGAGCTTTTGGCGGATGTCCTGCTCGGAGGCGCGGGCGTCGGAGGCAGAGTTCGCCATGACGAAACCGGCGCGGCCTTGGTCATTCAGCGCGGAATAAAAATCCTGAATCCAGAGGTAGTTCGCATTGTCCGTGCGCGGCAGGCCGAAGGGGTAACGACGACCGGTGCCGACCTCGGCGCTGAGGCGTTCTTTGTCCACCTGGCTGACGTTGAAGGGCGGATTGGCACAGACGAAGTCAAACTTCCCGACGGTGCTGTGCAGGTCCTCGTAGTAGGTGTTGCCGTGCTTGATGTCGCCCTCCAGACCGTGAACCGCGAGGTTCATGCGGGCGAGGCGGACGTTTCCATCCACACGCTCCTGGCCGTGGATGCTTAACTCGCGGGCGGGATCACCGGAATAACCCGCGAGACCCTCACCCCAGCCCTCTCCCACTGGGAGAGGGTGACGCGAAGCGGCGGGTGAGGGTGGCGAAGCCCTATGAGCCGAAACAAAGCGGGCGCTCTGCACGAACATACCGCCGGAGCCGCAGGCGGGATCGAGGATGCGCCCGTGGAAGGGCTCCAGCACCTCAACAAGAAAGCGGACGATGCTGGTGGGCGTGAAGAACTCGCCGCCCTTCTGCCCCTCGCTCATGGCGAAGGTGCCGAGGAAGTATTCATAGATCTTCCCAAAGGCGTCGCCCTCCAGATCAGCGGGGATGGTGGAGAGGGTTTTCAGCAGGTTGCTGAGCAGGAGGGAATCGAAGACCTGAAAACCCTTCGGCAGCACGCCGGCCATGTGCGGATTGTCCCGCTCGATGGCTTTCATGGCTTCATTGACCGCCTTGCCAATGTCCGTGCCCTCGGGGAGCTGGAGCAGCTCGGCAAAGCGTGCGCCCGCTGGGAGGTAGAGCACGTTTTGCTCAATGTAGGACGCCGGGTCATCCACCTTCGACCCGCGACGCGACGACGCACTGGTCTTTTCCAGCTCCGCCCGCCGCCCCATGAACCGCACCTCCGCAAAGCGCAGGAAGATGAGCCCCAGAATCGGCTCCGAGTAGTCCGACTGCTTCAGCCCGGCCCCGGCCCAGAGCTGATTCGCCGCCGACCAGAGGCGCTTCTCCAAGGTATCGGTGGCGAGGTCTTTTTCAGAAGGGGCAGTCCAGATCATGTGGGCAAAGAGAGACGCGTAAAGGTTTTACTGAGGAAAGTGGTTCTTACGAGCCATAGCAAGGAAAGCTCGCCAGAGGCAGAAGTTTTTGGCGATTGTTTGTAACGGCGCTTTGATGTCCACGAAGAGGATGTAGTCGGCAGGACCGCCGAAGGATTGCATCTCACGCACCGCCACGCCGCGAGCGGCTGACAGATTCAGCTCATCCAAACTCTGCACCACCCACCCCGCCGCGCGCAACAGCGCATCGATGGTTTGGCGGGCAAGTTCTTCGGGACTGGGCATTTTGATGATTTAGCTATGGGCGTGCTCTATGAAAGCGAAGAGCGGTAGGAATAGCAAGGGTTGCCGGATTCTTTTCGTGCCATGGGGTAATTTCCCTATCTAAGCGGTGGGTGAGACCGGTAGCAAGAAAAGGATGAAGATGGAGACACGGAGATCCGGTCAAGAGAGGTGCTGCGAAGTGGAAACGGTGCGCACGGCGAAGACCGTGTGACCTGCGGTCAGGGTATCGGCGATGAACTGCAAAAAGCCGCCGTCTGGACGGCAGGGGATGACATCGAAAAGGGATGAGGGTGTCCTCAAAGCGGACGAGGTTCTTGGCGTGCGCATCAAAAACACCAAGATTGTCCTCGGCGCGGTAATAGCCGCAGGGCGTGACTTTTTGAAAACCCTGCGTAGCGAACCAAGCATCAATCTCCGCAAGCGTGACGGGCACGATGTCAAAACGAGGCTGGGAGGTGACGATGGCGAGGTCGTCTGCCTGATCGATGACGCCCTCCAGACGATTGAGGCCGGGCACGAGTTCGTTTTGCAGTAGCAGGCGCTCTAAATACTCGATGGGTGAAGCTTCCCAAAGCTGGAAGCGGCGGGCGTCCATGTCCGAGGACACGAGGGCGAGATCCATACCCGGTGAGAGGCCAAAGATGCCGTCGCGAGTGACTTTAAAAACGCGCTCGCCTTCACGGAACCAATCATGCTCCTGGCCGCCACGCTCTAGACGCGGAACGATCCGTGACGCATCTAGCAACAGACCCAGACCTCGCGCCCATTCACGAAGGTCTTTTTTCTGCCTGGCGAGGGAGGACGCCCCAGGTGTGCCGACACTTGCTGACGAAACTCCTCGGAGGTGATCGAGTGCCGCGAGGATAAGATGCGATCCATCTGCTCCTGGGTGAGCAGCGGTTTCACGGGTGGCTGGCTGGTTTGAATCTGGGACATCGGCGAACATGAAAAAATAAGAGCGATGGGAGAAAGAGCAAGAGCTTAAGCAGCAAGCTGGCGGGTGAGGGAGAGCATGTCACTGAGAAGCTGGGGCGTGAAGAGACTGCGGTGCCAGAACCAAATTTCATCTCCATTGGCCAAAAAAACAAAGGGGTCGATGCCGTGCTTTGCGAGAAGAGCATCGGCATAATCGGCGGCTTGTCTCTCGCCCGACAAGGCGTCGCGACTGGACTTTTTAGCTTCAACAATCGCCAATGGCCTACCTAGGCGATCTAAAAGAGCATAATCTGCGAACTCAGTTGAAGAGCGTGGAGCTGAGGTGGGTTCAAGAAAGGAGTTAGGAGATGAAATGAGGTATTCCTCAACCAAACATCGACTTCCAACCGCCCAGCCAGCTCGCCCGAGCTGAAGGTTGATCTTCTCCTGACGTGTTTGGGATTCCGATTTCATTTAGCGCGCTTCTGATAAAGCAGTGGCAAAGCTGAATAGGTGACACTGCTTGATGAATGAGAGCTTGCTGGATGCTTTTCGTGCCATGGGGTAATTTCCCTATCTAAGCGGAGAGCGCTATGGATGGCAAGGGCAGAGGTTAGGAAAGGGGGAAGATGGAGAGATGGAGAGATGGAGAGATGGAGATGGAGATGGAGATGGAGATGGAGATGGAGATGGAGATGGAGATGGAGGATCGAAGATGGAGGATCGAAGATGGAGGATCGAAGATGGAGGATCGAAGATGAAGTGGCTGGTTCCTCGTTCTTTGTTCCTGGTTCTTTGTGCGTATCACTATTTTTATTTTGGAGTGTTTCTAATGGTTTGAAAAATATAAAAAGCTCATTATCAGCTCATTAATCTTTGAGTCGTCCCAAAAACCCCGAGGGCTGGCGGCGTGAACCCGAGGGCTGGTGGCGTGAACCCGAGGGCTGGTGGCGTGGACCCGAGGGCTGGTGGCGTGGACCCGAGGGCTGGTGGCGTGAACCCGAGGGCTGGTGGCGTGGACCCGAGGGCTGGTGGCGTG
>JAIXOU010000101.1 GCA_027486585.1 Verrucomicrobiaceae bacterium | reverse complement strand
TTACTTACAATCTCGTCAATAAATCTTAATATTTTCTTTAAAATATCTTATCCATCAAAGATTCAACACCAAGATACATGCGCTTTGAGGCTGAGAAACTCCGATTTAAGTGCACTAACCTCTCCAGGAGTAACGCCACAGATTTACCCAATCCGAAGAATTAATCGAGCCCTTCCATTGGCCACATTTTGCCTCTAAAAACTCCCGCGTAAATGACAACACGTGCGTTTGCCCACGCTTAATCTCATGAATATTGCAGTTTTTGGCCTCGGATACTTCGGCACCGTTGCTTCCCCGTGTTTAGCAGCGAAAGGCCACCGCATATATTGATATTGAACAACACGGCGGAAATGGAGTCTTTGGGTGCCATCGACATAATGAAAGCAACCTCGGAAAAGTTTCGTTGATCGAGGCAATAGCTTAATGAAACGCAAAGCTGACCGAAGAGTGGTGTCCAGTTCATAGTCGCGCTATTAATTAGGCCAACCATTTGGGTTACCCCATTTGAAATCTTGATAATCATTCTAGCATCCTCGTTACATAAGAATGATCACAATTCTAAGCGATGTTTGAGCTCCCCTGTCTCGACAAATCCCCCACAGTTGACAGCCGTAAACTTGACTTAAGTTTCGTATTTCCATGTCTGAACGAAGAAAAGACATTGAGCGACTGCATTCGTCAGGTTTCTGAAAGCCTTAAAAAAGGTGGAGTCAACTACGAAATTGTCGTTGCCGACAATGGCAGCACCGATCGCTCCAAAGAAATAGCGTTATCCATGGGATGCCGTGTTGTCGAGGTCAAAGAACGCGGTTACGGAGCTGCCCTGAGGGGAGGCATCGAGGCAGGCATGGGTGAATATGTGATGTTTGCTGATTCAGATAGCACCTATCTTTACTCAGATGCCGCGGAGCTCTACGAAACGGCCAAAGACCGACAAGCCGACATGTCCATCGCCTCACGAATGACGGGACGAATTGAACCTGGAGCGATGCCTCCGCTGCACCGTTGGCTTGGAACACCAGTGCTCACTCAGCTGATCAATCTTCTCTTCAATGGGCAGCTATCAGATTGCAACTCAGGCTTTCGCTGTATCCGTAAGGATGCCTTCAAAGAATGGGGTATCCGTTCGAACGGCATGGAATTCGCTTCTGAACTTCTGATTAAAGCCCTGAAGGCAAAAGCCATCATTGTTGAAATCTCTTCGGGCTTACGATGCGGTCCTCCTGGGCGGGTAGCGCACCTTCGCACATGGAGAGATGGCATGAGGCACCTTCTCTTTATTTTTTCGGAAAAACCTCGCTTATTTGAACTGACTGGAGCCATAGCACTTCTGGCATCAACCCTCATGCAAATGGCTGCATTCATTACCGGGCCGGTGAGTGTGATGGGCAAGTTTCATATTTTTGATGTCCACAGTCAGGCTATTCTTCTCTTAGCGGGCATCCTCGGCACCCAGCTCTTTTTATTCAGCTGCATGCTGTATCTTCAGTCAGATGATAAGGCACTCAATTTGACACGAAAATTGATCAACTTGGACGAAGGGATACTTTTCTTTCTATTGCTGTCATTGATGTCAGTGATGGGGCTAGTGGTTGTTTTTGTCGCCTTGAAATGGTCGATGCAAGGCTTCAGTAATCTCAACTTAGCCAATGACTTACTTTTTTGGGTGCACACGTTGGCTGTCGGAATCTTGTCCGCTTTTGGACTTTTAGGACTGCATGTCCTGAAGAAGGCTGAAAAGTAAAAATGTAGATATAGCTGATAATCAGATCATCTAACCATTTCATTAAATTATAGAATTTATAAATAAAGCCTATAAATATGAACTCCTTCACAACTAATCATTCACTAGTTATAGCAAAAAGAGCGGTGCAGGATTTATTTATTTTTGCAGTCGCCTACGGCATCGCCAACTACGTTCGCTTCAGTGCTCTATGGAGAATCGATAGCTTTATTCCGCCAATCTTGATTGGAGCCCTCGCACTTGTCAGTTCCACCTACATTCTTGGTTTGTATTCAGTCGAGTCGCAAAGAAGATCAAGTTTTAGGATCCACTTGTTGCTGATGACTTTTGGATTTTTTATTGGCCTAATCACGGTCACGCTTGTGGGGTATGTTAGTTTTGATCAACGGGTCGGTCGAGGATTCATGGCTTTAGGCTGTTTGTTCTCCTATCCCTTACTCGCTGTTAATCACTGGTTTATTTTTTATAAACACAAGTTGGCCCCCAAGCGCATTGCAGTTCTGATCGAATCAGAAAATGAAATGGCCGAATACCAACAGATTCGCGACAAGTATCCTTTGGGTGTTCAGTGTCTCGGTATCATTTCAACGACACCAGATTTAATCGCCAGTTCAGATTTGCTGGGAAGCCTGGACAATGCTCCGGCAATCATCAAAGAGAACAATCTGGATTGCCTTGTTTTTTCAGAGGCCCACTTGAAAAATGAAGCCACTAGGACACGATTACGCCAGTTGCGGTATCTTGGTATAACCTGTACCCCGCTCATCAATATCAGCGAGAGGCATCTGCATTACATTCCGCTGGATCTGATCACTCTAGACTGGTTACTCTATTCCGGCAATGGATCGAGAGACCTCTACTTTAGTAAAATGAAGCGGCTTTTCGATATCATCAGCTCAATCATTCTGATCATTGCTTCCTTCCCGATTTTTCTATTAGGCATTGCAATCGTTCGATACTTTTCTCCAGAAGGCTCAGTGTTTTTCACTCAAGAGCGAGTCGGCAGATTTGGGAAAACTTTTAAAATATGGAAAATACGCAGCATGCGCACTGATGCTGAAGCTTCAGGTCCCATGTGGTCTTCAGCATCGAAAGATCCACGTGTCTTTCCAGGTGGAGCGCTCTTGCGCAAATACCGCATTGATGAAATACCCCAGCTAATCAATATTTTGAGAGGAGAGATGTCATTTGTCGGGCCACGTCCTGAACGTCCTGAGTTTGTCTCGCAACTGAGCGCAGAAATACCTTTTTACGAAGAACGTCACATGATCCATCCTGGACTCACAGGCTGGGCTCAAGTGTCCTACCCTTATGGTGCTTCGGTCGAGGACGCAAAGTGCAAACTCGAGTATGATCTTTATTACCTGAAACACGCTGGAATCGTTTTCGACCTCATGATACTCCTCGACACCATTCGTGTTGTTCTGGGTGGCGGCATGAAGTCTCCGGCTCAGCAACGTTACGCCCCTGCGATTCCTACTAGTGAGCCGAACTGCACCAACTCTTGCGCCCTCAGTCCCTCTCTTTGATCCTAAAAACGCCTGAGTAGCCACTGAGCTATATAGCGGTTGGTGATGGCCGCGAACGACGTTTGGCTTTCATTAGATTTTGGTCTTTTAGCCTGCTCAACAAGACCGCATTCACTAAAGTAACATAACTTCACTACTGGCCCAATTTCAGGGTCCAACTCGCCCGACCTCACAAGGTGGCGCTCTTGGAAAGAAGATTCATGTACTGACGTGCACAGTTCTCCCAAGAGAATGCTTGCATGGCTGCATGCAAGCCGGTTGGCTCTGGCGGATTTTCCAGCACATCCAAGATTGCTGTCGCATAGGCATCAGCGTCACGCGACTGAACTAAAAACCTACGGCCGAGAATAGGCTCTACAATTTCGGCAATGCCACCAACATCCGTGCACAAGGGTACACGCCCTGAAGACAAGGATTCGAGCACCACATTAGGTACGCCTTCATTATGGCTGGTAAGGCATACCGCATCTGCTGCCTGCATCCAGCGCGCGACCTCAGACGATCCATGACGACCTAGAAAGAGAACATTGTTAGAAATCCCAAGAGCCTCAACTTGGCTTCTCAAATGACTCTCCAAAGGCCCCCCACCAATGAGCGCAAGCCTAACGGTCCGGCTTGATTGAGCTATCACAAGAGCAGCTGATTGAAGCAGTAGATCCAGCCCCTTCACGGGAAGAAAATTCCCCACGAAAAGAAGCAAATGGTCATTCGCAGGAAGGTCGAGTGCTTCTCTAGCAACAGCATGGGGTGTGGGCCTAAATGTATGAACGTCCACTCCATTATAAATGGTCTGAACAGCGCCCTGCGGAGCGCCCTTGCTGATCAATCTATTTTGCAAATCCCGGCTGCGGGTGACGATAGCTCTAACGCGCTTCGACATCGCCAGAATTGCCTTCCGTCTCATGGACATATCCAGATACTGGTGAGCATCCGACCCCTGAGCGACAGCGAGGACGGGAATATGCATCTTTGCGGCCTGAAGTGATACGGCACAGGCATCTGGAAACAGCCAAGGCGCAAGAATCGCTTCTGGATGAAAATCTTGAGGAAGTGAGGCAATGGCTTTCGCTAGAGCGACACCAAATAGCCGATGATTGATTCCGCCCACTTTAGGTAGATATGGCGTCCAAAAAAATTCTGGAGAAAAACAAAGATCCATGGCTCTAGGCCGCATCACTGCACGTCCAAAGCTTGATATTGAAGGACGAAACGCAAGAACACGAATATTTAAACTAGCATCCAAAGAATGAAGCGCGTGTAAGAGCGTCACATTGTCAAGACCACGCCACGGTTCTGTCTCATCAGGGAACAAATTGGAAACAAAGAGAATGTCCATGAAATCTATGTCTTAAAGGCAGTCCGGCGGACTGTAGATGTAATCCCGCCATTCACCAGCATCTCCGGTGTGACCATCTTCGGCAGCATGAAGAATATTCACCATCTCACGCGCACTCACATAGTGAAGCCGAAATCCAGATTGCTTGGCCAAAGCCGCCAAATCATTGTGGAATGTTTGACGTGCTTTACCAATCAGGACAGGATGATTGCGTTCGGGGCCACCATGGGTATGCAGCTTGACAAAGCGCCAGTTTTCCATGCCCGAGACACAAATTTCCGACTTCATCCAACGAGTCATGCGATGAGCTGTCGGCGCATTATTGGAATTTAAATCTGAATTTTCCACCCTGGGTAAAATGCCCCATTTGCGTCGAGACCAGTCCAAGCTCAAGGCTCCCTGCAACAGGAGCAACCGGTCTTCTTGATCGCGCAAGCCTCTTGTGCCCAATTCACCGACAGCAGCCCGAATGCCTTGGTGGTGAGAACAGCCACTGAGATTGCTGCGCGAGTAGTAGAGTTGATTGACAATAGGTGCCTGAGTACGATGCGGTGCCGATGGCATGGTGAAATCAGCATAACACCCAGCTTTCTTGAGTATGGCGAGTTCACCACGCACGCCGCAGCCAACTCCTTGAGGGTCGGAATCATCCAGTGCCCAGTTGCCATGAATGAATCCAAACACAGGCTGACCGTCACGATTATTCCCGAGCAACCCATGACGCCTCAATGCCTGAACGCCTTCATCGAGGGATTTGCGAAAATTGTCGGCGGTGTCATTGTGATGATGAAGATGAATTTCGGTCTCATTCCTGGTAAGATGACAAAGCTCAGCCAATGAAGTGATCACCTCATTGTCGTACTGTTCAACGGGATAGAAGAATGTGTGCTTTGGACCGTGACCATGATGATCTGATGCAGAAGCCACTATTTCCGGCAACTGTTTGTGCCAGATAGAAAGACGACGAAGCGCCCCATCTTTGTCCGTGTCGTGGAATGGCTCAAAATGATCACATACCGCTAGCATGACATCCGTCACTGGAGTCTTTTGGCGCGTGAGGCATTGCTTCAAATAGGGAAGCAGCCACTTATCGAGTGCTTTGATCATGATCGTTGTGAAGTTATTAGCGTCGCGTCCTCTGCCAGGCGGTGCTTTGTCCTCGACGCAACCAGCGCCAGAAACCCAAAAATAAAGCCGCATTCATACTGGTGAAATGAGTGCACAAACCAACCCATTTAAACACTTTGCCACGGCCGACTGGCATCAGCAGACCGACAAAAGCCGCTGCATAAAAAACACTTTGAAGAAGAAGCAACGTCGTCCCAATGAACGAACCATAAAAGGAAAGAACGATCGACGAGACAAACGCACCAAGAAGGAAAAATGGCCCGATCCAGCGCAGAACTTTATGTGATAAAAAAACCCAAGCGGCGAGGCCAAAACGAGGATGCAAAAGTGGGAGGCAACGCCAAAGCGCCTGATAGTCACCTGCTCCGATTCGGACACGACGACCAAACTCATCTTTGAGTGCCGGAGGTAGATCTTCCAGAGCAATGGCCTTGGGCTCAAAAAGCACTCTCCACTTTTCAATCAACAGCCTCATCGGAATATAAAAATCTTCAACCACGGTATCTTTCGGGCATTCCCTCCAAAGTGAACGACGTAGCGCGTAAATGGCTCCGTTGGCCCCCAGGAGAACGCCTCGCGAACCCTCCATCTCCTTTAACCAAGTCTCCATCTTCCAATAAAACCCTTCGGATTCAGCATGGGCTTGGCCGAGCCGAGAGCGGAAACATAATTTACCACAGACACAGGCCACTTCAGAGTTCATGAACGGTTTCACCAAATGCCTCACAGCATCTGGTGCGAAATCAACATTTGCATCGCTGAAAATCAAGATGTCTGCCTCTGCCTTTTCGCAAACATCATTCAATACACTCACCTTCCCTCGGCGCTCAGTGAATCCTATGACGCTCACTCGACAATCCCCTTTCGCTGCCTCTTTCGCAATGATTTCAGTCCCATCATTAGATCCGTCAGAAGCGATGACGATCTGGAGTAATTCCGAAGGATAATCGAGCTCAAGTAGGTTCCTGACACGCTGGTGAATGAATTCAGCCTCGTTGTAGGCTGCGATAATGACAGTTACACTAGGCAAGCGATCGTTAGAACTTTCTTGAACGGCAACCACAGGTAATCTGCTTCTCCAGGCCAACCACCAAAGCGGATAAAGAAAATAGGAATGCGCGACAGCCGCCAAGCAGAGGATCATCAGACATAACCAAAAAGCATTCATAAGGTTGCCTCCTTCAACAATCCCTGACAAGAACTCTCAAAGACACTTGCAGCAGCCTTCCAAGACATGAATTGAACCACTTCTTGAAAAGCGTTTTGACTCAGCGAGCCTGCCAAGTCAGGGCTTAAAAGAACGCGTATCACCTCGTTAGCAATGCTTGCGGAATCATCGGCGATCAGAAGATGCTTGCCGTGCACTACAGGTAACCCTTCAGCTCCAACCGTCGTTGAGACAACAGGTAATTCGGCCGCCATAGCCTCATAAATCTTGAGGCGAGTGCCACCACCGATTCTTAGCGGAACCACCATGACATGTGCCTTCCGCATGTAGGGACGCACATCAGGAACCGTGCCAGTCACTTCGACTCCCATGTCCGTAGAATGCAAGGCAAGTATTTCAGAGGGAGGTTGGCGACCGACGATTAGAAACGTTGCCTCGGGAAGCCTTTCTCTAACTTTAGGCCATATATCACTGACGAAATAAAGCACTGCATCGACATTCGCATACCAGTCCATGGATCCCATGAATAAAACCGTTGGAGTAGGGAACGGTGCTTTTGGCAAAGCTTGGAAGTAATCCAAATCCACCCCCGTGGGCACGACTCCGATCACGTTTGAAAGCTTCATCTCTTGTCGGAAGATTCTCGAGTCCTCATCAGATACCGCCAGCACACCGTCAAAGCGGGCACTTAATTGGCTCTCGAAGCGCCACATGCGATCACGCTGCCTTTTCCAATACCTACCTTTGACACCCGTTAGGCCTTCGGCTCGGCGGCGCCAAATCATGGACTCCACATTGTGCTGAAATAGGACCCATGGCGTCTGGGTACCTTCTTTCATCTCCCATGGCATGCTAGCGGCAGGAAAAAGAAAGTCAGATACAATGATATCAAAGCTTTCACGTTTCAACGTTTCGACGAGAAGTCGGCGAAGTGAGGCTGAGCGGAAGCGAGCGACAGCATAAGGCAATCTAGAAAACAGATTAGCCAGTGCACCCAACAAGAACTTCCATCTGGCTAATTTAAGAGATGCTTTAGGCTCATGAGCCCATCGTGAACGACTGCAATATTCATCAGAGCGCTGAGCGCCCTCGATCTGCCCAGGATCAGCCGTCATTCCCACAAAAGTGACATCATGATTTTGATGCAAGTGCCGCAGCAAATGAAAGGTACGCAAGTCACCGCCACGGGTCAGTGGGTGCAACGGGCTGGTTTTTATCCAAAGAATTTTCAAAATGAAATAGGGGGATTTTAGAACGGTAGAAACTTCGTCGATTGATAGTCCCAAGCATAAACAATCAGCCACACGAGACCGACGATCAAAAGCAGTTCATGGGGCTTGAGAAAGCCCCAGCCGGGGACAAGACCCACCTCGGAAACCTGAACCGTTTCTGCATTTGGTTGGCCTTCGTTGTCAGAGCCAATCCTTGAGTGAGCCATCAGCTCTGGACCATTCACAACTGGACTAGCTGGCTCTTCTAGCGTCTTTTCCTGCGGAGCCACCAAAACACGGTGGTAGGCTGAGAACAACGCCATGAGCAGAATAAAATCTGCATGGTAGGCCCGGTCCACAACCCAAGAGGAAAAAGCATAGGAGGCCACTAGCGCTGCGAGTGCTGCTTGGATGCGGGAGGCTTCAGCTGCACGCTCAAATTTTTGCCTTCGCAGTGTCAGATAGGCGGTGAAAAACAGCCCCCCAAAAAAGAAAAGTCCGGGATAGCCCAGATCGGCACCGTTTCGCACAAAGGATCCGTGGGTGGCTAGATTGATCGTACCCAGATCTTCTACCTCAATCGTTCCCTGAAACTTTTTGAGACCAACGCCACCTGGGTTTTCCTTTAAACTCCACATGGCACTCTGCCAGACCATCATACGCCCCATGATTCCTTCATCCTTCGAAGAAAGTGTCTCCATTCGCGGCAAAAAGGAAAGTGCTCCAATGCCAGCTGTAAGCATAAGCTGAACTGCCAAGAGCTGAATCCAAACGGAGCGCCGAAACAAGAAAAGGTTACATAGTGAGACGACACCAGAAATGTAGGCCCCTTTTGACTCTGTAAGCACAGTACAGTAAGCTCCTGCAGCCATCAGGATCACCATCAAACCTCGATTTGCCGTGGGTTGATGCAGACCAAACCAAGCAACGGCTAGCGGTATCAACGCAGTGCTGCAGTGCCCAAGAGCATTAGGATTGTTAAAGATCCATGTGTTAAGAGCAACACGCCCTTTAAAAGCAGACGTCAACGCATTACTACCAGTTACAATTTCGAAACCAACATGGCTGGCCAAAGTCAGCAAACAGACCACGAATAAAGCTAGGCACCAATAGTTAAGGTATTTTTTAATTTTCGCTTCGCTATCAAGTGCCAAAACCGTGAGGACATAAAAGGCAAAGTAAGTGAACACTTCCTTGAAGGCAGTGAAATGCTCGTCAGTCGTGAACACCATCCAGAAAAGATACCCCATCATCATACAATCGATGGGAGTGCGAATGATGTGTCCTAGCTTGAGTCCCCCTGGACGTGTCCATGTGACCCAAATGCCTAGAAGCATCAGATAACGCACAATGTTCAGACCCGCAAGACTAGGGATCACGTCCTGAGGACGAACGAACCAGAAAAGCAGCAGCAAAACAGCGCAGCGAAATGCCATGTGATTTAGTGTTTTACTTGGGTCGCTGCAGCACGATACACTGCCTCATAACGAGACGACATCGAATGCATTGAGAAGTGGTCAACGATTCGCTGCCGAGCACCAATGGACAGGTCTTTCAGTTTGGTGGCGTCCGAATGCATCTCTTTTAGTAGTTCGGCCAAGCCCTCTGGCCGATCCATAGCGGCGACGCGGCCATCCTTGCCATCATTGATGATCTGTTCGATTCCGCAAACCTGATTGGCCAGCACAGGAACCCCAGAGGCCATTGCCTCCAAAGCCACATTAGGCATGCCCTCGTTGTCTGATGGTAGGGCTAGAAGATCAAGGCTCTGATACACGGTTGGCATGTCATCACGGCCACCTAGCCAATGAACGCGTTCACGTAGTGGATGATCAGCACACTGTTGCCGAATCTCAGCCTCTAGCGCCCCACCACTGCCAGCAAGCAAGAGATGCATGTCTGGCACCTGCTTGCCAACCTGCTCAAAGGCCTTGAGTAAAAGTTGATGCCGCTTGGTGGGCACTAGTCTTCCAACAATTCCCACAAAAAAACCCTCCGAAGGTAGTTCCAAAACTGCACGCGCGACAACCTTGTTTCCTGGGTGAAATTTCACCGTGTCGGTGCCATTAGGAAGGCAGAGCAATTCCTTACCAGTATTCAGATTATGTGTTTGGAGTTGGCGCTTCTGATCTTCCGAAATAACGTGAACCATGCGGCAAAACCGATACAAAATCTTTCGCATGAACAGCCTGCGAGGACGTTTCTCCCAATGAACCAATTCTGAATGCTCCCCATGAATAACAGGCACACGGCAAAGGAATGCTGCGGGAACTCCATAGATCAGGCCAGCCCAGTTATGCGTGTGAATGACCTGATATCGGCCGGCTTTGATCACCTTCATGATCTTACTCCAAATAGAACAATTAACACCGCTTCCTCGGCCCAGCGCATTGAGATTGACGGCAGGATGCAGCCGTGAACGGAACTTATCTACCCAGGTCAAGGAACACACGTCCATTTCGACACTACTTCGCGAAATCCACTGCGAAAGATTGGCGACGCCATTCTCCATACCGCCAGCCGAAAAAGCATTCACGATATGAAGAACTCTGATAGAATCAGACTTGGCCATGGGTTGAGATTCACTCACGACGGTAACTTTTTATGATCTTTCCTGGCCCGCAGACCCTGAGTATCATCGTCATAATAGCTGCCGTAGTACCTATTGTAGTAAGTGTAATAGTAGTAGCTGTTTTCCAACTTCGACATATCCACGTCGTTTAAAACAAATCCGACGATATTCATTTCGGCTCGAAGAAGTTGATCCCGAACTGTGATCATGTCCCGGTGCGTGGTGTCTTCAGCCCGAATGACTAAGAGAGTCGAATCGACAGCGCGACTGATCTCCAAAGGATCTGCAATACCAAGAACGGGGGTGGTATCGACGATCACCATTTCATAATTTTGGCTCCAATAAGTGATCAAGCTGACCAACCTAGAATCAGATAAATAGTCCTCCATTTTAAGATCAGCGCTACCACGAGGTATCATGTCTAAGTTGGGGGAAACATTGTACACGATGGATTGCGGGTTGGTGACCCAACCATGAAATAGCTCAGAAATACCTGGCAAGCCCTTGGCCAAACCTAATCGACTGGATAAGCGTCCACGGCGAAGGTCTGCATCAATAATTAAGGTCTTGATGTTAGCACTCGCAAGAGAAGCAGCCAGAAAGCTAGCTACTGTCGATTTTCCTTCACCAGCGCGGCAACTAACGACCATTAGTACTTTACCAGCCTTTGCATTTTTGTTTTGAATAGAGATCTGACTCCGCAACATTCTGAAGCACTCCTGCACATTCCTATCGGGCCAGATATCAGTGGCCGATTCAGTGCCGCTCTTACGTTGACGCGTGAACCCAGGAATGTGCGGGACAATGCCCAAGGCCGTTAAACCAGTAATCTTTTCAGCTTCTTGTGCGATTGAGGTGGTAAAGCGAAGACGATCAATTAGAACAGGTGCCCCAAGGGCAAGACCGAACCCAAGCACAAGAGCATAGGTTAAAAGCTTGCGCTTGTTTGGCGCCACAGGAAGATCATCACGGACCTCAACAAACCCATTGAATTTGAAGTTCACACGTGGCTCTTGGCCAGTGTAATCCATGGCCGTGAGCTTTTCCTTCAGCGCTGCGTAGGCCTGCTCCCAAGCCAGTTTACCGCTGGTAAGAAGAGAGAAATCACGCTTATATGTATCATAATCTGAGACGAGCCGACGATACTCTGGAAGACTTGATTCCAACTGATTTAATTGGTCAAAAAGATAAGCTTTCTCCAATCTAAAGGCTTCTTGATTACGCTCCAACTCTTTAGCTAACCCAGACTCAAGCTCCGCTACTCGGCTATTGAGTCTGCGCATCTCTTGATGAGCAGGCAGCAGTCTAAGTGCAGCACGATCTCTCTCGTCGGTAACGCCTCGAAGCTCGCGGGAAATTTCTTCCCACACCTCAGCGCTCTGGGCACTTTCAGGAACGACAATGACCTGTTGACCGCCAACAGAAGCATTACTGTTATTATTTTGGTTAGAATCACCATTAACATCTCCAGACGCCGCACCCGGCACCACTGTAGCAGCTGATTTCTTGACCATCATTCGATCCTTTTGACCAATGCGGACTAAGGTCCCCACAGGCAGAGGCATGGTGCGATATTTTTTATAGAGGGCTAGCTTTTCAACCACAGTTTTAGCCGTATCCGTCATATACTTCTCCATCTCGTTCATCGCGTCCATGCGCGTCCGAATGGTTAGTAATTCACTGGGAAGTTGCTCCAAGCGGTTTTGATTGATGTATTTTTCCAAGATTTGGTTTTCTGCCTCAAAGGTCTGCTCATTGGCCTGTTCTTCCATTATTTTGGTTCGGATACGCTTCATTTCATCCGTAAAACTGGCCACAAGCTGCTCTCGGCGTTTGGTTCGCTGCTCCGTTAGGAAAGAGCGGTATTCGTCAAGCATGGCAACTGGCCAAATGCGGGCCAGTTCAGGTCGATAAGTCCAAGCCTCAATGCGGATCAGATTTCCGACAAATTGGGTGACCTTCAAATTAGGCAGCACCTTAGACGTTACTTCATCATACTGAGCAAGAGACTGAATGGCACCCAGCTTTAAGGCAGTCCTCTCCTTCAACCAAGCGGATGTAAGTCCCGTCTGTAGAATGAATTGGATATTGTTGTAACGGTCATTTTTTTCCCGCAAATCCGAGGTTTCCGATCGAATTGGTAGATCCACAAATTGATACTCAACTTCAGAGCTGGAGTAATATACTGGACTCCCATAAACCAGCATGGATAAAAAGGCTACCGCTGCCAGGCAAAAACATAAAAGGGAAAGCTTCCAGTATTTGATATACCTTGTGCAAAAGCGTAAGATATCTTGAAGATTTAAAATCATGGTTGGTATGAGCTGAGTCGTCTTACCAAGCATCAAAAGCCAACGACTTTGGGCGGAACGACGATCGTGTCGCCATCATAGATTGGAATATCAATCGCTGAGCCATCTTCAATAAG
Source organism: Verrucomicrobiaceae bacterium (assembly GCA_027486585.1). Classification (GTDB taxonomy): domain Bacteria; phylum Verrucomicrobiota; class Verrucomicrobiia; order Verrucomicrobiales; family Verrucomicrobiaceae; genus Prosthecobacter. The sequence continues at coordinate 72,017 of JAIXOU010000101.1, read as the reverse complement.
CTGAAGATTGAGCGGTATTTTTCTCACACTGACACCTGATGGGCGCAGGATGTAAGAGCGCTTTTTATCAGCAAATGGAAGCGTTCCTCCTGCTTCATTCACTGCCTGAAAGGCCGTGACTACATTGCCGCCTAGTTGCGGTACCGTAATCCGCCCTGGAACAACCACTCGTCCGGATACCCGCACAACAGTTCCCATGATAGGCTGATCTGCCGACGCGATCCTGGAGGAAGGATCCACAATGACCGTTGCTAACTTCAATTGCGTCTTCTCAAGCTGACGTTTTACCGCAAGCTCCACCTCGGCGAGTGTGAGACCTTGAACTAATACACGCCCAAATTGAGGAAGAATAATCTCTCCTGTTTCACGCACGCCAAAGGATCCATTAAATGATTTGTCCTCAAGTACAAAAACGTCGAGTTGGTCTCCAATTTTGACTCGGTAACCAGATCTTTTATCACTCTCCATCTGCGTCGGAAGAGATGGAATCATTTCCATTTCCACGGGTTCTGGCACAGTACTTTTACAGCCCAGCAAAGCAAAAGTAACAAAGATCGAAAAACAAATATAACAATAATTCATGATAAGTTAGGTGGTGACTCAACAAAAGTTGCCAAAGCAACCTATGATGAAATCGTGGAATCAAAAGCGCTTGGAGATGCTTGAAAACAGAGCGTGCTCATTAAAATCAATCGAACCAGAAGATTCCAAATATTGATAAAAGAGCTGCATGCTAAGAGTTTCAGAGAGCATGCTGTCAAGGTTCACACGATGAGTCCAGCGCTGAAAATCACGGGTGCCATTAGATACATTTTCATATCCAGATACCAAAGCTAAGCGGAGCTTTTGATTCAGCAGGAATTGCAATGAACCTCCTATGTAATTGAGATGCCCATCCGTTAATCCTCGGGAATTCTCTAAAATCTGGCGTTGAAGGGTTCCAATGGTGAAATTGAATTCAGCGCCAAAACCAATTTGTTGGGATAACCGGTATTCGACAAAATCATCTAGAGAAAGCGGTAAATAGGCCGTATTTAGAACTCTACGCCCGCCCCAGATGCTATGACTCGTAAACGAAGACATTTGCCAATTCAAGGAGGCAAGGCCAAGCCAAGTATCGCGGACTTTAGGACCAGAGCCAGACGTTTTAAGGTAGCCAACACTTGCTGAACCCGTTAAATTTTCACGCAAGGTGAATTTGGCACCACCATACAACTGATGGAAATAGTAATCATAGGGGTCACGGCTGGTCGCGATATAAGAAGCAAAGGGCTGAATGTACTGCCCCTCAATGCTAACGTAAGCTCCTGTTTCAATGCGTGCTCTAACAAGATTGAAATCGTAGTCCCACATGTCCACTTTTTGCACGTAAGCCTTGAAGCTCATGGTGTCAGTCAGCTTGGTTTGCCCAGTAATGCCAGCGTAATTATAGAAACGCATGAATTGCTGCCAATTATTTAGTGTGAACCGCTCAGCGATGTCCCAACTGTCTGCCTCACCATACATATTAAACCCATAACGCCCAACCTGATCGACAATTGATGAAGCACTGCTTTGACGAGTTGGAAACTGAGCCCAACGACCAGCCGCCAAAGTAGCACCGAGACGGTCATAAAGGTTAAATTGCCAATTATTGATCTGAAAGTCATAACTCAATTCACCAAGGACATTCGGACGTAAATTAGCGGCAAAGGGATTAAACATCCACCCGATCTTATTGTTTGAGAAAGACCAATAAACAGATGGTTGAAGGCTCACGATAAAACTATCTGAGAGCATGAATGAAGCACGCATGGAAGCCCAAACAAGGCCTGCCCATCCGTCATTGGCATTACTGTTTCCCGGAAGAGTAGACCCACTTTCATCGACACCAATCACACCCGCACCAACAATAAATTGATCCAGTAAAATTGGCCCGAGATTGAGATGCATGTATCTCGGGTCCACTTTAAAAGACTCCAGTGTTGTTCTATTTAATCCATACACGCCAGATGCCGTGCCACCAGAAACACCGGCGCGGAAGCCTCCTTGTTTGCCTGTATCACGAGAACTCGTATTCCAACGTTGCAGTAAGTCAGCTGTTCCTAACCAAAAGCTATTAAAAGAACTGTTCACATGATCAGAATCATGGTTTTTGAGATATTCTCTTTGCTCTGGTGCTAAATTGACGGAGCCATCGGTAACGAAGGACTCGTCTTGAGCTTCTTGAATAGATTGGGCACTAAGCCGACCCAAGTCAGCTATGATTACCCAACAAATCAAGATCAAGAAAGCTACAGTTCTGTAGTGCATGTTTGGTTTGAAATACTCGGATCGGGATGTCATGAAGCGCTAGAGAAGAAATCTCTAAGATTTGGGGGAGGAATCTGGTAGATTTGACTGGAGGTTAACCATTAGACACCTGATTGCGTATAAGATTCCCGAGACTGCTGGAAACAAAATGACAAAAATTGACCAAAGCCAGGCACGCGTTCGGGACTTTGATGTCGAAAAAAGGTCGGCAATTATGACCATCATCATGACGACCCAAATCACTATCAACGGCACCCATGCGTAAGGCGTCACGTTGTGAGGCGCGAACATCACAATGTTTTTTAAAACAGCAATTAATTCATTCATGGGAGTAAATTCAATTAATGATGAGGTTAAAAATCCGTGGTTTTATTTGTTACGGAAAACAATGAGTGATTTTGAATATGACAGAAATCAGTTCGCTGAGTTAATAATGAGATGGTCGTAAGAAGTTCGGAGACCAAAAAACTTATCCATGAAAGGATGTTGGTTTGAATCATCGACACTACCCGTTAAGCGATAAGCCGCTCCAGGTCGTCCAGCGCTCACCGCTTCGAGATATAAAAATGGAGGAACCGTACCTTCAGAAAGGTGCCACTCAACTCTCCGCATGGCTGAAACAGCTGAATCCAGTAAGAGCGTCTTGCGTGAGGAATCAAGCCAAATAAGGATTCGACCGCATGCTGCAATCTCTTCTTCAATGGTCGCAAATTTGCCAGAGCCAACCATCAGATTGATCCCTTTAATTTCCAGGCCCGCAACGGTCTTGTAGTTCTTAAAGCTTGGATCGCGCGCAAGTTTCGACGCTGGTTGACTGGCAACAGCATCAAAACCCACCTTCAGAAGCTCACCGCGACGCAAGAAAAGACCCGGAGTGGTGCTTTTTTGAATCGCATACGCTTTTTGATTATCCTTTAGATCAATTTTGCCGTCAAGATTGATATCATACAAAAGAGTCACATCTCCTGCAAATACCCCATTGCCAGGGGCCCCGCGCCATGCGCGAGCTCCAGGAACTTTGTTAAAACTCCAACCAGGCCCAAATCCCCCAGGAGGAAACGCTGAAACCGGCAAAGATATGCAATTCAGTATGGAGAGTATTAGAAGACAGATTGTTCCTTTCATCGTTGTTCAGCGTCAGATTTTTTCTAGTCTAGTTCGTATCAGAGTTCACCTATAAGCGACGATGTCGGGTATTCCCTGCAAACTCTTGGGTTAACCCATAATAGATTGTTATCGTGAACAAATCCGGCGAGCTTCACCTTGCTTAAATCGTATGCTTTCAATGACCTCGAAATCAACCATCCTTTAACTTACTATAAATGAACAAATTAGGATACAATAATTAGGTCAAACGCAAATACCCCAAGTGACTCGTTGCAGGTCAAGCGGCCATGGTTAGTGAACTTATGTGACCTCACCCTCCTCTATTCTTCAACCCCTCTCATCTCTGAGCGATCAAAGTCAACGGGAGCTTTCATAGTAGTCAGAAAAGGCGATGGAGGAGTCTGCACACATCCGGCCGACAGACCCAAAATTAACTGCACGCTAAAGAGAAACCACTGACTGGAGGGTCAACCGCCACCAATGTGTCATCAAATGGCTTCGTGATAGCAATCCTAAGATCATCGCAGATTTTGGCCCTGGATCTGGAGAAATGGCCGTCCGGCTGGCAGTAATGGGCCACACCGTTACTGGTTTTGATGCTTCGCCAGAGTTTATTGCATTGGCAGCCAAGCGCACAGAACTCGATGGAGTGGCGGATCGCTGCACCTTCGAAGTGTGACTTTGACGGCAGCAATTTGAAGAACCGAAATTTTGACACTGTTCTTGCGATGTACATTGTGCATCATTCGCCTATTGAAATGGCGGTAGCTACCTTGACATGTCTAATTCGCCCTGGCGGTCATATCGCTATTCTTGAACCCATTGCCTTTAGCCGTTGGTTGCAGAAGTTCCGTGATGTAGTGCCGGTGGAAAAGGATGTTAGCCCAGACGAGCGACAACTCGACCACACTGATTTAGCCAAGTTTTCAAAAAGTCTGCCCTTTGAAAAGCAGTGGTATATTTATCTGACTCAGAGATTAGGCCGAGTGTTTCAACCGTCGAAGTTTCCGCGCTTGAATCAAATGTTTCGGGTGGTTCACCAATGGTTGTTAAAGATCCCAAGCTCGAATTATTTTGCAGGATCCATTGTCATTCTTGCACGCCGTCCAGTTTAAACCGTTTGATTCAAACAGTCTCCATGCGGTCGCTTTAGTTTAACTCATCAACACTGTTGTTTCAGCAATGCACAAGAGTTGAAAGAATAGCAACGAGAACGAATTGTTTTTAAAACACCTTATTTTATTGATTGTAGGCAAGACAGATCAACGCAACAGGTGACAGTTATGTGCAATTCTTCCCGTTTTCGTTTCACTCATACCTCGCGCTACCTGAATCAGTCTGGGCTAACTAATCTGGAATCTCTGGTCTTGCTGGCGTTATCGATTGCCTTGCTGTGGTTATTTATCCCGGTAGTCCTTGTTAACATCGGCTGGACAAAGGCTCCAGAAGTATCAAGAAATCAACCCATTCTGACTCAAAAGCCAACTTCCCTGCTCAAAGAGGTGGAAGATGAAGCCCTCAAACTGAAGCCCATTGAGACCTACCTGGAGACACCAACGCTACCGGAAAGCTTGGAAAAAATAACCCAAGGCAAGTCTCCCTTGTCGCCTACGAAACCAAATTCCGCCCGTGAATGAACCCAGTTCAACGGACCCACTAGACCAACCACTCAGAACCCGAACGCCGGCGTTGTTCCGTCGGAAGCATCGCCGACGTTCTTCCCGACGTCGAGGCCATAGCCAGTTGCGTTCACCTCGAGAATTGGTCACGATCTTTAGCGCATTCATATGGCTAAAGCGTTTATTCATCATGGCAGGCGTGTTTATCAGCGCAGCACTGGTGTGGCTAGGACTGTGTCTAGAAAGCGAAACAGAGCAGAACCTATTTCTCACGACGCTCTCCTACCTACCAATCTGGGTGCCTCTGTTACCAGTGCTCGTCGTGTTACCCATCCTGCTTTTTTTCAGCCGCCTGTATGCTAGCATCTTGACCCTTAGCACTGCCTGCTATTTCTTCATGCACGTTCTAACTCAGTACGGCAGCGGACAGGCGACCCCAACATCGCCGCTAACGGCTTTGGACAATTTTCGTGTGATGTCGTTTAATGTGGGCCAGTCGCACCATGTTGATTTCGTCAGTCTTCTCGAAGAAATGAATCCTGATATCATCCTGCTGCAAGAGGCACGTGGTTGGCTAAAGCGGAAAGATTTATCCCCTGAACTCGTCCCATTTCCGTTTCGTGAAGAGAAAGGTGAGTTTGCGATACTGAGCAAGCATCCCTTACAGGAATCCGGTCCACCAGTGGTAAGCATGACGGTGAACGGGAGAGAGAAAACATGCGCATACCGTCACCGCATGCTTGTCTTTGGAAGAAGGGTGACTGTGTTCAACGTTCATATGCCAAGCCCGCGCGACCTCCTCAAATGGAATGCTGGCGGCGCTTGTATGCTCGGTCTAATTCATTGGATAAGTCCCGCTATAAGCGATCTTCACCAACAACGAACCCTGCCGTGGCGCGACCGAGCCTATGCTCTTGGGCAAATTGCGTCATTAGTGGAGCGTGAGCCAAACCTAGTCGTCGTGGGCGGTGACTTAAACTGTCCTCCATGGGGAGGTGGTTACAGGGCGCTTTGCCGCCCTCTCAAGGATTGCTTTACCGAGGCCGGCCATGGTTTCGGCACCACCTTCCCGGGTGACCTTGCTTGGCTGCCTGACTTTATCTCGCCATGGGTTCGACTAGACCATCTGCTTGTCAGCAAGGACGCGCATGTGCAGGAGTGGCGTCAAATGAGATCAGGCCAGATGCAGCACCTACCAGTGTGCGCGGAAATTCATCCACGATATTGATCCAGCGTAAACTAGAGACCCAAAGAAGAATTCCAATCAGCATTCAGCACGCCAAATTTCCAATCCAACGTCGCCTCTATCTGGGCTTTCCGATCTCACGGGTCATTGCAAAGAATGAATGAGAAAAGGCCTCCATACGCTACGCCTAACGACTCCTCTATGTCTCAAGCAACCAACTCCATTAACAGCCAATCTCTGAGATTTGTCATGGTATCCGCAAACAAAGGTGGCGGCGGCAGCGAGGAACTGTGGATCCAGTCAGCCATCGTACTGAAAACACTCGGCCACGAAGTATGTGCCTTCACCAACTGGCCGGCTTCTTCAAAAAGACGATTGGATCAACTTCGACAGGCAGGAGTGGAACATCGACCATTAGCCACGGGCAACGGCCTGCTACGCAGGCTTCTCTCCCGCCTAATTCCCAGCAGACTTTCCCCCATTGGCAGGCTGCGGAGAGGTCTCAAAAATGTGCGCCCAGATTTCGTTTTTTTTAGTTCTGGCACCTCTCTAGATGGACTCGATCTACTTGAAACCATTCACATGAGTGGTATTCCCCACGCAGCGGTTACTCACCTCGTTTCCCCTGATCATTGGCCAGACGATGCCGTAGCGGCACTGATGATCAGGCTACTGTCTAAGACACGGCGCTTCTGGGCAGTTTCCCAACACAACCTGGATTTACTGCAGACGCAGTTGGCCTATCAGATCCCTAGAGCTCATATTGCACGCAATCCTTTTCTCGTCAGTGGTGACCCGCTGCCATGGGAACAAAACTCACTTCCAAACCCGGAAGATAATCACAGACAAGCGCGTTTTGCCATGCCAGCAAGGCTGCACCCAAGAACCAAGGGCCATGACATCCTCGTGAAAGTTCTAGCCATGCCGAAATGGCGGGCGCGCAACTGGACAGTATCCATTTATGGCTCAGGCAGCAGCGAAGAACGCTTAATAGCTTTGGTTGCCCAGCATGGACTGCAGGAACGCATTATCTTTCGAGGCCAGACCAGTGATATCCGTGCACTATGGGCTGAGCATGACGCCTTGTTAGTCCCCTCCCGCCATGAAGGCTTGCCTCTGACAGTTGTCGAGGCCATGTGGCTAGGAAGACTGGTGATTGCCCAGCCCGCAGGCGGCACAGCAGAAGTGATGCAAGACGGCAAAACGGGCTATGTTGCTGACGGCATCGGTGATGCCTTCTTTGATGCAGTCTTAGAACGAGCATGGAATGACCGTTCCAACTGGCCCGCTGTGGCCACGGCCGCTGCCGCCCATATCCGTCAAATCATTTCAAAGCACCCAGAACAAGACTTCGCCCAAGAGTTGATTAGCCTTGCCCAAAATAGTAATAATTAAGAGTCAGCCTTTTCCTTTTAAACATTGGACAAAAATGGCACGCTTGCAGAGGTTCTAAAGCTGACTCCTCGGAAAGTTCTGAACTGAAATTGAACTGTCCTCAAATTCAAAAAATCGACGGAACTTCCAGCGTTTCTTTAGTTCATGACAGCGGCATTGCGTCCAACTAAGAAACCAAACCTACAAGTTTCTGATTCTCGAAGCCACCTCAAATTTTTCTCAAGACAAGAAAGTTGCTAAGATACAATCGATTACTATAGGGCAAGAGTCTCGCCATCATAAGAGCCAAAGGATTGATAAGAACGCACCAAAAACTCTTGATAAGCCGATTCATCCGATAGCCGGATGGCACCATCGTCTGTGTGAAATAAGCAAGCAATAGTTGAGCCAAAGCCAGAAACCAGCAACCAAGCTTCTCATGCGCAACAACCTGAAAACCAGCAGACTCTGATAAATACCGCAAAGCAAACGGCGTGTAGCGCGCATAATCATACGGCTCCTCATGAAGTGGCCAGACAAATGGGCAGGTAATGAGCACGATACCGCCTGATTTGAGCACACGATTGAAATCCTTCAGAACATGTTCGGGATTAAAAACGTGCTCAAGAACTTCCGTCATTAAAATGCAGTCCACTGCAGCATCGTCTAAAGGAATTCTGTCACCACTGTACCCGAGGGTGGCATTTTCGTTACGTAGTGGATGTCCCTCAGCCACAATTTCCAGTCCAAGGTATTTCTCTACTTTGAAAAGTGAACGGTAGGGCATGCTCCCACATCCGAAATCCAGCATCGTACCGCGCATCTCGTGTGACCATCGCTTGAGTGAGCTGGCCAGTTCACGCCTAATCAAATAAGAGGAGTTGACTAACATGCCAGCACGGCTGGGACAAAAATCCTGAGATTTAATCCAGGTAATCAGGGAGAACATCGTTTGACGTTGGAGTTTAAGTTACCAAGCAGACCTTGTCTTCGTCCATCCTTTAATGACAGCGAAGCCCTTCAAGTTCATGCCTTGATCATGTAGCACACATTGCCATGCGTGCGTAAGCGCTCGAGCGCAGATCTTTGGCTAAGAAAATCATGAACTGCACGTGAACAACCATCCCAAGCAAAATAATCATCAATGATAATCACGCCTCCCTTAGCCACTTTATCATAGAGGTGGGTCAGGCATGTCATTGTAGATTCATACCAATCTCCATCTAACCGCAACAAGGCAATGGGTTCGTCAAACGTCAAGTGAGGGACAGTGTTCTCAAACCACCCACGAATCAGACGATAACTTGTGCATGAGACGCGGGCCATAGCCTCTTTGGCGAAGGCTTCTTCGGCACTACAATTATTGTGATAACCTGGAGAGGTCACGTCTTTCTGCCAATCCACAGCAGCCTGACCGTCCAGTTCCTTGGGAGCTGGAAGGCCTTCAAAACTATCCACTAAAAAGTAGTTTCTATTAGTGCCCAATATTTCAGCCATTCCGGCACTCATACCTCCGCGCCAAACACCACACTCCACCACACATCCCGAAATAGGGACCGCTTTGCGTACCAACTCCAGATTATCAATGTAAGTCGGGCGGCGGATCATCGTGAGATCCGAGTAACGTTTATAAATGAGATCAAGAGGGACTCTGCGCAACTGACGAACAGCTCGGCGCAAGCCTTCCTCTGAATGGGTTAAAATAGCCTGCAAAAAGTTCAACATAGAGTCTCTTTCTCTACGTGCTCAGTGAGCGTCATGCAAACAAATTCCGGCATCTAAAAAACGCACTCAATCGCTTTGTTTTGGTGCACCCGAAGGCGGACGAAGGTAATTGCGCCTCAACTTCAGAAAAGGCATCTCAATGAAGCGGAATGTGAGAGTAGCGGGCACAACCATGAGCACAAAAAACAACACAGACCAGGCAAAAGCAGCATAGTAATTGGTGATGTGCATGAAGAAACGTTCCACAAATCGGACGGCATAGTTAACAAAAAAGAAATGCAGAAGATAGATTGAAAAGGACACCGTTCCATAATAGGCGACTGCGCGGGAAAGCTTACCAGTATTATGTTTGAACGAGGTATCATACCACGCGATAAGCGCAGCATAACCAAGCCCCTCAATACTTGGAAGCACAATCCACAGCGGTGAGACTGAAGGGTAAGCCCCCATCTGGTAAAAGCCGCCCGCTCTGTCAAACCACCAATAGAACACAAGGAACAGTGCCGCACCAATCAGCACACGAGCATGTTTCCCTGTAACAAGGTCACGCGCTTGGAAGAAGAACATACCCAGCACAAATTGATCAATCCTACCGACAATACTCCAGTAAGCGGCAGTCTGCACCTCCCCCAGGACAGCATAAATCACCGTTCGCAGAAGAATGGCTGCCAGTAGAAGCATCAGCAAACGCGCGGCACTCGAAGAGGCCAATCGCAGCAACAAAGGCAGCAAAATGTAGAAGTGAAGTTCCACGGCCACCGACCACCCCCCATTCGGCCACGTGGGTAGAATAAAACCCGCAGCCAGATTTTTCCAATACTCCAGCATCGGCTCCCCGCTCAGCAGCTTGCGCGCTCCAACAATGAGGAAAACAAACAGCAGCAGCGGAAAAAGTCTCCAGAAGCGATTGTTCAAAAACGCGCCAAAATGCACCTCTTTGCCATCCAATAACTTGGCAAAAAGGTAGCCGCTCAATGTCATAAAAAGAGCCACCCCAGTATGCCCTTCGTCAAAAAGACCAAAGGGAATGATGGAAGGCACGTATTCTATAGGAATGGGGTACCCACGCTGCCCAGCGGCATGTGCGAAATGCCAGTGAAAAACCATAAAAGCCGCTAGAGCTCGGACATGATCCAACGCCACGTAATGCTTGCCTGAGGAAGATTTCATAGTGAGATAAAGTCTCTAGAATACGCTCAATGTGAAATGGGCTTCTTTAGAACTCCTTGGTAAACTTGTTGGAACTGTGAGATGACGAGATCAAGAGTGAACTTCCGCGATACTAAAGCATATCCGTTCATGCCCAAGTGCTCAGCCAAGACTGGTTCGTGAGCTAGTTTAAGCAGAGCCTCAGCCCAAGCTTCAACCGTGTCCCCCTGAACAAGAGCAACCACACCTCCGATCTCAGCCTTGGGAAAGCCACGAAATTCGGCGCAAACCACTGGAAGTCTGGAGGCCATGGCCTCTAGGATGACATTGCCAAAACCTTCTTGCTCGGTGGGAAAGGCAAAAACATCTGCGGCTCGATAGAGCACTTCCATATCACTGCGCTCCCCCAGCCAGCGCACGTTAACCCCTTGGGCATTGATCGAATCAAAAACAGACTGCTGATAGGAAGCAATGTCTTGCTCCTCTTCGACCGAGCGCACCGTCGGCCGTTTAGCAGAACCAGCTAACAAAAGGACGGCTGACGGATAAACCGCAGTCACTGCACGCCATGCTTCCACAACCAGATGTGGCCGCTTACGCGGAATCAGATGACCCGCTACGAGCACGACAAAATCAGCCTTGGAGACCCCTAAGGCCTCTCGACACTGAGCACGCTCCGAAGCATCCTCAGCGGGTCGAAAGCGAATGGTGTCAACGCCATTGGAAATAATATGCATTTTATGCTCTGGCACGCCAAACTGCCGATGCCAGTCTGCCATCACGCGGGAACTGGTGACGACCGCTGAAAACGGACGCAGGGTAAGGTAGGTTGAAATTCTGCGCTTCAATCTTGCTAAACCACGAATGTCTTCCAACCCAGGCTCGACCATCGTGCACACCTGAACCAGATGGCGACCCGATGCCCTGATACGCCTCAGAGCAGGCAGCAAATTCCGTTCTGTTTTGATCGTCTGAACGATCCCGCCACCAGTGTCCGCGGCAAGTTGATTGGCAACCTGTTCGTAAAGCTTTTGATCTCTCGTTCGAGGATCCAAAGAAACCTCAAAACGTCGCACAGGCAATCCGCCTTCGAGCAACTCAAAATCAGGAAGATTTGAGGGATCCCGCGCGGTCATGACGTCAACAGCCAGCCCGCGTTTTCCAAAGTGTGGTGCATAACGTCGGAATCTTTCTGCAGCACCTGCAAGAACTGGATGAAAATGGGGAAACACCCAAGAGACGCGCATGTAATGTGGGGGAGAACGTATGAGTTGCCATGAGGCGGTCAAGTGACCGAACTCACCAAGATAAAATCGATTCATTCACTCTAGACATCAAAGCTTCTGATTCAAGTTAAGGCGTGGCCTGAGTGACAAACAGTCGGAAATACTTTTTGAAAACATGAGTCACAGCTGTCTTCAAACGATACGTCACACGTTCCGAAGCGCCACCCTCAAGGCTTTGTGGCAGACCAACCATTTCCACTTGCGCTTCCGTTCGGTCCCAGACGATCAGGTTGTCAGATACTTCCAGCAAGTAATTTATCCCCTTCCCAGTCTTTCGAGTGTAGCTCACAGTAACGTAACGATCATTGCCAAACGGAAGGATTTGCGACTCAAAAGCAGCCGCAGCCAGTTCCTCTTCAAGAACGAATCCACCGCCAGTAAGCGTCAATTGAATATTCCCCTGGGCACCCAAAAAACCATTCACAGAAAAGTGGTAAGTAATGCCAGGCACAGCCTTAAAGACCACCTCACTCTGCCCGGGAGTGCTGCCGGACTCATCATTAACAGCAATGACTGTTAGGGCTCCAAGACTGGAACCCGAGTAAACCACGAGAACCGTATCGAAATCGCTTCCGATGGTGTCTAGTGTAACAGTGGAAACACCCGAAGGCGCGGTCCAACGCCACCACACTGAACTACCGCCAATATCGGAAAGTTGGGAATCACTAATGGCCGCCTCCCCTGACTGTGGTCCAGTTTCAGCGCGCCTGTTATTGCCTATGTGCGTCCCAGACGTGAAAATCCTGCGGGAGTTAGCAAATGCATCATTGGATGGAGCAGCACCTTCCAACTGCAGGGTGAATTGAACACCTCCCGCAACATTAGTCGTGGAAAAGAATTCACTTAAAGATGAAACGGCTATCTGAAACACCTGACCCTGAGTCGCGGAAAAGACCAATTCTGTGGCACCTCCCGCAGTGAAGGATGTCATGCGAGCAATGCGAGAGAGAGACCCAATACTTGTGCCAGAGTATAGCGCGACAAAAGGAATAACTTCGCTAGCAGAAGCATCCAGGCGCCACCGTCCGGTGGATGGGGCCGTAAACGTCCACCAAAGAGTGTTTCCATGGCTGAAGTTTTCCAACACTTCCCCGCTTTGCAAAGTGGCACCAACCGTTGTCGCTGTCTGAACTGCGCTTCCGACAATCGTTAAGCGATTGTCGAAATCATCATTCACGGGGATTTCAACGATGGCGCTGATATTCAAGGTAACATCACCACTTAATCCAGAGGCCGCATCGGCGGCCAGGGCATAAGTTGTACCCGCGACAACCGCGCAGGAGACTGTCTCGGTCTGACCAATAGACTGTTGGGATGCAGTCAAAGGGGTAAGCGCATCTAAACTCGCACCAGTGTAAATGCCCAGCGTGGGCAAAAAGCCGCTGCCTGTGATGCTAAGATTAACATTGCCCGATACCAACGGAGTCCAGGACCACCAAATGCTGCTGGCACCAGATGACAGGCCTGAATGGGCAGGCTCTCCTACCTCCCTAGTGGCTAGGCTAGTGGTTCCATTTTGCACTAGAGGAGCGGTAGCTGGGAGCGTGAAACGATTGGCGAAGTTATCATTAACTGGAGGCAAGAAGGGACCAGTCACCGCTAAGCTGATGTTTCCAGTGCGGAAATAGGCTCCATCCACCGCGATCCTGTAAATGATGCCTGCCTGCGCAGGGAAATCCACCAGACTGGTAGTGTCAAAGCCATTCCGATCATCATTCGAACCCACCAAAGTCAGACTTGAGACAGAATTACCGGTGTATACCGCAAGTAGCGTGTCGTAATTACTGCCGGCCGTGCTAAAAATAAAGCGTCCTGAGGAAGGAGCTGTCCACTGCCACCAAACAGAATTTCCCACATCATCATCAGGCCCGTGGAATGGCTCGCCACTTTCACGGGTAGCCTGAATGTTGGTGCCAGTGGTGGAAGCAGGGCTACCCATCAGCGTCAGCCCTGCTGAAAAGTGATCATTGGCAGGCGCTGCGACCAAAGCATTCGATGTAACAGCAACGACCAGAGCTACAGCCAGCCATAAAGATGACATACTGTTTGCCCCAAAATTGAGTCTATAAGCTTGCTTTGTCCCACTAGATCTCATTTTGAGATGGATTTTTTGACTCAATGCCGACGTAATCTGGGGAATAGCCCGAGAGACGAAAAAAGCTTGTCAAACCCACGAGCGATGTCCGGGGGGTGTCAGCCATTCCAAAATCTACGTTGAATCGATGATACGAAACCTGCCTTGGGACAAACTTAAACCTGGGTATTGCAAGTTTCATTTTAGTTAGAAGCAGGAATCGTACCCGGATCCAGTACGACCATGTTTTCATCATACCGTCGTTCATTGAGATCCCACCAATTCAAAGCCTCGGCGCTGGAAGCAAACGGTTGCGTACGCAATGCCTGGACATTGGGAAGTATCTCATTCCACACTTGGGCACGGTAGGACTCATCGGTTGAATCTAGCCCCTTCATCATGACTGGAGTTGCCAATTTGGGATTTTCCCGAGAAAGCTCAATGAGAGCGTTTTGACGAACGTCGCTATAAATTGAAGCTAAAGCAGGCCCCAGCAGCTTAAGTTTCAGGGCTTGGGGTTTGTAACGGACCTCATGAATAGCTTGCAGCCGGATTTCAGTATCCACATCATTCAATGCTGCACGCAGCACAGGCTCTACTTCTGAGGTATGGACGTGACGAGTAGAAAAAACAGCTGCTTTGCGGACCTCACTGTTGGTATCAGTTAGGGCGTGTAGAGAGAGCCTAACCACATCACTGTCAGTGGCACGAATTTTATGAGTTTCTAAACGCTCCTGCTTTTGTTGAATCGAAAGAACTGCCCAATCTCTGAGAAGAGCATCGGCCTTGGTCTTATTCTTTAAAACTGAATCTCGATCTAATGACCCAGCCTTAGATGATTCGGCAGCACCGAGTGCTGCCATAGCCCTTTTAGATTTTACTGAAGGCCCAGAAAGAAGCCAGCCGCCAAGCGCGGCCGACCCAACCAAGACTACAGCCAAAAACAATTTGTTTTTAACCTTCATGAACTAGAAAAGACTGTTGATCCTCAAAGCACCTCACGCTATCAGAAAAGAAAAGCAATGTAATTACCATTACCCACATAAGCTACGGCGAAAACAGCCCCGTCAGAAGTTACTACATTCCCAAAACCACCCGTCCCGTTGGCAAGGTTAGCAAGGGCAGTGTGGGTGCTAAGAGAAAAAATGAGCGGATTTTTCTGACTCGTAACGTTTAGTTCAACGCGATCACCAGAAGCGGCGGCAAGACGCTGACCAAGGCCATCTTCAGCGATAAGGCCCACTCGACCGTCCGAAAAGGCTGCCTGAATCAGATAATTCCCATTTGGATGAACCGAAAAGTTAGTGAAGAAACGATAAGTAGCCGAACGTTGTCTCAACGCCCTAGAGCCCTCGCGCGCTAAGATGTCGATAACGCCGGCTGACCAGCGGCAGATGACACCATCGTTAGAGGTGGTGATCGCCCCTCCAACACGTAAGGAAGCCTGAAACAAAACATCTCCAGAGGCAGTAACGAAGTGTCTGCCGAAACTATCCCAGATGCCTCCCACTATCCCCGCAACGGAAGAACCTTCGCGTGCGACAACTGATTGTACTCCTGCGTTTGAAACCATGAGTACCTGGTCATTCGTGCTGGTAACCACATTCTTCAAAAATAAATCTGCGACGAAAGAAAACTGAGTATCAGAGCCTGCAGAGACGCTGCGGAAAGCACTGTAAACGATGGGATTTAAGCCTGGCGGCTTATCTTGCTTAGCAGCGACCACCTGTAAAAGAGGTCCGCTACCATGAAAAATACCTTCCCCTGCCCCAGAACCTCCACTAAATGATGTCACAAAAGCAGAGCCACTTGCAGAACTAACCAAAGTTGTGGTCACAATGCGACCACACACTGCACCATCGGCTAAACAAACCACCGTTTCCCGAGCCACCTGGCCAGAAGTCGTACCATTAGAGAACCAAACTCCGTTTCTTCCGAGTGACGGTGTCGCTGTAGTGACGCCAGAAGCAAAAAACGCCGTTCCATTGGTAGAAATGGCAGATTTAATGTTATTGCCAGTGAAAGTCGCTGAAGCACCACTATAAATCTGATCACCTTCTCTATTAATCAATCGAACGCCAGACGCTACTTGGTAGATAAAACCACCCCAGTCAGTAGCAACGGGCGCTCCAGAAATCTGATCCTGAAAGTGAACGACTCCAGCTGTGTTCATCGTTAATTCGGTGAATCCGCCTGCTACACTTATAGATGGGATACCAAACGACACCCCCTGTCGGCCGATGACTGTTGCATCTTTGGTGATGCCCCTGAGAAGAATATTCGAATTGCTCGAAGTAGCACCACCCACACCCAATTGAGCTGCAACAGTTAAAGCCACCACACCATCGTCCCCAATCAATCCAGGTGTAATTGCACCTACTTTTTGAACCGTGCTTCCCGGAACACGATCACCGGTCTGAATAACACACGGACTATAAGAGGTTTTGAAGCTTAATGTGGGACCAGTTGTTGTGCCAAACTGATTAGTCCCCACTGCACGGAAATAATAGGTCGTGTTTGGAAGTAAATCCGACAACGAAATCCCCAGAGGTAGCGTCTCTGTGTTGCTGGTAGTCAGCTGAGCTTCGGATTTGATGATACCAGTGGTAAAACTCACGTTTGACGTGTATTCAAAAAGCACTGAGGTCACACGACCACCAGCATTAACGTAGGAAAACACCCACGCATCTGTTGCTTTCAAATCTGCAGAACCGCCCGCAGTGATTTGAGGAGCCGTAAATTGAGCCTTAGCAAAGCCCGCAAGAAGGAGAAGGCATGAAAAAAAACAAAAACGCAGGCTCGTTGAGTTTGGCAGGTGCTTAGCCGTCTTGATTGTATTTTTTGACATCGTATGGCGCGATATAAGTTTAGTTAGGTTAATATTAAGTCTAGCTGAATATTTAACATTCACTAGTATTTATATTAATACTATATGTGAAGCATGCAACCCATTGTCGACGAACTGGGCAGAATCATCGACGAACTGGTCACGAGGCTGGGATTTGCCGATCCGTAGTCCTCCAAATGAGGGCCGATTCGTTCTGTGCTTCCTTTCGATGCTCGACGACGACGCAACAGTACATACGCTAGGCCAACACCAAGCAGAAGCGAACGAGATGGCTCAGGAACACATGTCGTGGATTCGGCAACTTCCCAACCGTCACCACAATCCGGCCATACCTCACTCGGGTGAATGAGGTCGCGCAGCAACGCTTTGACTTTGGATGTATGCTTCAGCTTGAGTAAATAGAGCAACTCGCGCTCTTCAAAATCGACCCTGATTTTCTCATTACCATGGCCGCAGTCCCCACGAGCAAAGGTAGGACAACGATCATGGTGTCCACTCGGCGTAAAAGCGACATCCTGGCCTAGCGATGGGCCACCGATCCGCAGCCTGAATCTAATTATGATTGAAGTAAAGAACACCAACGACTTGGAGCAAGCCCGAGCCAGCAGCAACACTTCATTCGTCGCGTGTTCGGCCCATCATCCTGCGCTAAATAAGGTCAGTCCTAATCAATCTGCCTGAGCCGCACACCCAGCCAGGCGTGTGCTATTCAGTGCTGTCCTGCGGAAGCACCTGCCACTCGCAATCTTCCAGATAAGCGGCCTCTCCAGGCTCGAAGGGATACTCCAAGCGCTGCTTGCCAAGGCATTCTACTTGGAATCCACAGATCCCTGCTTGTTGATCAAATTTCAATCCACCAGGTGGCTCTGTAAGGCGCACCGTCAGATTGTACGATCCGACAAAAAGCCTGACCTTGGGCATGTAACAGACCACTTCATGCACGCCTCTTTCTCGCGCATAGGGCATTTCGGAATCAAACAACCAGGGATTGGCGCTGCAACTGAGGCGGTTCAGGTCATTGATCTGGACACTCAAACAGGCTCCACGAACGGGTCGTGGGCACCAAATTTTAAAACGCATTTCCAACGGCTCTAAAAAGGAGTGCAGGCCGCCGGCCTTGGAAGTCCGGACCTCAACCCCGAGCAGCTTGGGTGTATCCCCACGCTCTGGCGACTCATAAAGGGGATGATTCACCTCCCCACCAGCAAGGTATTGAGCAACGACCTCATGGGTAGGCCCATCGCGAACCACCTTACCCTGAGCCAGATGAATGCAACGGGAAGTGAGCGAGCCTAGGGTGTTCATGTTATGCGTCACGAAGAGCACAGTGCGCCCCCCCTGACTTACTTCATGCATTTTACCAAGACAGCGCTTCTGAAACTCATGATCTCCAACAGCCAGCACCTCGTCCACGATCAAAATCTCGGGTTTCAAATGGGCGGCTACAGCGAAACCAAGTCGCGTTTGCATGCCCGAGGAATAGCGTTTCACAGGCGTATCTAAAAAGCGCTCAACTTCCGCAAAGGCGACAATCTCGTCAAAACTGGCACGGACTTCCCTCTGCTGCATGCCAAGGATGGCACCATTGAGGAAAATGTTCTCACGGCCAGTCAACTCTGGATGGAAGCCAGTGCCCACTTCTAAAAGAGAGGCCATGCGCCCCAAAACTCGTATTTCCCCCTGAGTAGGCTTGGTGATACGGCTTAGAATCTTCAGTAGCGTGGACTTTCCTGCCCCGTTTCTACCAATGATGCCAACCACCTGGCCGGCCTCGATGTCAAAGGAGACACCGTTGAGAGCCCAGAACTCTTCATTAGCCTGACTCTTTACTTTTTTGGAAAACATGTCCGATACCTGATCTCTCAAGGTGGCATAGCGCGCCTTGCTCTGATGCTTCAGTCGGTACATTTTAGCCACATCCCTGGCTCTGATGACGATGTCTTTACTCATAGATCAAATGTAGTCCGCAAAGGACGCTTCGGTGGATTTGAAATACTTAAGGCCAATCACAAGTAGCACCAAGCTTACGCTGCCAGAGATAGCGATGGCCAAGACTGAAGCCTGATCCGCAACACCAATGCACCAGCGGAAACCTTCAATGACTCCGACCATGGGATTGAGACAATAGAGAGTGAAACCCCAGCTACCGAGGCGCTCAGCCACGAGGCTGCTGGTAAACCCGACTGGAGAAATATAGAGACCTATCTGTACTATGAAGGGGACGACGTAGCGAAAGTCCCGATACCGCACATTCAACGCCGTCACGAGCAGGCCCGGCCCTAGTGCTGCAAACATGGCAGCAAGCGTGAGCAGAGGCAGGCACAGCAGGCGTGGACTCATCGGAAAATGATACCAGACCAGGAGGACAAACAGAAGACAGAGACTGATGGCAAAGTCCACGAGGGTGGCCAGAATGGCCCCCAATGGAAGCAGCAGGCGCGGGAAATAGGACTTTGAAAGCAAGGCCGAGTTATTAATCATGCTCATGCTCGATTCTGAAATGGCAGAAGCAAAGAAATACCATGGCAGCATGCCTGCAAGGACGACAAGGACGTAGGGTGGGCCGCCTGCATCAAGTTTAGCAAAGCGGCCAAAGACGAGCGCAAAGATGGTGACTGTAAGAACCGGCCGGATCAGCGCCCAAAGTATGCCTATAACCGTCTGCTTGTAGCGCACCAAGATGTCACGCCAAGTTAACAGCAGCATGAGTTCCCGATATCTCCATAACTCTTTCCAGTATTCAGCCTGACTTCGGCTAGAGCTTATAATTGTTTCTTGAGACATGCGAAAAGTCACGGTCCATACGCGGTCATGATAACATCACAAGCGACTTTTGTATTCGTCCGCAACTTTAACCTCAACAGCTATTTGATCTTCACAGGAGGGAGAAAAGGCCGCGTCATCTCATGCAATTGAACAATCTCCGCAGCGCGCTCAGAAAGGTAAGCCTGACGGGCGATTTCGATAGCGTCTTCATGGGTTGGAAGACTTGCCAGGGTAAGCGCGGAACCAAACTGCTCAGGAACGGTCTTGAGATCCAAATCCGGCGCGAGAAGGCGGCTCAGAACAAGGTCTCCCAATTCCATGGTGAAATGGCTGCTCTCGTAATACCATCTTGCCAGTCCACTTTGTGGCACGGCCTCAGTCGTGTACTCATTGTAGCCGCTAAAGTCCACGATCGGTTTCATGGCACGAGTGGCCACCAGTGGCTCTACCAAGGCAACAACTCGGCGGCGCCACTCTTTATAGGCAGGTCCGTGACCAGCGATCTGGAGCAATTCAAGATGACGGGCATGAACTGGCGAAATGCCAAGACGCACCTCGACATGACGCTCACGGGCCAGCTCCAGCAACTGACGCAAATGACCAAGGGCTGCCTCAGAGATCACCGCGGGTTGTTTTACCTGCAACGGAAACTGGTGCCGCTCATAGGAAAGAAAAGCCGGAAGGCTACCACCCTTTTGCATCACGCGCGCCCTCTCCTCACTGGCAATACGCGCACCATCAACCGCGTAGCTTTTTTCTCCTTTCCTCTTTAGCAACGTTCTCAAACTGCCAGAAACGGCATCCTCGGTAAGCAAGGACTGCGCCCAATCCATCATGAACGAATAGCCCTCGGGCTCTCCTGTGGCGCTAAGAGCAAGCCTAGACTCAGAAAAATCCGGTGAGGGAACTGAACTTTCAAGAAAAGCGGCGTAATCCATCAGCCAGACAGCTTGCCGCAGTTTGCCGCCAGCACTGGCATGCTGAAAGTAGCGCAGGGTTTCATAAGTGCAGGCCTGACTAAGTCCTAAATTATAAACAGGGCGCTGGGAAAAGGCAGGATGACCGGGGAAGAGACCCGTCTCTACCCGTGAATTTCCAAGCAAGATCGTTGCAGGCTGAAGGTGTCGCACCTGGGCCGCCTTGACTAAACGCAGATGCGTAAAAGTCTCCGGCTTCAGCGGCGTCGCCAGCCAGTCGGAGGGAAAGACACAGAAAGGGTTCACGGCGCGGTTGAACAGGATGACACCAGCCAGGAAAACGAGCATGGTAAACGTCGTCCAGACTACGAAGCGACGATGCTTAGAAATATGCATATCAGAACTGAAAGTAGAGGAACTCACTTATCTTACCCAAATGAAGAAAGGCAGCGACAAAGGCAGCGCCGGTGATAACAGCCCAGCGCCAGTCAGGACGCCAGCTAAACCATGGGTTAGGGCCTTTAGGTAGAGTCGCCTCATTGGGCAAAGTGAAGCTGCCCCGAGTCAATTGTACGGCATTGGGAAGAATCAGGCAGCCAGCCATTAATCCCCCCAACACAACAAGCTGAATCGGCCCCGTAAAAACAGTCCAGTCCTCAGTTCCAGTAATGGAGAGCTTGGTCAAAAGGGGCATTTTTTGCAGCCACCCAGGAGGGAGTTGCATTCCCTGAGCGCCCATCAGACTGCGCAAGACATTCCACGCTGTACCTAAATCGGGAGCGCGGAAGATCGTCCAACCCACAATGACCGACAAAAAGGTAACCCCCCAAGAAAGCACACGTCCGAGGCGACCCTGAAGGCCCGCAGTACGCCAAGCATGATTGACGACGAGACATAAGCCATGCCAAAGCCCCCACGCACCAAAGGTCCATCCAGCGCCGTGCCAAAAGCCACCAATGATCATGACCAGCAATAAATTGAACTGCTGACGCAACCAGCCACAGCGCCCACCGCCAAGTGGGATGTAAAGATAATCACGAAGGAACAATGAGAGGGTAATGTGCCACCGACGCCAAAAATCAATGATGCTAACGGCCTTGTAGGGCGAGAAAAAATTAGCAGGCATGCGGATCCCCACCATTAGAGCAAGACCGAGCGCCATATCTGAGTAGGCCGAGAAATCAAAATAAAGCTGGAAGGTATAAGCCAGTGCAGCCACCCACGCATCCAACATAGTCACAGTGCCAATCTTTGCCCATACATCGAAGACAGGCGACACCCAAACAGCCACGTAATCAGCGATGACCATCTTTTTAAACAGACCAACGGCCAAAAGAAAGATCCCCACAGAAAGCTCATTCCATTCAAAAGCACGCGGACGCGGTGAGGTAAGCTGTGGCAGCATCTCATGAGGCCGCACTATGGGCCCAGCGATCAACTGTGGGTAAAAAGTGATGTAGATCAAATAGTGGTTAAACGCAGTTCCAAGCGTTCGACCCAGGTTGCATTGGATGAGATACGTGAGCTGGTGAAAGGTATAAAATGAAATGCCCGGTGGGAGTTCTAAGGGCTCTGCAGACCATGTTTGACCTGTAATCTGGGCCGCCGTTGTCACGATAAATGGCCAATATTTGTAGTATGCTAGAAGCCCAAGATTAATAACGACACCTGCTAGCAAAAGCTGTGGACGACACTTCGAATCAGGCTGTTGCAGACGTGTTCCAATCCAGAAATTCAACAAAATCGAACCCAACAACAAGGGCACTTGAGCGGGGCTCCAGCACCCATAGAAAAACAGGGAGCATGCAGCCAGCCAACCAAGGGAAACCTCTCTGCCAAAAAACCGATGTAATAGGGCCAACCCACCCATAACGATGGGAAGGAATGCAAAGAGAAAGGAACCGGAATTAAACAACATCTGCTACAATGAAACGTTGCAACATTCTACTGTCTGCGTCGAGGTAAAAAAGCCTCAGAGTTCTACGCTAGATGGCCGGTTCACTTTTTGAAGCTCAGAGTTAGACACGGAAGAACTCACCTGCAAAATTCACGACTTCTAGTTAGTAACGGCCGCTCAATCAGCAGCCACACCAGACCACCAGCCAACAATCCGGCAATAACAGAGGCCCCAGCCACACCGTAGGCATAAGCAAGACTGCCCTGAATGAAGCGCGACAGAATGGCAACCACCATTAAAAGCACGACGGAGTGCGCCAAATAAATGGAATAGGAGGCATCACCAAGCCAGCGTAACCAGGCAGGCCACGGCATGCCACCATGCTTCATCTCATGGCCAGCGAGCAGCCAAATGAGAGCCGCAAAGCCGGCACCCAACATACAACGAGTGATCAACTTCTGGTCCATTCCCAGACGAGGCTCATAACAAGTGACGCCAAACAGGATACCCGAAACCAAGATACCCCACACCAAAAGACGTGAGGGCACCTTCACTCGCTGGTGCAATGATTCGCAGACCAGCACTCCAAACATAAACTCAACATTGTGGGCATCACACAACAGGCGGGGCAGTCCATGCAGGCCAACACCAAAGACGCCAACAACGACCACAAGCAGTATCCATCCCGCCATGAGGAAGACGCCAACTCTTCTCCCTAGCAAAAGCGCCAGCAGAAAGAGGCCATAAAAAAGAGCCTCATGCTGCAGCGTCCAGGCCGCGGAAATGATCGGCATCGTGCCGTCCGACTGTGGCAATAATAAATAGGAGGAGAACAATCTTTCCCAGTCAGGCACTTTAATGCCCTTAACCCATTGGGGAAGTTCCGCCAATAGCCTCAAACTAGTCAAGACAAACAAGAGCGGATAAATGCGAAAGAAGCGCCGCTTCAAGTAACGCGGCGCGCAATTCGGCAGCCCCAACTCATGCCCATGAACATGAGCAATGATGAAACCGCTCAGAACGAAAAAGAAATCCACACCCAGCTCTCCGAGATGATACCATCCGCCCAATAACACTTGCCCAGACTCACGTTCAACAAAAAGGCAGGCATGATAACACACCACCGCTAGCGCAGCAATGGCACGCAAAACCTGCAAGCTGGGCAGGTAGGAATTTTGAATTCTCTCAGGCACCCTGCTTGCTCGCATCCTTTTGGGAACTCGTCCAGCGCCTGCAAAGTATTTCTCTCCAAAATTAGACTCACGTGTTCTTAGCTTGATAAAGCGTGAAGGCCGTAAATAACTGTGGAATGCAGATTTGCACAAAATAGCCCATGCCAGCACGAAGCGATACTCTCCATGCCATTCTCATCTTCATCGTGGGGTTTGTTGCCAGTTGCGGCTTTATTATGGCACGCGGAGGTTTTTCTTCAGACCTCGGAGGGGACCCTGATGAGGCGGCACATGCAGTGACCGCTCTGATGGTGAGCGATTATGTGACAGAGGGACTGGGCCAACAGCCGATGCAGTTCGCCAAAACATACTATGCGGACTTCCCACGAGTGGCGCTGGGACATTATCCGCCGCTGTATTATGTGTTGGCGGCACCCTTTTTGATGGCCCTGCCGGAAGTCAGTGTTCTGTTGGTTCTTCAGGCGTTTTTTCTAGCCTCATTATCCGCCCTTACATATCTCATGGGCCGCCGTTTGTTGTCCCCAGGACTGGCCTTGCTCGCAGGACTCAGCACCATGGCAATACCTGTGGCACTTAAATTGACGCTACACGTGATGTCTGACATTCTCTTTGCCGTTTTTTGCCTTTGGGCGGCATTGCTTTGGGCAGGATTCCTCCGAGCACCTTCTATGCGCCGATCGCTGCTCTGGGGATGCGTGGCGGCAGGCGCCATTTTAACCAAAGGATCAGGTGTCGGGCTATGCTTACTGCCACCACTCAGCACTCTCCTTGCCCGACAATGGCGACTGTTGCTATCTCCATCTTGGTGGTGCGCGGCACTGCCTGTAGCAGTATTAGCAGGACCCTGGATGCTTTATTCCACCAAGATTTCCAAGGAGGGAATGACACAACTTTCCCCGATACAGTATTTCCTGGAAGCGGTCCCCTATCACCTAAAAGCTATGCCAGAGTTGTTTGGCTGGCCTCTCACCATACTAACCGTCATGGGTCTCATTTATGGAATCAAAGCAGGATACAAACAGAAGATCCTCAGCTTTGAAGCCGCCTCATTGACAGGCATGGCAATTGGGGTGATCGCCGTACTCTTACTTGTTCCAGTTGGGCTAAGCACTCGATACATGCTCACCCTCGTTCCCGTGGTCGTCATCATTGCCGCCTATGGAATGAACGCCATTCCTTGGCCTAGCCGCACTTCCCATATTGGTAAACCTTTGCTCCTAGCAGTCTTTATTTGTGTTCCGCTAATTCGTGACGGCGTTCCGCAAAAGGAAGTTCTAGGATTCACGACCGCTGTTATAAAATCAGGAATGCCCAAGATCGGAGACCCAAAAAGAAACTGGCTGGTTGCTTCCGACCCTAGGGGAGAAGGTGCCATTATTGCAGCAGCGACCTTCCACTGCCTGCAGCGCTCCCCTGCCCTGCTGCGCATTTACAGAGGCAGCAAAGAACTCGGCTCGAGCGACTGGATGGGACGGAATTACAAACAAGCATTCACTCAAGTAGGAGAGTTGCTTGAGCATCTCGACAAAGTTCAGGTGTCACGGGTCTTTGTGGATCTCTCGGTGCCGCCAAAACGACAATCGCCGCACGAACGTCTTTTACTGCAGGCGCTGCAATCGGCAGAAAGTCGTTGGCAACTTCAGATTGATCAGCCAATCACTCGTCGGCCTGCAGAAACAGGCAGGCTCCTCGTGTATCAGCGAAA
The DNA here is from genome assembly GCA_027486585.1 of Verrucomicrobiaceae bacterium. Lineage (GTDB taxonomy): Bacteria > Verrucomicrobiota > Verrucomicrobiia > Verrucomicrobiales > Verrucomicrobiaceae > Prosthecobacter. The sequence continues at coordinate 46,879 of JAIXOU010000101.1, read as the reverse complement.
GACCACGGATTCAGCCAATCCGAGCCATTAATCGAGCGCTCTGGTGGCATCATTTGACTCCACATCCTCCTGCATGAGAGACATCCTTCACCCCCTCTTACAATCCCATTCATGAATATTTCAGTTTTTGGCCTTGGCTACGTCGGTGCCGTTACTTCCGCGTGTTTAGCAGAGAAAGGCCACCGCCTTATTGGTGTGGATATGCATGCGGCCAAGGTAGAGGCTTTTGGCCGTGGCCAGTCACCCATTATCGAACCCGAGGTGGATGATCTTCTCATGAAGGCGACTGCGAACAATCGCCTGGGTGCTACCCTGGACGTCCGACAAGCTGTGGAGACGACGGAAGTCAGCATTGTGTGTGTGGGCACGCCATCGCAACCGTCAGGCACGCTCAATCTCGAGTTTGTCCGCAAGGTCACGGCTCAGATTGTTGAGGCCATCCGAGAATCGAAGAAAACCCATATCCTACTCTATCGCAGCACCATGCTGCCAGGTAGCACACGCGCCTTGGTCACAAGCTTACTGGCAGACCTCTTGGCATCAGGTCAGGTGCGTGTCTATTATTGCCCAGAATTTCTAAGGGAAGGGACGGCTGTGAAGGACTTCCGTGATCCCTCTCTGGTGGTCATCGGCACTCACGATGGTGGCGCACCAGCAGATGCTGAAGTCTCCGAAATCATGGGTGGTCAACCTTCCATCTTAGCTTGGGAGGGCGCAGAAATGATCAAGTATTCCTGCAACTACTTCCATGCCTTGAAAGTGGGCTTTGCCAATGAGATTGGTCGCCTCTGCAAGCATTTGGGCGAGGATGGCACCCGAGTCATGGACGTACTGTGCGCTGATACGAGACTTAACATCTCCAGTTACTACATGAAACCAGGCAACCCCTTTGGTGGTTCTTGTCTGCCAAAGGATGTCTCGGCGCTGAAGTCTTTTGCTCGTCAGCAGAATCTCAGCCTGCCACTGCTGGAAAATACCGCGACTACCAATGCCGCACATCAAGAACTCTTCGTCAGCTTAATCGAAAAAAAGGAAAAGCGTCGTATTGGCTTTCTTGGACTCGCCTTCAAAGCAAACACAGACGACTTGCGCGGCAGTCCTCTTGTTGCTGCGGCAGAGACGCTCATCGGCCGAGGTTATGAACTGCGTATTTATGATCCACATCTCAATCTTTCCCGACTGATCGGTGCTAACGAACAGCAAATCCAAGCCCGTATGCCGCATTTGGCACAGCTTTTGAAGCAAGACCTAATGGATGTGATGGAGGACAGTGAGGTCATCGTGGTCTCCCAAAAATGTGTCGCTTTCGAAGCCCTGAAAAAGTTGGCACGACCCGATCAGATCGTGATCGATGTCAATGGCTGGAGAGAACTGAGTTCCCTGCCGTGGCAGTATGAGGGCATTTGCTGGTAAAACTTCCGCCATTTTACAAGCCGTGCCCCTCACGGTTACCCTGAAGCACTCTCTAGTTTCACGCCTTTCTTGAAGCGTCTATTCCAGCACCCGTTGATGGCGGCCTGTCTTTTTGTCGGGATTACCTCGACTCTACTATTACCTCTGCCAACAGGATGGTCCTCAGGCTGGCGCGGGGAACTCCTCAACCGCATGCACAGCCCACTGATGGGAATTTGTTGTGTTGCATTGATCGGCTTTTTCAACTCTCAAAAAGCCAAGTATATTAGCATCCTCGCGGCGGCCTTTTCTGCCATCGGCCTTGCCGCCATGATTGAACTCGTGCAACCCTGGTTTCACCGGACTGCAGACATGGGTGACTTCATGTGGGACATGGTCGGAATTGTCGCCGGCACCCTCTGGGGTTTAGCCATCTTGCTCCAACCAATGGGGTGGCGTTTAATTTTACGCACTCTGGCACTGACGTGCCTTCTAGCACCTCCCGTAGGATGGACCGTCAAAGTGATGATGGCTCACAGAGCAGCAGACAAATGCTTTCCAATCCTAACAAACTTCAATGAGAAATTAGGAGGCTTTTTTTGGACTATTGAGCCAGCCTTAAATCCCGCTTTTCAGCCGCGCAGCCAGCATGGCCAGATGATTTTGGAACGAACCAGTCAAACTGCGGCTAGCGCGCATCTAGATGCCCGAAACCATGACTGGACTCGATTTGACCGGTTGGAATTGGATGGGACACTGGAAGCAGCAGAATCCGTTGAAATAGGGGTCCGCATCGATCTCAATCATAAAGACGGGCCGCGTCTCCGAGCAGGTGGGCAAATGTTGCCGGGTCGCCACAGAATACAAATCCAATGGCCACCTTCTCAGCCACCCCAAAATGTGCACCAACTGGTTGTTTTTTTAGCCGCTGGAAACCCCACGGCGCGCCTGAACATTCATCAACTGCGTCTTTTAGAGCGTGAAGATGCAGCGACGCCGCAAATTGATCAATAGGTGAACTTAGGCACCAGGTGCCTTAATCTCAGGATCAAGTTTTTGCAGAGCGGTCCAGAGACCTGGATCTTGGGGATGGCCATTGAAGAGCACCTTGCCATCGGGACCGACAAGGATCATGCGCGGGATGCTATCGATCTCCAGAAGCTTGCTGAATGGACGCTCCATCGGCTCGATCAGCCACGGAAACTCGATGTCCTGCTCCGTGCGCACTTTCTCCGCCACAGACTCCGCTTTTTCATCATCTTTATTCATGCCCGCCACCACGATGCCGTGCTTGGTCAAATGCTCGGCTTTCTTTTTGAGCTCAGGCATCAGTTGCATACAAGGGCCGCACCATGAAGCCCAGAAATCCAGCAAGACAGCCTTTTTACCCACCAACTGATCCGCCAGTGTCGTGGCCTCGCCACCAGACGTGACCAGTGCCAATTTCAGATCCAGTTTCATCGTCGCCATCTTAGCCTCACGGCGATCCGTTTCGATGGCCTGCGCAAACACTGGCGCTTGGCTCGGACTCAGCCAAAAGGCCTCCTGCATGTGTTTTTTGTAGCCAGCTTCATCCTTCTTCGCCTTAGCAACCATACCCTGGGTAAACTCGATAAAGGCACGGATATCGTCTGCTGACTTGATGCCCGCCGATTGAGCCGGGTCAAAATTCTCTGCCAGCACCTTCAATTCTGGAAGAATTTTCATCAACCAATCAGCATCCTGTTTGCGCAAACCCCAAATTAGCTTGGCCTCTAGGATCTGCTGACGCGGCACCCCAGCCTTACTGGCCTCCTTCGTCGCGGCCACCAGCTCTTCGTTCGTAGCGTTGGGATTAAAGAGACGCTGCATCATCTCTTGAGATGGCTTAGCGACTTCCTGCGCCTCGGTAACTTGGAGCAGAGCAAAGACTGTGAGAAAAAGGGCGGTTCGTTTCATGACTGTTGAGAACGTGCGCGGTACTGGCAACCTGTCGAGCTTCAGTCTAGATATTCTCATCACCTCATGCTGCCCTTCTTCATCACAGGCCCCACCGCCTCAGGCAAATCAGCCATCGCCATCGCGCTGGCTGAGAAGATCGGCGGAGAGATCGTCAATGGAGATGCCTTTCAGCTCTACAGCGGACTGGATCTACTGACCGCCAAGCCATGCGCAGAGGACCTCGCCCGAGTGCCTCATCATCTTTACAGTGCTTTACCACCCAGTGAAAACTGCGATGCCCAGCGCTACCGAGAGCTGGCGCTCCCTGTGATTGCCGACATTGCCGCACGTGGCAAATGGCCCATCATCGTCGGCGGCTCAGGGCTCTACATCAAAGCTCTGTCCCACGGACTCGCCGACCTACCACGCGGAGATCCGCAGCTACGGGCTGAACTCAATGCCCTGACGCTAGACGCCATGGTCACCCAGCTCCTCGCCTTGGACCCTGCAGCCAGCGAAAACGTCCCTTTATCCAACCCACGCTATGTCCAGCGGGCGCTGGAAATCTGCTTACTCACGGGCCAGCCACAGTCTGCTTTGCGCCAGAACTTTGCCGAAACTGAACCTGCAGGACAAGGCGTGCTTCTTCAGTGGCCGCGCGAGGCGCTGTATGACCGCACCGATCAGCGCGTGCATGACATGATCGCCGCGGGTCTGTTGGCAGAAATCAGCGCTTACAACGCACTCCGCTCCAGGCAACCAGACGCAGTATGGCAGCCGGAAGTCCCCTTTGAAAAAGCCATCGGCCTCAAAGAAATGCATGCCCATTTAGCTGGAACACTTTCACTGCCAGATGCCATCAGCGCCATGCAACAGGCCACCCGCCGCTACGCCAAACGTCAAAGCACCTGGTTCAAACGTGAACGCTGGCTGCAAACGATTTGCCTCGATTCCAACCCAGCGGCAGAATCCATCACCAGCCAACTCATCGATCTCTTTCCATGTCTGACCTCATCACGCCCGCTTACACCGTCCCCGTCAATCTAGGAACTCGCAGCTACCGCGTGGATATAGGCCATGGATTGCTGCAAAATCTGGGCTCTATCGCCAATCAAATTCTAACCAAAAGCTCCACCTGCGCCGTCATCACGGACTCCAATGTCGGCCCTCTGTATGCCGAGACCGCTCTGGAAAGTCTCAAAGCAGCAGGCAAAAAGCCCGTCCTCATCACCGTGCCCGCTGGAGAAGCCAGCAAATCCTTGCTTTCCAGTCAGACGGTTCTCAGCGAAATGGCACGCGCAGGATTGGATCGTAAAAGCTTCGCTGTGGCTCTCGGTGGCGGCGTTATTGGCGATCTCGGCGGCTTTTGCGCCAGCATCTATCAACGCGGCATCCCCTACATCCAAGTACCTACAACAGTGCTCTCTCAAGTGGACAGCAGCGTCGGCGGTAAAACTGGTGTCAATCTGCCCGACGCTAAAAACATGGTCGGTAACTTCCATCAACCCGCCCACGTCATCGCCGACATCGCCACCCTTTCCAGCCTGCACAAACGCGAGTGGAATGAAGGTTTTGCCGAGATCATCAAACACGCCTGCATCCGAGATGCCTCCATGCTGCCCCTCATTGATCAAGTCGCCTCTGGCAGCGGCGACCTAGCCGACCTCATCCGCTGGAACATCGCCATCAAAGCCGCCATCGTGGAGGCCGACGAGTATGAAACATTGGGCATCCGCGCGTTGCTCAACTTTGGCCACACCCTCGGTCACGCCATCGAAGCCGCCGCTGGCTATGGAGTCCTCCTGCACGGAGAAGCCATTTCGCTGGGACTCCGCGCTGCTGCGCTGCTTTCCGTCAAGCTTTCCAAGCTAACCACCACAGATGCCGACCGCATCCTCGACCTCCAGCGTCGCTTTGATTTACCCGTCCAGCTATCCGCCAGTTTTGAAACCGAAGAACTCCTTCGTATCGCCCGCATGGACAAAAAATTTGAGCACGGCAAAATCCGCTTCGTTCTCCTCAGCGCCCTGGGTAGCGCCCACGTCAGCAACGAGGTCACCGAAGACCATTTACGCGAAGTGATCTCCGAGATTCGGGGGTGAATCGATGCAGCAAATTCACAACTTGTCTGATCTAGAAGAAAAGATACAATTCGGCTATGATTGCCACCTTGGACTCACTCTTTGATGAAGCGCTTTCTTTATCAGACGATAACAGACTGCAACTGATTGAGCGTCTCATCCCGACCATCCAGAGCGAACCCTCTCTAGAAGCAGATCAGGTTAACGAAGTGAACCGCCGCATCAAGGAAATCAAAACAGGCACCGTGAAAACCATTCCAGGAGAACAGGTGTTTCATGAGATTGAGCAGTCGCTAGCATCACGGCGCTATGCATGACCTTTGATTTTCATCCCGAAGCCCGCGAGGAATTCCGCGACGCCTCGCACTGGTATGAAGACCGCAGTATTTTTGCTGGCGACCGTTTTGTAAACGCCGTTCGCGCTGCTGTGAACAACATTTTAGCCGACCCTCTGCGCTACCAGCTCGTAGATGATGCGATTCGAATCTGTCGGCTCAAAAAATTCCCCTTCCGCCTCTATTACAGCTTTGACGAAGCGGCTCAATTTGTCTGCATTTACGCGGTGATGCACGAAAAGAGACGACCTGACTACTGGCGCAACAGGGTTCTGGAGTGACTGAGCCAAGTGCGTTCTTCAAAAATGGCGTGCCATTCGAAGCTGGGCGGTAAAGGGTAAAAGCCCATCCTTCGCTCTGCGAGCTTCGGAGGGCATTCTTCGCTTCCTAACGTCAGCGAAGAATGGTGGAGAGGGTGGGATTCGAACCCACGGTGGCCTTTCGACCACGTCAGTTTTCAAGACTGAAGCCATAAACCACTCGACCACCTCTCCAGATGCTTGGGTTACGAACCCATTCCATACACTCAGACTTGGCCAGATGCCAAGAAGAAGTTTTCACTTCGTTTCAGATCAGACCATGCGCATCTTCGTGTAGGGGTTACCCTCGTTCTGGTCGATGCGTTCAGGACGACCTTTGTACTTATACACGAGCTTGGTGTGATCCATGCCCATGAGGTGCAGGATGGTGGCATGGAGGTCGTGGACATGGAGTTTATCATCCACAGCACGCAGGCCTAGATCATCGGTGCTGCCGATGGTCTGTCCGCCTTTGATCCCACCGCCCGCCATCCACATGGTAAAGCCGGTGGGATTGTGGTCGCGACCATCGCCTTTTTCACTCATCGGGGTACGGCCAAACTCGCCCCCCCAGATCACGAGGGTTTCATCCAACAATCCACGCGCTTTTAAATCCATCAGTAGGCCTGCGACGGGCTTATCAGTCTCTCCGCAGTATTTGGTGTGATTGGCTTCGATCTTATCATGGGCATCCCATTTACTGCCGGCCCCAGAATAGAGCTGGATGAAGCGGACTCCGCGCTCGACGAGGCGGCGTGCAAGCAGGCAGTTTCGGCCAAAGGTGGCGGTTCTTTCCTCGTCCATGCCGTAGAGCTTCTTGGTGGCCTCGGATTCCTTGCCGAGATCCACGGCCTCGGGTGCCTCTGCCTGCATACGGAAGGCCAACTCGTAGGCTTTGATACGGGCATCGAGTTGGGTGTTGTCTTGGCGTCCAGCACCAAAACCCTGATTCATCTGATTCAGGAAACCCAACTTCGCTCGCTGACGGGCCTCACTAATACTCTTCGGTGTGGCGAGATTGGCAATCGGGCTGCCGTCAGGCTCGAACTGCACGCCCTGATAGACGGCAGGCATGAAGCCGCTACCCCAGTTCCGCACGCCATTCACTACTTGAGCGTCGCTATCTTTTAAAACGACAAAAGCTGGCAAGTTCTGATTCTGTGTGCCCAGTCCATAATTGACCCAGGCTCCTAATGAAGGGCGACCGCCAAAGATGCTGCCCGTGTTCATTTGGCAAACGCCGCCTGCGTGATTGATACCGCTGGAGACGCAGCTGCGGATCACACAGAGGTCATCCGCCATGCGCGCGGTGTGGGGCAGCCAATCTGAGATCCAGAGACCACTTTCGCCATGCTGTTTCCACTCGCGTTTATCCGCCAGCAGCGGGGCCTTGCTCTCCCCCATGGCGGTAATGACGCTGCCAAAGCTGGCCGGGAGCTGCTGTCCCGCGAGCTGACGCAGCAGAGGCTTCGGATCAAACAAGTCCACATGACTCGGCCCACCTTCCATGAAGAGAAAAATGACACTCTTGGCCTTTCCCACTCGATGAGCCAGCTTTGCCGCCATCGGATTGGCAGCCTGCCCACCCGCATCACTCAAAGCCGACATAGCAGGGCTTTCCCCCAGAAGGTAAGAAGCCGCTAGCGCGCCAAAGCCACCACCTGCCTTGCGCAGGAAGTCACGGCGATTGGTCAGGATTTCATGATGAGGTACCGTTTGCATAATCACAGGTAACAGTCACTAAGGCAGCATTCTTGGACAGAAAAAACCTCTTCCGTTAAAATCCGGACTCCTCAGCGGGGTGAAATCGAAGATGCCTGCGGCTTCTCCATCCCAAACAGTGGTCGCGACATTTGAATGGATTGGTAGACGCCCCAGCCAAGAGGCACCGTGATCCAAGTCCAGGCGATGATTAAAGTGAGCGTTTTCATGAGAAATTAGGCTTGAGCGGTTGGCTTGACATGATGCTTAGCATCCACAGGGCGCACGAGCAGATTGGCGATCAATCCGACGATCAAAAGGCCAATCATGAGATGAAAGATTCCATTGTAAGCCTGTTCATGTGGCATGACTTTTTTGTTGGCCATGGATAAACGATCCATGATCTGAGGCCCCAAGATCGCAGCCATAGACCAAGCAGTGATGAGACGGCCGTGGATAGCGCCCACCTGATAACTACCAAATAAATCACGCAAATAGGCAGGGATGGTCGCGAATCCACCGCCATACATGGTAAGAATCAGCCCTGTAGCGATGACAAAGAGGGTGACGCTTCCCTGTCCCTGGATCCATGGCACGCTGGCATACAAGGCTGCCCCCAAGATGAAATAAAGGCAGTAGATGCCTTTACGCCCGACAATGTCTGACATGGACGACCAGAAAAAGCGCCCGCCAAGATTGCAAAGGGAAAGCAGTCCGACATAACCTGCGGCAGCGGCTGGCGTGACTTTGAACATGTCCTGAATCATCGGGGAGGCCTGACCGAGAATGCCAATGCCCGCGCTGACATTCATGCAGAGCACGACCCAGAGCATCCAAAACTGCGGCGTTTTCCAGGCCGTATCCACAGAAACACTAGCGCTGGTAACAAGCTTCGCCGTGCTTTGTTTGGGTACCCAGCCTTCAGGTTTCCAGCCCTCTGGCGGCACACGGACAATGAATGCTCCAAACAACATCGAAAGGGCATACAGGCCAGCCATGACAAGCAAGGCCTCACCAGCACCGACGGAAGTTGCGGAGGCAAAACGCTTGATCAACTCCTGCGCCAAGGGACCACCGATCAAGGCACCGCCGCCAAAACCCATGATCGCCATACCCGTGGCCATGCCGGGACGGTCGGGGAACCATTTCATCAGGGTGGAGACTGGGGCGATGTAGCCCAAGCCGAGACCAATGCCGCCGATCAGTCCGTAACCAGCATAGAGAAGCCAGAGTTGATGAAATTTGACCGAGAGTGAGGCTAGCACCAGTCCGAGACAAAAGCAGATCATGCTGGCTACCATGGTTTTACGTGGACCACTGCGCTCCACCCATTTACCGAACACAGCAGCTGAAAGCCCGAGCAATGCCAGCGCGATGGAATAGGCCACACCGACTTCTGCTTCTGTCCAATCGCCGGCCGCTGGCGCAGTCACGCCGATGAGTTTAGCCAGAGGCTTTTTAAAGACACTAAACCCATAAACCTGCCCAATGCACATGTGTACAGCAATGGCTGCTGGTGGAACGAGCCAGCGATTGAATCCAGGTTTAGCGACGGTGGCGTCTCGGGAAAGAAAACTCATGGTGTGGAAGAACGTCGTTTTAGTCCTGAGCCTCTCTGGCAAGCAAGCTATTTCATTTCAAAGGCTGCATTCCTAATCAAGGAAGGAGGAATAACACATGGCCGAGGTGTTTCTCATTGAACGTTTCTCACTCGATAGGGTATAAACCAAGTCCTACCCAATGCCGACCCTCATTCAGCGCCTTCAAAAGCCGAGCCTATACGCAGCTTTGGTGGTGGCCTGTCTGACCACTGCTTCTGGTCAGACGGCGTTCACGCCAGGGAATGTGGTGGTTTATCGTGTAGGGACTGGCACAGCGGCACTGGCGAATACTGCAACGGCCATTTTTCTGGATGAATACACACCCGCAGGAGTGCTGGTGCGTTCTCTCACTATGCCGACGACCACGGCGGGAACTCAACGCCGCATCACTGCCTCTGGCTCTGCGAACTCAGAAGGCCTGATGCAACGTTCAGCAGATGGCCGGTTTCTGATTGCGACTGGCTACGATACTTCACTCACGACAGGCAGCCTCACGACTTCAACGGGTGCTACGATTCCACGTGTCATCGCGCGCATTGCAGCAAATGGTTCGGTCAACACGACAACCGCACTGACAGGCACAGCCATCACGAATAATCCACGTTCTGCAGCTTCCGCTGATGGCTCAGCATTCTGGTTTGGCGCTGCGGCTGGAGGCCTTCGCTATGCTTTGTTAGGCAGCACCAGCTCTGTGGATCTCACCTCTACCGCCTTGCTGACCAATGTTCGTCAGACAGCTATTTTCGGCGGCCAATTGTACGCTTCCTCCAGTAGCGGAACAAACACCTTTAAAGGCATTAACTCCATTGGCAGCGGCCTGCCTACAACTGGGTCCCCGTCGGTAACTCGGCTGAACGGACTGAGCGATACAGTCGTGGATACACCCAACATGTTTTTCATGGCTGACCTCAGCGCTGCGGTAGTTGGTCTAGACACGCTCTACCTGGCGGATGAAAATGGCACGACAGGAGGACTAACCAAGTTCTCCCTCGTCAGTGGCTCATGGGTGGCTAACGGTCAAGTCGGAGTCGGGGTTGATAATTACCGTGGTCTTTCTGGCAGTGCTCTTGGTACCAAGGTAACACTGTATGCAACACGTGATGCAACCCAACTGATCAGGATCATTGATAGCTCTGGCCATAATGCGACCATTGACGCTACGCCAACATTACTCGCTACAGCTGCTACAAACATGGCCTTTCGTGGTGTTGCCTTTGCCCCTCAGGCTATTCTTCCTGATTTGCTAGTGGCAGGCATCAGTGCGCCGACCAATGCAGCCACTAACACGACCTTTAGCTATTCTGTGACACTTGGAAACAATGGCACAGCCAATGCCACAGGAGTGAGGGCAAGAATGACTTTACCAAGTGGATTAAGCTTTGTGTCAGCCAGCGGTACAAACAGCTTTTCGGGTGCCTACTCTGCCGGAGTCGTCAACTTCACTGGCGGCACTTTAAACGCTGGTGCCGTGGCGACACTGACGATCAATGTGTCTGCTGCAGCTGCCAGCACTTACTATGTGGCCGTTGGCACAGTGGTCGCGGATCCTTCATTAGCCATCGCGGAATCGATCGAAACGAATAATGCCGCCACAACCACAGTGGAAACTGTCGTGAGCATGCCAAACACACCGCCCAGCTTCACCACGCAGCCTAGCAATGTGAGTATCAGCAATGGGGCAACGGCAACGCTGACGACCTTAGCAGCGGGTAGTCCTGTGCCGACTTATCAATGGTATCAGGGCACTAGTGGCAACACGACGACGCCCATCTCGGGTGCTACGAGCGCCAGCTTTACGACACCTGCTTTGTTTTTCAGTCAAACCTACTGGGTGCGCGCAACCAGCAGCCAAGGAACGGCGGATAGCAATACGGCAACAGTCACGGTGGCTCCGTCTAACAATGCCAGCCTGGCCAGTCTCACTGTTGGCACACAGCTATTGGAACCCAACTTTAATGCTGTTGATCTTCATTACACGACCATCGTGGCAAATACGGTCACCAGTATGAGCGTGACACCAACGGCAGCTCAGAATTTAGCGACGATCACGGTCAATGGCACAGCTTTGACCAGCGGTGCCACTAGTGGCAGTCTATCGCTGCAAGAAGGTCCAAATCCTATCGCCATCGCGGTGACTGCGGAGGACGGAGTCACAGTAAAGACCTACACGGTGAATGTCTTCCGCTCGGCACCGCCCCTGGCCATCGGCAGCATTGCGTTTATCGGCTTCAACGCCGACGGTGATGATGACTTGGCTTTTGTGGCGCTGACTGATATCCCAGAGAACTCAGTGATTCACTTTTCTGACAATGAGTGGAATGGCAGCAACCTCGGAGCAGGTGGAGCTTTCACAGACTTTCTTGAAAGCGAGTTTGCCTGGATCCCTCCGGGCGGTGGCATTCAGGCAGGCAATGTGGTCGTGATCAATAGCCTAGGGATCAAGACCAGCGCTACAAGCAGTCTTGGCAGCCTCGTCTTTACCGATGGCAATCCCGCCATCAGTACCATAGCAGACACGATTTATGCTTTCATGGGCGGCACGCATGAATCCGTCAGCTTTCTTACCGCCATCAGCAGCGACCCCGCACTCGTGCTCGCAGGCACAGGGCTAAACGCTGGCAGCACGGCCGTGAAGCTAGCTGATAGCAGCGATGGCGGGACCTATAAAGGGACCAGAACAGGTCAAGTTAGCTATGCAAACTACCTCAATCTCATTGGCAATATCGCCACGAATTGGACCGATGTTCTGGATGGCGTCGGCACTACACTATTACCTTTTTCGACCGCATCCTTTTCGCTAATCGGCTCACCGATTTACACAAACACCAACCGCGATGTTTTGAATCCAAACCGCGATGTCTGGAGCACTGCGGGCGTCTCGATGAATGGTCTGCAATTCATTAATCTCGGGCTGCAAGGCGTTGGGCGTATCCCCGCCAGTCTGCTGGATTCTGCGACTGGAGAAACCGTCGGCTCCATCTCCGACATGGCGATCACGGGTTGGACAAAAAACAGCAACGGCACGTACACCGGCACCTTCAATCTGCTACCAGATGGCGGCTATCGCGGAGGCAGCACCAATCCCAACTACGCCGCCCGCATCAACAACTTCAATTTCACCTTCACCCCTTACACCGCGGCCACGGCGACGTCAGCCCAGAATCAGATTGCCCTGACTTTCTCTGGCGCTAACCGCTTCACTTATGATCATGACGGCAATTCCGGCACGCCTGCCATGTTTACCACAGGAATGACCCCAACAGGCGTTGGCACACTTTGGGGTGCCGAGGTTCCGATTGTCATCACAAGCACCACGCAGAGTGACGGCAGCCTAGCCAACCGCGTTTCGTTAAGCACTGAGGGACTGGTACTGGATTCTCGTAGCACGGAAAGCGGTAAAGGCTGGATCAGCGACGAATACAATCCAGCCATCCTCCACTTTGATAGCAGTAAACGCATCATCGGCAGAGTCGGCGTACCGGAGGCTCTGATCCCCCACTTCCCGACTGGCACCACTGACTTTGGCACGGCAAGCCCGGTCAATGGGCGGCGTGATAATCAGGGTTTTGAGGGCTTGGCACAGAGTCCTGACGGCACGCGTCTTTTTGCCATGATGCAGAGTGCGACGATCCAAGACAGCAGCAGCGGCAATGAAGGCCGCTTCAACACGAGAGTGCTGGTCTATGACATCAGCAGCACTCACACCCCCTCTGCGCCGATAGCGCAGTATGTCATGCAGTTACCGCGCATCGACGACACCGCCTCGACAACCAATGGCGCCGTGGTGAATCGCACAGGGGCTCAGAGTTCCATCACCGCCCTCAGTAATACGGCCCTGTTAGTGTTAGCCCGTGATGGCAATGGTCGCGGCACACCTGGTGCTCCACCCGTCTTTAAATCCATCCTCTTAGCGGACCTCAGCAGTGCCACGAATCTAGGCAATGCCTACAATGCCGAGAATGCGGCACCTGCACCGAATGGCGTGCTGCAAGCCGGAGTCACCGCTATCACCTGGACACAGGCTCTGAACATGATCGGTGGTCTCGGCAGCTTCACCACTGAAGTGGCCAAATTTGGTCTCAATATCAACAGTGGTGATGGGACAACGAATACTCTCAGTGACAAGTGGGAGTCTCTCAGACTGGTGTCTGCTGGAGACTCCGCCAATCCCAACGACTACTTCCTCTTCATCGGGAACGACAATAACTTCCAAACGACCAATGGAAGGATGATGACCGCTACAGGCTCGCTCTCCACCTACAATGCGGGTTTAGCTCATGATTCGATGCTGCTCGTTTATCGAGTCCGAATTGTGGCCCCGAGTTTGACGGTGACTTATCAACCGACATCTCAGACTCTGATCAACAATGCCCCCTCGCCCCTCCAGTTAGGCGCTGGAGCCACCGGTCAAAATATGGATCGCAGCTTCACCGCCGCCAACAACGGCACAGGTCGGATCGATACCCTCAGCGTCACCATCAGTGGCACCAACTCCGCTAACTTTAGCGTCGTGACGACACCCACAGCACCTCTTCAAGCAGGTGCCAGCACCAGCTTCACCGTCCGCCTTCTCAGCACGACAACCGGAACCAAAACCGCCACACTGCGGCTCAATGTCAATGCATCGGGCAGCCTCAGCAGCTTTGATATCCCCGTCACCGCTACTTTAGACTCTGCCTTGAACGCTTGGCGTCAGACCTACTTTGGCACGACCGATAACAGCGGTCAGACTGCATTGATCGCCGACTTTGATGGAGACGGACTGAGCAATCTCCTGGAGTATGCCCTAGATACCATTCCCAATGACTCCACATCCACCCATGGAATTGCGGCCATGCCGATTGGTAGCATCAACCAAACTGCAACTGTCCTCAGTGGCAGGCTCGTCATCACTTTCACAACGGCGAACACGACCCGCAATGATGTGACTTACACCGTGCAAGCCACAGACGATCTCATCAACTGGACCGACCTCGGTCGCAAAGTTGGCACCGCTTCATGGACCTGGCTGGCAGGTGGGCAAAACCGCATCGTCACCACCATCAACGGAGGCAGGACAACCATCCAGGTAGGCGACATCCAGAATCTCACCGCCCTGCACCGGAGAATGCGACTCATGGTGACCCTTCCGTAATTCAGCGATTGAAGAGACACTGACTTCAAGCCTGAACAAGTGCTCCTTTAAAAAGATATGTGAACAGGGATCTAAACGTAGACATCTCAATCTGCTAAAATGACACCTATGAAAATAGACAAAATCCTGCTGATTTTTATACTACTGGCTGGCGTGACAAGTTGTGCAACGCAACGTTCTGCTGGAGGCTTTTACACCAGTCCCGATGGGTTCTTTACGTGTCAGGTTCCAGCTTCGAATCTGGGATGGATATCTAGACGCGAAACAGGACATGGATGTCGAGGAACGTCCTGGTGGAACGATTTTGACGGTGAGCTATACAAGGTAGAATTGATCGACAACCAACTGCTGCCGCCAGCCTTTCAAAAACTCTCTGCAAAGGACCAGGCGATGCAAAGTCTTGATCAAGCAATCCTACCAAACATACTGTCGGTCTGCCCGTTAGCACGAATGCTCAGCAAACGTTATCTACCGGAGGAATGTGGTGGCGGCGCATTAGGCGTTATCAATGTTCCAGGTGGATCTCCTGTAGTCGTCACTCAAGGAATTGGTTCAGAAAACATCCGCACCTATCGCCCGGAGGTGACCAGGAACGTTTTTGTTTTCCGCTCTGGGCGCTGGCTAGTGATCGTGACACACATTGGAGAGCACCTTGGAGCCATCTTAAATCGAAGTAGCAGAACGGTGCCAGGAACTCAGTCTTCCGAAAAGGCCTTGGCTTCACTATTAAATCTAGCACGGTCGATTCGTGTGATGAAGCCTTGAGACACCTCAGCTCGGCTTTCCGTTTAACGTCCGCTTCTGCGCCTTACACCAGCGCCTCGCGCCTTGCCCAGGCATCGACTTCGATGAGGGCTTCTAGAGTTGGGTGCTGGATGACTTGGTGCTTTTCCATCACCCGCGCCACGGTTTGCCAGATGGCTGGGAACGAGGTGCGCTCGTGGAGGAAAGCCTCCACGGCGACTTCGTTGGCAGCATTTAAAACGGCAGGCAGAGTGCCGCCGACTTCACCAGCATGACGAGCTAGATCAAGCGCGGGAAAATCCTCTGTGCGGGGGGCTTCAAAGGAGAGAGATGCCAGTTTGGCAAAGTCGAGCGGACGCAGATTATTTGGCACACGATCCGGCCAAGTGACGGCATACTGAATCGGGAAACACATGTCACTGTGACTCAGCTGAGCGATAACGCTGTGATCTTCAAACTCGACCATGCTATGAACGATGCTTTGTGGATGCACGACGACCTCAATGCGGCTCATTGGCACATCAAACAGCCAGCGGGCTTCGATCATTTCCAGGCCTTTGTTAAAGAGCGTGGCGGAGTCGATGGTGATCTTCCGGCCCATTGTCCAGGTCGGATGCTTCAAGGCCTGCGCCAGGGTAACCTGCGGCAGTTGATCCGCAGGCAACTGGCGGAATGGCCCACCACTGGCCGTGAGTAGAATACGGCGCACCACGCTGCCTTGATGACCTTCTAGGCATTGAAAAATGGCATTGTGCTCGCTATCCACAGGCAACACGTTGACGCCTTGACGTCTTGCGGCCTGCATGACGGCTTCACCTGCCATGACAAGGATTTCTTTACTGGCTACGGCTAGGTGTTTGCCTTCTTCGATCGCTGCCATGGCTGGGGCTAGACCGGCCACACCGACGATTGCCACGAGCACCATGTCGGCATCACTGGCGCGCACCAGATCCACCAGGCCCTGAGCTCCAACATGAATCGTCACATCAGATGGGAGAAGCGCACGCGCTTTGGCTGCCGACGCTTCATCGGTCAAAGACACCTGCTTGACTCCCGTGGCATGAACCTGCGCAACGAGTGCCTCGACACTGCTATGCGCGGCCAAACCCACGATTTCCATGCGATCAGGAATGTCCTGCGCCACCTTCAGGGCGCTAGTACCGATCGATCCAGTCGAGCCGAGGAGAAGAACTTTACGCCGAGATGTCATAGGGGTCTGCATGTCTCAGCCTGCGATGGCTGCCAGATAAAAGTAAAACACAGGCGCTGTGAAAAGCAGACTGTCTGTCAGATCCAAAATGCCACCGATGCCAGGGAACTTGTGCCCTGAGTCCTTGATGGCTGTGCAGCGCTTCAGCACGGATTCCGCCAGGTCACCCGAGATTGCTGTGGCACAAAGAACGGGTGCCAAAGCTAAGCCATGCAGCATGGTCAGCGGGGCCAGCTTTTCAGGGATCCACCAGAGAAGCAGCGCTGCAGCGGCAAAGGAAAACAAAAATGCACCGGCCAGACCTTCCCAAGACTTGGCAGGACTGATGTGGGGGATCATTTTATGTCGGCCAAAAATCACGCCCAAAATGTAGGCCCCCATGTCGCTGAACTTCGTGACCATGACGAGGAAGACCACAAGAAAGAGCCCCGTCGTGTTTTCCCCATCTCCCTGAAAGTACATCAGCCGAGCGATGAAGCCAAAAAAGATCACGGTATAAACCACCCCGAATACCGTGGCAAAAATGCGCTGAAGCGTCAGAATACCTTCAAGCTGATGACGGTAGCAGAGCAGAAACGCCCCGTGCACACTGGCTGTCAGCGCGGCCAGATCCAGCCACATCGGTGGAGCCACCTTATGCCGCACCACCCACCACATCACCGTGCCCCAGTAGGCCAGGCAAATGCACAATCCGAGAAAATTAAACGAGCGCGCATGGATATCGCTTCTCAGCAGCCGGTAATATTCCACGGCACCAGCCACACCAAAGAAGCCCGTGAGCGTGATGAGAAGCCAGTCAGACTTCCACTGAATCGCTGCCGAGATAATTCCCCAGAGCAGGAGCGTGCTGAAGAGGCGCGAAAAAAACACGCGACCCTTACTCGGGGAGGGGGCTGTTGGAGAACTCATGCGTCGAAGAAAATAAAAAGCGGACTATTTAGAGCAGGCGGCGGACAAACTGCAATCAAGGAGTCAAGAAGACCGCTAGTTGACAACCAATCACTGAATTAAATAAGCAGCGACACCGCAGTGCAATCTTGCATCCCAGTCGTTGACATCTCGCTGAAGGCTAGAATAATGCCTGCTACGCATGATCCCCACATCGCGATCCACTTTCCTCCGTCTAGCCGCTTTGGTCTTGATGGCTTCGGCCTTAGTTTCCTGCTCCTCAACCAAAGTTGGCGACGGCGCAAAAATCACCAAGGTAAAGTATTACCATCTGATCTCAGGTAGGCCCACGATCGTCGCCGATCCAGCCATCAATTTCGAGCGTGATCACTATCTCTACGGGGCTGTGTCAAAGGCAGACGTGCTGGCACGCACGGGTCACTACTACACACTCTTTTGGAAGGTCGAAGACCGCACTCAGCCAGTCACAGTCCGCTTTGAGTATCGTCAGGCTAACAGTGGCCTCGTCACGAAAGTTCAGGAACAAGAGATCACCGACATCCACCGCTCAAACAGCACGCGTTTTCAAGTGATTGGTCCCGAATACATTACTCAGGGACGTGTCAGTGCCTGGAAAATGTCGATCCTGCGTGGCAATCAAGAACTGGTCAGCAGCGCCTCTAATCTCTGGAACTAAGCCGAGCTTTCATCCCTTACGCCGTGAGTATAAAACCTTCTTCTGTCCGTAGCGCAAGGAGACCCTGCGCCCAGATGCACCCTGCGGCAGGCAGTAAACGTAATTAAACTCAACTGACCTGACGCCGTGATCCCCTCCACTTCCATTCTCGTCGGTCATATAGGCAAACTCTTTTGGTTACGCGTGGAAGGACGCGGAACTTTTCAGGACTCGGTTCAGGTAAAGCGCGCCTTCCAGCGAATCATCGCCGAGGGCACCCGAGATCTCGTCGTTGATTTAGAGCGCTGTCCGATGATGGACTCCACCTTTCTCGGCACGCTGACAGGCACCGCGCTGAATCTCATGGAGCATGGCGGCGGCTCATTGAGTGTTTTGAATGCCAACCAGCGGAATCAGCAATTGCTCACTGAGTTAGGTTTAAATCACTTACTCGACTTGGATGTGGCAGGCACAGCCTGGCCCAATGAACGCCGTGAGGCCTGTGCGCAGCTCTCCACCTGCAATGAGGCCAAAGCCAAGTGTAAGGAAGAGAGCGCCCAACATGTCCTCGATGCGCACCAGACTCTCGCCGAGCTGAACCATGAAAACCGTGGGCGCTTCCGCGATGTCATCCATTTTTTAGAACAAGAAGTCTCAGGGGCACAACCCGCCGCCACCTGACCCGCGTCACGGGGACGCCGACGGAGCTTGTAGCCCGCCACCGTGAATCCAGCGTCTCCTGACCTCCTCCCGATGAATACCTTTCTGATCGTCCTCATTGTCCTGCTGCTCGTGGCGGTCATCGTGCTGTTACTGCGGGCCAATCGGGTCAAAAATGACGCTCTTACCCGCTTACTTCATGAGGAGCAGGCCATCGTGGAAGAAGAACGGCGCATGTTTAGCTTCCTCCATGATCTAGGGGAAGCCATTGCCAGAGAAGATAGCCACATGTCCATGTATCGGCTCATCGTCGAGGGAGCCATGAAGGTGATGGAAAGCACGGGCGGCGTCCTTTATCTGCTCGACTCTCATGGCTCATCGCTCGTGCCTCGCTACCATAGCGACCACTGCGTGCCTCTGGCTGATGTTCCTGAACGGATCGCTGACATGGCCAAGAGCAATGCCACCGCACTCATGAGTTTTCTGCGCCTGCACAGCGTCGGACTATCAGCGGGATTAGTTGGCGGGATCTATCAAAATCAAAAGGTGGAGATCATTCAAGACCTCTGCAAAGATGAGCGTGTAGGTGGATCAGGCGGTCATCTTCAGGCCAATACCACGGTCATCCTCGGTCCGCTTAGTTTTGGACCCAAAAAGCTCGGCATCCTTGCCGTCACCGCCCCCAAAGGCCAGCGTTCCTTCAGCCCCAATGACTTCGAAGTCTTTCGCTCTCTCGTTGAGCAGTGCGCCTTTGCCCTAGCCAATGCCATGGCGCATCAGGCAGCCTCAGAAAAGAAACAGATCGAAGCGGAACTGAAAAGCGCCAGCGACATCCAGACCATTCTCTTACCGGACAAAGCACCCGTAATCCCAGGCTTCACCATCGCTGGAAAAAACATCCCCGCCCGTGTCCTCAGTGGCGACTACTTTGACTACATCCCCCTCGCAGATGGCAGCATGGGGGCCGTCATCGCCGATGTCTCGGGTAAAGGCACCGCCGCCGCCATCATCACGGCCATGTGCCGCAGCGTCCTCCGTTTCAGCGCCCAAGCTGGCGCGTCGCCTGCCACCACCCTGGCAGCCGTGAATCGTCAGCTTTATCCAGACATCCGAGAAGACATGTTTGTCACCATGGTTTACGTCGTCATTCAGCCAGAGGGTGGGCTTACCCTGGCCCGTGCAGGCCATACCTTGCCTCTCGTCTGGAGAAAGAAGACCGGTAAAGTGGAAACCCTGCACAGCGGCGGATTGGCCGTCGGTATTGATAAAGGCACGGTCTTTGAGCGCGTCACGAAGGACCTGACCTTCCAGCTAGATGTTGGCGACTGCCTGCTTCTTTATACTGACGGCGTCAATGAAGCCCTAGACAACAAAGGCCTAGAATTTGGTGAAGAGCGCATTCACGCCACCCTTTCAAGCCTTGCCGGCCAGGGCCCACAGGCCGTTGTCGATGGACTCGTCAGCGAAGTGGATCGTTTTCTCAATGGCCGACGCGGCCACGATGACATCACCCTCGTCGTCTTGCAGAAGAACTAAGCGGCAGTTAAACAGTCAAGCATTCAGAGCACTTGATTGCGGTTGAAAAACCAGCATAGTCATCCCCCCCTTCCCCTCTTTTTTACCCCCACACCACGAACACCATGTCTGAGCCGAATCCTACCCCCAAGAATCAGCCCACCGACTCCCCTGCCCCTGAAGAGGAAATCCCAGCCGCAGAAACCGTCCCCGTCGAAGAAGCATCCCCTCTAGATCCGCTCGAAATCGCCCTGGCCGACGCTGCTCAGTGGAAAGACATGGCCTACAGGAATGCCGCCGAGCTAGACAACTTCCGCAAACGCACCGCACGTGAAGCCCAAGAAGCCCGTGCCTATGCCAACGCCGACCTTTTGCGCGCCCTCTTCCCGATCATCGACAACTTTGACATGGGCCTGGAAGCCGCACGTCAAGAGTCCGAAAAATCCATGATCTTCATGGGCATGAGCATGGTGCAGCGCCAGATCACCGACTTCATCCGCGAGATGGGCGTCATCGAGCTAGAGGCTCTGAATAAGCCTTTCGATCCCAATCTCCATGAGGCCATGGCCCAGGAAATCCGCGACGATCTGCCCGAAGGCACCATCCTGCGCGTCACTCGCAAAGGCTACAAACAGAAAGAACGCCTCCTGCGCGCCGCCAGCGTCATCGTTTCAGCTCACACTCCCGTCATGGTCGAACCGGCCGCTTAATTTCAAATCTAAGATCTCTCATCCTTCCCCCCTATGGCCGACAAACGCGATTATTACGAAGTACTGGGAGTCCCACGCGATGTCTCCGCCGACGACATGAAGAAAGCTTACCGCAAGCTCGCGGTGAAGCATCACCCCGACAAAAACCCCGGTGACAAGACTGCCGAGGACAAGTTCAAAGAGATCGGTGAAGCCTACGACATCCTCAGCGACGACCAAAAACGCGCTGCCTACGACCGCTACGGCCACGGAGCCTTTGCCAATGGCGGCGGTGGTGGGGGCGGTGGCGGCTTCCATGATCCCTTCGACATCTTCCGCGAAGTCTTCGGCGGTGGTGGTGGCGGCGGTGGCGTCTTTGAATCCTTCTTTGGTGGTGGTGGTGGCGGCGGTGGGCGCCAGCGCCGCGATGGACCCCAGCGTGGTAGCGACCTCCGCTACGGCATGGAAATCACGCTTGAAGAAGCCGCACGCGGCACCGAGCGCGAGATCGAGTATGACCGCCAAGCCGTTTGCAAAACCTGCACCGGCAGCGGCTCCGCCAGTGGAGCCGGTAAAAAAACCTGCCGCACCTGTGGCGGCGCCGGACAGGTCATCTCCTCCCGAGGTTTCTTCCAGATCCAGCAAAATTGCCCCGACTGCCAAGGCTCAGGCGAAGTCATCAGCGACCCCTGCAAACCTTGTTCAGGCAGTGGCCGCACCAAAGAGCGCACCAAACTGCGCGTCAAAATCCCCGCTGGCATCGAAGACGGTTCCCGTCTCCGCAGCGGTGGCAATGGCGACTACGGTGCCAAAGGCGGCCCTGCTGGCGATCTCTACATCGTCGTCCAAGTCAAAGCTCACGAGCTCTTCGAGCGTGAAGGCGATGACCTCCACTGTCAGATGCCGCTCAGCTTCTCCACCGCCACCCTCGGCGGCGAGACCACCGTTCCCACCCTGGAAGGCAAAGCCAATCTCAAAGTCCCCTCCGGCACCCAAAACGGCACCACCTTCCGCCTACGCGGCAAAGGCATCAAAATCCTCGGTGAAGAACGTCACGGCGACCTCTACGTCCACGTCCAAATCGCCGTCCCCACCCAACTCAGTGCCGAGCAGAGAACTCACCTGGAAGCCTTCGCCAAATCCTTCGGCGAGACCCCCAGCAGTTCCATGGAAGAAAGCTTCTTCGAGAAAGCCAAAAAGTTCTTCAAGTAAGGCTGCCGCTCTTGCTAGCGCGAATCCTAATCTGCCAGACACCACGCCCTTGTGGGCGCGGCTACGATCAATCCTAGAGCCAGACACCACGCCCTTGCGGGCGCGGCTACGGATCAATCCTCCGTCGTGCGTTCCAGATGGTAGAGGCCACCTTCTTGGGAAAGGATGACGGGTTCACCATCGGTGTCGGCGGTGATCAGGGTGGGGTTGAATTTATGCTGGGCGGGGCCACGGTGAATTGTCAGGCGGCGTTTGGCATGGGCTCCTTCGGCATCCATTTCCAGGGCCCAGACATGGCCGTAGCCCCAGTCAGCAAACAGGTAGGCCCCATCCAAATGAGGGAACTTAGCGCCGCGATAGGGCTGTCCACCGACAATGCAAATGCCTTCTCCACGTAAGCGTGTGTAGCTATGGACCGGGTCCACGGTGGTGGTTTGAGGAAGCAAGGGCTTGGGATGGAAAGCAGTCGCTGCTGGCCCTTCGCGGTCACTCCAGCCATAGTTGGCGCCTTTATGGATGATGTTGATCTCTTCCCAGAGATCTTGACCCACATCAGCGCACCAGAGTCGATGAGTTTTAGCATCAAAGGCTAGGCCCCAGGGGTTTCGCAGGCCGAGCGCGTAGATCTCAGGGCGTACTGCCTGCTCTGCCACGAAGGGATTATCGGATGGAATGCCATAGGCTAGGTGGGGAGAACGGGCATCCACATTGATGCGCAAGATTTTGCCATGCAGGACCCAGGGATTTTGAGCAAGCCGATAAGGGTCATCACGCAAACCACCATCGCCTAAAGCAATGAACAACATGCCGTCAGGTCCAAAGGCAATGTGGCCACCCCAGTGATCCGCCAGAGGCTGCTGAACCTCCAGAACGATGCGCTCTGTCTCAGGCATGGCCACCGGGACATCTCCCTCAGTAGCGCGCATCTCGCTAATCACCGTGCGTCGAGGCTCATTCTGGGAGTAACTGAGATAAAACAGACGGTTTGTGGCATACTGGGGATGAAAGGCGATGCCGTGCACCCCTTCCTCAAAGAGCAGCACTCCCTTCATCCGCTCACGGAAATCCAAAAACAGTCGATGCGCGCCCGAGCCATCTAGCTTGATGGCAGAAAACTCACCCCGCTGCATAGCCACGACCATTTCCCCTACCGCTCCAGGGATGGCTGATAACATGACCGGTGAATCAAACTCACGATCAAAGGCAATGCGCGCCAGCCTAAGACCGGGGTAGCTTTCCTCTGGAATCTCCAGTGGCGGCACAGCTGGCGGCACCAGAGAGGCGGCTAGGTCCTCAGTTCCCGCAGCACAAAGATCGACTGTCAGTGTCAAACAGCTGATAAGAAGGACGATCCGGCACATGGATTTTTGAATCATAGAAATACAGGTATGAGTCACAATCCGCATGGCCCATGCCAAAGAACAACAAGATTCTGCATTCTTTCGAAACATGACAAAGTCGCCAGATTTCAGATGCGCCTTTCAGATGGCACCTGTTCTGCTACTGAAGGAATCGCCGTATGCAAAATGTCCCCATTGCTAGTTTAGGTCCCTGTCAGTTCCCCTCCCCTCTCCATCAGATTGGCACCGTTGAAGTGCCCTTCAAAACGGATGCAGATCGCATCCTCTACACCAATACGGTGGCAGGGCTCAGCACAGACTCTGAAGCCATCACCTTTGAAGAGGCTGGCCCCCGTGAACACATCTTCTTTGACCCTGCTAAGACCACGGTCGGCATTGTCACCTGTGGCGGACTTTGCCCAGGTCTGAACGACATCATTCGTGGCATCGTCAATCAATGCCACCGTCAATACGGCGTGACCAAAGTGTACGGCTTCCGCTACGGCTACGAGGGCCTCGTACAGCGCTATGGCCACACGCCCCTCATTTTGCGCCCTGAATCGGTGGCACAGATCCATAACTTCGGCGGCACCATTCTTGGCAGCTCACGCGGACAGCAGCCGGTCGGTGAAATGGTGGACACACTTGAAGACATGTGCGTGGACATCCTCTTCGTCATCGGTGGTGATGGCAGCCTGCGCGGAGCAGCAGCCATCGCAGAAGAAGTCACCAAGCGTGGACTCAGTAAAGCGGTCGTCGGCATCCCCAAGACCATTGATAACGACATCATGTATCTGGACAAATGCTTCGGTTTCGAGACCGCTTTTGCCGAGGCCGTGAACGCCGTGAAATGCGCCTACACAGAAGCCTGCGGAGCCGTCAACGGCGTCGGCCTGCTGAAGCTCATGGGACGTGACAGCGGCTTCATCGCCTGCTTTGCCGCCCTGGCGGGCAGCAACGTGGACTACGTACTCATTCCCGAGGTCCCCTTCGCTCTGGAAGGCCCCCAGGGTCTGCTCGAGTCCCTGCGCTATCGTTTGGCCAAACGAGGCCAAGCCGTCATCGTCGTGGCTGAAGGAGCCGGCCAAAATCTCCTCCAAAGTGATGGCAGTACCGATGCCAGCGGCAACGCCCGCTATGGGGACATTGGCCTGTATCTCAAAGATCAGATCAACAGCTTCTTCAAGTCCCGCCGCATGGAGGTCAATCTCAAATACATCGACCCCAGTTACATCGTCCGTAGCGTGCCCGCCAATCCTCAGGACAACGTCTATTGCAGCCGCCTAGCACAATCCGTGGTTCACGCTGCCATGGCCGGAAAAACCCACATGCTCGTCGGTCGCTGGCACAATGCCTTTGTGCATCTGCCGCTTGAAATGGTCACCCACGGCAGACGCAAAGTCGATAGCAAAGGCGAGCTCTGGCATGCCGTCCTAGAAAGCACCGGACAACCAGCCCGCTGGGAATAACACCTCTACTTTTTCTCCAGAACCCGGCGCAGCATCACCGGATCATCTGTGGTCAGACCATCCACGCCTAACTGTAAAAATCGGCTAGCGACTTCTGGGCGATTCACCGTCCAGACATAAAGCTCCAAACCAGCTGCACGCACAGCTTTGACGCTCTCTTCATCCAACGGAAAGTCCTGGCTAAGGTCCAGTCCATCTAGCCCATCCGCCACTGTTTCTGCGATGAGAGCATTGAGATCTACCGGCTGCTTTTTCTTCGTTAATTCTGAGGATAACCGATACACCTTCAGCCATGGCAGCGCTTTTTTAGCGTCCTGAGCCACGTCGCGCTTGAAAGCGATGATGCAGAGCTGGGACGCGCGTGGTTTCCAGCTTTGCAATTGCTGTGCTAAAACAGGCACCACCTCAGGACCGCATTTGATCTCCAGGAAAAAGCGCTGCTTCCCCTCTGGCAACGTCGCCAAAGCCTCCATCAGCGTCGGGATCGGTTCACCGCCATAAATGCCGTCTTTCCAGGCACCGACATCCAACTTCTTGAGATCGGCCATCGCAGTCTCAGCCACGATCTTTTGGATCGCCGCCGTTCGGTGCGTGTCCTTATCATGAAGCACCGCGATCTCGCCATCAGCGGTCAATTGCAGATCCAGTTCACAAGCATCCGTCTCCAGCTCCCAGGCCAAACGAAAAGCCGCCACCGTATTCTCAGGTGCCCGCACCGAAGCCCCACGATGCGCAATGATCTCTGTGGCCATTGAATGGGAAGTCATAAAAAAGAAGAGAACTCGTGCGGCGAACATCCCACAGACTAATGACCAAAGCGCATCACTCAAGGCCGTTGCGAGAAAAGTCGGGGGATCCTGCGGCACAACCTGCGGGAAGCCTTGGCTGGCTCGTTCCTTGCAGTCAGACACCCTAATTTTCTCATGTTTCTGCCTGCCATTGTTTGCCATCAACGTGATTGGCGAAGTTTCTAACTTCTCTGAGAACAGGCCAAAAGAGGTTGGGCAGAAATAGCCTGATTCGACACCGCCAGAGTTAGGATAACCGCAGAGAAAGCCTATTTGCTCAAACCTCCGCTGCATGAGGCCGGGCAGCTCTTCAGCGGTTCTATTTTTTCTGTCCACCTTCTTTCTGTCAGTGTTCAGGGATGATGACTTAGGGATCAGGCAGCGTAGCGGTTTCGGAAGGCTGACAGAAACAACAAGGACAGAAAAAAGGGGAATCAAAGGGCAAACCCTGCCATGCGGGGCAGTGGCCATAGGCAGAAATAGCCTGATTCAACAGCGTCTGAGAAGTAACACCGCAAGAGTTAGGATAACCGCAGAGAAAGCCTATTCGCTCAAACCTCCGCTGCATGAGGCCGGGCAGCTCTTCAGCGGCTCTATTTTTTCTGTCCACCTTCTTTCTGTCAGTGTTCAGGGATGATGACTCAGGGATCAGGCGGAGGTGTGGTTTCGGAGAACTGACAGAAACAATGAGGACAGAAAAAAGGGGGATGAATGGACAGGCCTCCGAAAACAGCCATGATCCAGTGGAATCCCATACTCCCGAACCGCATCTCCAAGAAAATACGCCCGGTCCACAGTCGCGGCATCAAGGGCGAAGTAATCTCCTGCAATGCGCTCGGCATGCTCGCGCTGCGCCATCGGCAACTCGAAGTCACGAATCATGGAATGAAGATCGACTCCATCGATGAAAATCTGAATCCCGGTGTAATCCTCTCCATCATCCGAGGAACGGTCCGCCAGTGCGATGGCCAGTATATTCATTGGGGCTAACGACTCGGATCAGGCGACGGCGAGCGCAAGACGTTGCTGATACGACAGATAGCCTTCGAGCCGTTGCCTGCATCCGTTTTGTTCGCCCTTGGGTAGTTCGTGATGGCTTTTCATTGGAGTGTCATGCCTTAGCGAAGTCGAACTCAACAAGGCGGTCATCTCGAAAGACAGCCATCCAGCACATACCAAATGCTCCGCTCTCGTCGGTAGCCTGCCGATAGTCACTGATGAAGTAAACTTCCCCTGCCTTAGCAATCGGTGGCTGGCGGCGCACCTGATAAAATGTCGAGGGAAACCGCCTCTCGAAATCGGCTCGGCTCAATCCAATGAAGCTCTGTCGAAAGGCGTGGTCATGAAACATGCCTGCCAGCGCTACCTGTGGCTCATACTTGCGTATCCCTGCCTTCCAGAGAAGATAGTAAAGGTTGTATT
Organism: Verrucomicrobiaceae bacterium; assembly: GCA_027486585.1. Lineage (GTDB taxonomy): Bacteria > Verrucomicrobiota > Verrucomicrobiia > Verrucomicrobiales > Verrucomicrobiaceae > Prosthecobacter. The sequence continues at coordinate 19,803 of JAIXOU010000101.1, read as the reverse complement.
GCGTGCCGAGGGTCTGAACTGAAAGAAATAGAACGACGCCAAGTGCTAGAGCCAGCACCGCAGCAAAGAAGGACGATGCTAGGCTGACCTTGGAAAAGCGTCGGGATCTACAAGTCGGCTTTGGTTCTGTGCTCATTGGCGACGGGCTTCCTTAGTTAGGCGAACGCTTCGGATCAGGCGACGGCGAGCGGGAAACGTCGATGACACGAGAGATGCCATTCGAGCCGTTGCCTGCATCCGTTTTGTTCGCCCCGATTTTGTGTGTGGTGATGGTCATAGGCGGATGGCCTCCGTGGATGACGAAGCCTGACGAATGTGAGTGAGAAAAGACTCTCGTCTCTGCGCGTCTCCATGAAATGCAATGCAGAAGCGAGTGCGATATGGTGGTGTAACGTATGGGCAGTCAGCTAGAACAACCGCTGAACGCCTATCGTCCGCTAATAGCATGATATAAGTAGCCCCAGCCTCGTCGGCTGGCTCTCGATGAAGTAAGGTGAGAATCCAGGGCAGGTAGCGAAGCTCTGCCGTCATGCGGGCAACCTGCCTGATCTCCCAATATGCTCCATCGTGGCCTAGCAACTGAGCAAGATGTGAAGGAACTTCAGTCAGGTAGGCACTGAGACCTCGAAAGAAGACTCTGCTCGGCTGCTCTGTAGCTCCGGCCCAATCGGGACGCTCCACCAGCAGTCCGTCAAGCAATGCGGTCAAGAAGCTGCCAGAATAGTCACTCTCAAAAAGCAAAAGGGCCTCTCCAATGTGGGTCGTATCATATCCGTAGTCTGCAAGGACAGTCTCCTCGAGCCATGCGCGAAGGACTGCCGCTTCTGGAGTATCTGGCGATGAACTACGCATCAGGGCGAACGTCTCGGATCAGGCGACGGCGAGCGCAAGACGTTGCTGACACGACAGATAGCCTTCGAGCCGTTGCCTGCATCCGTTTTGTTCGCCCTTGTGTGGTCGCAACATTAGTCGTCTGATTCAGTGGAAATCAAGACGGGGTCTCCAAGCACATTAAAGTGCTTCGAGGTCCATTCCATGATCTCGTCAAACGCCTCACTCTCAGTGGCGGCAAGACGCTTCTCTAGTCGGATGTCCAAATATCCTGCGTTCTTCTCACCAGGTGCATGTAACAGTCGCTCACCAACTAAAACTGAATAGAGGAGCGATGCATAGCAGCCGACATAGGACTGTTCTGACACAAATAGTTTAAATGTGCCCTGCTTCGTTGGCACCTTGTAGGTCTTGGTCCATTTGATATTACTCATTGCGGAAGTCGTTTGGGGTGATGCTTGGTTCTCTGGGCGAACGCTTCGGATCAGGCGACGGCGAGCGCAAGACGTTGCTGACACGACAGATAGCCTTCGAGCCGTTGCCTGCATCCGTTTTGTTCGGCCTTGTTTCGCTGGGACACTCGGTCATGGATGTGCATTCTTCAAAATGGTGTCGGTCAATCTCTGTCCTGATGCTGCGTCAGTGTTCGTCGGGCACAGAGTGTGGTCTATAATGATTCCGCTCCAATCGAAGTGATGAGCACAGAGCTCCCTTTCTGTGCCAAGGACTTTGTGCCGCAGTGGATGAGAATAGTCATCTCTGGGTGACCGGACATATACCAGCCTGACTTCATCCTCACCGGAGAAGTCTGAGCGAATCGTTGTGACGGTGCGAAGCAAGCCTAGACCCTGACTATCCAAAAATGACTCGAAGTGGCTATTGTTCATTCTGTCGGTGATCGAGTGTGAGGGCAGATAGCTAACGATGGCCATGTGGTAGTAAAGACTCGCGAATGGATCGTCAGCGTCGTATAACCGATCAAACAATGTGGCTGCCTTGCAGGCCACCCGAACAGTATCCTGCCCCTGGCCAAAGACACCCCAAGAAGGCGGCGTCAGCGACCATGACTGTGTGTAATACTCAGACATCAAGCGGCGAAACAAATTGTGGCTGCGCCCTTCGACATTAAAGGTCGCTTCCTTCAATGGGTTCTCGAGGTCATCCTGCTGCGTCTCGTAGCAAGGATTTACGAGAGTGAGCACGCCCGATTCCAGGTCGTTCTGTAGGTAGTCGACCCTGAATACCCTGTAGATTAGGGTATCAGGAGTAATCGGACCATGTGTATTCCGAGCTAGCCAATCGGCTTTGGTGTAATCGTCGAGTGATTTGAACGACATGGCGTGTTGTGGTTGGCCGAACAATTCAGATCAGAAACAATTTTGTTCTGTTCGTCAAGATCGTTATGGGCCACAGAATTGTGGATTTAGGACGGCTTGATGGCTTCATGGGTGTTGCTTTTGACGCATATTTGATTCAGTAGCAACTTTAATGATTCTTCGAGACCTCATGCGTGTTCATAGATGAGTGAAACTATTGACGTGAAGCTCGAAGATCAACTCCATGATAAAATGCGGTTAGTCACGGACGCTTCGACTCTTTCTGTCGTGCAGGCTTTTGAAGACAATGTAGGCTGTGGGCGATTTCACCCACAGCCTACCTTCCACTAATCAGCTAGGCTTTTAGCCTACACCTCCGCTAATCTACCACAATCTGAGCCTCGGGGCCGGTGGGGGCTTCTAGGCTGCCGTTGAGGGAGATGATCTTGATTTTGACCATCGCGCCACTAGGGAGGTTTTTTGAGGAGCTCTTCGCCGTCGCCTCCGCTTTTGCCATACTCGCGGTAGTCGGCGTCCACGCCGACGATCATGATGAGGATGCGGTCGTCGTCACTGCGGGTGCCGGGGGGCCATTCGGCGATGATGCGGCCTAGGCCGGCACTGCTGAGGACGAGTTCTTCGGCAGACTCGGGTGGGCGGGGATTGGCGGGGATGTTCAGGCCAAAGACTTCCCAGCGGGCGTCGTCGTCGGAGAGGGCATCCTCATCGGAAGGTCTGCAAATGACGGCTGCGAGCACAGCTTCCGCATCAGAAGGCCCGCAAATGACGGTCGCGAGCACAGCTTTCGCATCGGAAGGCCTGCAAACGACGGCTGCGAGCACAGCTTCCGCATCGGAAGGCCTGCAAACGACGGCTGCGAGCACAGCTTCCGCATCGGAATGTCAGCAAATGACGGCTGCGAGATGAAATCAAGGCATCTCTATGAGCCAGAAGGCCAGCTCAAGTTCAGGTTGAGCCAGGGCTATAGGTGCTAGAATGAGCCGCTGTCGAAACCGCTAAGCCCTATGAAATCACTTATCACATTCTGTTTCATTCTGGGATTCTTTGCGACAAGCATGGAGGCTGCCGATCCAGCCAAGACTCACCCCAAGATGAACGATTCTCTTCAACCCCCGATTGCCGAACAACGCCCGCATCAATCCACTCATCATGGCGTGGTGTTGAATGATCCCTGGCATTGGCTGAAGGACCCGAACTACCCGAAGATCAGCGACAAGGATGTGCTGTCCTATTTGAAGGCAGAAAATCGCTATTATGAGGCACAGATGGCAGATCAAAAGCCCTGGGTGGAAAAGATCTTCAAAGAAATGAAAGCGCGCGTGAAGGAGGATGATCGCTCCGTGCCCCAAAAAGATGGTGACTGGATCTATTGGTCGCAGTTTGCCAAAGGTGCGCAGTATCGGCAGCACTACCGGAAGCCAGCAGCGGGCGGTGCCGAGCAGCTCATGCTGGATGAAACGAAGCTGGCTGCGGACAAAGACTATTTCACTCTGGATGAGCTGATCATCAGCCCAGATGGCAGGCTCATGGCCTATGCGTATGACGACGATGGCTCGGAGCGTTTTGCGGTGCATTTCAGGGATCTTGAGACCGGTAAAGACTTGCCGGATGTCATTGAGGGCGTGCTTTCCAATCTGGTCTGGTCGGCCGATAGCAAGGGACTCGTCTATGGTCTGGCTAATGAAAACTGGCGCACGGACAAACTGTATTATCATCGACTAGGCGCTGATCCCAAGAAGGCCAAGCTGCTCTACCAAGAGGAAGACATTGGCTTTGCCGTGGATGTGAATCTCAGCGCGCAGGATGACTGGATCATCATCGAAACGGGTGATCAGGTGACAAGTGAGATCCGCCTCGTGCCAGCGAATGATCCAACAGCCCAGCCCATCCTCGTCAGTCCACGGAAAGTCGGGCGCAGTTACATGGTCGATGTGCGTGATGGACTGATCTACATCCTGACCAATGACGATCATGTGAACTTCCGTGTCGCCACGGCCACTTTTGCTAAGCCGGATGAATGGAAGGTGCTCATTCCAGGATCAGATCGGCATTATCTCACGGACCTAGCTTTGTTTCAGGACTTCTATGTCACGGAAGGGCGCGTGGATGGGCTGGATCAGATCGAGCTACGGGATTATGCCGATCCGAGCAAAGCGGAGAAAATCGTTTTCCCAGAAGCTAGCTATGAAGCTGGGCTAGGCGACAACCCTGAGTATGCCATTACGAAACTGCGCATTGATTATGAATCCATGGTCACACCAGGCACTGTCTATGATTTTCATCTTGCCGACAAGCGTCTGGAAGTGCTGAAGGTGCAGGAGATTCCCTCAGGCTATGACGCCAGTCAGTATAAAACCGAGCGACTCATCATCACGGCGCGGGACGGCGCGCAGGTGCCTGTTTCCATTCTCTACAAAAAAGGATTCCGCAAGGACGGCAGCCGCCCGCTGCATCTCTACGGTTACGGTGCTTATGGCATGGCCATGCCGCCTGGATTCAGTGCCAATCGCCTTTCGCTCGTGGATCGCGGCTTTGCCTATTCCATCGCACACATTCGCGGTGGCGATGACCTGGGTTATCAGTGGTATCTGGATGGCAAGGTGATGAAGCGTGAAAACACGTTCAACGACTTTGTCGATGTGGCCAAGGGCCTGATTGCCCAAGGCTATGTGGCCCAGGGCCGCGTCACGGCCTCGGGTCGCTCCGCAGGTGGCGAGCTGATGGGAGCGGTGGCCAATCAAGCGCCGGAGTTGTTTGGGGCCATCGTGGCTCATGTGCCCTTTGTGGATGTGCTCAATACCATGCTGGACGACGCCTTGCCGCTGACGCCTGGCGAGTGGCCGGAGTGGGGAAACCCCATCACGGACAAGGCCGCCTTTGACTGCATCCGCAGCTACAGTCCGTATGATAACATCCAGGCCAAGGCCTACCCGCCCATGCTTTTCACCGGGGGGCTGAATGATCCCCGTGTGACCTATTGGGAGCCTGCCAAGATGGTGGCCAAACTCCGCGCGACCAAGACCGACGCCAATCTCCTGCTGCTCAAGACCAACATGGGCGCCGGCCACGGCGGCAAGTCCGGCCGCTTTGACCGCCTGCGTGAACATGCGGAGGAGGCGACCTTTATTCTCTGGCAACTCGGGATGGTAAAGTAGCCTGATCTCAATCAAAGGCCTGGAAATTGCCTAATAGAACGAGGAAAAGTATCTCCAGGACCTAGAAATTGAAACTTTTTGAGTGACAAAATCACTCGTGGCCTTTTCCATGCTGATTCGGGTAACCCACTGCTGTTACCGATCCCATGTCCGAGAAGATTCGCGCCATTCTGCTAAGCCTGCTTCTGATCTGCGCAGGTCAGGATGGTTATTCTCAGGAGGTGGCAGCACCGATGGAGATGCTTCAGGCAGGGAATACGGCTTACCTTGCTCAGCATTGGGTGGAGGCGGCAGAGGTGTTTCAGCGCTTCCTAGATACCTATGCGGCAGATGCGGCCTTGGCAGAGCCCGTGAAAAAGGTGCAGCCTCTGCTGGCGCTGGCTTATCTGCGTCAGGGGAAACTGGATCTGGCGGAAAAGCCCAGCGCGGCGGCCCTGGCGGACCCAGGACTAGATCCTCTGGTGCGGGCGGAGTTACGCTTCTTCGCTGGGCTAAGCGCACTGCAATCAGGGAAACATGAAGATGCCCGCAAGCATCTGGGCACGGTTTTTAATGACCCAAAAGCGGAATCGAGCCGGAGGATGGAGGCGCTGGTTCTCGGTGGGATGAGTTATGTCATGGAGGAGAACTGGCCCGGTGCGGTCACCTTCTTCACCAAGTATGGGAAAGAAATCCGCGCCGCCAGTCCCGAAGCAGGTGGGCGCGCGGACATCCTGCATCTTCATGCGCTCATTAAAGCCGAGCGCTGGGATGAGGCGATCTCGCTAGCCCAAGACATCTCGGCGCGGCTGGATCAAGTGCGGCAGGTGGTGACGTTTTCGTCTTTGCTGATTGATCTCGGGTCGCAGTTCCTGGAGCAGGAGCAGCCTTATCAAGCGATCTCCGTGCTGCGTCTGATCCTGACCCGCGCTGAGATCCTGCAACTGCAAAAAGCCAAGATCGACGATGGCATGGCGGATCTGCAATACGCGACAGCGAGCAAGAATGCTGTGCGTCAAACTCAGATCAGCACGAGCCTGAAGGACATGGGCAAGGACCTGGAGAACATCCTGAAAATGCCGCAGTTTGATTCTGCCTCGCGACTGCGTTTGGCCCAGGCCTATCAATCGCTAGGCCGCACGCGTGAGGCGGCGCTGATTCTAGATCAAATGGTGCGTCAGATGCCACCGGATGAGCTGGTGGAATCGGCGACGACAAACCTGATCAGTGGCTGGATGTCTCTTGAACGCTGGAGCCGAGCCGCCAAAGCAGCAGATGTTTATCTGGAACGGTTATCGAAGCTGCCTTTGGCCAAAAACTTACCGGGTGTCTTGTTTGCCCGTGCCCAGGCTTTTGAGGGGCAGTTTGAGTATGCCCAAGCGGCCGCTGGTTATGCAGAAGTCAGTCAGCGATTCCCCGAGGATGAACTGGCTGCGAAGGCACGATTCATGGAGGCCTACAACATCCTGCAACTGGAGCAGTATGCAGAGGCGGGACGTCTGCTGGATGAGCTTTTGAATGATCTCCCGACTCAGCATGAGATGTGGGATCACGCCTTTTTTTGGCGGGGCATGGTGCCCTATTTTGAGCAGCACTGGGAGCCTGCACGCAAGCATTTAAGCGAGTATCTGGAGCGTGTCGAAAAAGGCAGCTCAGGCACGGGTGAGTATGTGGATGAGGCCATCTTCCGCCGAGCTTACGCCTTCTTTTCCGAAGCTCAGTATGAGCCTGCCATCACCGAACTCCTGCGTTTAGAAAAAGAACATCCCACAAGTGAATGGCTACCTGAGGCTCATCTGACGCTCGGAGACTGTTATGGAGCCATGGGTGTGCTAGCTCAGGCCAAGTCCGCCTATCAACGAATCAGCGCCGACGCGACGGGCTTTCATGACGAAGGCTGGATGAAGCAGGGACAAATCGGCAAGGCTGAAAAAGATCTGGCTGGCATGAAGCGGCTCTATGAAGACTTCCTCAAAGTGCGTGCGCAGAGTCCACGTGTGGCCGAAGCGCTGAATTGGCTAGGCTGGGTGGCCAAGCAAGAAGGCAAGCCTGGGGAAGCGCGAGAGATCTATTGGAAGGCTCTGCATCAGCTCGGCAATGAAAAGGTGCGGCCTGGACTGGAAGACCTTTTTCTGGGACTGAATGCGCTTTATTCAGGCGATCAAAAACAGGAGCTCAGTGCTCTCTTGCAAAAAGAAAAAGCGACTGCCGAGTCCCTGCAGCGCACTCAGTATGCGATCCGCCTCGGCTGGGCTGAGGCGCAACTCAGACAGCGGGCTGAACCGACGGAATCACGAGTCATGCTGGCGCGACTGGGGGCGAAGTTAGAGCCCAAAGACACTGCCCCGCGCATCCTGCTGGACTGTGCCGAGGCAGCAGCAGAGATCGGCGAAGACAAGGAAGCTGAGCGACTGTTTGAAGGCTTACGAAAATGGTATCCACGCGCGCCAGAGAGGGATCGGGCCTATGCCGGACTGGGCTTTTTGGCTTTAGCCAAAGGGAACCACGAGCGGGCTTTGGCGATGTTTGATCGCTTTGAAAAAACAGCTGTGATGCCGAAGTCGGCACCGGATGCCCATGGGATCAGCATTGTCGAATCAGAGATCGGCGGCAAGATGGCTCTGGCGCGTGGGCGACTTCTAGAGACGACTCAAAAGGATCAAGCACTGCATCTTTATGCGGCCGTGCAGAAGTCTAAAGCCATGCCATCCAAGATCCGCGCTGAGGCTTTTCTGGCAGCCGCTAGCTTGCAGGCCCAACGCGGCCAGATGCGTGAAGCTTTGCCGATTTATGAGCAGGTGTATGTGCTGTTTAATCGTTACCCTGAACTGGTGGCCAAGGCTTACTGGGGCCGTGGTCAGGCACTGGAAAAGCTGGGGAAAAGTGAGCTGGCACGCGAAGTGTACTCTGAGCTGGCTCAGCGGGATGATTTAAAGACCACTCGTGAAGCAGCGGACGGTCGCAAACGTGCCATCACGCTGGGTGGTCTGATTTTACCCAAAGTGCCCGAGGGCGGAGAGATCCCACCAACGACTCCCAAAACAGGAGGTGATTCATGAGAAGTCTCCTCTGCTTGGCATTCATGACGGCTGGAGCTTTGGCTCAAACCGCTGATCAAGCGGCGCGTGCTTTGGCTCAGCGTGGTGAGCTGGATGAGATCCGCTGGAGTGATCCGAACAAAGGCCCGGCCTTCCGTGCCGGCATCGTCCGCGCTTTGCCTGATGGGCTGGAAGTACAGCGCGGGGCGGTGAAGCGGGTGCTGCCCTATGATCAAATCGGCGGGGTCAAATTTGGCCTGACCATGGGTGAACGTCAGCTCATCGCTGAGGCCAAAGCTGAGACCATCCCTGCCCTGCGGGTCTTTTGGGAAGCACGGCATCCGACGATCAAGTTAGCAGGCTCCAATGCGGGTGACTTTGGCCTAGCTTTGGCGCGGGCGCTGAGAGAAACAAAGGCTTATGCAGAAGCTCAGGCGATTGCCAAAGAGATTGCCTATGAAGACCAGGATCCAGCCCGGCGCACGCGAGCTTTGGCTGAGACAGAGACCCTGGCCTTTATCCAAGTCATGGCCACGGCAAAGCCTGAAGAAGTGGAAAGACGCGCCTGGGCTGTCACCGAAATGGCCGAGGAGAGCAATGCTGATCTCATGCTCCTGGTGACAAGTTTTCTCATGCAAAAGGAGTTTGCCGCACTGAAGCAGGTGGAAGCCGACAACCCGCGCTGGATGGAGGACGATGAAGTGAAGCCGATCCGTGAGCGGCATTATCACCGGGCTCTGGATCTGGCCCTGTATCCCAGCCTGTTTCATCCTAGACGCAGAGGCGAATCCGCTGACGGACTTTGGCATGCCGCGCAGATTTACCTGTACACCCATGACAGCGCTCGTGTCGTTGCCGTCCTAGAGGATCTTTTGGCTCTCTATGCCGACAGCCAACATACAGCCAAGGCGAAGGAACTGCTGATGCCTCTGAAGGCCAGCCTGGAATCAGGCAAGCCCCTGACAGAAGCCAAGCCTGCTGACAAACCCAAGGCTTCAGAGCCCATGGGCCCGCCACCACCTCCCAAACGCTACAATCTCTTCGAAGACTAACCTCATGTTCCACCTCATCCGTTCCACCGCCTTTGCCATCCTTGCTGGCACTCTTTTTTATGTCGGGCTCAACAGCTCTCAGCGAGCCCAAGCGGAGGAGGCACCTGCGCCAGCGGCTGCTGAAGCGCCTGCCAAGCACCGATCAAAAACACTGATCGATCTTTACAAGGAAGGCGGCTGGGTCATGCACATGATCGCCCTCACGAGCATCGCGACGGTTTCGACCCTGAGCTTTTGCATCATCGCGATCAATCGAAAGAAAGTGGTGCCACCAGCTCTACTGGCTGCCCTCAATGAAGCTCTGCAAACGCAAGATGTGGCCAAGGCCATCCAACTCTGCCAAGCCACGCCATCCGTGCTCAGCACGGTTATCCGCGAGTCTCTGGAAAAAGCTGGCACTGGCGTAGCGGAGTACACCAAGGCTGATCTGGAGGCAGCGGCTGGCGAGTCGATCTTCCATGAGGAAACACGCCTCATGCTCTGGGTGAATATGCTGAACGCCTTTGCTGCCGTGGCACCGATGATCGGCCTGCTCGGCACGGTGTCTGGAATGATTCAGAGCTTTGATAAACTCTCCCAGGGTGCGGCGAAGGCCTCCGACTTCGCGGGTGGTATCGGTGAGGCCATGGTGGGCACGGCAGGCGGCCTGCTGGTGGCTATTCCTGCCATGTTTGCTTATTTTTACTTCAAGAACACGCTGCAAGCCCTGATGTCTGAGGTGGCACGGGTCGCTTCCAATCTCATTGGCCGGTTTGTTTCTGGCCCACCAGCCCCGCAGTCATGATCATCCGCCGTCGTCACAGCGAAGACATCGGCTTTCAGATCGCGCCGATGATCGACATCACTTGGATTCTCATCATCTTTTTCATGGTGACGATGCATCTGGTGGAAAATGAGTTTGCCGTGGAGGTGGCACTGCCAATCGCCTCAGCAGCCGAGATTCCACCAGATATGAATGGGCGAGTCATCGTGAGTATCGACAAAGCCGGGACTTACTTTGTGGGCAGTCAGGCCATGAATGTCGCGGAGTTGACGGCCCATCTGAAAATGCGCCTGATCCAATTCCCACCGCTGAAAGTCTATCTCAGGGCAGATGCCACCATCCCTGCTCAAAAGACCAAGGAGTTCTACCGTGCCTGTGCTGAGGCTAGCGCGGTGGAGGTGATTTTAGCCAGCTTTAGGGAGGGGCAAAACTGATCATGGGCATGAAAATACGCCGCAGGGAGGAGCAGCCTCAGGAAATGCAGATCGCCCCCATGGCTGACATTGGCTTTCTATTGCTGTGCTTTTTCATCGTCTCAGCCAAGCCTCCACGGCACGAGGCAGACATCAGCATGACTTTGCCAGGCTCTGTTTCCGATGAAGTCAGCGTGGACCTGCCTGAAGAAGTGCGCATCAGCATCCGCCCCGATGGCGCGGTGGAGGTAAACGAAGCCATCCTCGGCCAACCGGGGGATCAGGGACTGCTGGCCCTGCGCGATCTTTTGCGGCGGTTCCGCGAGGCTGCGGATAACAACCGCACGCAGTCCCTGGTCACGCTCGATGCGGCGAACCAAAGCACGCATCAAAGAATCGTCGATGTCCTCAATGTCTGCGCTCAGGCTGGAATCAAAGGGGTGACGCTCAACAGCGATGAAGAGGAGGAGGACTCCTAATATGAGCACTACAGCTGCTAGCCCGACGGCCGCCTCCCGCAAAGGAGCCGGAGCCGCTTTGATTGGCAGCCTGATCATCCATGGCATCCTAGCTCTGGGTGCAGGGGCCTTCATTGTCGCCCAGTACATCCAGCCGCCACCTCCGAAGTTTGTGGCCCCGCCTGCGGCTAAAATCAAAATTCCGCCACAGACCAGGCAGCACCGCATGAATCTGGCGGCTCATGCCGGATTGGCCTCCAAGCCGACCTTTAAAAAGCGCCTTGTCAGTCTGCGTCCGACCGCCTTTGCCCTGCCGGAAGCACCCAAGATCAGCTTTGAGAGCAGCCTTGTGCCCGATCCCTCGACCATGGCCTCTACCATGATCAGCGGACTCACGGGTAGCGCTGGCACTGGAAATGGAGCCGGTCTTGGCCTCGGCGGCAGTGGCGGTTTAGGAAAAGGACTCTCAAACTTCAGCTTCATGGGCGTGAAGGCCCAGGGTCAGCGTGTCGTGCTGTGTTTTGATGTCTCCAGCAGCGTGGTCAATAAGGCCACGAGCAGCGGTATGCCTCTCATCAAGATCAAAGAAGAGACCCGCAAACTCATCAGCAGCCTACCTTCGGGGGCTCAATTCGGATTGATTCAGTTTGTGCGGAACTACAAACCTTTTGCCAATACCCTCACACCCATGACGCCAGCCAATCGTGACTTGGCCATGCAGTGGATCGAGACCGAATGGAGCGAAGGCGGCCAAATGAACCGAGGCCAGGCAGGTGTACTCAGCCCAGAACCCAACGGTGTCGTTTGCGTGCTCGATGCAGCCTTTGCCATGAAGCCAGACGTGATCTTCATCATTTCAGATGGCCAGTTTGAACAGACCTACCCAAAGAATCAGCGCATCCCGAATGATCTGCTGGAGGCCAAGATGAAAGAGCTAGCGCCTGAAAAGATGGGCAAGGTTGCTGTCCACTTTATTGGCTTTCAGATGAACCCCACAGATAAAGATGCTTGGGAGCGCATGGTTCGCCGTACAGGCGGGAAAATGCGGGAAATTCGGTGAAGTAAACAAGGAATGAGGGAGATTCAAATTCGCGTAAAAAAATTGCGGCAATCTGGCCCCATTCAATTTCTCAAATAAGTTTTGATCGCCCTCAAAATGAGGAGCTAAGAAAGACGAATTCCAAGTTCGGTCAAAAACTGAGTTTTGACGATAATACATAAATATTAAAATTTATAGTTGATAAAGTCTGATAATTATGGTAATTAATGATATTATCAAAATAAGTATGCCTCTTGCGTTCACCTTCTTTTCCCCAAAGACCGCCAGTCTTCCTGTTGCCAAGCAGGCCGAAACAGGACCTGTGATGAAGTGGACACCAGAAATTCCCGCCCCTGAATCAGCCTTTGATCCAAGCTCTTCAGTAGTACTTAAAACTGATGCAAATCATGATGTGCTCTCACCTGATGCCATGAGTCTGCATCACGACGAAAAAACACACATTATCGATAGCCCGCCCCCCAGGGACATGCCCCAAGAAGTGGTGTTACCGAAGCGAAAAGAATCGGCTGGATTTGCAGCCATGGTCGTGAATCAAAGCGAAACTGCGGCGCCGCCGTTAAACCGCCGCCCTCAGAGCCCCTTTCCCACAGCGCCAGCACACCAGTCCCAGCCCTTGTTCCCTAGCGCGCCGGCTACCAGTTATGATACTTGGCATGCCTCAGTCGAGCAAACGGAGCTGCCGCAGACCTTGGAGACTCTTAGACAAGAATTACAACACGAGATCGAGCAGGTGAAAGCCGATCTCTTTGGCGCCGCCATGGGAGTGAGCGCTCTTAAAGACCGCCTAGATGGCGTAGAATCCACCGTGGCCACCCAAACGGTTGCTGCTTCCAGCCCCGTATCGCGTGAAGAGATCCAAATTTGGGTCTCGCAATGGCTGGATCAAAATCTCCCGGAAGCTTTGGAACGCGCCATCTCCCAGGCCCAGCAAAAGCTGACGGGATCACTCAGCTCCCAACATTACTTCCGACAGCCCATCCAACACACTCACACAGACCGTCATAAAGCCCTGATTCATCCCCCCATCATCCTTGCCTCAACTCCGCTATGAATTCACTCCGCATACGCATCCTCCTCCCTTTGATGCTATTAGGCTGGCTGCCCGCCATTGGCGCAGCACGCTTCATGGGCCAACCCCTCGACTGGTTCTTCAGTGCGCAGGGATTCATCCTTCTCGCTGGCGTATTTATCGCAGGCTATCTGGTTTCCGGTTGGGTTCTGCGCCCAGTTACATCGGTGATGAATGCCACGGCATCCGTCATGCGTGGTATCCCACCTGTCAAAGAGGTGTCTGAATGGTTGCCTCAGGATTTCTGGAAGCTGCGCTGTGACATCAACATGCTCTTTGCCAAGCACCGCCAGTCCCTCAACGCCGCCGAAACTCACGCCAGTCAGAGCGCTCAACGCCTCATGAATGCGGAGCGTCTGCTTCGTGAAGCCTTCACAGCTCTTCAGGGCATCTTTGCCGCCAGTGACGAAGGCGTCGCTGTGGTCGATGCCGAGGGTAAAATCATCGCTTCCAATAGCAAACTAGACGAGTTCCTTGGCAAGCCTCTGGAAGAAGTCGGCGGCAGAGATGTCAAACACCTCATGGAGGCCATTTCAGCCCGTTTCATGGAGTCTGACAAAATGCTTCAGTGGGTCAACAACACTGAAAAAAATCCAGAACTCCGAGATGAGATCGAAGCTGAGACTGCCGACGGCAATCAACGCATCTTCAGCATGCGCACCGCCCCGATGCAGACCGAAGGTGGTGAAGTGATTGGCCGCCTCTGGATGTTGCGTGATTGCAGTCAAGTTCGCGGCTTGCAGAAACAACTGCGGGAATCTCAGAAGATGGGCACCATCGGCCAGATGGCTGGCGGGATCGCCCATGACTTCAATAACATGCTGACCGCAATTCGAGGTAATCTTACTCTTGCTGAACTCTCCTCAGGTGGAAGCCAGAGTCCAGATGTCCGTGACAAGCTCCAAAACGCCAATCATGCCACCCAGCGTGCTGCTGATCTGGTGAAGCAACTGCTCGGCTACTCACGCCACACTCAAGGCAATCAACTCCGCAAAGTGACCAACCTGAAGAAGCTCCTAGCCGACGTGCAAAACATGCTTCGTCATAGCCTGGACCCACGCATCACTATCCGCGTCCGTGCCGGCATGGAAACCTCCTTTGCAAGCGCTGATGCCACCCAGCTTGAGCAGGTCATGCTTAACCTCTGCCTGAATGCACGCGATGCCCTCCCTGATGCCAATGGAATCATTGAGATCGGCATCGAGAACGTCATGCACCGCTCTCCTAACGGCATGGAAACAGGCGAATTCGCCATGATTGCCATCCGCGACAATGGACACGGCATCCCAGAAGACATGCGCCATCGCATCTTTGAACCATTCTTCACCACCAAAAATCCAGGTCGAGGCACCGGCCTCGGACTCAGCATGGCTCAGGACATTATTCGCGAGCATGGCGGCTGGGTCGAGTACGATAGCGTCGAAAGCCAAGGCACTGAGTTCCGTGTCTTTGTTCCACGCACTTCTGATCCAGAAAACATTGAAGACGAAGCCTCTGACTTTGATTCACGCCAATCTCAAGGCCCTGTAGGTCAACGTGGCACGATCTTGGTGGTCGATGACGAAGCCCCCGTTCGCTCCATTGCCGTGAATATGCTGAACTTCCTTGGTTATCGAGTCCTGGAAGCAGGCGACGGCCAGCAGGCACTCGACATCATCATGCGCAGCGGAGAGAAGATCGACGCCATGCTCCTAGACATCTACATGCCGAAGCTCAGTGGCCGCGACACCTTCAAGCAACTCCGTGCCGCAGGCAATGATCTACCTGTCGTCGTCTGCTCAGGATTCGTCATCGATCCTGATGAGTTCACCATCCTCGGTGAAGGCCGCTGCCCACCGGTGGACATCATGCTGAAACCCTATGCGCTGGAAGCCCTGAGCAAAGCCATGGCCAAAGCCGTGAAGACCGCCCAACCCCCTGACGCCTTTGCCCGACAGATGGCCCCAGTCATGGCCGCCTAAACACTCCCCCAACAGCCAAACCCAAATCCACGGAGCACCGAGAAGCCAGTCTTCTCGGTGCTCCGTTGCTTTGGAACCTGTAAACTTCTTCACTTGCACTGATCAATCCTCTCTCAACTATCGACCATCATGTCCGTCGTCACATTAGGCCTGATCCAGGGAACCACCTTCGCCAGCCAGGCTCAAAGCTTGGCTCGGCATGACGTGCTCATCCGTGAAGCCGCTGCCAAAGGGGCTCAAATCATCTGCCTTCAGGAGATGTTTAACATCCCCTATTTCTGCACACGTCAGGACCCAGCATTGTTTGATTTAGCCGAGACCATCCCAGGCCCCACGACCGATCACATGGGTGCGCTGGCCAAAGAACTTGGTGTCGTCATCATCGCCTCGCTTTTTGAAAAACGTGGCCCCGGCCTCTATCACAATACTGCGGCCATCATCGACGCAGACGGCACCTACCTCGGCAAGTATCGGAAGATGCATATTCCGCAGGACCCAGGCTTTGAAGAGAAATTCTACTTCACACCCGGTGACCTCGGTTACCGCGTTTGGGACACCCGTTTTGGCAAGATCGGCGTGCTCATCTGCTGGGATCAATGGTACCCTGAAGCCGCACGCCTGACCGCACTCGCAGGTGCCCAAATCCTTTTTTACCCCACCGCCATCGGCTGGCTTAGCTCCGAAAAAGCAGAACTTGGCAAAGCCCAACACTGCGCCTGGGAAACCGTCCAGCGTGGTCATGCCGTGGCCAATGGCTGCTTCATCGCCGCCGTCAACCGCACTGGCGGCCAAGACGACACCGAATTCTGGGGTCAATCCTTCGTTGCAAATCCTTATGGCGAAATAGTTGCCAAAGGCAGCATCGAGCACGAAGAAGTTGTCCTTGTGACTTGCGACCTCCAAGAAGTGGAAGATTTCCGTCGAATCTGGCCATTTTTCCGTGATCGTCGTATTGACACATACGCGCCCCTGACCAAACGCTATCTAGATGAGTAAAGGATACCCCAAGAACTACCGCCTCCCCGCCGAATTTGAAACCCAAGAAGCCATCTGGCTCTCTTGGCCCTCAAACAAAGAGAGCTGCCCAAAAACCTTCCACAAGCTTCAAGATAAGTTTGGGGAAATCGCCAGCACCATTTCACGTTACGAGCGCGTGCGCATCAATGCGCCCATGCTCAGCCACATGAACATTCGCCTCAGCATCGCCGATAACGAAGGCGATCTCAGCCAAGTGGACATCTATGAGAACGTCACCAATGACGTCTGGTGCCGCGACCACGGACCAATCTTCATCAAGCATAACGAAACAGGCCAAGTCGCCATCACAGACTGGAAGTTCAACGCCTGGGGCGGAAAGTTCCCCTATGACCTGGATGACACCATCCCGGAGAAAGCCGCCGCTTCCCTGAAGATGGAGCGCTTCACTTCTGACTTCGTGCTTGAAGGCGGTGCCATCGAAACCAACGGCAAAGGCCTGCTCTTCACCACCGAAAACGTCCTGCTCAATCCGAACCGCAACGGTGGCAAGGCCCGCAAAAAGGACGAAGTCGAAAAAGAACTCAAAGCCATGTTCGGCGTCACCGACATCGTTTGGTTCAAAAACGGCATCGAAGGCGATGATACCGACGGCCACGTCGATGACGTCGTCCGCTTCATCCGTGAAGATGCCGTCATCTGCATGGTCGAGTCCAAAGAGTCCGACCCGAATTTCAAAGTGCTCAAAGCCATCCGCGAGCAACTTGATGACGTCCGTCTTCCCGACGGCAGCAAGCTAGAGATCATCGAGATCGAAATGCCCAACGCCATCGAAGTCAAAGACTGGCGCCTCAGCCGTCTGCCAGCCAGCTACGCCAACTTCATGATCCTGAACAACGCCATCATGGTCCCCATCTTCGGCCAGAAGAAAAAGGACCAGATTGCCGAAGACAAGATCGCCGAGTGTTTCCCAGGCCGCGAGCTCATCACCGTCACCTGCAAAGACCTCGTCATGGAAGGCGGCGGCCTGCACTGCATCGCTATGCATCAGCCGAAGTAAGCTGCACCTTTCGACTTCAAATCCAAAAGCCTCGAACTCGCGTTCGAGGCTTTTTTGTTCTACCCCATCTCTGAACGGCCTCATGCTTGGAGCGTCGCCTTCTCAAACAGCAGCGCCGGAGCTATCCTGGAGTGAAGTGAAAGCATGACCTGATTGACCTCTGGCCAGTCCACCCTAGTTTCTTGCATGGCATTTCCTTTACGTTCTCCTCGCGACATGGTCGGCGGCATCATGGTTTTTGGTCGCATTGTCGATAAAATCCGACTTCAGGCCCGTGACGGCAAGCTTCCAGACGGTTATCACCTGGGTTTTATCGAGGGCAAACGCACCTTTGATGATCGCGTCTGCACCCTGCTCGGCGTGAGCTTTGAAGCCCTGACTCAGCGTGTTTTGGAAGGCGGCACGGATGAGGAAATCCTAGCCTGGTGTCTGGAGAACGGTCGCGCACCCGATGCCGAGCACATCCGTCTCTTCAATGGCTTCATGACGAAGCGCGGCTGGCGTGATGAAGCTTCCAATGGACTCATCGAACAGCGCGCTGAAGCTGGCCTTGGGCACCGCGAAGACATCGTCACCTTCTTTGACCTGATGGACGCGGAAGAAGGCCGCGCGGCTTAATCTGACTACGAGCGACTTTTCCGCCGCCGATCCCGCAGGTACAGCAGCGTGCCCACAGGTGCAGCCAGCAGCCAGAGCATCTTTGCTAAAGTGCCACGCAAACCCTGAAACTGCGTTAGAAATCCGATGCCGCAATGTTGGCTAAACCGACTGTAGAGACCCGCGACTTTGTAAAGCTTGATCGGTGCGTGGAAGACGTAGTTCGACTCCAGATTCAGCACCATTTGATACATCAGCCGGTGACCATCTGCATTCTTTGCCGGATCATTCGGGCCATGCACTAGTGAGGGCGCATCCATCCACCAAACGCGCAGTTGCTCATTGATGTGCCGCGTCTTGTAGCGGGTCGAGACCTGAGACCAGATGTAGGACTCTGGGACAAAATTCCCGTCTGCTTCAGGGAATGGGAATTGCCTGAGAACATCCAAACGCAAAAAGCCCCACTTCTCGCCGGTGACCTTGTGCACGTATTCCAGCTCAGCTGCTGAGCAGTCGAGAGGATCGGTCGGAAAGAGCGTGCCGACGAGCTGCCCATTCTGATCATGGCAAAGAGCCGTGACGCCGGAAAAGCCCGCTCTGTCAGCCTCAGGGATGGCATTCCAATGATGCCAATAGCGCTCCAGAGCTTGCGGTTCACAGGCATCGTCGGAATCCAGCTTGATGTAGAACTGGCCGCGGGCAGAGGTTAAACAATGATTGTGCACGCGATGCGCACCGCCATGCGGCAGGGGCTCATAACGTATGGGCACCAACCCCTCAGCCTGCCAGGCTGCCACCAGTTCCGCTGTGCCATCGGAGGAACCGTCATCCACGATCAACCACTCAAAGTCACGAAAGGTCTGCGCCTTCAGACTGTCGTAACAGCGGTGCAGGGTATGAGCGCGATTGTAGGTCGGTGTGAAGACGGTAAAAATGGGCGGAGGCATCGGATCGGCGGAAACATACGCCATTTGGCAAGTCGTCACCTTTCTTTCTCCATCAGCGATCCTGCCAGAGAACATCTTGCCCTGAGGTGAATTGGCAGCGAAAGACTCACTCGCAGACACAACCTCTGCGCGTATCCTTTTCCCATGCCACTTTTAGATCGACTCGAATCACGCTTCGGCCGCTTTGCCATCCCTGGGCTGGTCCAAATCATCGCCGGATTAAAACTACTGACCTTCACCATCTTCGTCATGCAGTCCGCTGAGGCCCGAGATCGCTACCTAGACTTCTTAGCTCTAGATGGACCACGCATCCTGACTGGGCAGGTCTGGCGGCTGGTGACTTATCTATTCATCCCCACGACTTTGAATGTCCTGTTCGCTGTGCTTTCTGCCATGATGCTGATGTGGCTGGGACGCGGCTTGGAACAGGCCTGGGGTGCGTTTCGGATGAATCTTTACTTCATCGGCGGCATGATCTCTATCACCGTTTGCTCGCTGATTTTTGGCTTGGACGAAAGCGGTATCTGGCTGTTCCAAAGTTTGCTACTGGCCTTTGCGGTCACTTACCCGAATGAAGAAATCCGCCTCTATTTCTTCTTGCCAGTAAAGATGAAATGGATCGCCTGGGCTGCTGCTGCCCTGACCATATTAACCATCATGAAGGCACCTCAAATGGCCATTCCCATCCTCTTTGGTCACCTCAATTTCCTCATCGTCTTTGGCCCTGAATTTGTGCGCGACCGCCTGCACATGGCCAAGGTCATCAAAAAACGGACCCAATTCAAAGAGGCCTCTCCCACCTCGGCGCCCTTTTTCCATCAGTGCACGATTTGCCAGAAAACCGAGGTGGACGATCCCGCACTCTACTTCCGCATCAATGATGCTGGCGATGAGATCTGCTCAAGCTGTCGAAAATCGGCCTAAACGCTGGGCTTGCGATTTCCTCTCACAGGTGCCATCTTTTCAGCCCCCCAATTATGCGCTGCCCCAAGTGCGGAAGTTCCCAAGATAAAGTGATCGACTCGCGTGAAGCGCGGGAGGGGCAGGCCATACGCCGACGCCGGGAATGCATGCGCTGCAATTTCCGCTTCACCACCTATGAGATCGT